>CANPYK010000005.1 GCA_947588605.1 uncultured Oscillospiraceae bacterium
TAGAGCGAAACCGCCCCTCACGATCCGCCGATCCGGGCCGCTTTGCCTTTGTGAGGGGAGTTAATCAGGGGTTACCTGGGAGGGGTGCCCGAGCGAAGCGATGGGCAGGGTGGGAGCGTCTATCGTACCGCTCAGAAACCTCAACGTTCGATCCCTCAGTCTCGCTTCGCTCGACAGCTCCCTTTACGAAAGGGAGCCTCAAAAAGGTTGCGGCTTCGCCGCGTTTATATTCAATTGCGCCTCCGGCGCAATCAAATCGAGAATGCGGCGTCAGCCGCAAACCTTTTTCGCCCCCTCCTCGTAGGAGGGGGGCAGGGGGGCAGCGAACGTGGGAGGATAGAGCGGTCCCGATGATCCGCACGCACCAAAACCCCTCCCTCTGGGAGGGGCGGCCGCGCGAAGCGACGGCCAGGGTGGGTGCGTCTATCCGGACGCCGGACCTGGGCGGTCCCGCCCTCCCACGGTATTAGATACAGTGATAAAATTTCCCCTGAAAAGGGGGAATTTTTTTGGGACAGTTTCCGTCTTTCGATTTTGGGGCGGCGGGATTATAATGTGGGTATCAATGTTTTTTCAGGAGGACCCCAACATGGATTACGCCAAAGAGTCCCTGCGCCTCCACGGTGAGTGGAAGGGCAAAATTCGCGTGGAGACTGCCGTCCCCGTCAGCTCCAAGGAGGACCTGAGCCTGGCCTACACCCCCGGCGTGGCCCAGCCGTGCCTGGAGATCCAGAAGGACATCTCCAAGTCCTACGACCTCACCCTCCGGCACAACCTGTGCGCCGTGATCACCGACGGCACCGCCGTTCTGGGCCTGGGCGACATCGGCCCCGAGGCGGGCATGCCCGTCATGGAGGGCAAGTGCGTCCTTTTTAAAGCCTTCGGCGGCGTGGACGCCTTCCCCCTTTGCGTGAAGACCAAGGACGTGGACGAGTTCGTCAACACCGTGGCCCTCATCTCCGGCTCCTTCGGCGGCATCAATCTGGAGGACATCTCCGCCCCCCGGTGCTTTGAGATCGAGCGGAAGCTCAAGGAGCGGTGCGACATCCCCATCTTCCACGACGACCAGCACGGCACCGCCGTGATCACCCTGGCGGGCCTCACCAACGCCCTCAAGGTGGTGGGCAAACGGAAGGAGGACGTGCGCGTCGTCACCTCCGGCGCGGGCGCGGCGGCGGTGGCTATCGTGAAGCTCCTCCTCTCCGCCGGGTATCGCGACATCATCATGACCGACCGCACCGGGGCGATTTACGCCGGCCGGGAGAACTTAAACTGGATCAAGGCCGAGATGGCTGAGGTCACGAACCTGGGGCACGAGACCGGGAAGCTGGCGGACGTCATCGTGGGCGCGGACGTGTTCATCGGTGTCTCCGGCCCCGGCACACTGACCACGGACATGGTGAAGACCATGGCCCGCGACGCCATCATCTTCGCCTGCGCCAACCCCACGCCGGAGATCTTCCCCGACGACGCCCGCGCCGGCGGCGCGAAGGTCATCGCCACAGGCCGCAGCGACTACCCCAACCAGATCAACAACGTCCTGGCCTTCCCCGGCATCTTCCGCGGGACCTTCGACGTGCGGGCCTCGGACATCAACGAGGAGATGAAAATGGCCGCCGCCGAAGCGTTGGCGGGCCTTATCTCCGACGAGGAGCTGAGCGCGGACTACATCATCCCCGCCGCCTTCGACAAGCGCGTGGGCCCCGCCGTAGCCAAAGCCGTGGCCGACGCCGCCCGCCGCACCGGCGTGGCACGCGTTTAACGAAAACTTCGCCCCGCGCCTTGACAAACCGGGCGCGGGAGAGTATAATAAAGCCAGACAAAAGGGAGGGCGCCTCCAAACGCCTTCACCCGACAGTCTGACCCAGAAAGAAAGTTCGTTTTATCTTCACCGCAACAAAAATGTCACGGCAAAGATCAAAGGCCGATCGCTCTGCTTCAGCGGCGGTCTTTATCTTTTATTACCTGGACCTGGATGGTGATCCGATATCCATGGTAATGAAAGGTAAATGTAAAATACATCTACACACCCCCTCCTTTCGGAAAGAGTGGTCAGACCGTCGTATTGTCGGCTCCGGCGCCCTTCAGCGCCCTCCGCCCTCCCATTATACCGCCCGAGGCGAAATTTGTCAACGTAAAGCGGCGGGGCCGGAAATCGGAGCGCAGCACCACCCCGGCGCTTCGCGCCACCCCGACCTAGGAGGGGCAAAAAATTCCCCCCATCGAGCCATTTTTTCCGGCGGCATGTACGTCGGAAAAAATTCCTTTTGTCACAAGTGTGCCGCTTGCGGCGCGCGCAGCGTGACAGCAGAAACCCCCGGCGTGAATTCCGCAGAATTCACGCCGGGGGTTTCGCACGTTCCCCCTTGGCATTTGAAGGCCGCAACGCGGCCTTCAAAGCCAGTTTAATACTAATATCTATTTAAAAGGAGACACCGAGCGGCGAGGATTTTTCGCGTCAGGCAAGGAAGACGCCGCAGGGAATACTTTGTGTATTCCCAAGGCGGCTGACGCAGCATGACGCGAAAAAGACCGTCGCAAATGTCTTGTTTTAATTAGATATTAGTATAAGTTATTGTTCAAAATCCTTCACAACTCTCGTGAAGATCACGGCGGCCTGGCAGCGCAGGGCGGTGGAGCGGGGGGCGAGCTCGGTGGGGGAGACGCCCTGGATGATGCCCTTGCCCACGGCCCACTTAAAGGCCGTCAGGGCGTAGTCGTGGATGTCCGAGACGTCGGCGTAGGCGGACAGGTCGGTGTCGCTGTCCGGGCAGTCGAAGTAGCGCCAGAGCATGGTGACCAGCTGCTCGCGGGTGATGGAGCCCAGGGGGTCGGAGCCGTCGGTGATGCCCTTCTCCACGGCCCAGGCCATGCTTTCGCCGTTCACGTCGTCTTCGCTCCAGCCGGCCTCCTGGAAGTCGAACCTCGCCAGCAGGATCATCCACTGGACGCGGGTCAGGTTCTCCTGGGGGCTGAACTGGCCGGCGCTTGTGCCGAGGATCAGGTTGCGCTCAACGGCGAACTTCAGATCCTCCTCGTACCACTCGCCGGCGGTGACATCCTCAAAGCCCTTGTAGGTGTTGACCACCGGGTGCGTGGGCCGCTCGACCTCGGGCGCGCCGCAGCGGGTGCACTCGCCGTTTTCAAAGGTATGTCCCAGGGCGGGGACGGTACGCGACGCGGTGGCGCCGCAGCGGCTGCAGGAGGCGCGCATAAGGCCCGTCTCGGTGCAGGTGGCCTCGGTGACGGTCCGGTACGCGCCGAAGCTGTGACCCAGGGCGGGGACCTCCTCCTTCACGTCCGTATGGCCGCAGACGGCGCAGTCGCCCACGTTCTTGCCGGCCGTGGTGCAGGTGGCGGGGGTGGACTTCTCCGCGTTGGGGACGATGCTGTGGGGCAGAAGCTCGGTCCTCTGCCGGGTGATCTCCTTTTTGCAGACGGAGCAGATGCCGGTCTCGGTGCCGTACTCCACGCAGGTGGCGTCGGGGTTGGGCTTGAACTCCACGGTGTGGCCCACAGCAGGGATCGTCACGGAATCGGAAGTCGCGGTAAATTTCTGGTCGTTGATGGTGACGACAGCCTCGAAGACCTCGCTGCCGTCTTCCGTGCAACTCGCTTCCGTCGTCACCTTCTTCGTCACATCCGCGACAAAGGTCTCCTTGTGGCCGCAGCCGGCCCGCTTGCAGGGGACGGTGGCGGAGGCGGTGTTCAGGCCGTCCTCGGACCAGGTCCAGGTGATGTGCTCCACATCGTAGTCATGGCCCAGGGCGGGGATGGTCGTCTGGGGCTTAATAATGTCCTTGCACTCGCTGCATCTCTCGCCGGCGGTGAGGCCCTGCTCGGTGCAGGTGGGATCCTTGGCCTCCAGCGGCTCGGGGGTATGGTCCTTGGTGGGGCTCAGCTCGCCGCAATTGCGGCACGCGACCTGCTTGCTGTGGTCATAGGCCGGGAAGTCATGCCCCTTGGCAGGAATGATGGTCTGCTCCTTGAACACATGGCCGCAAACGGAGCAGTGGGAGCCCTCGGTCAGACCGTTCTCGGTACAGGTGGCGGGCACGGCCTCATCGATTACCTTTTTGTGGCCCTCCTTTTCGCAGACGTACTCTTTGCACATCTCGCAAATACCGGTCTCGGGGTCGACCTGGTGATCCTTTTTCGTACCGGAGACCGGCACTTCCTCGGTCTCCTCGCACCACTGGCACTTCATGACGTTGATCTGGTCGCTGGTGCAGGTGGCTTCTTTTACGCTCTGCTTTTGGTTGAACTTGTGCTCCACCTTCTCGGAGACGTCGTACAGCGTCTCCGTCTCGTTGCAGCCCTCGCGGTCGCACTTGGCCGTGTAAGCCTGACCCTTGCAGGTAGGCGCGCCGTCTTTCTCATACTTGGTGAAGGAGTGGCCCAGCGCCTGGACATCGGACTTGGTAGTGATTTCCTTCTTGCAGTCGTTGCAGTAATACACGGCGGTGGTGCCGTTGTCCGTGCAGGTGGCGGCCTTGGCGAGCGTCCTGATCTCGGTATTTACGTGGCCCGTGGCGGGGATGACCTGGCCCTGGGTGACGACCTGCTGGCAGTCCTCACAGACCGTGCCCAGCTTGTAGCCGTCTTCCGTGCAGGTGGCGGGCTTGGCGGTGTGTCCGTCTTGCAGGTCGCTGGTATGGAGATGCGCGCAAGCCTTGGCCACGACGGCCTCGCCGAAGGTTTCCTCCTCCTGCTTCTTCACTTCCTGAGGCACGAAGGTGACGTTGAGCACGTCGGTATCGGTGACGTTCTGGAGGATATAGGCGTTTTCGCCGCCCTCCGCGATGCACTCGGTGTCGCCGCCGAAGGATACAGTGTCCACCACATAGCCCGGGGCGGGCTCCACGGTGAATTTGAGGGAGCCGTTGTTCTGGACCTCCCAGTTGCCCTTCTCGCCCACGGCCTCCGTGCCGCCGATCTTGACCTTGCCGTTTTCGCCGGCCACGACGATGACGTTGTAGGTCGCCTCCTCCTCGGCGGCGGCGAGGGCCGTTTCGTCCTTCTTCACGGCCACCAGCTCAAAGGGAGAGAACGCGTCGCACATGATGACGATGCCGTAGGGGGTGGGGATGAGCTGGATCTGCTCGGTGCTGAGAATGTCGTCTCCCCACTTGTGGCCCGGCTTGTCTTTGTTTTTGCAGGGCTTCTCCGCGCTGCAACGGGTGAAGTGGTACGCCTTCAAATCGTACCCGGACAGCGTCTCATAGGTGATCCCGGCGGGGTAGCCCACCTGGACGCGCAGGGACTGGTCCTTGTTGGGCTGGAGCTTCACCATGGGGCAGACGCGGTTGAAGTTGATCTCAAAGATGGAGGAGAAAGCGATCTCCTGGCCCTCAAGCTTTCCGCCCTCGCCGGTGAGCGCGTCGTTGATCTTCTCGTAGTCCTCGCGGCTGCCGGCGCCCTTGCTCTTATCCTCCACCACCAGCATGAGCCGGCCGTTGATGTCGTCGCGGTGGATCTGGTCGTTGAACGCCTCCAAAGCCGCCTTGGCCTCATCGGAATCGTCCTCGGCGCTGGCGAGCCTGCTCAGGTCCAGGTTCTCCGGGGCGTCCAGCAGCGTGGGCTGGCCCCAGAGGTTCCAGTCGATGCCCTGGGAGCGGTAGCACGCCGGGCACAGGCCGGGGACCGTGGCGATGACGGAGAAGTTGTTGGGATACTTGTTGGAGCGGGAGCCCACCAGGCCCTCCGGGATGAAGGTGTACTGGGTCACGTCGTCGATCCACTGGTCGGAGGCGCGGAAGTTGAACTCCACGCCCACGATGGGACAGCCGTCGTTCACGTCGCACTTGCCGTTTTTATGCTTCGCCGCGTTGGGACAGACCGTCAGCCCCCGGCCGCCCTCCTCGAGGGAGTCCGTGGCGTAGATCCACTTGAAATCGGTGTCAGGGTCGTCCATATCCACCACGCCGTCGCGGTTTTTATCGAAGGGCAGCTCGCCCACCACCTGGTGGAACACCACGGCGTTGTTGTTGTGGAGGTCCTGCTGGTCCGTGGTGTAGCGCACCTGGACGGTCTGCTTCGTGGCCTGCTCGTAGTTGTCCTCAAAGATATCGACCGTCGCGATGCCGTTGGCGGCATTTTGGTCCGCGGGCAGGATGTGGTAGAGAAGGTCGTCGTAGATGACCTTGAAGCGGTATGTATAGCCCGCCGTGGCGTTGCCGTTGGGGGCGGGATACTGGGTCAGCACGTAGGGAGGGGCCTCGTACTTGGAGTTGACGTTATAGAGCATCCCGGACTGGGCGATGATCTCGCTCTCGCTCCCATGGAAATAGCCGGCCTCGCCGTCGGTTTTGGTAAGCTCGTTCTGGTCGGTCGGCAGCCCCCAGGTGTCACGGCCGTCGGGCTTGCGGGTGGTGACGGCGATCTCAATATACTCGCAGGTGGCGGTGGAGATGCGCAGCGTCCCGCCGTAGTCGCCGAAGTACGGGTTCTCCGAGGAAAGTGCGAAGGTGGCGTCGGCGTAGTACCACTCATTCATCACGTCGGCGGTGCCGTCCTGGTGGTAGTCGTACATCTTCACCATGAAGTAGAGGCCCTTTGCCCGCGCCTTGGCGGCGTCCATGCCCTTATAGGTCACGGCGAACACGCCCGCCGGGATGTTGTCCTCCATGGACGCGCCGGCGGAATACTGGATCTTCAGGCCGCTATCGTCGCCGTACACGGTGGCGCCGGAGTAAGAGCCCGTCTCGATGGTGGGATATTTGAACTCAAAGTTGCCGGTGGACACGTAGCCCGAGGGATGCCAATACTCGCCCACGGTGGACTGGCCCACCAGGAGGTAGGTGTTCGTCTCGTTGCCGTCCTCGCCGTTTTTGAAGGTGAGGTCCCTGGTGCCGTCGTATTTGGCCACCAGCGGGTCGTCCCAGGTGGCGTCCACCGCGTACCAATGCTCATGCCCCTCGTCGTCCGGGATGTTCACGGCGTTCCACATGTGGTCCTCCGGCGTGCCCTTGGACTGGACGCCGTGGATGAGCACGCACTCGATGCCCAGCTTCGTCAGGGCCACCTGGAGGGTGCGGGCGTAGGCCTCGCAGACGCCCTCGTGGCTGACGATACCGTAGAGGGTACGGATGTACTTGGCGTACTTGCCGTCCAGCCGGCACTCCGTCTCATACCGGTAGTGGATGCCCTTGGTGATGCTGTCGTGGACGTTGCTCACAAGGTAGGAGATCTTGTCCTGTTGGGAGAAATCCTTGGCGGCGTCGTTTTTATTGAGGTCCGCGAGCGCCTTGTCCACGATCTTCTGAATGGCATCCTCCACATCCTTGTTCATCTTCGCGACGGTCATGCCGTCCCCCAGCTTGGCGATGTCCTCCTTGGTCTGGCCGGCCAGGAGGTACGTCTTGCCCCTGCCCGGCCCAACAAGGACGTGGTACTTCCCGTTGTCCTGGGTCACCTGGAAGCTCAGGTACCCGGAATCCATCCACCAAAGCTCGGAGTGGTCCAGGTCCAGCGCGTCCTTGGCGGCGCAGAAGTCGTTGAAGATGTCCTTGTTGCCCTTGATGTAGTTGTCGATGTCGGATTGAGAAATGATTTTGCCGGTCTTCCCCCCGGCGGCATCCTTACCGTACTCGACGTCGATGAGGTCGATGAACGTCGTGCCGTCGTAGTACTCCGTTCCCTTCTCAAACTCGGTCAAAAGCTTCGTGTAGATGGCCTTGGCCCGGTCGTTGAGCTGTTCGTAAAAGTAGTCTGACTTAACGGGTTTGACTTCATAGACCTCCCTGGCGGTCCCTACCGCCAGGCCGCTGGCCGCCAGCATGGGGATGACCATGCAGACCGCGAGCAGTAAGGAAAGCGCGCGCTTTTTTCTCATAAAAACCCCTCACTTTTCAGGTTTTTTCGCCGTGCGCCGGCCCCAGGGCCGGTTTACGTAATGTCTATTATAAGACAGTCCCCGGGAGATTGTCAAGAAATAATCAAACTGGCAAATGGAAAAATTTTTTTGCATTTTTTGTCACATCTTGTGGACATTCCCGGAAAAAACAGCATATTTTGTACTTTTATCCGCAGTTGACCCGGAGCATCGGCCAATTTCCCGCGGTTACCGTAATTCTGACGGTCAAATCGCTCCCCTCCACCAGCACAAGTCCCCCGGTGCCGTCCGGCTCCGCGGCATATGGCAGGAGGCCCAGGGGCTCCAGCGCCGTCAGGGCCAGGTCAAAAAGTTCCGTCTCGGTCACCGCCTCCTCCGGGGTGGGATCGAGCTTGGATTCCTCCTCCCCGTAGAGGGCGTAGCTCAGCACGCTCTCGGTGTCGTCGTCCAGCGTGAGCTCTCCGGTGACCCCGTCGGCGGTGATATACGACCGCCACACCACGAAGGACCGGCCGTCGGTGCCCACCGCCAGCATGGGATATGCCTCCTGACACGTCCACTCTCCGGGGATACGGAGCGCCTTGGCGATCGTCTCCATTTCCTTCTCGGCGGCCCTTTGCGCCGCCCGCTGGGTCATGTGCGCCCCGGTGCTCAGGGGGACGAATTCCGTGGTCCCCTGCGCCCCCGCGAGGCCCAGCTTGTCCTCCCGGGTGAGGGCGGCGGCCAGCGCCCCCACGGGGGTGGTATCCACGGCCACCCGCTCCTGACGCTCCTCCAAACGCCTGTCCCGGAGGGCCAGCACCGCCTCCGGCAGGGCAAACCCCGCCGCCAGCAGCGCCGCCACCAGGACGATCACGGCGATATTGCGTTTTTTCATGCCCGGCCTCCCTTCAGCTCCGCGGTGATGACGGTCCCCCGCCCCAGGACACTGCGGATCGTCAGGGACCCGTGGTGGAGCCGCGCGATCTCGTCGCACAGCGCCAGCCCCAGCCCCACGCCCCCCTGGGCCCGGGAGCGGGATTTGTCCACCCGGTAAAAGGCCTCGGTAATGCGCGCAAGGTCCGCCTCCGGGATGCCCCGTCCGTTGTCGGTGACGGAGAAGCGGCACCCCTCCTCCGTGAGCTCGGCGAGGATGAAAATGGCCCCGCCGTTGTCCATGGCCTTCCTGGCGTTGTCTACAAGGTTGATGAGCAGGGATTTCACAAGGTCCGGCTCCAGAAGACACCGCCCCTCCCCCGCCCGGTAGCGCAGCGTCACCCCGGCGCGGGTGAGCACGGGCCGCATGACCCGCACCACGCCGGAGAGGAGCGCCTTCGGCTCCGCAGGCGTCAGCTCGAAGTCCTCCTTCTTGAGCAAAATGAGGTCCTGGAGCTTCAGCGACAGCGCCTCCAGCCGGCGGCTTTCGGAGAAGATATAGTTGGCGGCCTCCCGTGCCTCCTCCTCGGTGAGGGTACTGCGGCGCAGGAGGTCGGAATAGCCGATGATGCTGGTCATGGGCGTCTTGAGCTCGTGGGCGAAGGACCCCATGAAGGCCGTCTGCCGGTCCACGAAGTCCCGCATCTTCCCCATGCTCGTCTCCAGCTCGTCGGCCATGGCGTTGAATTCATGGGCCAGCGTCTCCAGCTCGTCGCCGCTTTTCACGTCCGCGCGGCTCGTCAGGTCCCCCGCCGCCAGCTTCCGGGAGGCGCGCCCCAGCTTCGCGAGGGGACGGGTGAGGAGCGTGGCCATGAGCCAGGACCCCGCCGCGCCGATGACCAGCGCCGCTAAGAGCAGCCGCCGGAACACGGAAAGCTGGGCCGCCCGGGCCTCATAGACGGCGGTGATGTCGCTGACCAGCTTTAGCTCCAGCTCCCGCCCCCCGGCGCTCACCGTCCCGGACAGCTGGAGATAGTGGGTCTCCCCCCGGCGGAAGGCGGTGATGAGACAGCTGCCCGCCTGGGACTCCGCCGCCTCCGGGTCCACCCCCGCGCCGTAGACGCGCCTGTCGCCCTCCATGAGCTCCACGCCGTCCCAGAGGGCCCGGCCGCCGTTCTCCATGGCCCGGAGGGCCCGCTGGAGGTCGGCGCTGCCCGTCCCGGCCCCGGAGGCGCCTACCACCTCAATAGTGGTCCGCACCGAGTTCCAGGTCCGCAACGCCGAGGCCCGCTGGCTGTCCATCATGGCATCAAAGGACGCGGAGATGAGCACCGAAGCGCAGATACCCAGCACCAGCGCCAAAAGCCCCACCGTCCCCAGCAAGAGCTTGACCCTCAGCTTCATCCGTCGGCCTCCAGCCGGTAGCCCACCTTGTGGACGCTGACCAGCTTCGTCTCCCAGCCCACCTTCTTCCGGAGGCGCTGGATGTGCAGGTCCACTGTGCGGCTGCCGGCGTTGTAGTCCCCGCCCCACACCCGCTCGTAGATCGTCTCCCGGTAGAGCGCCGCGCCGGGGTTGCGGGCGAAGAGCAGGAGCAGATTATATTCCTTGTTGGTGAGGACGATGTCCTCCCCGTCCTTCGTCACCCGCATGGAGCGTGTGTCGATGGAGAGGCCCCCGATCTCGATGACGCTGGCAAGCTTATTATAGCGCCGCAGCACCACCTCCACCCGCGCCAGGAGCTCCACGATCTCAAAGGGCTTGACGATATAGTCCTCCGCCCCCATCCGAAGCCCCTGCACCCGGTCGGCAATGGCCCCCTTGGCGGTGAGGAAGATGACCGGCACCCCCAGGGGCCGGATGTAGTCCATAAGCTCGAACCCCGTGGCCCCGGGGAGCATGATGTCCAGCAAAATAAGGTCAAACGTCTCCTTTTCCAGAATATCCGCCGCCTGGAGCCCGTCGTAGGCGCAGACGCAGGTATAGCCGGCCTTGGTAAGGCTCATGCGGATGAGCGTGGCGATGGGCCGCTCGTCGTCAACGATAAGGATCCTGATCATGGCAGTCGTCTCCCGGTAATGATTTTAATGCGTCTAATTCTACATCGGCCTTGCATCAAAGCTGTATCATCTTGCGTTTTTTTCGCCGGCGTATTACAATAATCCTATCGCGATTTTGACAGGGAAGTGACAACATGAAAAAAACAAAGCCCGCCGTGGCGCTGCTCTACGACTTCGACAAGACCCTGTGCACCAAAGACATGCAGGAATACTCCTTCATCCCCAACGTGGGCATGACCGCCGCGGACTTCTGGCGGGAGGCCAACGAGCTGGCCCGCCAAAAGAAGATGGACGGCATCCTCGCCTACATGTACGTGATGCTGGACCGGGCCCGTTCGGCTAAAAACGTCTCCGTCCGGCGGGACAGCTTCGTGGCCCTGGGCCGGGACCTCCGGTTCTATCCCGGCGTGGAGACCTGGTTTGACCGGGTCAACGCCTTCGGCAAGACGCTGGGCGTGGAGGTGCGCCACTACATCATCTCCTCGGGCCTGCGGGAGATCATCGAGGGCAGCTCCATCTACAAATATTTCACCGAGGTCTTCGCCTGCGAGTTCCTCTATGACTTCGACGGCATGCCCATCTGGCCCAAGAACGTGGTGAACTACACCACCAAGACCCAGTTCCTCTTCCGGGTGAACAAGGGCGTGGAGGACCTGTCCGAGGACGCCGCCCTCAACGACTACACCCCGGAGGACGAGCGCCCGGTGCCCTTCCGCAACATGCTCTACATCGCCGACGGCAAGACGGACGTGCCCTGCATGAAGCTGGTGCGCGTCAACGGCGGCACCTCCGTCGCCGTCTACCCCAAGGGCAAAAAAGACACCGCCGCCGGCTTACTCCGGGACGGCCGCGCCGACCTCATGCTCCCGGCGGACTACTCCGAGGGCGGCGAGCTGGAGCGGACGGTCCAAAATATCCTGCGGAAAATGGCCCTCACCGACGCCTTGAAGCGCCAGTCCGCCGCGCAGCTGGAGAAGGTGCGCCTGTGAGACTCGCCATCGCCGCCGCCCTCGCGGCCCTCAACATTTTCACCTTTGTCCTCTACGCTGTGGATAAACGCCGCGCGCAGCGCCACATGTGGCGCGTCCCGGAATCCGCCCTCCTCCTGACCGCCGCCCTCGGCGGCTCCCTGGGCGCGCTTTTGGCCATCCATCTCCTCCACCACAAAACCACCCGCCCCAAATTCACCCTCCTGGTCCCCACCTTCCTCCTCATCCACACGGCGTTCTTCGCGTGGGTGTTCTGGAGGGTGGGATAAACGAGAAAACAGGGACGGGAGACGGGCGGGTTTAGAACCCGCCCCTACCAAAAAGGTTTGCGCCGCAGGCGCAATTGAATCCAAACGCGCCGCTTGCGGCGCATCCTTATTTCCCCCCCGACCCCTTTTTCGGAAAAACTACGCCCGCAGGCGTGTTTCGGAGGCCAACCGCCGCGAAGCGGCGGCTCTTAGGCCAGAGATGGGGTGCCGCCGCAGCGGCGGGGTATTCGAGCCCCCGTCCCTCGTCTTAGCCTTCCCCGCAGGGCGGGGAAGGTGGCGCCCGCAGGCGCCGGATGAGGTGCGTGCGTTCATCGAAGCCGGTTGCAGCCCTGCGGGCGCAGCCGCCCTGCGGGGAGGGCTCTCAATCGGGGGCGGGTGCGGTTTGTCGGGACCGCTCTGTCCTCCCACCTTCGCTTCCCCCCTGCCCCCCTTTCCCGGAAAGGGGGGCTAAAAGGTTTGCGGCTTCGCCGCAGGCTCGATTTTATTGCGCCGCAGGCGCAATTGAATATAAACGCGGCGAAGCCGCAACCTTATTCCCCCGACCCCTTTTTCGGAAAAACTACGCCCGCAGGCGTGTTTCGGAGGCCAACCGCCGCGAAGCGGCGGCTCTTAGGCCAGAGATGGGGTGCCGCCGCAGCGGCGGGGTATTCGAGCCTGTGGGGCGTAACGGACGCTTCCGATGAACGGATCGCAGCACCACCCCGGCGCTTCGCGCCACCCCTCCGTTGGAGGGGCAAAAGAGGTTGCGATACCGGAACGGTTTCGAACAAACGCACCCGCCCCCGTCTCGGAGCCCCCTCCTCGTAGGAGGGGGGCAGGGGGGAAGCGAACGTTGAGGTTTTTGAGCGGTATCATAGACGCACCCACCCTGGCCGTCGCTTCGCTCGGCCACCCCTCCAAGAGGGAGGGGCTTTTCCGCGGCGGCGGGGGCGGGTGGGTGGGAAATATAATTCCCGCTCCCGCGTATGGTCTTCCCGTCTATCGCCACGGTACTGCCTGTGACATCCACGATCTCCCGCAGGGCAACTTTCGCCTCAGTTGACATAATAGCATAAAGGCCCGAAAAAGTAAATGCTGTCGCCGTGTGAAACTCCCTGAACCCTCTTGAAATCGGAAAAATCCGGGTGTATACTGGCAGCAATACCCCTATTTGGGAGAACGAAGCATGAGGAGGAAACAAACAGACGAAAAAACGCGCGTTCCTGATTTTTCTTTGTATCGCCCTGACTCTCTCCCTGGCCGCCTGCGGCGATAAGGAGACCGGCAAGGACCCGAAGCCCTCTGATGAGCCCGCCTCCGGCCAGACCGCCGACAAGCCCTCCGAGCCCAAGGACGACGCCACCGAGCCTTCGGGCAACACCACCGAGCCCGCGACCGAGCCCTCCACCGAGCCCGCCACGGAGCCGCCCACTGAGCCCGCCACGGAGCCGCCCACCGAGCCCCCCGCGAAGGACCCGCAGGTCCAGGCCGCCGCTGATTTTCTGGAGCTTTTAAAGGCGGAATACAACAGCGACACGGCGGTCGGGATAACGGCAAAGCACTTCTATTCCAAATGGAGCAGGATCACCTCTCCCATTACCTATTGCATGATCCCCACCGGCAAGGATACGGTTTGTTTCTATCGCGACGATTTTGACACCCAGACCTGGTACTCCTATAACTACCGGACGAAGGAGCTGACCGAGCTGCCCGACTTCTTCCCCGACGACCCGGACCTTGCCAGCGCCATTCTTTATTCTAATAATAATTACAGTTTTTATTTGGATGGGTATTTCTATTTTGTAGATCCCACCTCCAACCTGAAGACGGTCCTCAAAACAGACATGAGCGGAAACAAGGTCCCACTCACGCCCTACGAAAACAGCTCCTTTAACCTTCGCTGCTATGGCACCGGATTATACAGCCTCCCGGGTAATTCGCAGAACGAAACGAAGCTCTATTCCATGGATCTTGAGGAGCTCGCCTCTGTCCCCGTTCCCCAAAAGGAGGCGGCCCACGGCCTCACCGAACCGTTTCGTTTAAGGGGGAATTATTCCGTCGGCGGGAAAATTTATCGCAAAGGTAATACGGAGAGCGATTCCACCGATTATCTTTTCTGCCTCGATCCCTCCGCCGCCACGCCGGAGTGGACGAATCTGGGGAAGCTGTCCGACCAGCCGCTGTTCATTCGTGAATATATGGAGGGTATGCTGGTCTGCGAGCCTATTTTAGGCAAATATTACTACTGCCTGGAGAATTATGAGAACACCGTTTTTGATCTGTCCACAGGCGAGGCGGTCTTTGAGCTTGGCGAGCTCTATAAGCCCGTCGCCTACTTCGGCGGCGACCGGTACATCGGCTATGGCGGCAGCCCAAGGGAATATCGATGGGTGGATCTCTCGACCCGCACCATGTCCGACCCCCTCAAGCTTCCCGATAAGCTCTTTTCGCTGTACTTCCTGAACGAGACATACTGCGTTTACACCGACGAATACGGCGTCTTCCTCTGGAATTTCGAGACCGGCGAGGAAACCACCATCTTCATGGACAAAACCTGACGCTGCATCGCGTCGCGCCGTCCAAGCGGCAGGCCCCCGGGGGCCTGCCGCTTTTGTTTACTTCCCCCTCTCCTCCAGCCACCGCATGGCGCAGTGGGTCAGGCCGGCGGCACCGACGGGCAGGACGTCCTCGTTGAACATGACCTTGGGGTTGTGGGCCGGGGCGTCGCCGCGCTCGTCGGGGAAGCCCGAGGCCAGGTAGATGAAGGCCGTGGGGACGCGCTCGGCCACCAGGGCAAAGTCCTCGGAGGCGCTGGAGGCGATACCGGGATACTCGGCAAAGCCGGGGATGTCCATCTCCCGGAGATACCCCATCATCTCGCGCACGGTGTCGCCGTCGCACACAAGCGGCGGCACGCCGCGGGGGATCTCAACGACCGCCTCGCCGCCGTAGGCCTTGGCGATGCCCTCGGTGAGCTCCCGGACGCGCCGGAGGAGCTTGTCCCGGGCCTCCTTGTCGTTGGTGCGGATGGTGCCCTCCAGCACGGCGGTGTCGGGGATGATGTTGGCGGTGGCGCCGGACTCAAAGTGTCCCACGGTGAGGAGCGTGCACTTCTGGGGGTCGGACTCCCGGGCGATGAGCTCCTGGAGCCCTAAATGGACGTGGACGCCGATGTTGATGGGGTCCACCGCCGTGTGGGGGTACGCCCCGTGGCCGCCCCGGCCCTTGATGGTGATCTTGAAAATGTCCGTGGAGAACATCATGGTGGAGCGGTCATTGTACATGACAAGGCCCACCGGGAGCTTCCCCGGCCCGGTGTGGAAGGCCAGCGCCGCCGCCGGCGCGGGGTTTTCCAGGATGCCGGCCCCGATCATGTTTTTACTGCCCTCGAAGGTCTCCTCCCCCGGCTGGAACATGAATTTCACGGTTCCCTTGAGCTCGCTCTCCCGCTCCTTGAGCATCCTGGCCGCCGTCAGGAGCATGGCGGCGTGGCAGTCGTGGCCGCAGGCGTGGGCCTCCGTACCCGTGGGGCAGGCGAAGGGCAGGCCGGACTCCTCCGGCATGGGCAGGGCGTCCATGTCCGCCCGCAGCAGCAGCACGGGCTCCCCGGACCCCAGCGTGGCGGTGACGCCCTCCCCCAGGGGCTTCGGGTCCAGGCCGTAGTCGCGCAGCTTCTCCGTCACAAAGGCCACGGCCTTGGGCATGTGGACGCCGCATTCGGCGTTTTTGTGGAAGAACCGGCGGTTTTCCACCGTCTCGTCCCTGAGCTCCAGGGCTCTTTCGTATGCGTTCATAAAAACGACCTCCCTGTATTTTTTCACTATTATACACCTTTGCGCGTTGACTTGAAAGGGGCAAGGTGATAAAATTTTCACAAAGGATGTGTGAAAATGGAAAACGTCATCGAAGTCACCGACCTCACCGCCCCCGGCCTCGCCCCCTACGCGTCCCTCACGGAGGCGCAGCTGCGCTCGCGCCTGGACCCGGCGCGGGGGCTTATCATCGTGGAGAGCCCCAAGGTCATCGCCACCGCCCTGGACCGGGGGCTCACGCCCGTGTCCCTCCTTATGGAGCGCCGGCACATCGCCGGCGACGGCGCGGCCGTCATCGCCCGGTGCGGGGACGTGCCCGTCTACACCGGGGCGCGGGAGACGCTCAGCGCCCTCACCGGCTACACCCTCACCCGGGGCGTGCTGTGCGCCATGCGCCGTCCCGCCCCGGCGCGGCCGGAGGCGGTTTTGGAAAACGCCCGCCGCGCGGCGGTGCTGGAAGGGGTGGTGGACGCCGCCAACATCGGCGCCATCTTCCGCTCGGCGGCGGCGCTGGGGGTGGACGCGGTGCTCCTGGCCCCCACCTGCTGCGACCCCCTCAACCGCCGGAGCATCCGGGTGAGCATGGGCGCGGTCTTCCAGGTCCCCTGGGCCACGCTGGACGGCTGGCCGGAGGCGGGCTTCGCCCTTTTGCGCGCCCACGGCTTCCAAACCGCCGCCCTGGCGCTGACGGACGCTTCTTTGCCCATCGACCACCCGTCCCTCCGGGCCGCGCCGCGCCTCGCCATGCTCCTGGGCAGCGAAGGGGACGGCCTCTCAAGCGCGGCCCTCGCTCTTTCCGACTGCGCGGTGAAGATTCCCATGGCCCACGGGGTGGATTCCCTGAACGTGGCCGCCGCCGCGGCGGTGGCGTTCTGGGAGCTGCGGGCACGATAAAAAATTTTTTGAAAAATTTGACGGATGATGCAGAAAGGATGCTTTACCGCGCTATACTGACGACGCTGGGCAAACCGGTAAAGACGAGAGGAGTGGGAACATGACCAGTTGGGAAGAGGAATATGAGAAACAGGCCGCCCGGGAGGACGAGCTTTACCGCCGGAGACTGGCGGCGGAGGCGCGCCGTCGCGCCCATCGAAGGAAGCTTCTGCTGTTGGCGGCGGTATTGGCGCTTTTCATCGCCGTCACCGTCCTCATCGTGGTCATGACCGTCCACAGCGCCGGCTCCAGCCGGGATCGGGACCGGGACGAGGACGATACCCCCTCCACGCAGACGGAGCCCAAAAAGGATCCCCACGAGACGAAGCCGGAGAAGACGGAGCCGGACAAGACCCTGCCGCAGGACATCGAGATCCCGGACTGGATCACCGTGGACCTCCTGCCCCTCAACGAGTATTCCCGCCCCGGCGACCCTCTGGAGGTGGTCAACGGTGTGGTGGTCCACTACGTGGGCAACCCCAACACCACCGCTAAGCAGAACAGGTCCTACTTCGCAAACCTGGCCACGACCCATGAGACCTCCGCCAGCAGCCATTTCCTGATTGGCCTGGACGGTGAGATCCTCCTGATCGTGCCCCTTAATGAGATCAGCTACTGCTCCACCATCCGCAACCACGACACCATCGCCATTGAGTGCTGCCACCCGGACGAGACGGGCAAATTCACCGAGGCCACCGAGGAGTCCCTGGTGAAGCTCCTCAAATGGCTGTGCGACGTCTACGACCTCGACCGCGACGACGTCATCCGCCACTATGACGTAGCCGGCAAGGTCTGCCCCAAATACTACGTCGACCACCCCGAAGCCTGGGAGGCCCTGAAGGACCGCGTCTTCCGCTGGAGCCTGTGGGGGTAAAATTTACTCCCACCCCTTGACAACCAAGGCGGCGGGAGGGTATAATAGAGACGGGCAAGGAGAGAGGGAGCGGCCGCACGCCTTCACCTGACAGCCTGGCCCGAGATACTGGGATTTGTGATCTTCACTGCAACAAACCTGTCACAGCAAAGATCAAAGACCGTTCGCTCTGGCTCAGCGGCGGTCTTTATCTTTATCTTTTATTACCTGGACTTGGATGGTGAATCTGTATCCATGGTAATGAAAGGTAAATGTAATACTAACATCTATTTAAAAGAAGACACCGAGCGGCGTGGATTTTTTGCGTCAGGCAAGGAAGACGCCGCAGGGAATACCCTTTGGTATTTCCAAGGCGGCTGACGCGGCATGACGCGAAAAAGACCGGCGCGAATGACTTCTTTTAATTAGATATTAGTATAAAATACATCTACACACCCCCTCCTTTCGGAAAGAGTGGCCAGACCGTCGTATTGTCGGATCCGGCGCCAGCCGCGCCCTCCGCCCCTTGCGGGACTGACCGTATTATACCGCCCACCGCAAATCTTGTCAACATTTTCCCGAAGCAGAACCCCCCGCATCGAATTCCGCGGAATTCGTTGCGGGGGGTCGCACGTATCCCCTTGGCATTTGAAGGCGCTCCACGCCTTCAAAGCCAGCTTATTTGCAAAGCTCGGCGGTATCCATGGCGATCATCAGCTCCTCATTGGTGGGGATGACGAAGACCTTGACCTTGGAGTCGGCGGCGGAGATCTCCTCCTTGCCGCGGGTGGCGTTGCAGTGGGGGCAGATCTTGACGCCCATGTACTCAAGGCCGGAGGCGATGCGCATGCGCATGTCCGCGTCGTTCTCGCCTACGCCGGCGGTGAAGACGATGGCGTCCACCCCGCCCATGGCGGCGGCGTACGCGCCGATGTACTTCTTTACCTCGTAGGCGAACTTATCGAGAGCCAGGGCGGCGCGCTCGTTGCCCTCCTTGGCGGCGGCAGCCAGATCCCGGAAGTCGGAGCTGACGCCGGAGATGCCGAGGACCCCGGACTTCTTGTTGAGAACATTCAGCATCTCCTTGATGTCCCAGCCGTACCGGCCCATGAGGTACTCCATGATGGTGGGGTCGATGTCGCCGGAGCGGGTGCCCATGGGGAACCCGGCGAGGGGCCCCAGGCCCATGGAGGTGTCCACCACCTTGCCGTCCACGATGGCGGCGAGGCTGGAGCCGTTGCCCAGGTGGCAGGAGATGATCTTCGTCCCCTCGGGGTGACCCTCTTTCCCCAGCGCCCGGAGGGCCTGACCGGCGATGTACTTGTGGCTGGTGCCGTGGAAGCCGTAGCGCCGCACGCCGTCCTTCTCATAATACTCGTAGGGCAGGGCGTAGATGTACGCCTTGGGGGGCATGGTCTGGTGGAAGGCGGTGTCGAAAACGGCCACCTGCTTTTTCCCCGGCATGGCCTCCATGCAGGCGCGGATGCCCATGAGGTTGGCGGGGTTGTGGAGGGGCCCGAAGGGGATGCACCGCTCGATGGCGGCGATGACGTCGTCGTCGATGAGGCAGGAGGCGGCGAACTCCGCGCCGCCGTGGACGACGCGGTGGCCCACGGCGTCGATCTCGTCGGTGGAGGCGATGACGCCGCACTCAGGGCTCACCAGGGCGTCCATGACGGCCTTGATGGCCTCGTTGTGGGTGGGCATGGGGATGTCGCGCTTCACGTCGTCCCGGCCGGGGACCTTGTGGGTGAGGCGGCCGTCGATGCCGATGCGCTCGCACAGGCCCTTGGCGAAGACGGCCCCGGAGTCGGAGTCCATGAGCTGGTATTTGAGAGAGGAGGAACCGGCGTTGATGACAAGAATTTTCATTTTCATTACCTTCCCTTGTAAATTTGTCGGCGCTGGGTTACAATAGATACGTCTATTTTAATACAACTTCCCGTTTTAGACAACACTTTTTTGCCGTTGGGGGAAATTTTATGCAAATCACCGGGATCGTCTGCGAATATAACCCCTTCCACCTGGGCCACAGCTATCAGCTGGAGGCCGCGCGGCGCGCGGCCAACGAGGACTGCGCCGTGGTGTGCGTCATGAGCGGGAACTTCGTCCAGCGGGGGGAGCCGGCCGTTTTGCCCAAGGCGGCCCGGGCGGAAATGGCCGTCCGGTGCGGGGCGGACCTTGTGGCGGAGCTGCCCCTGCCCTGGGCGCTTTCGTCGGCGGAGCGGTTCGCCGACGGCGGCGTGGCGCTTTTGGAGGCCCTGGGCGCGGACAACCTCGCCTTCGGCGCGGAATGTCCCGACGTGTCGCGTCTCAAAGCCCTGGCGGAGGCGCTTTTGCGGGAGGAGACGGGAGCGCTCATCCGGGAAAAGCTTCGCGACGGCGTCTCCTACGCCGCGGCGCGGGAGCGGGCGCTTTGGGAGCTCGTCGGCCCGGACGCGGCGCTGCTGCGTGAGCCCAACAACATCCTGGCGGTGGAGTACATAAAGGCCGCGCTCAGGCGCGGCGCCGCCCTGCGCTTCACGGCGGTGGAGCGCTTTGGCGCTTTACACGACGGACCGGTAAAGGCCGGCGCGGCCAGCGCCGCCGCTATCCGGAAGCTTCTTCTCGCGGGTGACGACCCGGCGCCGTTCCTGCCGGAGGCGGCGGCGGAAATATTGCGGCGGGAGATTGCCGCCGGCCGGGGGCCGGTGACCGTGGAGGCGGCGGAGGGGGCCATGCTGGCCCGGTTCAGGACCATGACGGAGGCGGATTTCGCGGCCCTGCCCGACGGGTCCGAGGGGCTGTGGCGGCGGTTCATGGAGGCCGCCAGGTCCGAGCCCACGCTGGAGGCGGTGCTGGTAAAGGCCAAGACGAAGCGCTACGCCCTTTCGCGCCTGCGGCGCATGGCCATGGCGGCGTACCTGGGCCTCACCGCCGACGCCCGGCCCGACGACCCGCCCTACATCCGCGTCCTGGCGGTGGGAGCGCGCGGCCGGGAGATTCTCCGCCGCGCGAAATTCCGGGGGACCCTCCCCGTCCTCACCAAGCCCGCCGCCGTCCGCAGGCTCTCCCCCGAGGCCCAATCCCTCTTCGCCCTGGAGTCCCGCGCCGCCGACCTCTACGCCCTCCTGTACCCCTCCCCCGCCCAGCGCCAGGGCGGGAGCGAGTGGCGCACCGGGCCGGTGGTGGTGTGAGGGATCCCGGGCGGGTTTAGAACCCGCCCCTACAGTTTTGGATTGACCCCAACCAACGCCGTACGGGCCGCCGTCCCCGGCGACCCGCGTTGCAGGTTTCGGATTGCCCTCGTTAACCGCCGTACGGGCCGCCGCCCAGGTTGGCCCACGTCGCAGGGTTTGAATTGCCTCCGATGAACGCCGTAGGGGCCGCCTCTCTTGGCGGCCCGCGTTTCGATGACCTCCGATGTCGGTTGAATGGGACGACCTTCCATATCCCCTGTAGGGGCGGGTTCCAAACCCGCCCGTGCCACGTTGCGGGACGGGAACGGTTCCGATAAAACGGAAATAGGCGGCCCGTACGGCGTTGATTGGAACGGGTCAAGTATCGAGGGGCGGGTCGCCGGGGACGGCGACCCCTACGCTCCCCTCATCGATCATTTTTTCCGGCGGCATGTACGTCGGAAAAAATACCTTTTGTCAAATCGAGTGCGCGAGATTTGACAGCAGAAACTCCCTTGCTGAATTCCGCAGAATTCAGCAAGGGAGTTTCGCACGTTTCCCCTTTGGCAGGAAAATGGCGAAGCCATTTTTCGCCAGTTATAGCAGCGCGCACACCGCCTCGGAGTACGCCGCCAGGTCCTCCACAGGCAGGCCCGCCAGGAGCTTGGCCTGGTCGCACAGCACCCGGGCGATCTTCCCGGCGCGGTCGCGGTCGGCC
Source organism: uncultured Oscillospiraceae bacterium (assembly GCA_947588605.1). Lineage (GTDB taxonomy): Bacteria > Bacillota > Clostridia > Oscillospirales > Oscillospiraceae > RUG626. The sequence goes on from CANPYK010000005.1 coordinate 21,461, forward strand.
TCGAAGGCGGCGGTGAGGGAGGCGAAGGCGGGGTGGGCGGGGTTGAGCTCCAGGACCCGTTTGGCCCGGATCTTCTCCCCGGCCTCACCGGGCATCTGGCGGAAATAGCGCTCCATCTCCAGGGTGATCTCCCCCTCATAGGACATACACACGGCGGAGCTGACCAGGGACTTGGACAGCTTCACGTCCGCCACGTCGTCCTTCAGCGTCTCCTTCAGGAAGTCCAGGAGCTCCTTGGATTTGCCGGCCGTCTCCTCCTGCTCGGCCTTCTCCTCCTCGGTCTCCAGCCCCAGGTCCCCGGCGGCGACGCTCTTGAGCTCCTTGTCGTCGTAGCTATAAAGCATCTGGACGGCGAACTCGTCGATGTCCTCGGTCATGTAGAGGAGCTCGTAGCCCTTGGCCTTGACCTGCTCATTCTGCGGAAGACCGGCGGCGGTGCGGAGACTGTCCGCGGCGGCGTAGTAGATGTACTTCTGCGCCTCGGGCATCCGGGAGACGTAATCCTTGAGAGTGGTGAGCTTTTCGTCGTTGGAGGAGTAGAATTTCAAAAGGTCCTTCAAAAGCTCCTTCTTCATCCCGTAGTCGCCCACGATGCCGTACTTGATCTGCCGGCCGAAGGCGGCCCAGAAGGTGTCGTACTTCTCGGGGTCGGCGCTCTGGAGCTTCAAAAGCTCCGCCTTGACCTTGTTCTCCAGATTCCCGGCGATGGTCTTGAGCTGCCGGTCGTGCTGGAGGATCTCCCGGGAGATGTTGAGGCTCAGGTCCGGCGAGTCCACCACGCCCCGCACAAAGCGGAAGCACTCCGGGAGAAGATCGGCGCAGGACTCCATGATCATCACGCCGGAGGAGTAAAGCGCCAGGCCCGGCTTATAATCGCGGCTATAGAAGTCGTAGGGCGCCTTGGCGGGGATGAACAGCAGCGCCCGGTAGCTCGTCAGTCCCTCGGCGTTGACGCGGATGACCGCCACCGGGTCCTCCGTGTCGTGGAACCGCTCCTTGTAGAAGGCGACGCACGCCTCGTCCGTGGCCTCGGTCTTGGACCGCTGCCAGATGGGCACCATGGAATTGACTGTCTCCTCCTCGGTGTGCGTGACGGGCTCGGTCTTCTTGTGGCCGTGCTCGTCCGTCTCCTCCGTCTCCACGTACTCCGTGTGCTCGATGTCCATGCGGATGGGGAAGCGCACGTAGTCGGAGTATTTTTTGATGAGCTCGCGGATTCTCCACGTCTCCAGGAATTCCCCGTAATGCTCCTCGCCGGCGTCGGGCTTAATGTGCATGACGACGTCCGTGCCCACGTCGGCCTTGTCGCACTCCGTGACGGTGTACCCGTCGGCGCCCTCGCTCTCCCACTTGTACGCCGCGTCCGCGCCGTAGGCCCGGGAGAGGACGGTCACCTTGTCGGACACCATGAACGCGGAGTAGAAGCCCACGCCGAACTGGCCGATGATGTCCACGTCGTCGTTTTCGCCCTTGTCCAGCTCGGATTTGAACTTAAAAGACCCCGAGTGGGCGATGACGCCCAGGTTCTCCTCCATCTCCTCCTTCGTCATGCCGATGCCGTTGTCGGAGACGGTGATCGTCCGCGCGTCCTTGTCCGGCACCACGCGGATGCGGAAATCCTCCCGGCTCAGCCCCACGTTCTGGTCCGTCAGCGCCTTGTACGCCAGCTTATCGATGGCGTCGGAGGCGTTGGAGATGATCTCCCGCAGGAAAATTTCCCGGTGGGTGTAGATGGAGTTGATCATCAGATCCAGCAGCCGCTTGGATTCCGCTTTGAACTGTTTCTTTGCCATTTGTACCTTACTTCTTTCTTAAAAATGTATGACGTCCAGATGCTCTAAAAGTATCTTAAGTCCGATGAGGATGAGGATGACGCCGCCGGCGATCTCCGCCTTTTCGTGGAATTTGCCGCCCACCCGGTTGCCGAGATAGACGCCGCCCACGCCGAAGCCGAAGGTGGTGACGCCGATGACGGCCACGGAGGACCAGATATCCACCGAGAGAAAGGCGAAGGTGATGCCCACCGCCAGGGCGTCGATGCTGGTGGCGACGGCGAGGATCAGGAGCTCCTTGAAGCCGAAGGAGCCGCTCGTCTCCTCCTCCTTGCCAAAAAGCACCTCCCAGATCATCTTCCCGCCGATGAAGGCGAGGAGGATGAAGGCGATCCAGTGGTCGATCTCGGTGATGTACGCCTCAAACTGCCGGCCCAGGAGCCAGCCGAGAAGGGGCATCAGCGCCTGAAAGCCCCCGAAGAAAAGCCCGGTCTTCATCGCGTCCCGCGCCCGGAGGTCCCGGGCGGACAGGCCCTTGCAGACGGAGACGGCGAAGGCGTCCATGGAGAGGCCCACGGCGGTGAGGAAAAGCTCCCAAAACCCCATGTCAGCCCCCGATGGCGGCGCGGATGCCGGCCAGAAGCTCGTCAAAGCTCTCATAGGCCGGAAGGTCCGGGTTGTCGGCCTTTATCTTGTCCGTGCTGCGGAAAAGGAACCCGGCCTTACTGGCCCTGATCATGGCAAGGTCGTTGTAGCTGTCCCCGGCGGCCACCGTCTCGAACCCGCAGGACTGGAGGGCCCGGACGGTGGTGAGCTTGGAGTTTTCGCACCGCATCCGAAAGCCCGTGATCTCCCCGGAGGGGGCGACGGTGAGCTCGTTGCAGAAAATAGCGGGCCAGCCCAGCTTGCGCATCAGGGGCGAAGCAAACTGGGTGAAGGTGTCCGAGAGGATGACGGCCTGCGTCTCGGCCCGGAGGGTATCGAGAAAATCCTTCGCGCCGGGGAGCGGGTCGATCTTGGCGATGACGTCCTGGATCTCACGAAGCCCCAGCCCGCGCTCCTTTAAGATCGCCAGCCGGAAGGCCATGAGCTTATGATAATCCGGCTCGTCCCGGGTGGTGCGCCGCAGCTCCGGGATCCCGGACACCTCCGAAAACGCGATCCAGATCTCCGGCACCAGCACGCCCTCCAGATCCAGGCAGACAATATTCATAACGACACCTCGTTTTCAATGGCATTTCAGACTATTATACATCGTTTTTCTTGATTTGCAAGGGGAAAAAGAGGGCGGGGGTGGGTGCGTTTTGCCGGAACCGCTCTGTCATCCAACGTTCGCTGCCCCCCTGCCCCCCTCCTACGAGGAGGGGGCTCCGGGACGGGGGCGGGTGCGGGTTATCGGGACCTCTCCGTCTCTCATCGTGGCACGGGCGGGTTTGGAACCCGCCCCTACGGGGGATATGGAAGGGTATCTCATTCAAATGACGTGGGAGGTCATCGGAACACGGGCGGCCAAGAGAGGCCGCCCCTACGGCGTTGATGGAACGCAAATTAAAACTGTAGGGGCGGGTTCTAAACCCGCCCGTCCCCCCCGTCTCTCGTCCCCCCGTCCCCGCCGCGCGGGCAAATCAAAATTTGCGGCGAAGCCGCAACCTTTTTCGCCCCCTCCTCGCAGGGTGGGGCAGGGGGGCAGCGAAGGCGGAGGGTTCTGAGCCGTTTCGTCCGATTGCGGGGGTTGACAGGCTTGACAGATATGGTACAATCAGAACATGAAACTGAACCCTTTGGGAGGAGCTTATGCCGGAACAGTATTATAAGGAAGCGCTGAAGGCGGGGCAGAAGGAGTACCGGGCGTGCATCGCAAAGGGCGTGAGCCCCGTGCTGCCGGTGCTGGACGACTTTGTGCCCGACGAGCGGTGCAACATCGGCATCCGCCTGGGGACCATCCAGATCCCGGCGGAATTCATCGTGGGCACCAAGACCCGGGGCCGCACCACCAGCTTTGCCAGGAACTTCATGCCCATCCTCGACGAGGACACGGAGTTTGCCGCCAAGTGGAAGGCCCTGTGCGCCGCCCATCTGAAGGACGGCATCCGGGACCCCATCAAGGCTTATGAGTACATGAACCGCTACTACGTCCAGGAGGGCAACAAGCGGGTCAGCGTCCTGAAGTTCTTCGACGCCGCCACCGTCACGGCGGAGGTCATCCGCGTCATGCCCGAGCCCGGCACGCCGGAGAGCGACCACTACGCGGAATTCGTGGAGTTCAACCGGGTGACCCACATCAACTACCTGGAGATCTCCAAGAAGGGCGGCTACCGGGAGCTCCTGCGCCTTCTGGGCCGGGACCCGGAGTCCGTCTGGACCGAGGAGGACCGGCGGCGGTTCTCCTCCGTCTACCACTATTTCCGCGCCGCCTTTGACGAGCGCGCCGGCGGACGCCTCTCCATCAGCGCCGGGGACGCGCTGCTGGTGTTTTTGAAAATTTACCCCTACGAGGACCTGCGCGGCATGGACTCCGCCCAGATGAAGAAGTCCGTGGGCAGGCTCTGGGAGGAGCTGAAGCTCCAGCAGGAGGAGGCCCCCATCGAGGTCAAGCCCGTGCCCGTGGAGCCCCGGGCCACCCTCCTCACCAAGGTCCTGACCACCGCTACCACGGCCCTGGGGCTGAAGGTGGGCTTCGTCCACGACAAGACGCCGGAGACCTCCGGCTGGACCCACGGCCACGACCAGGGCCGGCGGTACGTGGAGCGGGTTTTTGGGGAGAAGATCGCCACCGCCTCCTACTTCGACGCCATGGCCTCCGACCCACGGGAGGTCCTGGAGAAAGCCATCCACCAGGACAAGTGCGACGTGCTCTTCACCACCTCCCCGGTGCTCCTGCCGGCCTCCCTCCGGGCGGCGGTGGATCACCCGGACATTCTTCTTCTCAACTGCTCCATCAACAAGTCCCACCGGTATGTGCGCACCTACTACGCCCGGATCTACGAGGCCAAGTTCATCATCGGCGCCGTGGCCGGGGCGCTGTGCGAGGGCGGGCGCATCGGGTACGTCTGCGACTACCCCATCTACGGCCAGATCGCCGGCATCAACGCCTTCGCCCTGGGGGCCCGGATGGTGAACCCCCGGTCTAAAGTGGAGCTGGAGTGGTCCAGCGTAGGCGGCCGCCGCGCCGCCGCCAAGCGTCTGGCCGACCGGGGCATCCGCCTCATCTCCGCCATGGACAACGCCAAGCTCTACGAGTCCGACGCCGCCTTCGGCCTGTATCTCGTGGAAAACGGCGCCCCCACGCGCCTGGCGGCCCCCTTATGGAACTGGGGCGTCTACTACGAGGGACTCATCCGCCAGATTTTGAACGGCGCCATCCGCGCCGAGTACGAAAGCTCCAGCAAGGCCATCAACTACTACTGGGGCATGTCCGCCGGCGTGGTGGACCTGTCCCTCTCCGACGCGGTGCCCGAGCCCGTGAAGCGTCTGGCCGGGTATCTCCGGGAGGGCATCAGCCACTGGATCGTAGACCCCTTCGTCGGCCCCATCCACATCCAGGGCGGCGACACGGTGGGGGAGGAGGGCCGCGCCTTCGACCTGGAGGAGATCATCTCCATGGACTACCTGGTGGAGAACGTGGTGGGCAAGATCCCCGAGTACGAGGAGCTGAGCTCCACCGGCAAGGCCACCGTGGAGTCCGTGGGCGTGGAGCCGGCCAAGAAGCCGGAGGGCGCCCGGGAATGAAGATCCTTGCCGTGTCCGACGAGGAGGCCAAGAGCCTCTACGACTACTACCGGCCCGGCGTTCTGACGGGCTACGACCTTATCCTCTCCTGCGGGGACTTAAAGCGCGCGTACCTTGAGTTTCTGGTCACTATGTCCAACACCCCCCTGGTGTACGTCCGCGGCAACCACGACGACGGCTTTACCGCCGACCCGCCCACCGGCTGTATCTGCGCCGACGGCAAGGTGGTGACGGTGAAGGGCGTGCGCATCATGGGCCTGGGCGGCGCCCGGAAATACCGCCCCGGCGAGAACATGTACACCGAGCTCCAGATGGAGCGCCGCGCCGGGAAGCTGCGCTTCCCCGCCTGGCGCGCCGGCGGCGTGGACATCATCCTCACCCACGCCCCGCCCCGGGACATCCACGACCTGGAGGACCTGCCCCATCAGGGCTTCGAGTGCTTCAACGCCCTCATCGAAAAATACGAGCCCACCTACTTCATCCACGGCCACATCCACCTCAACTACGGCGTCAACATCCCCCGCCGCACCCGCTACCGCCGCACCGAGGTGATCAACGCGTTTGAGAAGGTGGAAATCTGGCTTTGAAGGCGCGGAGCGCCTTCAAATGCCAAGGGGGAACGTGCGAAACTCCCTTCCTGAATTCAGCGGAATTCAGGAAGGGAGTTTCTGCTGTCACGCTGCGCGCGCCGCAAGCGGCACACTTGCGTGACAAAAGGTATTTTTTCCGACGTACATGCCGCCGGAAAAAATGCTCGATTAGGGGCTGTAGGGGTCGCCCTTCTGGGCGACCCGCCTCTCGTTTATTGACACGTTCCAATCAACGCCGTACGGGCCGCCGCCCACGGCGGCCCTTTTTCGTTGACTGACGTTTACCGTTTTATCGGAACCGTCCCCGTCATGCAACGTGGCACGGGCGGGTTTGGAACCCGCCCCTACAGGCAAATTGGGAAGGTATCCCATTCATTTAACATCGGAGGTCATCGAAACGCGGGCCGCCGTGGGCGGCGGCCCGTACGGCGTTTATTGAAGGTAATTTAGAAACTGTAGGGGCGGGTTCTAAACCCGCCCGTTCCCCCGTCCCCGCCGCAGCGGATTATTCAAAACTGCGGCGAAGCCGCAACCTTTTTCGCCCCCTCCTCGTAGGAGGGGGGCAGGGGGGCAGCGAAGGTTGGATAACAAAGCGGGAAATACTTTAGTATACTGAAATGTTCCACGTGGAACATTTCAGTATACTAAAGTATCCGCGGGCGGGTCCGTGGACCCGCCCGCTTTTGTGTCAAAGCTTTGTTCCGCACCTGGTGCAGAATTTTGTGTTTTCCCCGTTTTCGCTGCCGCAGTGGGGGCACAGGCGCTTGGACGGCTTTTTGCGCCGTTTGACCAGGACCGCGACCGTCACAGCGGCAGCCGCCAGCAGCAGCGCAGCCGCGCCGCCGGCGATCGCCCACACGGCCCACGACGCCATGCCGGAGGCTTCCGGCGTTATGTCGGGGGACTCGGGCGTCGTATCCGGGGTTTTGGGCGTTGTGTCGGGGGCTTCCGGCGTCGTATCGGGGGTCTCGGGCGTCGTGTCCGGGGTCTCCGGCGTCGTATCGGGGGTCTCGGGTGTCGTATCCGGGGTCTCCGGTGTCGTATCGGGGGTCTCGGGCGTCGTATCGGGGGTCTCGGGCGGCTGGGTGGGATCTTCCGGGGGATCCTCGGGGGCCGTCGGGTCCGTGACCGGGCCAGGGGTGGGGGTGTCGGCGAGGAGCCGCGCATAGGCGCGCAGGGCCGCCGCGGTGACGGCGGTGTTGGTCATTCTGAGCTCCTCACCGGGGTAGTCGCCCAGGATCTGATGGTAAAAGACCTCGTAGTCCTCGGTGATCCCCAGCTCCTCCGCCGGGTTCACGGTCCCGGAATAGGTCCCGTCCAGAACCCAGGCCGTCCCGCCGGAGGTCTCCTCCGTGGTCACCGTATGCCACAGCCGCAGGCGGCCCCGCTCGGACTTATAATATTTGGCCCCGTTCTCGGGGGTATAGAGGTCGTAGGTAACTCCGCCCCGGAGCACCTTGCCCTCGGGGGAATCGCAGACGGCGAATTCTCCAAGGAGTGAATCGGAATAGGGCGAAACGAACTGGGACACAACGGCCTTGCCGTTTTGGTATTCATGGAAGACCGGGCTCTCCCAGGAGCTGTCTACGTAGGGATCGGGGATGGGCTCGCTGGACACCGTCACGGGGTATCCGTCCCCCAGGTCAATGAGAGCGGTGTACCCAAGATCCGTTTTCTCCAGCGCCTCGGCGTATGCCAAGGCCATTTGGGCGTCCATTTGGCACCTCGTCCTGTCCCCCATGTACGCCACGCTGGCCAGGGGGTCACGGGGGTCGATGCGCGCGATGTCTTTCTCACCGGCCCGGGCCCACAGCCGGCGCATCAGGGACCTGACGTCGTTGCTCCGTACGCTTCTGTTATCAAAGAGCAAATACCACTGGCTCTCCGGCCACCGGTCATAGACCGCCTGAGCCTCCGGCGCGCTGGTAAGACCGCCCTCGGTGTCATAATCCGCTTCTTCATAGATCGCGTTCCCGTTGATGGTCAGGGAATAGGAGCTGTCCATTTCATACCGTTCATAGCTCCAGCGTTCGTACATCTCGACAACGGGCCCGGAGTGTTCTCCGGCAAATTCGTTCACAAAGAGGTTGTGATTCTCGCCCCACGCGCTGCCGCCTTCACAGCTCGTCACAAAGTAGACCTTTCCGTCCCTGCGCATAAGGGCAAACTCGTTTTCTATCTCCAGGTAAGGAACCTCAGGGACCTCAAATCTCTCCGCCCGCATGCCGTTGAAGCGCCAGATCTCCTCCTCCGGCATGGGGTCATACTCTTCGGGTATGGTGTACAGGTACAGCTCCGGCACGCCGTCGCCCTCGAAGTCGATGAGGTCGGCGTAGACAAGGCCGTAGGCGCTGTCCACTATGGTGTTGGATTCGGCGTAATTGATCCCCCATTCCGTCGCCTTGTCCACCAGAACCTCATGAAACGCCAGGGCCGCCTCGGGCGAGAGGCTGTCCACCGGCGCGCTCACAGCTCCCCCGGCGGCGGACGCCCTCGCCGGCAGGGCCGGAATAAGCGCCGCCAGGACGGCAAAAATAAGGACAAAAGAGATGATTTTCCTCATAAAGCTCCCTCCCTCATGTGGATAAGACACATTTTAGCAGATTTTCCTGCTCATTGCAAGCGGCGGGGGCATCCATCTTGAAAATCCCGCGGGAATCTGCTACAATAGTTTCAATGAAAGCAAAGGATGATCGGTATGTTTGTTGACAAAGCAGTGATCGAGATCCGTTCCGGCAAGGGCGGGAACGGCGCGGTGGCCTTCCACCGGGAGAAGTACGTCGCCTCCGGCGGGCCGGACGGCGGGGACGGCGGCGACGGCGGGGACGTGGTCCTGGTGGCCGACGCCAACATGTCCACCCTCATGGATTTTCGCTACAAGCGCAAATACGCCGCCGGCAACGGCGCCGACGGCGCGGGCAAGCGCTGTACCGGCAAGCGGGGCGAGGACCTGGTCATCCGCGTCCCCCTGGGCACCGTGGTCCGGGACAAGCTGACCGGCGCCGTGATGGCGGATATGTCCGCCACGGAGCGCTTCGTCGCGGCCCGGGGCGGCAGCGGCGGCTGGGGCAACGCCCGCTTCGCCACGCCCACCCGCCAAGCCCCCCGCTTTGCCAAGGCGGGGCTTCCGGGCGTGGAGCGGGAGATCGTGCTGGAGCTGAAGCTTCTGGCGGATGTGGGACTGGTGGGCTTTCCCAACGTGGGCAAATCCACCCTTCTCGCCGCCGTCAGCCGCGCGCGGCCCAAGATCGCCAACTACCACTTTACCACCCTCTTCCCCAACCTGGGCGTGGTCTACGCCGGGGAGGACCGGAGCTTCGTCCTGGCGGACATCCCCGGCATCATCGAGGGGGCCAGCGAGGGCGCGGGCCTGGGGCACGACTTCCTGCGGCACATCGACCGCTGCCGCCTCACCGTCCACGTGGTGGACGTCTCCGGGAGCGAGGGCCGGGACCCCATCGAGGACTTTGAGACGATCAACCGGGAGCTGGCCGCCTACTCACCCGCCCTGGCCTCCCGCCCCATGGTGGTGGCCGCCAACAAGTGCGACATGGCCTCCCCGGAGCAAATTGAGCGCCTGGAGCGCCATGTGCGCGAGGCCGGCCTCGACTTCTTCCCCATCTCCGCCGCCGCGGAGCTGGGCACCCGGGAGCTTGTCCGCGCCGTGAGCTATAAGCTTTCGGACCTGCCCCCCATCCGCACCTTCGAGCCGGAGTACGTAGAGCCCGAGGAGCCGGCCGAGCTGCCCGACCCGGAGATCAACCGGGAGGACGGCGTCTGGTACGTGGACGGGGGCTGGGTAGAGCGCTTAGTCCAGAACGTGAACTTCGGCGACTACGAATCCCGCAACTACTTTGACCGCACCCTCCGGGACCGGGGCGTTTACGCCAGGCTCGAGGAGCTGGGCGTGGCCGAGGGCGACACCGTCAGCGTCTGCGGCATCGCCTTCGAGTACCGCCGGTGACCCATTGACTTTTCGCAGGAAAAATACTACAATATAATACTATAGTTTTGAAAGGGGGCGCGCCCATGAAAAAGACGATCCGCCGTCCCTCCGCCATTCCGCTCTACGGCGCGGCGGCGGTGTGGCTCATCTGGTGCCTTTTCCTCCCGCTCTACCGGCTGTGGCACTTCGCCGCCCTTCTGGTCCTCACCGTCGGGGCTTTCTTCGGCCTGCGGGCGCTCTTCCCGGGGACCACGGAGGAGATCGAGGTGGAGGAGCCCGCCCCCGCGCCGGTGACCACCGGCGACCCGGAGCGCGATAAGCTCCTGGAGGAGGGGCAGAGGGCCGTGGCGGAGCTTACGCGCCTGCGCGGGACCATCCCCGACCCCACGGTCCAAAGCCGCGTGGACGAGCTTGCCGATCTCACCGACAAGATCTTCAAGGACATCGTGGACGATCCCAAGGACGTGCCGCAGGTAAAGCGCTTCGCGAGCTACTATCTGCCCACCACCATGAAGCTTTTGAACGCCTACGACCGCATGAGCGGCGAGGGCGCCGGCGAGAACGTCTCCGGCACCCTCCGGCGCATCGAGGACATCCTGGACACCACCGTCCAGGCTTACCGCAAGCAGTACGACGCCCTCTTCGCCAACGAGGCGCTGGATATCGAGACGGACATCACCGTTCTGGAATCCATGCTCAAGCGCGAGGGCCTCTCCGGCGGCGATTTTAAGATTTAAAACCAATACAACATCACATAAACTTATTTTCAGAAAGGAAGACCGACATGACCGAAGAATACACCCCCACCCTGACCTTCAACGCCACCACCGACACCCCCGCCGGACAGGCGGCCGCCGCGGCTGCCGCCGCCCAGGCCCAGTCCGAGGTCCCCGCCGTCTCCGCCACCGAGCACGAGGAGAGCCAGCTCACCCCCGAGGAGCTCAAGCAGGTGGAGGACTTCTCCCAGAAGATCGACATCACCGACACCAACGCCATCCTCCAGTACGGCGCGGCCAGCCAGAAGAACATCGCCGACTTCTCCGGCACCACCCTCCAGAACGTCCGCACCAAGGACATGGGCGAGGTGGGCGATATGCTCTCCGACCTCGTGGTGGAGCTGAAGGGCTTCAACTACGACGGGGAGGAGCGGGGGTTTCTCGGCATCAAGAAGAAGGTGAAGAACCAGATCGCCTCCCTGAAGGCCCAGTACGACAAGGCCGAGGTCAACGTGGACAAGATCGCCGGGATGCTGGAGGGCCAGCAGGTCACCCTTTTGAAGGACATCGCCACCCTCGATAAGATGTACGACCTCAACCAGGACTACTTCAAGGAGCTGACCATGTACATCCTGGCCGGCAAGAAGAAGCTGAAGGAATGCGAGGAGGTGGAGCTGCCCCGCCTTCGCGAGAAGGCCCAGAAATCCGGCCTTCCCGAGGACGCCCAGGCGGCCAACGACTACCAGAACATGATCAGCCGCTTCGACAAGAAGCTCCACGACCTGGAGCTGACGCGGATGATCTCCATCCAGATGTCCCCCCAGATCCGCCTCATCCAGAATAACGACACCCTCATGGTGGAAAAGATACAGACGTCCATCGTGAACACCATCCCCCTGTGGAAGAGCCAGATGGTCCTGGCTCTGGGCCAGCAGCACTCCCAGCAGGCCATGGAGGCCCAGCGGGAGGTCACCGACATGACCAACGAGCTTTTGAAGCGCAACGCCGAGAAGCTCAAGCAGGGCTCCATCGAGATCGCCCGGGAGTCCGAGCGGGGCATCGTGGACCTGGAGACGCTGAAGGCCACCAACCAGTCCCTCATCGAGACGCTGGAGGAGGTCCGCACCATCCAGGCCGAGGGCGCCGCCAAGCGCCGCGCCGCCGAGGCGGAGCTTGGCAAGATCGAGTCCGACCTGAAGTCCAAGCTCCTTGAGCTCAACAAGTGATGAGGAAGCTTTTATCCGACCGGCGCGTGGCCGCCGCCGTCCTCGCCCTGGTGGTCCTCATTTTCACGCCCCTGGGGGCGAAAATGAGCCTTCAGCGCGCCGCCGAGAAGGTGGAGGAGCAGTTCTTCACCGGCGTGGACGGCCGGGGGGCCATCGCCGACTACCTCTCCGACAGCGCCAACGCCGCCCTGGGCCTCGTCACCGTGGGCGCCGGCTATGACGACGCCGCGGGAGAGACCGGGGATCTGCGGGCGGCCCGGTCCGCCCTTCTGGACGTGATGGACGGGCGGGACGTGTCCCAATACGCCGAGGCCAACCTCCGGCTGGTCCAATCCTTCCGCGCCCTGCGGGACGTGCTCCTCGCCGTCCCCCTCACCGAGGAGGACACCAGGTCGCTGGAGCTCTACGTGAGCACCTTTGAGGGCGCCCAGGGCGCAGTCAACCGCGCCGGCTACAACGAGGCGGTGGAGGACTTCACGGAGAACACCTTAGGCGAGTTCCCCGCCGGCCTCCTGGGCGGCCTTCTGGGCGTGGACCCGCCCGAAAAATTCCAGTGAGGTGGTCCCTTTGAAGAAAACCGTTTCCCTGCTCCTGACGCTCCTGCTGGCCCTGGGCCTGGCCGTCCCGGCCCTGGCGCTCACGCAAAGCGAGGACTTCTACGTCACCGACGAGACGGGCTCCCTCTCCCAAGAGACGGTGGAGCACGTCCTGGAGGTCAACGACGACCTGGAGGAGTCCTGCGGCGGCGCCCAGATCGTGGTGGTCTTTGTCAATTGGTTCGGCGACATCGGCGCCGACGAGTACGCCGTCGGCCTCTTCAACGACTGGCAGCTCTCCGACCGGGCCATGCTCCTGGCGGTCTCCCCCAAGGAAGGGCGCGGCGGCATCACCGTGGGCATGGCCCTGGACGGCCGCTTCACCCCCGGCGACTCCAACAGCTACCTGGACCGCTATTTCTGGGACGACTTTGACGACGGCAAGTACGACCGGGCCGTCACCAACCTGGTCGACGAGCTGGCGGACTGGTTCTACGACGAGTACGACGTGGCCCCGCCCTCCCAGGGCGCATCGAGCTCCTCCGGCGTGCTGGCGGGCCTGGGCATTTTCGGGACGGTCCTGGGCTTTCTCTTCCGGAATCTCTTCATTATCCTGATTTTTGCGGCGATCATAGCCGTGGTCATTCTTGCCGACCGGCGGCGCTACCGGGGCTACTATACGTCCCTGGGGATGCCCATCCCCCGCTACTACCCCTGGTACATGTTCACCTCCCGCCCCTACCGCCGCTATAACCCGCCCCCGCGTCCCCGCCCCGGCCCGGGACCGGGCCCGCATGGCCCGACGCCCACATCCCACCGGCCCTCCCGGCCCTCCGCCCCCGCCCGCCGCTCCGGCAGCGCCGGCTCCTTCGGCGGCCGCTCCTCGGCCCCCAGCCGCCCCAGCCGCCCCACCACCGGCGGCCGCTCCAACGGCTCCTTCGGCGGGAGAAGATAAACGAAACGAATTTGCCCCATCTCCAGGCTTTGGAGGTGGGGCAAAGCTTTGCGCGGCGGGGGAAATCGGAACCGCCCGGATGCCCTCCCCCTTCGCTTCCCCCTGCCCCGCCCTGCGAGGAGGGGGCTCCGAGACGGGGGCGGGTGCGGATTATCGGGACCATTCCGTTATCGCAACCTCTTTTGCCCCTCCTAGGTCGGGGTGGCGCGAAGCGCCGGGGTGGTGCTATGATCCGTTCATCGGAAGTATCAGTTACGCTCCACGGGCTCGAATGCCCCGCCGCCGCGGCGGCACCCCTTTTTCCGAAAAAGGGGTCGAGGGAAATAAGGATGCGGCGCTTCGCGCCGCGTTTATATAAAAATTGCGCCGCAAAGCGGCGCAAACCTTTTTAAGCCCCCTCCTCGTAGGAGGGGGGCAGGGGGGGAAGCGAGCGTGGGAGGACGGGGCGGTCCCGATGACCCGCAGGGTATAAATGCCGCCGTAGGGGTCGCCGTCCCCGGCGACCCGCCCCTCGTCTATTGACACAATTCGAACACCGCCGTACGGGCCGCCGCCCAGGTTGGCCCTGCCCCGGTTGACCACCAATTTCCGTTTTATCGGAACCGTTCCCGTCACGCCACGTGGCACGGGCGGACACATGGGTCCGCCCGTCCCCCGTCCCCGCCGCGCGGACAAATCAAAGAATGCGCCACAGGCGCAAACCTTTTAAAGCCCCCTCCTCGTAGGAGGGGGGCAGGGGGGAAGCGAGCGTGGGAGGACGGGATGCCTTCGAAAAAGCGCGCAAATCAACGGAAAGCCCCCGGCCGATCGGTCGGGGGCTTGACGGTTTTCTTGGCTTCAGATGACTCTCGCGCCGCAGTAGAAGCGCTGGGAGTAGTGGGTGCTGTCGAGGTCGGAGATGATGACGCCGACGCGGGAGTTGGAGGCGTGGACGAACTGGCCGTTGCCGATGTACATGCCTACGTGGTACATGACCTTGCCGCCGTCCTTGGAGAAGAAGACCAGGTCACCGGGCTGGAGCTCGTCACGCTTTAAGCGGTTGGGGAGGGCCTTGTACTGGGAGGTGGCGCCGCGCTCGATCTTATAGCCGAACTGGCCGTAGACGTAGTACATAAGGCCGGAGCAGTCAAAGCCGCGGGAGGGGGATTCCTCGCCGTAGACGTATTTGTAGCCCACGAACTGGAGGGCGTAGTTGGCGATCTGCTGGCCCAGGGAGAGGGTCTCGGACTTGACGGAGGTGTAGCTGGGGCCCCCGCCGGTGATCTTCATGTAGTCGGAGCGTATGTAACCGGTACCGTCCTGGGTGACCACCTTGTACCAGCCGTTGTTGATGCCGATGACGGAGAGCGTCTCGCCCTCGTCGTACATGGTGATGACGGCCTTGTCGGTGGAGGGGCCCTTGCGCATCCGGACCTTTTTGCCGATGACGGTGCCGGTGGCCTTGAAGTTCTCGGCCTTCAGCACGTCGGTGAGGTACTCGCTGGCCACATAGCCCACGGTGCCGGCGTAGTTTATTTTGTACCAGTCGGCATTGGTCTTCTCCAGGATCACCACGATGGTGCCGCCGGCGATGATGCCCACCCGGTCGTTGTCGGTGGAGGGGCCGGAGCGGATGTTGAGGGCCGCGGTGTCCACCGTGGCGGCGCCCCAGGCGATCTCCACGGAGTCGGCCAGGGCGGTGGCGCTCATAAGGCCCGTCAGGATGACCAGCGCCATGAGGAATGCCAGGACCTTCTTTTGTGTCTTCATCTTTTGTATAAGTCCTTTCGTCACTTGGCTGAGAGCGCCCGCTCCAGCCACACCGACGCCACGTCCATCGCGGCGTACAACCCGCTTTTCTCTGTCTTCTTGACCACACGGTCACGGGATTTGAGGTCGGGGTCCGTCAGCTGGAGCTGGACGGAGACCCGCGTGGCCACGTCCATATCGTCCACCTTTTTGGTGTCCGTGACCTGCATCATGATGATATACTTGTCCGCCATGCTGCCGTAATAGAGGATGTTGTCCAGCCTGCGAAGGGGCCGGCCGCGATACTCCAGCAGCTTATTACCAGTCGCGCTTGCCATTTGGGAACCTCCCGGAACGTTATCGTAACCAAATTGTAACACATTGTTTCCTCTTTGTCAATATCAAATTTTCCTGCCGCCAAAGGACGCTTTTGTGTGGCTTTTGCCGCAAGATGTGGGGTTTGCGGGAATTTTTCACGCAAAATCTTGACGATTCCCGGCGAATTCGGCCAAAACCCGCCAAAAAAGGGGCGGAAAAAATAGTTACAAAATTGTAAACATTTTTTCCGCGAATTCCCTTGACGCCCGCCTTTCCCTGTGCTATACTCTGACCATCAACACATGAACACTTGTTCATATGAAAGGATGAGCCATTGTGGAAGAGAAAAACGAGCTCCTGTGCGACGAGCCCGCCGCCCATCTGGACGTGGTGGACCGGGTCCGGGACGTGCTGCCGGAGGACGACACGCTCTACGAGCTGGCGGACCTTTTCAAGATGTTCGGCGACTCCACCAGAATGAAGATCCTCTTTGTGCTCATGGAGTCGGAGATGTGCGTCTGCGACATCGCGGAGCTGCTGGGCATCAGCCAATCGGCCATTTCCCACCAGCTGCGCATTTTGAAGCAGGCCAAGCTCATCTCCTCCCGCCGGGAGGGCAAGAACATCGTCTGCTTCCTGGCCGACGACCATGTGCGGAGTATTATCGATCAAGGCTTGAACCACGTTCTGGAGTAACATCAAAATATAAGGAGGATCTACATATGAAAAAGATTTTTCGTCTGAAGGACCTGGACTGCGCCAACTGCGCGGCCAAGATGGAGCGGCACATCAAAAAGATCGACGGCGTCAACGACGCCAGCGTCAATTTCCTCACCCAGAAGATGACCGTGGACGCCGACGAGGGGCGTTTTGAGGAGATCATGGACGAGGTCGTCAGGCTCTGCCGCAAGGTGGAGCCGGACTGCGTCATCGTGAGGTGACGGTATGACGGCAAAGCACAAGCGGACCCTGGCGCGGATCGTCCTGGCCGGGGCGTTCCTCATCGCGGCGACTTTCGTGCCGGCGGAGGGGCTTTGGAGGCTGGCGGCATACGCGGTACCGTATTTCGTGATCGGCTGGGATGTGCTGTGGCGGTCGGTGGAGAACATCGCCCACGGGGAGATCTTCGACGAGAACTTCCTCATGTCCGTGGCCACGATCGGCGCCATGGCCACGGGGGAATACGCCGAGGGCGTGGCGGTGATGCTCTTTTACCAGGTGGGTGAGCTTTGCCAGTCCATCGCCGTAGGCAAGTCCCGCCGGTCCATCGCGGCGCTCATGGACATCCGCCCGGAGTACGCCAACGTCCTCCGGGACGGGGAGCTCACGGAGACGGACCCGGAGGAGGTGGCGGTGGGCGAGACCATCGTCATCAAGCCCGGGGAGCGCATCCCTCTGGACTGCGTGGTCCTCGAGGGCGCCGGCAGCGTCAACACCGCCGCCATGACCGGGGAGTCCGCCCCCAGGGACGTGGAGCCGGGGGACCGGCTCATCTCCGGCACGGTCAACATCAATTCCGTCCTCAAGGCCCGGGTGGAAAGCGTCTACGCCCAGTCCACGGTGGCGCGGGTCCTGGACATGGTGGAAAATTCCGCGGAGCGCAAGGCCAGAACTGAGAATTTCATCACGAAATTTGCCCGGTACTACACCCCGGCGGTGGTCTTTGCCGCCGTGGCGCTGGCCCTCATCCCACCGCTGGCCTTCGCCCGGCCCTGGGGCGTGTGGGTCCACAGGGCTCTGGCGTTTTTGGTGGTGTCCTGCCCCTGCGCCCTGGTCATCTCCGTGCCGCTGACCTTCTTCGCGGGCCTGGGCGGGGCGTCCAAGCAGGGGATCTTGGTGAAGGGCTCCAACTACCTGGAGGCCCTGTCCCATGTGGACGCGGTGGTGTTCGATAAGACCGGTACCCTGACGGAGGGCGCCTTCCGGGTGACGGAGATCCGGCCCGTGGGCATGGAGGCGGAGGAGCTTTTACGCCTCACCGCCGCCGCCGAGAGCTTCTCCACCCACCCCATCGCCCGGGCCATCGTGGACCGCGCCGGGGACCGGGAGACGGGAGACGCGCGGGTGGAGGAGCTGGCCGGGCGCGGCGTCCGGGCCGTCGTGGACGGGCACACCGTCCTTGCCGGGAACCGGCGGCTCATGGCGGAAAACGGCATCGACCTTCAGGAGGCGGAGACGCCGGGGACGGCCGTCTACGTCAGCGTGGACGGGGCCTACGCCGGGGAGCTCCTGATCCGCGATACGGTGAAGGAGGACGCCAAGCCTTGCGTGGACGGCATCCACGCCCAGGGCGTCCGGGTGGCCATGCTCACCGGCGACCGCCGCGCCGCCGCCGAGGCCGTGGCCCGGGAGCTGGGCATCGACGAGACGCGCAGCGAGCTGATGCCCGAGGACAAGGTCTCGGGGCTGGAGGCGATCATGGCCACGGCCCGCGGGGCCGTGGCCTTCGTGGGCGACGGCATCAACGACGCGCCGGTGCTCATGCGCGCCGACGTGGGCCTTGCCATGGGCGCTCTGGGCTCCGACGCCGCCATCGAGGCCGCCGACATGGTCCTCATGGACGACAAGCCCTCCCGCGTGCCCCAGGCCGTCCGTATCGCCCGCCGGACCATGAAAATCGTCTGGCAGAACATTCTCTTCGCCCTGGCGGTAAAGCTGGGGATGCTGGTGCTCATCGCCGTCGGTTACGCCAACATGTGGCTGGCCGTCTTCGCCGACGTAGGCGTCGCCCTCCTGGCCATCCTCAACGCTTTGAGGGCCATGAAGACGCGCGGGGCGGCGTAGAGCCGCCGCCACGAGGGGGAACGTGGGCACGGGCGGGTTTAGGACCCGCCCGTGCAGTTTACAATTTACCTTCAATCAACGCCGTAGGGGCCGCCACTCCTGGCGGCCCGCGTTGCGATGACCTCCAATGTCGGTTAAATGGGATAACCTCCCATATTCCCTGTAGGGGCGGGTTCCAACCCGCCCTTGCGCGGTTGCGTGACGGAAACAGGTCCGATAAAACGGGAAATGTCGGTTATCGGGGGGCATGGGCCGCTGTGGGCAGCGGCCCGTACGGCGTTGGTCGGGACGGGTCAATAGTCGAGAGGCGGGTCGCCCGGGAGGGCGACCCCTACGGCAGTGTTTATACCCTGCGGGTCGTCGGGACCGCCCTGTCATCCCACGCTCGCTTCTCCCCTGCCCCCCTCCTACGAGGAGGGGGCGAAAAAGGTTGCGCCGCTTTGCGGCGCAATTTTTTATAAACGCGGCGCGAAGCGCCGCAACCTTATTCCCCCGACCCCTTTTTCGGAAAAAGGGGTGCCGCCGCGGCGGCGGGGTATTCGAGCCTTCGTCTCTCGTCCCCCGTCTTAGCCTTCCCCACAAAGTGGGGAAGGTGGCGCCCGCAGGCGCCGGATGAGGTCGGTGCGTTCATCGCAGCCGCCCAAAGCCCTTCGGCTCCCACCTCACCCCTGCCCCTCCCCGCCCTGCGGGGAGGGCTCTGAGACGGAGCGGGTGCGATGATTCGGAAGCTTTTCCACAACATTTTCCTCCCCATCGAGCCATTTTTTCCGGCGGCATGTACGTCGGAAAAAATTCGCACGTATCCCCTTTGGCATTGGAAGGCCGCTTTGCGGCCTTCCAAGCCAGCTTCTTTAAAACTGTATCTCCGGACCGGGATCGGGGCGGTAGGCGGGGAGGAGCTCCTTGTAGAATTCGGCGCGGGTGAGGTAGGTATAGGGGGTGAGGTAGATGTTCAGCAGGGGGACGCCGATCAGGGTGGTGACGAGGCCCGCGCCCAAGTACCAGAAGATGAAGGAGAACTCCAGCTTGAAAAGCCGCCACTTGTGGCCGCGCATGAGGCGCGCGGACTCCTTCAGGCACTGGATGGGGCCCTTGGAGGGGTCGTCCACCAGGATCATGACGGACATGGAGAGCATCAGCGCGGCGACGACGCCGGGGACCACCAGGAAAATGGAGCCCAGGCCCACGATGAGGCCCGTGAGGAGGCTGATGACCAGGGCCTTCCACATCACCTGGAAGCCGAAAAGAAGGCTGGAGACATGCGTCTCCTCCCCCCGGCTCTCCCGGAGGATGTGGTTGGTGTAGCCCACGGACAGGGGGATGCTCATCAGGGAGATCAGCACCGACAGGACGATGCCGAAGGTGTTCCTGGCGAAGGAGTTGACGCTGGGCATACCGGCTATGATGTCGTTGAAGACCTGCTCCATCTCCTCGGGGGTGGCGGTCGCGAGCTTGTCGGCGGAGGCGGCGATCTGGTCCATGAGGCGGCGGGACCAGTCGTTGGTGCCGTCCAGCTCCCCGGACAGCCAGGAGAGCATCGTGTCGGCCACGATGAAGATGAGGGCGATCAGTAAAATGGCGCCGAGCCGCCGGCGCAGCGTGGACTTGGCCCGGAGCTTCAAAACGCGCGAGGTTGAACCCATGGTCTTATCTCCCTTCCAGCGGGTCAGTTTTCTGCATCTATCATAATCTTTTTATAAAATTTGTCAAGGGGAAAAAGGGGGCCGGATATCACCGGCCCCCTTTTTTGCTTATTTGAAGTATTCCACGCCGGCGCGGAAGAGCTTCATGTCGAACTCGCCGGGGACGTTCTTGTAGAGCCCGCCGACGCGTTCGGAGTGGCCCATCTTGCCGAAGACGCGCCCATCGGGGCTTGTGATGCCCTCGATGGCGGCCACGGAGCCGTTGGGATTGTGGGCGATGTCCATGGTGGGGCGGCCGGCGAAGTCCACGTACTGGGTGGCGATCTGGCCCTTTTCCGCCAGCTGCGCCACGGTCTGGGCGCTGGCCAGGAACTTGCCCTCGCCGTGGGAGATGGGGACGGTGTAGATCTCCCCGGGGTTCGTGAGGGCCAGCCAGGGGGATTTGTTGGACGCCACGCGGGTGCGCACCAGGCGCGACTGGTGGCGGCCGATGGTGTTGAAGGTCAGGGTGGGACAATTGGGGTCGGTGTCCACGATCTTGCCGAAGGGCACCAGGCCCAGCTTGACCAGCGCCTGGAAGCCGTTGCAGATGCCGCCCATCAGGCCGTCCCGGCGCTCTAAAAGCTCGGTGACGGCGTCCCGGACCTCGCCGGCGCGGAAGAAGGCGGTGATGAACTTGCCGGAGCCGTCCGGCTCGTCGCCGCCGGAGAAGCCGCCGGGGACGAAGATGATCTGGCTCTCCCCCACCAGCTTTGCGAATTCCTCGGCGCTGCGGGCGATGGCGGCGCTGGTCTGGTTGCGGACCACGAAAATTTTTGCCTCCGCCCCCGCCTCCTCGAAGGCCCGGGCGGTGTCAAATTCGCAGTTGGTGCCGGGGAACACGGGGATGAGCACCCGGGGCCGGGCGCATTTGACCTTGGGGGACACGCGGGTGATGGCGGTGAAGCTGTACTCCGGCGCGGGGACGGAATCCCCGGCGCGGGTGGGATAGACCCGCTCCAGCTTCCCCTCCCAGGCCGCCCGGACGTCCTCCAGAAGGACGCTCTCGCCGCCCAAAGTGATGACGGGGTCCAATGTCGTCTGACCAAGGACAAATTCATCGGTGTCGCCGGTCATTTCCAGGATGAAGGAGCCGTAGGCGCGGCCAAATAGCTCCTCTTTTTGAACATCCGGCGCGAAGGCAAAGCCCACGCCGTTGCCCAGGCACATCTTGAAGACGCCCTCCGCCGCGCCGCCGTAAGCGGGCGTCCAGGCGGAGACGGCCGCGCCGCTCATCAAAAGGCCGTGGACCTTGTCAAAGAGCTTTTTGAGGCTGTCGGCGGTGGGAAGGCCGTCCTTCGTCTCCGGCTTCAGCCACACGACCTTGCGGCCGGGGGCCTTGAATTCCGGGGAACGGACCTGGTCCTCGGTGCCCATGGTGACGGCGAAGGAGACGAGGGTGGGCGGCACGTCCAGGTCCTCAAAGGAGCCGGACATGGAGTCCTTGCCGCCGATGGAGCCGATGCCCAGCTCCCGCTGGGCCTTCAGCGCGCCGAGAAGCGCCGCCAGGGGCTGGCCCCAGCGCTCCGGCTTTGCGCCGGGGCGGCAGAAATATTCCTGGAAGGTGAGGTACACGTCCTCAAAGGACGCGCCGGCGGCGATGAGCTTGCTCACCGATTCCACCACCGCCAGGTACGCGCCCTTGAAGGGGCTGGCCTCCATGACGGCGGGGTCGTAGCCCCAGGCCATGAAGGAGCAGGCGTCGGTATGGCCGTGGTCCAGAGGCAGGCGATGGGCCATGGCCTCGATGGGCGTGAGCTGATTTTTTCCGCCGAAGGGCATGAGCAAACTGGCCGCGCCGATGGTGGAGTCAAAGCGCTCGGAAAGGCCCCGCTTGGAGCAGACGTTGAGGTCGGAAGCCAGGGCCAGCAGGTCCTCCGCGAAGGACCCGGCGGGCCGGGGCTCCACGGCCTTTTCGGCGGGGACCTTGATGGCGGTGTGCTTGGGCGCGCCGTTGGTGTTCAAAAAGTCACGGGAGATGTCCACGATCTTTTTGCCGTTCCACTCCATGACGAGGCGCGGCTCGGCGGTGACCACGGCGATGACGGTGGACTCCAGATTCTCCCCGTCCGCCAGGGCCATGAAGGCGTCCCGGTCCTCCGGGGCCACCACCACGGCCATGCGCTCCTGGGACTCGGAGATGGCAAGCTCCGTGCCGTCCAGCCCATCGTACTTCCTGGGCACGGCGTTGAGGTCGATATAGAGGCCGTCGGCCAACTCCCCCACCGCCACGCTGACACCGCCCGCGCCGAAGTCGTTGCACCGCTTGATGAGCCGGGTGGCGTCGGGGTTGCGGAAAAGGCGCTGGAGCTTGCGCTCCTCGGGGGCGTTGCCCTTCTGGACCTCCGCCCCGCAGGTCTCCACGGAGTGGGCGTTGTGGGCCTTGGAGGAGCCGGTGGCCCCGCCGATGCCGTCCCGGCCGGTGCGGCCGCCGAGTAAGATCACGATATCCCCCGGCGCGGGGACCTCCCGCCGGACGTTGGAGGCCGGGGCCGCGCCCAGGACCGCGCCGATCTCCATGTGCTTGGCCGCGTATCCGGGGTGGTAGATCTCGTCCACGATGCCCGTGGCAAGGCCGATCTGGTTGCCGTAGGAGCTGTACCCCGCCGCCGCGCCGGTGACCAGCTTGCGCTGGGGAAGCTTCCCGGCCATGGTGTCGCTCACGGGCACCGTAGGGTCGGAAGCGCCGGTGACGCGCATGGCGGCGTAGACGTAGCTGCGCCCGGAGAGGGGGTCCCGGATGGCGCCGCCGATGCAGGTGGCCGCGCCGCCGAAGGGCTCGATCTCCGTAGGGTGGTTGTGCGTCTCGTTTTTGAAGAGCAAAAGCCAGTCCTGCACCTCGCCGTCCACGGTAATTTTAATTTTCACCGTGCAGGCGTTGATCTCCTCGGACTCGTCGAGCTTGGGGAGAAGGCCCCGCTTTTTGAGGTATTTCGCGCCCACGGTGGCGATATCCATGAGGCACATGGGCTTTTTGTCGCCGCAATACTCCCGCATGGCCAGGTAGATCTCAAACTCCTCCTGGCACAGGGGGTCCTCAAACTCCACGCTGTCGATCTGGGTGAGGAAGGTGGTGTGGCGGCAGTGGTCGGACCAGTAGGTGTCGATCATGCGGATCTCGGTGATGGTGGGCTCCCGCCCCTCGGAGGCGAAGTAGTCCCGGCAGAACAGGAGGTCGTCCGCGTCCATGGCAAGGCCGTACCTTTTGACGAAGTCCTCGATGCCGTCGTGGGTGAGGGCGGTGAAGCCCTCCAGCGTCTCCACCGCGGTGGGGATGGCGTAGTCGGTCCGGAGTGTCTCGGGCTTGTCCAAAGACGCCTCCCGTGCCTCTACGGGGTTTATCACATATTTCTTGACCTTCTGAAGGTCGCTCTGCGACAGCCGCCCCCGCAGAACGTAGACCTTGGCGGTGCGGACCGTGGGGCGCTCGCCGTGGGAGATGATCTGGATGCACTGGGCCGCCGAGTCCGCCCGCTGGTCGAACTGCCCCGGCAGGTACTCCACGGCGAAGACGGTCCCCTCCGCCTCCAGCTCCTCGTAGGTCACGTCCAGCTGGGGCTCGGAGAAGACGGTGCGCACCGCCGTCTTAAAGAGCGCCTCGTCGATGCCCTCCACGTCGTAGCGGTTGAGCACCCGCAGGCCCCGCAGATTTTTGACGCCCAGAAGCTCCCGGAGGTCGGACGCCAGGGCGTCGGCCTCCAGCGTCAGGCCGTTTCGTTTCTCCACAAATACTCTGTAAACCATGTCTGCCCTCTTATTTCTTTAAGGCGTCCAGCGCCCGTTTTCCGATGTCCCGGCGGCAAAAGCCGTTTTCAAAGCGCACGGCGTCCGCCGTCTCATACGCCCCGGCGACGGCCTTTTCCAGCGTGTCCTCCACGGCCACGCACCCCAGGACCCGCCCGCCGTGGCTGAGGAGCCTTCCGTCCCGCGTCTCCGCGCCGGCAACAAAGATGTCCCGGTCGGGACCGAGCTTCGGAAGCTCGATCTCAAAGCCGCTTTCGTACTTCACAGGGTAGCCCTTGGAGGCCAGCACCACGCAGGCGGCGGATTTCTCCGAGAACTTGACCTCCGTCTCCGCAAGCCGCTCCTCGGTGACGGCACGCATGACGGTGAGGAGGTCGGATTCCAGCAGCGGCAGGACCACCTGCGTCTCCGGGTCGCCGAAGCGGCAGTTATACTCGATGACCTTGGGGCCGTCCCGGGTGATCATCAGGCCGAAGTAGAGGCACCCCTTAAAGGGCCGGCCCTCGGCGGCCATGGCCTTAATGGTGGGGACGAAAATTTCGTCCATGCACCGCTGTGCCACCTCCGGGGTGTAGTAGGGATTGGGGGCCACGGTGCCCATGCCGCCGGTGTTGGGGCCGGCGTCGCCGTCGTGAGCGCGCTTGTGGTCCATGCTGGACACCATGGGGACCACGGTCTTCCCGTCGGTGAAGGAGAGGACCGAAACCTCCGGCCCCTCCAGGTACTCCTCGATGACCACTGTGGAGCCGGAGGCGCCGAATTTGCCGCCCTCCATCATCTCCCGGATGGCCGCCTTCGCCTCCCCCACCGTCATGGCGACGGTGACGCCCTTGCCCAGGGCAAGGCCGTCGGCCTTCACCACGATGGGCGCGCCCATCTTCTCCACGTAGGCCAGGGCCTCGTTCATATGGGTGAAGGTCCGGTGCTGGGCGGTGGGGATGCCGTACTTCTTCATGAGGGCCTTGGAAAAGGCCTTGCTGGCCTCGATGACGGCGGCGTTTTTCCGGGGGCCGAAGCAGGGGATGCCGAGCTTCTCCAGCTCGTCCACGCACCCCAGGGCCAGGGGGTCGTCCGGGGCCACCACGGCGTAGTCCACGTGCTTTTCCCCGGCAAATCGGACGATGCCCTCGATGTCCGTGGCCTTGATGGGCACGCACACCGCGTCCGCGGCGATGCCCCCGTTCCCCGGCAGGGCGTAGATGACGTCCGCCGCCGGGTTTTTCCGAAGCGCCTTGATGATGGCGTGCTCGCGGCCCCCGCCGCCCACAACAAGAATCTTCATGGAACGCGCCTCCCCTTTCTCTTAATGGTGGAACAGCCTCATGCCGGTGAAGGCCATGGCCATACCGTATTTGTTGGCGACCTCGATGACGTTATCGTCCCGCACGGACCCGCCGGGTTCGGCGACGTACTTGACGCCGCTCTTGTGGGCCCGCTCCACGTTGTCGCCGAAGGGGAAGAAGGCGTCGGAGCCCAGGGACACGTCGGTAATGGTGTCGAGATAGGCCCGCTGCTCCTCCGCGCTGAAATACCGGGGCTGTTCGGTGAAATAACGCTGCCAGACGCCGTCTGCGGTGACGTCCTCCTCGTTGTGGTTGATGAAGCCGTCGATGACGTTGTCCCGGTCGGCGCGGCCCAGGCCTTTTATAAAGGGCAGCTCCAGGACCCGCTGGGACTGGCGAAGATGCCAGGTGTCGGCCTTCCCGCCGGCAAGGCGGGTGCAGTGGATGCGGCTTTGCTGGCCCGCGCCCACGCCGATGGCCTGTCCGTCGGCGGCGAAGCAGACGGAGTTGGACTGGGTGTATTTGAGGGTGATGAGGGAGATGATGAGGTCCCTTTTCGCAAACTCCGGGATGTCCTTATTCTCCGTCACCACGTTTTTCAGAAGCTCACGGTCGATCTTGAAGTCGTTCCTGCCCTGGGAGAAGGTGACACCGAAGACGTCCTTCGTCTCCTCGTGCTCCGGCACGTAGCCGGCGTCGATTTTTACCACGTTGTAGCCGCCGTTCTTCTTCTGGCGCAGGAGCTCCAGCGCCTCGGGGGTGTAGCCGGGGGCGATGACGCCGTCGCTGACCTCGCGCTTGATGATCCTGGCGGTGGTGACGTCGCACACGTCGGAGAGGGCGATCCAGTCGCCAAAGCTGCTCATCCGGTCGGTTCCTCTGGCTCTCGCGTAGGCGCAGGCCAGGGGCGAATCGTCCAGGCCCTTGATGTCGTGGACGAAGCAGGCTCTTTTCAGCTCCTCGGACAGCGGATTGCCCACCGCCGCCCCGGCGGGGGAGACGTGCTTGAAGCTGGCCGCCGCCGGAAGGCCCAGCTCACGCTGAAGCTCCCGGACCAGCTGCCAGGAGTTGAGGGCGTCCAGGAAATTGATGTACCCCGGCCGTCCGTTCAGGACCTCCAGGGGCAGCGCGGCGCCGGAGCGCATGAAGATCTTCGCCGGCTTCTGGTTGGGGTTGCAGCCGTATTTCAGTTCAAATTCAGTCATGTCGCACCTCACACGTTCTTGTTGACGATGACGCTGTCGTCTTTTCCGGTCTCAATGTCGATGTAGCTCACATAGAGGGACACCTTGTTGTCCTCGTTAAGGCTCCTCCAGAGAAGGTCGGCGAACGCCTTCGCGCTCTCCGCCTCGACGGACACGCGCTCCGGCTCGCCCTCAAAGCTGGGGATGGGGTCCCCGTCGCGCTTATAGGTGTGGATGAAGTGGCCCGTGCCGGGCAGGGGCCGGTCGTACTCGTAAAAGTACCGGCAGCAGCAGGTGGGGTCGCCGTCCATGGACTTGAGGATGGACAGGGCGTACTTCCCATCCGGCGTCACCACGCCGGAGACGCGGGGCGTCCAGTTGGGTCCGTCTGGCTCGAAGGTCCGCTTGTGCAGGGCGTGGCGGTAGCAGTGGCCCTCCGCCATGGCGTCCCGGATGGTGTCCGTCTGGTCGCCGTTGGTGACGATGGTGGTGCCGTTCAGCACCCGCACCGGGTGGTAGATGATGAGGCTGGGGTCCTCCATCTTAGATTCGTCAAAGGCTTTCGTGCGGATGCCGTCCTCGGTGGCCTCGAAGACCCGGTTGCGGCTGTTGGCGCTCCGGCCCATGATGAAGTAGGCGATCACGGCCTTTTTGTCGTCCTTCGACCGGCCCAGAACGATGCCCCGGCCGGGGTAGGTATTCTCCGTGAGAAGCTTAGTTAGATCGTACATCATTTATCCCCTCCATAAGCTCTTTTGAGACTTTTTCGGCGGCCTCGGGCAAAATGACCCACTCGGCCTCCTCCATGACTCTCCGTTGCAAAACCTCCGGCGTGTCGCCGTCGCGGACATAGACGGCCTTCTGGGCGATGATCCGCCCGCCGTCGCAGACCTCGTTGACATAGTGGACCGTGGCCCCGGTGACCTTCACGCCGTAGGCAAGCGCCGCCTCGTGGACGTGGAGGCCGTACATCCCCTTGCCGCAGAAGCTGGGGATGAGGGCCGGGTGGACGTTGATGATCCGGCCGGGATACCGGGCGGTGAACGCTTCGGTAAGGATGTTGAGGTAGCCCGCCAGGATGATGAGGTCGATGCGGTGCTCATCCAGCACCCGCGCAAGCTCCCGGTCGAACGCCTCCTGGGTGCCGCCCAGGGCCTTTTTGGAGATGAACAGCGCCTCGACCCCCGCGTTTTTTGCCCGCTCCAGGGCGTAGGCGCTTTTGACGTTGGAGACGACCAGGACGATCTCGCCGCTGGTGAGAATCCCGCTCTTCTCCGCGTCCAGGAGGGCCTGCAAATTCGTGCCGCCGCCGGAGACCAGCACGGCGATCCTCGCCTTTTTCAGCATAGCTCCATCCTCGTGTCCGACCGGACGACCTCACCGCAGACGTAGGCGTCCTCGCCGGCGGCTTTCAGGACCTCCACGGCCTTCGCCGCGTCCTCGGGGGCGACAATGACGGTCATGCCCACGCCCATGTTGTAGACGTTGAACATCTCCCGCTCCGGCACGTTCCCGAGGCGGGCCATAAGGCCGAAGATGGGGAGAATTTGGAGGCTGGATTTCTGGATCTTCGCCCCCAGCCCCTCCGGGAGGGCCCGGGGGATGTTCTCATAAAACCCGCCGCCGGTGATGTGGGCCACGGATTTGACCTTCACGGCGTCCATAAGCGCCAAAATGGGCTTTACGTAGAGCCTGGTGGGGGTCAGCAGGACCTCGCCGATGGGCCTGCCGCCCAGCTCGTCAAAGGTGTCGGTGAGCTTTGTCCCGGAATCGGCCAAAATCTTCCGCACCAGCGAAAACCCGTTGGAGTGGACGCCGCTGGACTTGAGGGCGACGATGGCGTCCCCCTCCCGGACGGAATCGGGCCTCAGCACCTTCTCCCTGTCCACGATGCCCACGGCGAAGCCGGCCAGATCGTACTCCTCCTCGGGCATGAGGCCGGGATGCTCGGCGGTCTCGCCGCCGATGAGGGCGCAGCCCGAGCGGACGCACCCCTCGGCCACGCCGCCCACGATGGCGGCGATCTTCTCCGGGATGTTGCGCCCGCAGGCGATGTAATCGAGGAAGAAGAGGGGCTTTGCGCCGCAGCAGATGATGTCGTTGACGCACATGGCCACGCAGTCGATGCCCACGGTGTCGTGCCTGTCCAGCTCAAAGGCCAGCTTGATCTTCGTCCCCACGCCGTCGGTGCCGGAGACAAGCACCGGCTCCTTCATCCCGGCGAGATTCGGCACGAACGTCCCGCCGAAGCCGCCGATGTCGTCGTCCGCGCCGGGGATCACCGTGCGACGGACGTGCTTTTTCATGAGCTCCACGGCCTTATACCCCGCCGTGATGTCCACCCCCGCGGAGGCGTAAAAATCGGACTTGGACTCGTTCATGGCTCATTCCTCCCCGTTCCAGCAGTAGGTGCAAAGCTTGCACTTATCGATCCCGATGGCGCTCAGCGTCCCGTCCAGGGTCTGGTACTCCAGCGAATCGAACTTCAGCGTCTTGCAGATGTGCTCCCGCATGGCGCGGCCCCGCGCCGTGGTGCCGTCCACGTACTCGTCGGCGTGCTGGAAGCCCTCGTCGCCCTCCAGGGCCTTCATGGTGCGGCGGGCGATAAGCTCCATTTCACTGGTGGAGCGGGAGAAGTTGAGGTACTTGCACCCGTACATGATGGGCGGGCAGGCCGAGCGCATATGGAGCTCCTTGGCCCCGTTGTTGCGGAGGAAGTCCACGGTCCCGGCAAGCTGCGTGCCCCGGACGATGGAGTCGTCCACAAAGAGGAGCTTCTTGCCCTCGATGAGCTCGTGGACGGGGATGAGCTTCATTTTCGCCACCTGATTGCGGATCTCCTGCCGGTAGGGCATGAAGCTCCGGGGCCAGGTGGGGGTGTATTTGATGAAGGGCCGGGCGTAGTCGATGCCCGACTCATTGGAGTAGCCAATGGCGTGGCCCACGCCGGAGTCCGGCACGCCGCAGACATAATCGACCTCCGGGATGCCGTTGTGCTCCCGGTCATACTTGGCCATGAGCCGCCCGTTTTTGGCGCGGCTGACCTCCACGTTGGAGCCCTCGTACCGGCTGTTGGGGTAGCCGTAGTAGGTCCAGAGGAACGTGCAGATCTTCATCCGCTCCCCCGGCGCGGCCAGCTGCTCCACGCCGTCGGCGGTGATCCGGACGATCTCCGCCGGGCCCAGGTCCCGGACGTGCCGGTAGCCCAGCTTTTCAAAGGCGAAGGACTCAAAGCTCACGCAGTACCCGTCCTCGTTTTGCCCCAGGATGATGGGCAGACGCCCCTCCCTGTCCCGGGCGGCAATCATCTCACCCTTGTCGGTGAGG
Organism: uncultured Oscillospiraceae bacterium; assembly: GCA_947588605.1. Classification (GTDB taxonomy): domain Bacteria; phylum Bacillota; class Clostridia; order Oscillospirales; family Oscillospiraceae; genus RUG626. The sequence continues at coordinate 50,981 of CANPYK010000005.1, forward strand.
AGGAGAAGGGACACCGTCCCCTCGATCTTCTCCTGGGCGAAGCGGATGCCGTCCTCAAAGGTCCTCTGCTGGTTGATGAGCGCCGCCACAAGCTCGCACTGGTTCACCTTCCCGCCGCCCATGGCCTCGAAGTGGCCGTAGGTGGCGTCCAAAAAGCGGTTCGCCAGGTCCTCCTGGTTGCGGATGATGCCCACCATGCTCACGGCGTAGGTCCCCAGGTGCGAGCGGACCAGCAGCGGCTGGGGGTCGGTGTCGGAGATGCACCCGATGCAGCTCGATCCCGTAAGGTCCGCCGCGTCCTGCTCAAACTTCGTCCGGAAGGGCGTGTTCTCGATGTTGTGGATCTCCCGCTGGAGCCCGTCCTCCGGGTTCCAGGCCGCCATGCCGCCCCGGCGGGTGCCGAGGTGGGAATGGTAGTCCGTCCCGAAGAACACATCCCACACCGCGTTCCGTTTGCTTGTCACGCCAAAAAATCCGCCCATATGCTCTCCTTTATCAAAAAATAAAATTCAGTGCCTGAACTTTTCCGCAAGCTCCGCGTCCGCGGCCAAAACCTTCTCCGCCCCGGCCTTGCGGGCCGCGTCCAGCTTGTCCGCGAGCTGCCCGTCCTCCACGGCCAAAATCTCCACAGCCAGCAGGGCCGCGTTCTGCGCGCCGTTGACGGCGACGGTGGCCACGGGGATGCCGGAGGGCATCTGGACGGTGGCGAGAAGCGCGTCCATCCCGTCCAGCACCGGCCCCTTGCAGGGGATGCCGATGACCGGGAGGGTGGTGTTGGCGGCCACGGCTCCCGCCAGGTGCGCGGCCATGCCGGCGGCGCAGATGAGCGCCCCGAAGCCGTTGACCCGGGCATTGCGCGCGAAGTCCCGCGCCTCCTCCGGCGTGCGGTGGGCCGAGTAGACGTGGGCCTCAAAGGGCACGCCGTATTCCCGCAGCACCGCGAAGGCCTTCTCCACCACGGGCAGGTCGCTGGCGCTGCCCATCAGGATTCCCACTTTTTTCATAGCGTCTCCTTAAAATAAAAATTCCGACCTATCGTCTTCGCGGTCGGGCACAGGTTGTCTACATCTATTATAGGGTAGGAAATTCCCGTCGTCAAGGGCAAAACTCGCCTCCCGACAAAGCTTGTATCTTTGAATAACGAACCCCCCGCCAAACGCCCCCGGATTCAACAGTTTTCTTGCGGGAAACGTGGGCGAAACGGTAAGACACACGTAAGACACAAAATATTTTTCCGCGTTTTTTCCTTCGATCAGAACGGTCCGCCCCTCCTCCGGCACAAAAAACCGCCCCGCGGCATATGCCGCGGGGCGGAAAAACGGTTAAGTTTTAGGTGACGGCTGGGTTTACTGAGTGACTCCGGGGTTGATGACGATGAGGACAACCTTCGCGTCAGCGGCGGTAGCTTCCTTGTTGAAGTACAGACTCACGGTGTCGTCAACTTCAACGAAGTCAGGCTCGTAAGTGAACAGGACACTAGAGGTCCTGTTGACAACAACGCAGGCATCGACCAGATTGTACTGTGTATTGGTCCCTTCGACCTCGACAATGACGAAGGAGTTGTCAACAACCTTGACTTTGCCGCTCTTGCTGTTGGCTGCGGCAACAGGAGTTGCGCTTTCAAGAGCGCCTTCCTTAAGCTCCAGGTTGAACACCTTGCCCCTATTGGCATCGGTCAGATCCGGAATGTTTGTTTTCGCAGTGTACTCAGTCACAGCGGTGCCGGTATAGAAGGAGTGGGCAACTCCGTCAGCAGTCTCTTCACCCTTGCCGAGATAGATGGCGTAGTTCACAGGAATAGTGGGCTCAACGTAGTCGTCAATGATGATAATGGTCGAGACAACATTGGTGGTACCCTGCATGATAACGATCGCTTTCTTCGTGGCCGCGACGACCGGGAACCCGGAGATGCCGGTGTAAGTGGAGATCGTTGCACCGTCTTTATTCTTGTTCATAGTGAAGGTGGTGACAACCGTGTTGCTGTTCGCATACTTGCCAGTCGTAATCTCAGACTTGTTCTTCTCGAGGGTCACCTGATCAAGAGAAAGATTTTCACCGAGGCAGTAATCGCCGTCCACATCATAGTACGGATAAACACCGGGAACAAACTCAGCGTCATTCCATGTGGTCTTGCCATCCGCCGCCTTAGTGGTCGATTTAACTACAGTCGTGGTGGGAGCGCCCTTCTTGTTCGCATAGACCCATCTGCCATTGATATCCTTGGTGATCGCCAGATCGACCACGGAAACCTTACCGTCAGAAAGGCTGATGACCTTCGCCTGAGCCTTAGCGTCAATATCCTTGCCATTGGTCCCAAACAGGTCGTCGCCATCTGTCTTGTCAGCGCCCTCAGCGGCCACATCAAGCACGTAGACATATTTGGTCTCGGGGTCGTCGACCTTACCGGCAGCGACGGCTACGATATAACCGTAGTTGTCCAGATAATAGGTGTTGGTAACAGGGGGAGTTGCAAGCTTGAGTTCGGCCGTGGTCCCAATGGTAAGATTGTTGTTGTTCTTGGAAAGAGTATAGGCTTCTCCGTCAACGCGGACATAGGCATTGTTGGAACCGACGGCGGTGATCACACCGCTGATGGAGTTGGCGAGGGTAACGACCTGAACCTGCTTGCCAGCCTCACCGTCCTTATCGACGGTGTAGAGAACGACGTTGCCCTTCTTATAGGCGTCGGTCACGTAAGTGTACTCTCCGCTGGCACCAAGCTTGATATAAGCGGGCTGAGCATCGGTGGTGCCGGTGGCGGGGACCGCCTTTACAATGTCTGCGTCGGTGAGAACATCAACATAGGTGTTGACGATCACGGCCTTGAAGCTGTCAGTGCCCTTCTTGTAGATCTCAACAAGGCTTCCGTTGCCGCCCAGCGGAGTGGTTGTAGCAGTGGCAACGCTGTACTTACCAGCGGTAGCGTTGTAGGTTGTGTCAGAAACAGTTTCGCCGTCTTCGACGATCTCAAGGGAAATCTCCTTTACCTTGCTGCTGTAGCCAAGGGCGCTCATAAGCTCGGAGGCGGTAGGCGCCTTGCCCTCAAACTTGGCAACAGGCGTGCCGTCAATAACGACCTTGACATTCCCGTTCGCGGTGTAGGTGGTGGTGGGACGGCCAAACGCGTCGGTCGTGGTGTTCACGGACCTAAGTCCGTAGACTTTATCGCCAAGGGACCCAACAATGGTCTTAATCTCTTCGAGTTTGGCGTTGGTAACCCCTGTCCCCGGACTAACGAGAGCTGCCATGGCCTGCATCTCGCTGGACCCGCTGTAAACCACGATTTCCTTTTCTACACCATTTTCCGTACGCGTACCTTTTACCGTATAGTTAACAGCAACCGTGGTATCGACCTCGGACATCAGCGCGTTGAAGGCCATCTGGATCGCGTCGTCACGGGTGAGGGGCTCGGAAAGGTCCAAATCGTCAAGCTCCTTGAGCAGGCCGGACTTGGCGGCGTTCAGGCTGACGTCGATGGTCCAGTTGGGGCCGGTGTACTGGCCGTCAATACCCATGGCGACCAGAAGCATCTTCGCGAACTGATGACCGGTGAGATCGCTGAGCGGGTCATACTTGTTGTTGCCAACACCGCCGATAATTCCGGCGGAAGCGCCGTAGGCAATGTAGCCGGCAGCCCAGTTTCCGGCAGGAACATCGTCAAAGGGACTGACGTTGTTGTCGAGGTACTTGGCGTTGCTTCCAAGGACGGTCTCAACAACGATCTTGGCGCCCTGATCGCGCTTGAGAATCTCCTTGGGCGCAAGCTCGCCTTTCTCATTGCCGCCCAGGATTCCCAGCGCCGTCAGTACCTTCGCGGCGGTGGTGTGCTCGACATCATCCTTGTCGGTGTAATCATCGTAGTCGATCGCGCTCGCGGGAATCACGAGCACGCCGACTACCATGACTACCGCCAAGACCAAGCACAGGGTCTTTTTCAGAGTCTTCATGTAGTGTTTCCTCCTTAATAACACCGCGGGTTTGGGCGGATCGGACTTTTCGCGGGTCGTAGGCGGCGGTTTTGGGGCGGGGCAGTGAAAATCCGCATTTTTGGAGGGCAAATTTTTCGGCGCTTGTGTCTTACGCGTGACTTTAACAGGAATTCCCAAATCATTGACTTTTCTGTAGAGTGTATGGTATAATGAAAAGTTTATCTTTCTATCTGCGCCGGACATATTTCTTAAAAATGTCGCATTAATCTTGACAATGGCGCTTTTTTGCGGTACATTATGAGAGATTACATAAAATCAAAAGGAGGGCACACCTATGATCGATATATTCAAAAAACTGGAGCACGGCAACGTCCAGGCCGCCGAGGCGCGGCGGCAGGGGGTCTACCCCTATTTCCACGCGCTGGAATCCCGGCAGGACGTGGAGGTCATCATGGAGGGCAAGCGCCGCATCATGCTGGGGTCCAACAACTACTTAGGGCTGACCACCAACCCCGAGGTCATCGAGGCCGGCGTCAAGGCCATCGAGAAATACGGCACCGGCTGTTCCGGCTCCCGGTTTTTGAACGGCACGCTGGAGCTCCACCTGGAGCTGGAGGACAAGCTGGCCAAATTCCTGGGCAAGGAGGGCGTTGTCACCTTCTCCACCGGGTTCCAGTCGAACCTCGGCATCATCTCCTGCGTGGTGGGCCGGGGGGATTACGTGATTTGCGACCGGGAGAACCACGCCAGCATCTACGACGGCTGCAAGCTCTCCTACGGCACCATGCTCCGCTATCACCACGCGGACATGGCGGACTTAGAGCGGCAGCTCCAGAAGGTCCCCGACGAGGCCGGCGCCCTCATCGTCACCGACGGCGTCTTCTCCATGGGCGGCGATATCGCCAAGCTCCCGGAGATCGTGGCCCTCGCCAAGAAGTACGGCGCGCGGGTGATGGTGGACGACGCCCACGCCCTGGGCGTCATCGGCAAGGGCGGCCGGGGCTCGGCCAGCTACTTTGGCCTTGAGAAGGATGTGGACATCTACATGGGCACCTTCTCCAAGTCCCTGGCGTCCCTGGGCGGCTACATGGCGGCGGACGCCAACGTGTGCGACTACGTGCGCCACGGCTCCCGGCCCTTCATCTTCTCCGCCTCCATCACCCCGGCCTCCTGCGCCACGGCCATGGCGGCGCTGGACCAGCTCATCCGGCACCCCGAGCTCGTGGATAACCTCCAGAACATCGCCGCTTACTTCCGCCAGCTTCTCAAGGAACGCGGCGTCAAGATCCGCGAGTCCCAAACGCCCATCGTGCCCATCTATACATACGAAATGGCGGACACCCTGCTCATCACCAAGCAGCTCTACGACGCCGGCGTCTATGTCAACTCCTCCATTCCCCCCGCGGTGGCCCCCCACGAGTGCCTCCTGCGCACCTCCCTCATGGCCACCCACACCAAGGCCCTGGTGGAGGAGGCCGCCGACATCATCCGGTCCGTCCTCCATCAAAACGGCCTATGCTGAAGGAGAAAAAGGTCGCCCTGGTCACCGGCGGGTCCAGCGGCATCGGCCTCGCGGCGGTGAAGGCCCTCTCGGAGGCCGGCGTCACGGTCTATGAGACGAGCCGCCGGGAGATCGCCCTTCCCAACGCCGTCCACCTCCCCGGCGACGTCACCGACGAGGCGGCCATGGCGCGCGTCGTGGACACCGTCCTCGAAAAGGAGGGGCGGCTGGACATTCTCGTGTGCTGCGCGGGCTTCGGCATCTCCGGGGCGGTGGAATTTACGGACCTTACGGCGGCGAAACATCAGCTGGAGGTCAACCTCTTCGGCGTGGTCAATGCCGTGAAGGCCGTCCTGCCCCATATGCGCTCCCGCAAGGCGGGGCGGATCGTGGTGGTCAGCTCCGTGGCCGGGGCCATTCCCATCCCCTTCCAGACCTACTACTCCGTGTCCAAAGCGGCGCTGAACGCCTACGTCTCCGCCCTGCGCAATGAGGTCCGCCCCTACGGCGTCACCGTCACCGCCGTCCAGCCCGGGGATATCGCCACGGGCTTCACCGACGCCCGGGAGAAATCCCCCGCCGGCGACGACGTTTACGGGGGCCGTATCGCCCGGTCCGTTTCCCGTATGGAGCGCGACGAGCGCAACGGCATGAAGCCCGAGGCCGCCGGGGCGTACATCCGCAAACTATCCCTCCGCCGCACTGTCCCCCCCGCCTCCACCATCGGCATAAGCTACAAGGTGCTGGTGGCGCTTGCCCGCCTTTTGCCGGGGAGGCTGGTAAATTGGGTGGTGTATTTGATGTACGCGAAATAATCATTTTTCGAGCCCGCTCTGTCCTCCCACCTTCGCTTCCCCCCTGCCCCCCTCCTACGAGGAGGGGGCTTTTAAATGGTTTGCGCCGCTATGCGGCGCATTCTTTGATTTGCCCGCTGCGGCGGGGACGACCCTTCCGGCGCTTCGCGCCACCTCCCCTGAAGGGGAGGCTAAAGGGCGGGTTTAGAACCCGCCCCTACAGTTTTAAGTTGCGTTCAATTTATGCCGTAGGGGCCGCCTCTCTTGGCGGCCCGTGTTTCTTTTTTGTAATGATTTGTAAGCCGATTTTCATGGTTTTTTCAAGCCGGCGCGGTATAATAAGGAAAAAGGGGGAGTTGTCATGAAAAAGACGCTGTCGTTCATTTTGGCGCTTGCGTTGGCGCTGTCTCTCGCGGCCTGCGGGACGGGGGAGGTCCCGGCGGGGTCCTCCGCGCCCTCGGTGCCGCCCGCGACCGTGCCCGGCGAGCCCACGCGGCCCGGCGAGCCCACGCAACCCGCGGAGCCTCCCATCACCGCGCCCCACTTCACCCGCGAGGAGTTTCCCCGCCTGGACGGGTCCACCTCCACCGCGCCCCTGGCCGTGGCCATGGCGGCGCTGATGCTGGGCGAGAGCGAGGAGGACGTGAAGTCGCTCATCAGCTTCAACCGCACCACCAACTCCTACTATAACCTCCTCTACGGCAGCGCAGACCTCCTCATCGTCAGCGAGGGGAACGAGGAGGTCTACGCCGAACGGGAGCGCATGGGCTTTGAATGGGAGCAGACGCCCTTCGCCACCGACGCCTTCGTCTTCGTGGTGAACGAGGCAAACCCGGTGGAGTCCCTGACCGTCGACCAGATCCGCAGGATCTACACCGGTGAGATCACCAATTGGTCCGAGGTGGGCGGCCCGGACGAGCCCATCATCCCCCTCCAGCGCAACCCGGAGGCGGGAAGCCAGTCGCTGATGGAGAAGCTCGTGATGCGGGGCACGCCCATGATGGAGCCGCCCACCCAATATGTAGCCACCTCCATGGGCGGGCTCATGGAGGCCGTCCGGGGCTATGACAGCTCCGCCGGGGCCATCGGGTACTCCGTCTACTACTACGCCGAGGAGATGCGCGCCGCCGAAGGGCTGAAGCTCCTGCGCGTCGAGGGCGTCGCCCCCGAGCCGGAGGCCATCCGCTCCGGGGCCTATCCCCTCACCAACCCCTACTACGTGGTCCTCCCCGCCTCCGCGCCGGAGGGGTCCCCCGCCCGGGTCATCCGGGACTGGCTTTTGAGCGAGGACGGCCAGCGTCTGGCCGCCGGGCAGGGGTATGTGTCGGTCCTCGACCTGCCCACCGCGCCCCGGGACCCCGCGCCGGAGGTGGGCACGCGGCTTTTCCCGGAATTTACCGGCGAGCTCGTCCCCGGCAGCTACGGCCTGCTCATCCCCTACGCCGGCCGGCGGCTGTCGGCCAACGAATTTGTGACCACCGGCTGTCTCTACGGCCTCATGACCCCCGAAGGGGCGGTGGTCATGGACCCGGTATGTACCGACGTCTGGGCCTGCGGGGACGTTCTGGTCCTCACCGAGGTCGTGGACGGCGAGACCAGCGCGGCCGCCGCCGCTCTGGACGGGTCCTGGTGGACGGGCTTTGAGTACCTGGCCGCCTCCGGCTGGAACGACGGCGTGATCCTCTATAAGGAGGACTCCGTCACCCTCCTGCGCCGGGACGGCGAAAACCTGGGCGCCTTTACCATGCAGGACCTGGGCATCACCGTAGAGCAGCTTGCCGTCATGCGCCAGGGCGCCCTGGAGGGCGGCGGCGGAGAGTGGCTGGGGGACAAGATCTCCGTTCTGTACCAATTTGACGGGGAGGACGGCGGCGTCCTCTACTTCGACCTTACCGACCGGCAGCTCCACGAGATGTCCATGGACGACTGGGCGCTCCTCTACCCCTCCCGCCCGGAGAAGATCCCGCCGGTGGAGAACGCCTGGTACGTCTACGACGAGCTCCTGGGCGAGGACGCCCCCGCCATCCTGGCAAGCCCCGACCCGGAGACCTACGCCACCTCCTACCTCTACGCCGACGGCACGCCCATCCCCGGCCTCGCCTCCGTCCCCCTCTCCCCCACCCAGTCCGTCCGCCTCCTCGGCGGCCTCATCGAGCACCTGGACGTCAACGTGGCGGAATATTTCGATTTGGACACCATGGAGGTGGTCTTCCGCACGTACCTGGGGTTCGGGGAGGACTGAGAAACCCCCTCAGTCATGGCCTGCGGCCGTGCCAGCTCCCCCAAAGGGGGGAGCTGACGGGCGGGTTTAGAACCCGCCCCTACAGTGCAAATTGCGTTCAATCCACGCCGTACGGGCCGCTGCCCACAGCGGCCCGCGTTGCAGGTTTCGGATTGCCTCCAGTCAACGCCGTAGGGGCGGCCTCTCTTGGCCGCCCGCGTTTCAGGTTTCGGATTGCTCCCGATAAACGCCGTAGGGGTCGCCGTCTCGGCGACCCGCGTTCCGATAACCTCCCATGTCGGTTGAATGGGATAACCTTCCAAATTCCCTGTAGGGGCGGGTTCCAAACCCGCCCGTGCCCACATTATGTGACGGAGCGGTTCCGATAAAACGCATCATCCCTGGTCTTAGTGCCCCCTCCTCGTAGGAGGGGGGCAGGGGGGTAGCGAAGGTTGAGGTTTTTGAGCTGTATCATAGACGCACCCACCCTGCCCATCGCTGCGCTTGGCCACCCCTCCCGGAGGGAGAGGCTCCAATAAAAAACCGGGAGGTCTCCCCTCCCGGCTTTTTCGTGTGCTCCCCTCAGTTCGCGCTTGTAAACTTCTGCTTGACCTGGTCGATCTTGGACTGGGGGACGTTCTGGGTGGCGTACCAGCCCTTTTGGGTCATCTGCTGGTAGATGGCGTCCTGCATACACAGGGCGTCGGTGAGGGAGTCCTTGAAGGCGCAGTTGACCTTCGGGGTGCCGGACTCGATGGCGCCGTGCATATAGAGGTCGCAGACGCCCTTGGTGGTGAGAAGGATGTTCTCCATGATAGTCTTGTCGTCCATGCCTGTCACCTCCTTACACCAGCGCGTAGAACCGGCCGAAGATCTGGCGGTTCTTGTCCACCAGCTGCTGGGCCTGGGCCTTGAGCTGGGGGTCCTGCAGGGTGTTCACGGCGTCCTGACACTGCTTGGAGAGAAATTCAGCGTGTCCCAGGGCGTCTTCGATATAGAGCAGCTCTTTTTCGCTCATAAGAAATCACCTCGCTGTCAGTATGACCGCAAAGCGCCCGATTATGCGCCGGCGCTGGGACATATATGAAATTTTCCCGGAATATACTGGCGGTGAGAGGTGAGGAACTATGAAATGGAAACCGAAAAAGCTGGCGGTCTGCCTGCTCATCCCGCTCATCGTCGGCGGCGTGGCGGCGGCGCTGTCCATGTCCGGCATGAAGGCGTTCGACGCGCTGGAAAAGCCCGCCCTGACGCCGCCGGGGTGGGTCTTCCCGGTGGTCTGGACGGCGCTCTACCTCATGATGGGGCTGGCCTCGTATCTGGTGTCCGAGAGCGGCGCTCCCGCCGACGCCGTCAGCGCGGCGCTGACGGTGTACGCCTGTCAGCTGTGCGTCAATTTCTTCTGGCCCATGCTCTTTTTCCACTTTGAGCTGTACTTATTCTCCTTCTTCTGGCTGGTGGCCCTCTGGTTCATGGTCCTGGCGACCTTCGCCATCTTCCGCAAGCTCCACAAAACGGCGGGCCTCCTCATCCTGCCCTACCTCCTCTGGGTGACCTTCGCGGGCTACCTCAACCTGGGGGTGTATCTGCTGAACCGATGAACGCGCGCGGCGCACGTTTTCACGAAACGCGCGCCGCTTTTTTATTCCACTTTACCGGACGTAATGTTTTATCGGAGCATCCAGGCGCAAAACCGGGCCAGCATCGCCGCGGCCTCGGCGCGGGTAGCGGTGCTCTGGGGGGCGATCCCCGTACCGTTGCCGGTGACGATCCCCGCTCCCACGGCCCAGCGCATGGCTTCCAGCGCGTAGGAGCTGACGTCGGAGGCGTCGGCAAAACCGTCAAGCTCCTTACCGTCGGACACGTCCAGCCCTCTGGCGGCGGCAAAGCGGCAGAGCATGACCGCAAACTGCTCGCGTGTCAGGTCATTCTCCGCGCCGAACACCCCGTTGCCGAGTCCGTTGACGATCCCCTGTCCGGCGGCCCAGGCCACGGCATCGCTGTAATACGCGCCGCTTGCAATGTCGGAAAAGACTGTGTCCGATGTCTCCGGCTCATACGCCAGGCGGTAAAGGACCGTGGCGGCCATACCTCTGGAGACGGTCGTCTCGGGGGAGAAGGCGTCGGTATCCGTCCCCACCATGAGCTGGCGGGAGGTGACGAATTTCACCGCCGTGTCCGCCCAGGGCTGCAACGATTTGGTATCCGCGAAGGTCATGCTGTTGTCCGCAAAGCTGACCGAGGCGGCGCCTGTCACCGGGAATACCATGTCGCCCCCATCCACAACGCTGTCGCGGATGATCTCCCGCGTGCCGTCCTCCCGGACGATAACGGCCACGACAGCGGGATCGGCGGCTTCCATCGGCACGCGGACCTTCACAGGCTCCTCGCCGGCGGCCTTGACGGTAAGCTCGGCGGTGTCGGAGACAGAGAACTCGACCGGCACGGTGAGGGAGGAGACTCCGGCGGGTACGGTGACTTCCGTAGAGGTGAGGGTCCCGTCGGAGGCATAGGCGCTGACGCTGGCGGCGCCGTTTGTGTCTGTCACGGTCACGGTCCTGCTCCCGTCCGGCTCCGTCCTGGTCTCCGTGACGCTGCCGTCGGGGTTTGTCACCCGGTCGACCGTGGCGGAGGGGACGGAGGGCTCCGGCTCGGACGGAACGGTAGGTTCGGGTTCGGAGGGGGCAGGCGGCGCGGTGATCTCGAACTGATAGGTCAGGGTCCCGGTATAATCGCCCTTGCCGGTGACGGTGAGGGTGGCGGTCCCGACCTCGATGTTGTCGGTGTAGGTCACCTCATAGTCCCGGCCCTCCGTTAAGGGGAAGTTTTCCAGGGCCACCGGCGTCACGGTCTTTGTCTTAGGCGTCCCGTCGGCGGTCACGGAGGAGGTATCCACGGTGAAGAGGTTATCCGTCAGGGTGATCTTCAGTTCGTCGATCAGAATATAGTCCGACTCCGACCAGTCGCCGCTGCGATACTCTTGGATATTGCCGGAAATGGGACGGATCTTGTAGGCCATCGGCGTGTCGAGATTGCCATAAAAATAATAGTGATCCTCTTCCTGATAAGCGTTGTCGGGGGTGTCGTAAAGGGGGGTCCATTCGCCGCCGTCCCCCTTGCGATACCGCATCACCTGATACCCGGAAACGTCCCCGACGGGAAGCCAGCACAGCTTATCCAGGCCGCCCCCCATATAAGACGGTTCGATGACGCGGAAAAACTCAGTGGGCGCCGGGACCTTGGCGCTTTCATCCGGCAGAACGATCTCCTTGGACTCGGAAAGGACCGTATGGCTCCGCGCGACGCAGGACCATCCCTGGATCGCGGGATCGGAGGCGTAAAGCAAAAACTGGACCACCGCTAGGTATGTTCCGCTTGCCGAGATATCTTTGTTCAACCCGTCGGATGTCCAGGTAAAGGATGTGATGCTCTGGGTGATCGTATCGGCCCGCCCAAGCCCGGCATTGCTGACGATCTCCCCGGTAGTCATGTCATAGATATAGGCGGTCATCTCAAGCATATACCCGTAGGTGTCGCCCTCGATCGGGAGCGTCGGCTTGCCCGCGTTCAGGATGCCTGTATCCTCAAAATAGATGCGGTCGGGCAGTTCGATCTCATAGGAAGTCTCGATCTCCTCGATGTCGCTGAGCTTGATAAGCTCGGACCAGTCGCTCAGTTTGCCGTTCTCACGCAGCTGGACCTTTACGGCATAAAAATAGTCCTCGTATCCCGCTTCGATCGGGACCTCCGAGAAATATCCTCCGGGCTGTGTGGAGACCTGCGTCCACTCCTCCGCGTCCGCGGAAAGGTCGGTCTCGGCGCGATACCACTGGTAATTCAAAGAAGCGTAGCTTGTACGGCTGTCGCTTTCCAGCCAATACCCGACCTGTGTAACAGTCTTGATCGTCCAGCCGGCCGTGTCGAGCCGCTCCCGTTTCTCTATCCTCAGGTCGGCAGCCGTCGGCACGGGCAGGGACTCCGGCGGCGTGGCCGCGGCGGCGCTGTCAGGGCTGGATGCGGCTTCCGCCGCCGGTCCCAAGACCAGGGCAAAGGCCAAAAGCAGCGGCAGGCATGACGCGATTGACTTTTTGATACGCATATTGTTTCCTCCTGTCAATAATATAAGAGAGCGATATTATCCGAATACGAATCATATAGCCCATAAACGGATTATAGCTCTTCTATGGCTAATTGTCAATATTCGAGCCAGGAAATATGCTCTTTTTATAGCACACATTTGGGAGGAAACGGTATGATCGTATATACGCGCCTTTGGCAGACCATGAAAGAAAAAGGGATCTCCCAATACAAGCTTCTCAAGGACTACCAAATCAGTGCCGGGCAGTTGGACAGGCTGCGGAAAAACCACAATGTCAGCACCTACACGCTCAATCTGCTCTGCTCTATTCTTCACTGCCGTCTGGAGGAGATCGCCGAGTTTGTGGAGGACGGGGAGACGAGGTCATAAACCTTATCCCGCGTCCTCCATGAGCTTTCGCAGGATCTCCGCGTCCGCGGGGCAGAAATCGTAGTTTGGGATCTCGTCAGGGCGGATATAGCGGATGTCCGTGTGCTCCAGGAGCTTCGGCTCGCCCTGCGTGATGCGGGCGTTGTAGAGCGTCAGGTCCACGGTCATGTCGGGGTAGACGTGGGTAAGCTCCATGTAGATGTCCCGGACCTCCACCGTAACGTCCAGCTCCTCCCGGCACTCGCGGACGAGGGCCTCGGGCTTGGTCTCCCCCGGCTCCACCTTCCCGCCCACAAATTCGTATAAGCCGCCCCGCGCCTTGTGGGGCGGGCGGCGGCAGATGAGAAATTTCCCGTCCCTCCGGATGAGGGCGGCAACCACCGAAACAGCCATAGCGCGGCCTCCTTTGTTTTTTTGAAAAAGTATACCATCCCCCGGCAAGATTGTCAAAAGGTCACCAATATTTTGACAGTTTCGGGAAAGTTTGTACTCGACAAACGCCCGGTGGGGTTGGTATAATGGGAGAGAACTTAGATTTTGGGGAGCGTGTGGCAATGAGAGACTATGTGATCCTGACCGATTCCTCCTGCGACCTGCCGGCGGCGCTGGCCGACGAGCTGGACATTGAGGTCCTGCCCCTGCGGGTGAACCTGAACGGGCGGGAGTTTCGCAACTTCCTGGACGAGCGGGAGCTGGACCACCGGGAATTTTATAACGCCCTGCGATCCGGCGGCGCGGCCTCCACCAGCGCCGTCAATCCCGAGGAATTTACTCAGGTCCTGACGCCCTTTTTGGAGGCGGGGCGGGACGTGCTGTACCTGGCCTTCGCCTCGGCTCTGTCCAGCACCTGCCAGAACGGCGCCATCGCCGCCAGGGACCTGGAGGAGCGCTTCCCCGGCCGGCACATCTACGTGGTGGACACCAAATGCGCCTCCATGGGCCAGGGGCTCCTTGTGTACCTCACGGGCCTCAAGGCCAAGGAGGGCGCGAGCCTCACGGAAGCGCGGGATTACGCCGAAAAGACCGCCCCGCGGATCGCCCATTGGTTCACCGTGGACGACCTCTTCTTCCTCAAGCGCGGGGGCCGCGTCAGCGCCGCCACGGCGGCGGTGGGGACGCTCCTCAACATCAAGCCCGTCCTCCACGTGGACGACGAGGGGCGGCTCATCAGCATGTCCAAGGCCCGCGGCCGCAAGGCCGCCGTCAAGGCCATCTTTGACAAGTGCGCCCAGACCGCCGACCGCCCGGAGGCCCAGCACATCTTCATCAGCCACGGCGACTGCCCCGAGGACGCGCAGGCCCTCAGGGAGCTCATCGAGACGAACCTCCACCCCTTAGACGTCACCGTCAGCCCCATCGGCCCCGTCATCGGCGCCCACTCCGGCCCCGCCACCCTGGCCGTATTCTTTTTGGCGGATGTGCGGTGAGGGCATAAGAGCCATTTTTACACTATCCATCAAGTAGGGGCGGGTTCCAAACCCGCCCGTGCGCGGTTGCGATAACGGACCGGTCCCGATAAAACGCACCCGCCCCCGTCTCGGAGCCCCCTCCTCGTAGGAGGGGGGCAGGGGGGAAGCGAGCGTTGGAGTTTCTGCGCGCTTCGATAGACGTCCCCACCCTGCCCATCGCGACCCTCGGCCCCCCTCCGTAGGAGGGGCTTTGGCGCTCCGCCGCAACCTTTCCACAAAAAATCCCTCCCCAACCGGGGAGGGATCTCTATTATTCGCCATTTACTCCGCCGAGATCATATAATAGTACACCGGCTGCCCCCCCGCGATGAGCTGGGTGTCGGCGTCGGGGAAGGCGGCATGGAGCTTGTCGGCGACGGACTGGGCGTCCTCGGCGGAGACGTCCTCGCCGTAGAAGACGGTGAGGATCTCCGGGTCGAAGTCCCGGACGGCGTCGCTGATGCGGCCGATGAGGTCGGCAAGGTCGGAGGTGCTGGCCAGGAGCTGGTTTTCCAGAAGCGCCAGATACTCCCCGGCGCGGATCTCCGCCCCGTCGAACTCGGAGTCCCTGGCCGCGTAAGTCACGAGGGCCGTGTGGACGGTGCCGCAGGCGTCGGTCATGGCCTCGGTGAGGTCGCCGGCGTCCAGCGTGTCGTCGAAGCACACCAGGGCCGAGATGCCCTGGGGGACGGTCTTGGAGGGGATGACCACCACGTTCTTCTCCGTGAGCCGGTCGCACTGCTGGGCGGCCATGATGATGTTCTTGTTGTTGGGCAGGACGAAGACCGTCTCCGCCGGGACGGACTGGACCGCCCGCAGGATATCCTCCGTGGAGGGGTTCATGGTCTGCCCGCCGGTGACCAGGGCGTCCACGCCCAGATTCTTGAAGACCGCCTCCATGCCGTGCCCCGCGCACACGGCCACGAGGCCGTAGGGCTTCTCCGGCGGCACGTCCACGGGCTCGGACTGGCCCTCCATGGCCTCCAGCTCCTTCTCCACCTGGGCCAAATCATCGGTGGACTGGGCCTTGCGGCCGGCGGCCAGGTCGTCGCGCTGGGTGACCATGTTCTCGATCTTGGCAAGCTCCAGCGTGCCGTACTGCTGGGCGGCGTTCAGGGCGTCGCCGGGGGTGTTGGTGTGGACGTGAACCTTGAAGGCGTCGTCGTCCTCGCCGATGACCAGACTGTCGCCGATGGAGCTCAAGTACTCCCGGAAGGGGTCCAGGTCCACATCCGGGTCGGATTTCCGGACGATGAAGACGGTGTCGAAGGCGAAGGTGATCTCCTCGTCCCCCATGCCGGCAAAATTCGCGCCGGCCTCCTTGGAATCGTCCACAAAGACGTGCTCGATGGGCTGCCCCAGCACGGCGGAGAGCATCCCCCGCAGGACACACTGGAAGCCCTTGCCTCCGGCGTCCACCACGCCGGCCTTCTTGAGAACGGGGTTTTGCTCCACGGTGTGGGCCAGGGCCTCGTCGCCGGCGGCGATCATGGCGTCAAGGAGGGCCTCGAAGTCCTCCCCCTGCTTGCCGTATGTAACGCCGGCCTCGGCGGCCAGGCGCGAGACGGTGAGGATGGTCCCCTCCGTGGGGCGCATCACGGCTTTATAGGCCACCTCCACCCCGCGCTGGAGGGCGGCGGCGAACTCCGGGGCGGTGCAGGTCACCTTCTCCTTCAGGCTCTTGCCGACGCCGCGGAAGAGGAGGGAGAGAATGACGCCGGAGTTGCCCCGGGCGCCCCGCAGAAGGGCGCTGGCCACGCAGTCGGCCACGGCGGTGACGGAGTCGAACCGCCCGGCCTTCAGGGCCGTGACGCCGGCGTTGAGGGTGAGGCTCATGTTGGTGCCGGTGTCCCCGTCGGGCACCGGGAAGACATTCAGCTCGTTGATCTGCTGCTTCTGGCTCTCCAAAAGGGCCGCGCCGGAGATGATCATGGACTTGAGGAGCGCGGCGTCTATCGTCTGTACCAAGGCTTTTTCCTCCATCAATCAAGATTAATCGAGTCAACGAAAACATCGACGGACTTGACCTCGATGCCGGTGGCCTCGGTGATTTTGTATTTGACCTCGCTGATGATGCTCCTGCAAAGGGCGGGGATGTTGACCCCCTGATCCACGATGATGTGCAGGTCGATGAGGATGTAGTCCTCGCCGTAGGCGATGTGTACGCCCTTGCCCATGGCCTCGGGCTTCAAAAGGTGGACCAGCCCGTCGGTGACGGACCGCATGGCCATGCCCTTCACCCCGAAGCAGCTGGTGGCGGCGTCGCCCACAAGCGCGGTCAGCACCTCGGGCACGATGGATATGACGCCCAGGCTCGTTTTAAATCGTACCATATCGACACCCCTTTGGTTCAAAGTCGTTTAGTTGAAGGTTGTTCTTTAGAATTATAATACAAAATCCCGCCGGATACAACCCTCTAACGGATTTTTTCCATAATAGACAGCCGAAAAGCTCAAAAATGCCGGGAAACCTGTACGTTTTTCCCTCCCCTGGGGCAAAAAAGGGATTGAATTTTGCCGGCGTTTCGTGTACAATGGACGAAGTCATCAAAAGGGGGTCCCGCTATGAGCAAAAAGACCGTGATCGTCCTCGTCTCCGTCCTCTCCGCCCTCACCGCCGTCCTCACGGCGATCATCGTTTTCCACGTACAGCTTGCGTCCTTCCTCGTCCGCTTCACCCAAAAGCCCGAAAAAGCCCCCGACCCGCCCTTCACCCCGGAAGAGCGCGAATCCTTCGCGGATATATGAGAAGCGTAAGGGCGGGTTTGGAACCCGCCCCTACAAGCAAAATAAAGCTTATCCTAACTTCAAAGAGGCTTTCCCGAACTGTTTCGTAGGGGCGGGTTCTAAACCCGCCCGTGTGGAGCAGTTCGGATTTTGCTTATCTGAATGGCTTTGCTCCGGCAGGAGGGAATTTTTTGGACAGGACCCTTACCTCCCCGTGGACCCGAAGCCCCCCTCGCCCCGCTGGGTGTCGGTGAGCTCCTGGACCTCCACAAAATCGGCGAGCATGACGGGCATGATCACCAGCTGCGCCACCCGGTCGCCGGGGTTGACGGTGACGGGCGCGGCGGCGTGGTTGTGGAGGGCCACCATGTACTCGCCGCGGTAGTCGGAGTCCACCACGCCCACCTTGTTGGCCGGGGCAAGCCCCTGTTTGGAGGCGAGGCCCGAGCGGGCGAAGACGAACCCGGCGTACCCCTCCGGGATCTCGGCGGTGAGGCCGGTGTGGATGAAGACCGTCTCCCCGGGGGCGGCGGTGACGGGCGCGTCCATGCAGGCGCGCAGGTCCGCCCCGGCGGAGAAGGGCGAGCCCCGGGAGGGCAGGACGGCCCTGGGGTCCAGCTTTTTGACCTTGACGGTGATGGGTTCCATATGGTTGTTCCTTTCTGTGTGGTCATTTGAAGGGGCCGCCGTGGGCGGCGGCCCGTACAGGGGATTCGATTTATTTCAGGGAATTGACATATTTCGCGGCGGCGGTGGCGGCTACGGCGCCGTCGGCGGCGGCGGTGACGAGCTGGCGGAGAGACTTTTGCCGGCCGTCTCCCGCCACCCAGACGCCGGGGGTGCCGCTCTCGCAGTCCTCGCCGGCGATGGCGTAGCCGGCCTCGTCCAGCCGGAGGACGTTGGCGAAGGCCTCGTTGTGGGGGATCATGCCGATGGCGGTGAAGACGCCGGGGGTGTCCAGGGTCGTCTCCTCCCCCGTCTCCACGTTCCGCACCCGCAGGGCGGCCACGCGGCGCTTCTCGTCCGCCAGGACCTCCACGGGGACGCAGGGCGTCAAAAATTCCACGTTTGCCTTCCCCTTGACGGCGTCCACCAGCCGCCGCTCCGCCCGGAACTCCCGGCGGCGGTGGACGATAAACACCTTTTCACACAGGGAGCTGAGGTACAGCGCGTCCTCGAAGGCCGTGTTGCCGCCGCCCACCACGGCGACCCTCCGGCCCCGGAAAAAGGCCCCGTCGCAGGAGGCGCAGGTGGAGACGCCCCGCCCCGACAGCTCCGCGCCGCCGGGACAAGTGAGCTTCCGGTGCCCCGCGCCGGTGGCGACGATCACCGCCAGCGCCTCAAAGTCTCCCTTGGCGGTGTGGACGAGCTTGCGCTCACCCTGGAGCTCGACGCCCGTGACGGCGGCGGTCAGCACCTGCGCGCCCAGAGCCTGGGCCTGCTTCTGCCAGGTGTCCGCCAGCCGCCAGCCCTCGATCTGGGGGATGGCGGGGAAATTCTCCACGCTCTGGGAGTTGATGATCTGCCCGCCGCAGACGGTGATCTCCAAGATCAGCGTGGACAGTCCCGCGCGGCGGGCGTAAACGGCGGCCGTGAGCCCGGCGGGCCCGCCGCCGATAATGATAAGGTCGTACATACAATGCCTCCTTGGCGTTTTTTCATATTATACCACACACCGAAACAAATTGACAGACTTGATCGCGGGAATTATACTGTTGTCATCAACTCAAAAGGAGGCTTTTCCTATGGCTCAACAGATAAACAGCGATTCCTTTGCCGAAAAGGTCCTGAACGTCCCCGGTCCCGTGGTGGTGGACTTCTTCGCCACCTGGTGCGGCCCCTGCAAGATGCTCGCGCCCATCCTGGAGGAGGCGGAGTCCGCCCATCCGGAGATCGCCTTCTACAAGCTGGACGTGGACGAGTCCCCGGACCTTGCCCGGGATTACGACGTCATGGGCGTCCCCACCCTCATCAAGTTCCAAAACGGCGAGGTCGCCGCCGCCAGCGTGGGCTTGGTGCCGCGGGAGGAATTGGAGACGTTCCTGGGCTGAAACGCCTGCCAAAAAGGTTGCGCCGCACTGCGGCGCAATTTTTTATAAAAGCGGCGCAAAGCGCCGCATCCTTGTTCCCCCGACCCCTTTTTCGGAAAAAGGGGTGCCGCCGCGGCGGCGGGGTATTCGAGCCTTCGTCCCTCGTCCCCCGTCTTAGCCTTCCCCACAAAGTGGGGAAGGTGGCGCCCGCAGGCGCCGGATGAGGTGGGTGCGTTCATTGGATTGCTTCCGAAAATACGCGCCCGCCCCCGTCTCGGAGCCCCCTCCTCGTAGGAGGGGGGCAGGGGGGGAAGCGAGCGTAGGATGACAGACCCGTCCCAATACCCCTCGCCCGCCGCTGGGCCGGGGGCTTTTTACTGTCCCACCCGTTGTCCCGGATGGTCTTCGTAGTACTTTTTCAAAACCTGGCCGGTGTAGCTGGTCTCACATGCGGCGCACTCTTCGGGGGTGCCGGTGAAGACGATCCGGCCGCCGGCGTCGCCGCCTTCCGGCCCTAAGTCGATGAGGTGGTCGGCGACCTTGATGACGTCCAGGTTGTGCTCGATGACCACCACGGTGTTGCCGGCGTCCACAAGGCGGTCGAGGACGTCCACCAGCTTCCGGACGTCGTCGGTGTGCAGGCCCGTGGTGGGCTCGTCCAGGACGTAGAAGGTGGCGCCGGTGCTCTTTTTGGAAAGCTCCGTGGCCAGCTTCACACGCTGGGCCTCGCCGCCGGAGAGGGTGGTGCTGGGCTGGCCCAGCTTCACGTACCCCAGGCCCACGTCCTGGAGGGTCTTCAGGCGGTCGGCGATCTTGGGGACGTTTTCGAAGAAGTCCACCGCCTCGTCCACGGTCATGTCCAGGACCTCGCTGATGTTCTTTCCCTTGTAGCGTACCTCCAGCGTCTCCCGGTTGTAGCGCTTGCCCTTGCAGACCTCGCAGGGGACGTAGATGTCCGGCAGGAAGTGCATCTCGATCTTGATGAGGCCGTCGCCCTGGCACGCCTCGCACCGGCCGCCCTTGACGTTGAAGCTGAACCGCCCCGCGCCGTAGCCCCGGGCCCGGGCGTCGGAGGTCTGGGCGAAGAGGGTGCGGATGTCGTTGAAAACGCCGGTGTAGGTGGCGGGATTGGACCGGGGGGAGCGGCCGATGGGGGACTGGTCGATGTTGATGACCTTGTCCAGATGCTCAAGGCCGGCAACGCCGGTGTGCTTGCCGGCGCGGATGCGGGCGCGGTTGAGCTCGGCGGCCAGGGTCTTGTAGAGGACCTCGGTGACGAGGCTGGACTTGCCGGACCCGGACACGCCGGTGACGGCGGTCATGGCCCCTAAAGGGAAGTCCACGTCGATGTTCTTGAGGTTATTTTCGGCAGCGCCGGTGATGCGCAGGAATTTTCCGTTCCCCGGGCGGTGCCTGGCCGGAATGGGGATGAATTTCCGGCCCGAGAGGTACTGGCCGGTGATGGACTTTTCGTCCTTTACGATCTCCTCCGGCGTGCCGGCGAAGACGACCTGGCCGCCGTGGACTCCCGCGCCGGGGCCGATGTCCACGATGTAGTCCGCGGCCAGCATGGTGTCCTCGTCGTGCTCCACCACCAAAAGGGTGTTGCCCAGGTCCCGCAGCCGCTCCAGGGTGGCGATGAGCTTGGCGTTGTCCCGCTGGTGGAGGCCGATGGAGGGCTCGTCCAGGATGTAGAGAACGCCCATGAGGGAAGAGCCGATCTGGGTGGCCAGGCGGATCCGCTGGCTCTCCCCGCCGGAGAGGGTGCCCGCCGAGCGGGCCATGGTGAGGTATTGGAGCCCCACGCTCTCCAAAAAGCCCAACCGGTCTCGGATCTCCTTGAGGATGCGGTCGGCGATCATATGCTCCTTCTCCGAGAGGGTGGGCTGGAGGTCGTTGATGAACCGCAGCGCGTCGGTGACGGACAGCTCGCAAAACTCCGCGATGTTCTTGCCCCCCACGGTGACGGCCAGGACCTCGGGCCGGAGGCGCTTGCCGTGGCAGGCGGGGCAGTCGTGGTCGGTCATGTACTGCTCCAGGTCCCACTTGGCGTAGATGGAGTTGGATTCCCGGTAGCGCCGCTCCAGGTTGGAGATGATGCCCTCGAAGGGCCGGGTCATGGTGGTGTGGCCCCGGTCGGTGACGTAGTTGAGGGTCAGCGCCTCGCCCTTCGTGCCGTATAAAAGCACGTCGATGACCTCGTCCGGCAGGTCCCGGAGGGGGGTGTCCAGCCTGAAGTGGTAGCGCTTGGCCAGGGCGTTGAAGTACATGAGGGCGATGGAGTCATTCTTGATGTTCCCCCAGCCGGACGCCTGGATGCCGCCGTCCAGGATGGACAGGGTCATGTTGGGCATGATGATGCTGGGGTCCACCTGGCGCTGGACGCCTAGACCGGAGCACTCCGGGCACGCCCCCAGGGGCGCGTTGAAGGAGAAAAAGCGGGGGGACATCTCCTCGATGGAGATGCCGCAGTCCTCGCAGGCGTAGTTCTGGGAGTAGGTGACGTCCCGGTCCTCCTCGGGGAGGTTCACCGTGACGATGCCGCCGGAGAGGGCGCTGGCGGTCTCCACGGAGTCGGTGAGGCGCTGCTGGATGCCCTCCCGGACCACCAGGCGGTCGATGATGACGTCGATGCGGTGCTTTTTGTTCTTGTCGAGCTTGATCTCGTCCTCTAAATCGTGGATCTCCCCGTCCACCCGGGCGCGGACGTAGCCGGAGCGCTTGGCGTCCTCGAAAATTTTGGCGTGCTCGCCCTTTTTGCCCCGGATCACCGGGGACATGACCATCAGGCGCGTGCCCTCCGGCAGGGCCATGATCTGGTCCACCACCTGGTCCACCGTCTGCTGGCGGATCTCCTTGCCGCACTTGGGGCAGTGGGGGACGCCGATGTTGGCATAGAGAAGACGGAGATAGTCATATATTTCCGTGACGGTCCCCACGGTAGAGCGGGGGTTGTTGTTGGTGGTTTTCTGGTCGATGGAGATGGCGGGAGAGAGGCCGTCGATGGAGTCCACGTCCGGCTTCTCCTTCTGGCCCAGGAACTGGCGGGCGTAGGCGGAGAGGGACTCCACATACCGCCGCTGGCCCTCGGCGTAGATGGTGTCGAAGGCAAGGCTCGATTTGCCGGAGCCGGAAAGGCCGGTGAGGACCACCAGCTTGTCCCGTGGAAGCTCCAGGTCGATGTTCTTGAGGTTATTTTCTCTCGCGCCGTGGATGGTGATCAAGTCGCGCATAGCAAAGCTGTCTCCTTGGAGAATAAAAGGTTGAGTTTGGGTCATCGTAACGTATTATTATACCAGACCGCGGGCAAAAAGAAAATCCCTAATTTTCAGATTTATTTTTAGTTTGGTCATGAAATGGACATAAAATCGGGCTAAACTGATACAAGACAGGGCGCGAAGCCCAAAAAGGAGACGTTTGCCATGACCTTTGACGAGTTTGAAAAGGAGCTTTTCCCGGGCGCGCCGGAAAACGCGGGACCCCAGACCCCGGAGACCCCCCAGGTCCCGGAGACCCCCGCTGCCCCGGAGACCCCCGCCGTACCGGAGCCGCCGGTCATCCCGCAGGCCGACCTGCCGGAGCCCCCTACGATCCCCCGTACGCCGGTGATCCCGGAGCCGCCGGCGACCTCCTGGACGCCGCCGGCGCCCGCCCAGCCCGCCGCCTCCTGGACGCCGGCGGGGACCTACGCCCCCGGCTGGACGCCGGAGGAGCGCCCGGTGTGGAGCGAGCCTGCCTATGAGCCCGCCCGCGCCGTGGACGAGGACGCCTACACCCCCGGCCGGTACGCCTACGGCGTCCAGGGCTTCACCCCCGCGCCGGAGCCGCCGAAAAAGAAAAAGTCCCACGCGGGGCTGAAGATCGCCTGCACCATTCTGGTGATCGTCGCCTGCGCCGCGGCCGCCGCCCTCGCCAGCTTCGGCGTGGTGCGGTTCATGATCAAGCACAACCTGGGCGGCATCAACAATAAGCAGGTGGTCATGGGAAGCTCCCTCTCCGCCGCCACCGAGAACGTCCGGGACGAGGAGCCCGCCTCCGGGGAGGTCCTCACCGGCAATCAGATCTACAGGCTCGCCTGCGAGCAGGTGGTGGGCGTCAACACCAGCTTCACCACCAACGTCTTCGGCATGAGCAGCTCCTCCGCCGTCTCGGGCTCGGGCTTCATCGTCAGCGAGGACGGCTATATCGTCACCAACTACCACGTCATCTCCTACGCCGTGGTCTATGACGGCGAGCTTACCGTCCTCACCCATGACGGCGTGAAGCACCCGGCCCAGATCGTGGGGTATCTGGAGTCCAACGACATTGCCGTCATCAAGATCGACGCCTCCGGCCTCAACCCGGTGGCCCTGGGGAACAGCGACAACATCCTGGTGGGCGAGGACGTCTACGCCGTGGGCAACCCCCTGGGAGAGCTGGAGTATTCCATCACCGACGGCATCGTCTCCGCCCAGGACCGGATGATCACCACCAGGGACGACATCACCGGCGACACCACCTCCATCAATATGTTCCAGATCACCGCCGCCGTCAACGCCGGCAACTCCGGCGGCCCGGTGTATAACGCCCGAGGCGAGGTCATCGGCGTGGTCACCGCCAAGTACGCCGACGAGGGCGTGGAGGGCCTGGGCTTCGCCATCCCCATCAACGACGCCGTCTCCATCGCCCGCCAGCTCATTGAGAAGGGCTTCGTGGCCGGCGCGGGCCTGGGCATCCGGGGCACCGACGTCACCCAGGTGTGGAGCGAGTTCGCCATCCGCAACTACGACATCCCCTACGGCGTCTATGTGGACACCGTGAACGCCGGCTCCGCCGCCGAGGCCGCGGGCATCAAGGTCCGGGATATCATCACCGCCGTGGGCGGCCGGGAGGTCACCTCCATGACCGAGCTGAAGCTGGCCCTGCGCCGCTACTCCCCCGGCGACACGGAGACCGTCACCGTCTACCGCATGGACGATTCCCTCTACGGCGGCAAATCGGTGGAGCTGACCATCACCTTCGAGGAGCTCGTGGAGGAGACGACCACCCAGCAGCCCGAACAGCAGCAGCCCTCCATCGGCGGGTTCCCGTGGCCGTTCGGATAAAGCTGGCTTTGAAGGCCGCTTCGCGGCCTTCAAATGCCAAGGAGATACGTGCGGAAAGCCCTCCACGAAAGGTCCGCGGACCTTTCGCGGAGGGCTTTCCTGCTGTCAAATCTCGCGCACTGCGACTCGCTAAGAGCCGCCCTTCGGGCGGTTGCTCGCTTGCATGGCGCCTGCGGGCGCTCATCGCTGCGCTCGCACACTCGATTTGACAAAAGGTATTTTTTCCGACGTACATGCCGCCGGGAAAAATGCTCGACAGGGGTTTTTAAGGGGGAGGTGGCGCGAAGCGCCGGAAGGGTCAGTGCGGCGGTGGCACCCCATCTCCGGCCTAATACTAATATCTAATTAAAACAAGTCATTCGCGACGGTCTTTTTCGCGCCAGGCTGCGTCAGCCGCCTTGGGAATACATACAGTATTCCCTGCGGCGTCTTCCTTGCCTGACACGAAAAATCCTCGCCGCTCGGTGTCTCCTTTTAAATAGATATTAGTATAAGAGCCGCCACGTCGTCGCTCAAGCCGCTTAACCTCGCCCTCCCGATGGTCGGGCTCAGGCGCTGGCTTGGCTCCTCCTTTCCCACGCGATTTTCAATCGCGTGGGAACCCTATGCGGTTGGCCTCGTGATGCACGCCTGCGGGCGTAGTTTTTCCGAAAAAGGGGTCGGGGGAATAAGGTTGCGGCGCTTCGCGGCGCAAACCTTTTTGACCCCTTTTGGGGCAAAGGGGGCAAGGGGGATTCGAGCCCCCGTCCCCGCCGCGGCGGGCAGATCCAAAACTGCGGAGAAGCCGCAACCTTTTTCGCCCCCCTCCTCGTAGGAGGGGGGCAGGGGGGAAGCGAAGGTGGGGAGACGGGGGCGTCTCCCTTTTACACTTTTTCCTCCGTTTTCCTCTCCGGCTTTCTCTCCTGCTTCCCCTCCGCGGATTCGTGCTTCAGCTTATGCTTATTCTCCCAGTGGATGAGGACGATGATGGCGGTACGGATGGCTATGATGCCGGCGACGATGGCGATGTCGTAGACGGTGCCGATGGTGACGGTGCGGAGGATCTCGCCGGCCAGGAGGAAGCTGAGGGACGTGGTCATGCCCTCGCCCATGATGGTCACGGCGTCGGGCTGGCGGCGGATGTGCTGGATGAGGCCCCGGATGACGGCCACCAGCAGGATGATGACGCCTATGTACTCGGTGATGCGCATGGTCCAGTCGATGATCAGCGTCAGGATGTGCTCCACGAGCTCTTCCACAGCGTTTCCCTCCTCCTTAATCCTTATTGATATGTACGTTCAGGTGCGGGTAGGTCATGGTGACGCCGTCCTCCTCGAAGGCGGCGCGGATGTTCTCCGTCAGGGCGCACTTGGCGGCGAAGAACCGGGGCGTCTCGCACCAGACCAGCGCCATATAGGTGATGGCGGAGTCATCGTAGCTCTTCACGGCCAGAATGGGCTCCGGCTCCAGCACCACCCCGTCGGTCATTTGGGCGGCCTTGAGAAGGGCCGCCTTTACCTTTTCCGTGGAGTCCCCGTAGGAAGCGGAGACCTCCAGGTCGATGCGGCGGAACTCCCCGGCGGTGAAGTTCTCCACCTTGGAGTCCGCCACCGTGGCGTTGGGGATGTGGACCTCCCGGCCGTCGGGCATCTTCAGGATGGTATAGAAAAGCCCTACGTTCTGCACCGTCCCCGCCGTACCGCCGATGTCCACCCAGTCCCCCGCGCCGAAGGGGTGGGTCCCCAGGACGGTGATGCCGGAAAAGAGGTTGGTCAAAATGTTCTGCACGGAGAGGGACAGCGCCAGGGACACCACCGACACGATGGCCACCAGGCTCGTCATGGGGATGCCCAGCTGGTCGGCCACGATGAGGATCACGATGATCCACAGCGCCACGCCGATGGCCGAGCGGAGGAAGCCCTTGATGGACGCGTCCAGATGGCTCTTCCGCAGGGCCCTGTCCGTCAGCTTCAGCAGGAGTCTGCGGACGACGACGCACACCACCAGCAGCACCGCCGTGGACAGCACCAGCCCCAGCGAGAGGCTCCCCAGGTGGATGTCATCCAAGGTTTGAAAAATTTTCATAGTTTCACCCCGTCGTCGATGATGTTGATCTCCATAAGGTCAAAGGGCGTGCCCTGATAGACAAAGTGGTTGATCCAGTTGGAATAGAGGAGATTGGCGTGCCCCCGCCAGGAGACCACAGGCTCCCGGGTGGGGTCGTCGTCGGGAAAGTAATTTTTCGGGATCTCGATGGGCAGGCCCTGGGCGAGGTCCCGGAAATACTCGTTTTTCAGGGTGTCCGGGTCGTACTCGGCGTGGCCGGTGACGAAGATCTGCCGACCGCCCCGGGTGCTCATGACGTAGACCCCCGCCTCCTCCGAGGAGGCCAGGATCCGCACGCCGGGGATGCGCTCCACGTCCTCCCGCCGGACGGTGGTGTGGCGGGAGTGGGGGGCATAGAAGACGTCGTCGAAGCCCCGCATGAGGATGGAGCGCTTATACTCCACCCGGTGGGGGAAGACGCCGAAGAGCTTCTTCTCCAGCGGGACCTTTTGGACGCCGTAGTGGTAGTAAAGCCCCGCCTGGGCGCCCCAGCAGATGTGGAAGGTGGAGTAGACGTTCGTCTTGCTCCACTCCATGATGCGGCACAGCTCCGGCCAGTAGTCCACCTCCTCAAAGGCCAGCTTCTCCACCGGCGCGCCGGTAATCACCAGGCCGTCGAAACGCTCGTCCTTCACCTCGTCGAAGGTCTTGTAAAAGGCGATCATGTGCTCTTGGGAGATGTGGTTGGCCTTGTGGGTGCTGGTCTGCAAAAGCGTCAGCTCCACCTGCAGGGGTGTGTTGCCCAGGAGACGCGCCAGCTGCGTCTCCGTGGCGATCTTGGTGGGCATCAGGTTCAAAACGGCGATGCGCAGGGGCCGGATGTCCTGGGTCACGGCCCTGGTCTCCGTCATCACGAAGATGTTTTCCTCGTGGAGCGTCTGCGCCGCCGGCAGCTCGTTGGGTATCTTGATGGGCATAGCTTCCCTCGCCTCCTTGCGGGTCCCCTCGGGTCCCGCATTGTCTATTATAGGGGATTTTCCCCGCTTTTGCAAGGGCATCGGGGCTTTTTCCAAATGAGAAGGTGGGATTTTTTCTCAGAATTCGACTTTTTTCGACATCCCGGGGAAATTTTTATTCAATTTTTACAAAAAAATTCAAAAAAATTGCCTTTTTGAGCTTGACAAATTTTTTAAAAATGTTACAATATTTTCACAACCAATAAAGGGGAGGGAATCATATGAAATCCACTGGCATCGTACGCAAGGTTGACGAACTGGGCAGGATCGTCATCCCCATCGAGCTCCGTCGCACCCTGGACATCGCTGAGAAGGACTCCCTGGAGATCTTCGTGGACGGCGAAAAGATCGTCCTGGCCAAGCACGAGGATTCCTGCGTTTTCTGCGGGAAGACCAAGGGCCTCAGCGTCCACAAGGGCAAGAACATCTGCGACACGTGCCTCGAGGAGATCAAGCATCTTTGATCGAGGAAAAAAAGCCCGCCGGAAGGCGGACTTTTTTTGCGTCTGTTCTGTCGAAAAAAGGCGGCTTTTGGATTCACATTTTCTTAAAACCTTTTCATATATAGCGTAAAATCTTTTCCAGTCAAAGTGCATAAATTCTCCGCTTATGCGTATTGTGAATTAATGTCATTTTCGCTTCAATGCCCCGTCGTACACATCGTTTCTGGAAATTCCGGTGCGCTGGGAGGCGCGCTTGGCGGCGTCCTTGAGGCTCATGCCCTCCTCCCGGAGGCGGAGGGCCAGATCCACGGCCTCCTCCAGGGTGGCGGTGGCCTCCGCCTCTCCCCTGGCCCCGGCCAGGACCAGGACGTACTCGCCTCTCGGCTCCTCCGTCTCGTACCGGCGGACGGCCTCGGCGAGGGTGGTGCGGACGGTCTCCTCGTGGAGCTTGGTGAGCTCCCGGCACAGCGCCAGCTCCCGGTCCCCCAGCACCTCCAGCATGTCCCGCAGGGTCTGGCGCAGCTTGTGGGGCGCCTCGTAGAAGACCATGGTGCGTTTTTCGCCCCGCAGGGAATCGAGATGCTCAAACCGGGCGGACTTATTGACCGACAGGAACCCTTCGAAGGTGAACCGCCCCGTGGGAAGGCCCGAGAGGGCCAGCGCCGTCACGGCGGCCGAGGGACCGGGGACGGCCAGCACCGGGACGCCCGCCTCGTGGCACAGGCGCGCTAAATCCTCCCCGGGGTCGGAGACGGCGGGCATCCCCGCGTCCGTCACCAGGGCGCAGGTTTCCCCGGTCAGAAGCCGCTCCACGATCCGCGGTCCGGCCTCGGATTTGTTGTGCTCATAATAGCTCACCACCGGCTTTTTGAGCCCGAAGTGGGTGAGGAGCTTCAGCGTCACCCGCGTGTCCTCCGCCGCGATGAAATCCGCCTGCCCCAGGGCCTCCAGCGCCCGGGGCGACAGGTCCCCCAGATTCCCGATGGGGGTCCCCACAAGAAGAAGCTTTCCGGCCATATGTCCTCCCGTCAGTCAAGATGATAGATCTTCCGCACCTCGGCGGTGTCCGTACCGTCGGGGTTTTTCAGGATCAGCACGGGCTCCGCCCGCATCCCCGGCTTCCCGCCCCGGCGGCATTCGATAAGCGCCACCGAGGGGGCGCTGTCCGCCCGGGCCTGCACAAGGCGCAGGCGCTTGGGCTCCAGGCCCGTCTCGGACAGGGTCCGCAGGGCCTCCGCAAGCCTGCCGCAGGGGTATACGAGGGCCATCCGACCCCCGTCGCCCAGCAGTCGAAAGGCCGTCCGGGCAAGGTCCGAGAGGGTGCAGTCCAGCTCCTCCCGGGCCCGCCGGCGCCCCTCCTCCGGGGCGGTCCCGGCCCCCACGGGGTAGTAGGGCGGGTTGGAGACGATGAGCTGGGGCCGGCCCACCTCCCGTTCCGTAAGGGACCGAAGGTCCCGGTTCAGGACCCGCAAGTGGCCGGAAAGGCCGTTTTTCGTAACATTTTCGGCGCAGACCGCCGCCGCGGCGGGGTCTATTTCCACCATGTCCACGCGGATCCTCTCCGACCGCGCCGCCAGAATGAGCCCCAGCACCCCGGACCCACACCCCAGGTCCATGGCCCTGGTGACGCCGGCCAGCGACGGGAAGTGCCCCAGCAGCACGCTGTCCGTAGTCACCGGCTCCCCCGCCGCCCCGCTCATCACCGGACCCCCCGGCCACAGCGCGAACGATTCCATACCCCTCACCGCCTTTTGGGATCATTATAGCAAAGGAAACAAGAAAAAGCAACGCCCGCGCCGCACGAACCGCCCCGGCCTAGGAGGGACTAATTTGACGTGGCTGATGCGATTTATCGGGACCGCGCTGTCATCCTACGTTCGCTGCCCCCCTGCCCCCCTCCTGCGAGGAGGGGGCTCCGAGACGGGGGGCGGGTGCGGGTTATCGGGACGGTTCCGTCAACGCAACGTGGCACGGGCGGGTTTGGAACCCGCCCCTACAGAGGAATGGGAGGTTATCCCATTTAGCTAACCCCGGAGGTCATCGAAACGTGGGCGGCCAAGAGAGGCCGCCCCTACGGCGTGAATGGAACTGGTTCGTTTTGCCGGAACCGCGCTGTCATCCTACGTTCGCTGCCCCCCCTGCCCCCCTCCTACGAGGAGGGGGCTCCGAGACGGGGGGTGGGTGCGGGTTATCGGAACGGTTCCGTCAACGCAACGTGGCGCGGGCGGGTTCCAAACCCGCCCGCGCCCTCGTCCCTCGTCCCTCGTCCCCCGTCCCCGCCGCGCGGGCAAATCAAAACCGCGGCGAAGCCGCAACCATTTAAAAAGCCCCCTCCTCGTAGGAGGGGGGCAGGGGGGAAGCGAGCGTGGGATGATTGGGCGGTTCCGATGAACGCACCCGGCCCTTCCGGCGCTTCGCGCCACCTCCCCCAGGGGGGAGGTTAAAAAGTCACGGCGCAACCTTTGCGTTTTTACGCCCCGATGTCGCGGACCAGGGCGAGGAAGAGGGGGGTGTGGGTGGTCGTGTCTACGATCATGCAGATAAAGGGGCGGTCCAGGACCAGGCGGAGGTCCAAGGACCCGAAATACTTGAACTCCACGGCGGTGACGGCGGCGGCGCGGGTGCCGGCCTCGGCTACCTCTAAACGGGTCTTGTGGAGGACGCGGGAGATGAAGACGTTCCCGGCGTCGCAAGTCCCGAGGCCGGTGAAATCGGCGCGGACCGGGTCAAAGGCGGCGGGCATCCCCATGGCCGTCAGGGCGGTCTTCAGGTCGACGTCCCCCTCCAGAGTGAACTTGGGAAGGCCGACTTTGCCGTTCGTTTCCTCGGCGCCGGACAGCAGGGCCCGGAGGTCCTCCCCGTTGAGGGAGGCCAGGAGCTCGTCCACCGTCACGCCCTCATTGGGCAGTATGGCGGCGAAGGCGAAGCCGTTTTCGTAGTTTTTCAAAAAGCCCGCGCCCTTCTCCCCGGTGAAAATGCCGTCCGGCGCGCCGAGCATCATGGTGACGGCGCGCTCCCTGCCGTCCTCGGTGGTGAAGGTCCCGGGGCAGACCTGGTCCTCCGTCTCATAGGGCCGCTCCCACTTGGCCTCAAACGTCAGGGCGTTCAAAAGGACCATCACGTCGTTCTGAGGAAGCTCGTCCAGGATCTCCGGGATCATGCCGTGGGTGCGCTCGCCTGCCCAGGCGTTGATGTCCCGGAGGGTCGCGCCGTCAAAGGGCGCGGCGTGGATGCCGGCGTTATATGTGTCCGCGTTTTGCTGGAGGAAATCGGGCTGCGCGTGAAAGCGGCTGTCCTGGTTGAGCCAGACGGCGTTGGCGACGCTGACCGCCTCCCCGTCAAGGCTCTCCCCGTAGGCCCGGAGGTACGCGCCCAGGGCCTCCGGGTCCCGGCCCAGGACGGCGGCCATCTCCTGAAGCGTCTCTCCCCGCGCCCCCAGGGCCGTCATGCCCAGGGCCGAGAGGACGGACCAGGGGGAGATGAGCACGTTCCCGCCGGTGTCGCACGTCCGGAGAAGCCGCAGACCGAAGTCCGCCGTCAGGGCGGCGTTCTCCGCCGTCAGCGTCCCGGGATCTACAGGAACGCGGGCGCTCAGGCCCGCCATCAGGTCCCCGGCGGCCAGGGGCAGCGTTTGGCCCTGAGTGGGCGGCGTGGGAGTGGCGTCGGTGTCCGTGGGCGAGGACGCGCCGGGGGTCGTCTCCCCGACCGTTCCCGGCTCCCCGCCCCGGAGGACCGGCCACAGGCCCACCGCCAGCGCCAGGGCCGCCGCCGCGGCCACAATCTGAGGCCAGACCTTTTTCCGCTTTGGCGGGGCGGAAAACGCCTCCGCCGCGAGGCTTTCGTCCAGATTTCCGATCTTATCGGCAAGCTGTCTACCGTTCATAGTGGTATATCCTCCTTTTCCAGCGTCTCCCGAAGCTCCCGGCGCATCCGGTAGAGGATGCCGGTGACCTTGGAGACTGAAAATCCCGTTTCCCGGGCGATGACGGCGATGGGGTCAAAGCGCCAGTAGCGCCGCAGGAAGATGTGGCGCTTTATGGGGCTCTGGGCGCGGAGGAAGTCCGCGATCACCTGCTCCGTCCGGCGGCCCTCCAGCAGCGTTTCGGGTGTGCACTGCCCCGAGACGCAGTCGGAAAGCTCCTCCAAAGACTGGGTCACGGCGCTCCCCCGGCGTTGGGCCGTGAGGCGGTCGTAGAGCTTCAGCGCCGCGTTGCGCGTCAAGGCGCAGACGAAGGCCCGCAGGGACCGGGGCACTGTGGGCGGGATGGCGTTCCAGACCCCCAGGTAGGCGTCCTGCACCGCCTCCTCCCGGTCCTCCGCCACCGGCAGGATATTCCCCGCCACCGCCCGGCAGAGAGCCCCGTATTTGCGGTCCGTCTCCGCAATGGCCCGCTCGTCCCTGGC
Source organism: uncultured Oscillospiraceae bacterium (assembly GCA_947588605.1). Classification (GTDB taxonomy): domain Bacteria; phylum Bacillota; class Clostridia; order Oscillospirales; family Oscillospiraceae; genus RUG626. The sequence goes on from CANPYK010000005.1 coordinate 83,070, forward strand.
CACATACAGCGCCACGATCTCCCGGTCCTCCATCGGATCACCCCCCTACCCAATAAGACCGGAAACAGACGAAAATCTCACAAAAATTCAAATTATTAATATTAAGATATTTTTCGCGGGGCTTTGCCTCGCGAAAAATCCCTCTTGTCACGCAAGTGTGCCGCCTCTGGCGGCGCGCGCAGCGTGACGGCAGAAACCCCCGGCCTGAATTCCGCAGAATTCAGGCCGGGGGTTTCGCACGTTCCCCTTAAAAATTAAAGGCGGCTTTGACCGCCTTTAATTTTCACGCTTCTTCGATGGCGCCGACGGGGCACTCGCCCTCGCAGGCTCCGCAGTCGATGCAGACATCGGGGTCGACAACGTGCTGGCCGTCGCCCTCGGCGATGGCGCCCACCGGGCAGACAGCCTCGCAGGCTCCGCAGTTGACGCAAGCGTCGGTAACTTTTCTGGCCATGGTATGTACCTCCAATCTTATTTTTCCAAAACCGGACGGGGACTCCCCGTCAAGGACATTGTAACACGTCTTTCGGAAAAATCAAATAGATTTTTTGCGAATTCCGGGAATTTTTTGGCGATTTTTACAATTTTGGCCTTTTGACCGGTTTTCATGGTCAAAATCGTGAAAATCGAAGAGATTCCTTGAAACTCTTTGAAATTCAAATAAAACGCCGTGCTATTTTAAGGTCAGTGAACGTCAAAGGTCAAGAAAGGTCAAAATTGACCTTGCGGAACGCGGCCTCCGGGGGTATACTAGGCACGCAAGGTCAAAGAAAGTCAAAGTCAAAGGAGGCATGGCCGATGGGGATCTCCGATGTGATCGCGGACTTCATCAACGAGCTTTTGGAGGACCACCCCTCCGCGGAGGTCCAGCGCTCGGAGCTTGCAAGCCGCTTCAACTGCGTGCCCAGCCAAATAAACTACGTCATCGCCACCCGCTTTTCTCCCGAGCGCGGCTACCAGGTGGAAAGCCGCCGGGGCGGCGGCGGGTACATCCGCATCCGGCGGCTCATGCCGGACCCGCAGATGCTGCTGATGCACACGGTGAACGCCCTGGGCGACCGGGTGGACGCGGGCACGGCGGCGGCGCTTTTGAGTAACTGCGTCTCCGCCGGTGTCCTGAGTGAGGCCGCCGCGAAGCTGATGCTCTCCGCCGTCTCCGACCGGGCCCTGCGGCCGGCGGCCCCGGAGGGGCGGGACATCCTGCGGGCGGCGATCTTAAAAGAGATGCTGCTCAGCACCATGTAAGGTTCAAAAATGTTTTGATTTTTTGTTTTGAAAGGAGAAATTCATTATGAAATGCACCAATTGCGGCAAGAATAATGCCATGTTCCATTACTGCTTTGAGCTCAACGGGGAGCGCCAGGAGGCGCACCTGTGCTCCGAGTGCGCCAAAGAGCTCCAGCCGGAGCGTGAATTTGCCTCCAGGACCCAGGAGCTCTTCGGGGACGTGTTCTCCGACGGCTTCTTCGGCGGGAGCCTCTTTGACCGCCGGCCGGCGCGGGGGCTTCTGGACGGCTTCTTCGGGCGGGACCCCTTCGAGGGGTTCTTCGGCGGGCCGATGCTCAGCCCCTTCGCCATGCTGGGGATGCCGAGGATCGAAATAAGCTTCCCCGAGGCCGGCGAGCGCGCCCCGGAGAAGACGGAGGCGGCCCAAAAATCCGGCGTGGACCCGGAGCTTGCCCGGGAGCGCGAGCGCAACGCCCTCAGGGAGCAGATGAAGGCCGCCGCCGAGGCCGAGGACTACGAAAAGGCCGCCGAGCTCCGGGACCAGTTGAAGAAGCTGGAAAGCTGACAGTCAGAAAACCTTGCAGGGGCGGGTTTTTGACCCGCCCTGCCTGACGGAGACAGTAGGGGCGGGTTCCAAACCCGCCCGTTTGACGGATAAAATGGAGGTGCTTATATATGAAGAATGAGGACCGTTTCACCGAGAGGGCGAAGCATGTCTTTGACCTGGCCCATGAGTCCGCCTCCCAGCTGGGGCACGGGTATGTGGGCAGCGAGCATATCCTGCTGGGCCTGGCCCGGGACGGCGGCGGGGCCGCCGCCAGAGTCCTGCGGGAGGCCGGCATGACCGACGAGCTCATCCGGACCAGCATCGAAAAGCTGGTGGGGCGCGGCGAGAGCGGCGACACCACCGTCCAGGGGCTGACGCCCCGTGCCAAGCGGATCATCGAGCTTGCCATGATGGACGCCGGACGCCTGGGCCACAGCTACGTGGGCACGGAGCACCTGCTCATGGGCATCCTTCGAGAGTCCGACAGCGTGGCCTACAACATCCTCACCGCCGCCGGGGCCGACCCCAACAGGCTCTACACCGAGCTCGTGAACATGTTCGACCCGGCAAACCGCCGGCGCGCCGCCGCCGGTCCCGCCGTGCGCCACCCGGAGACGAAGACGCTGGACCAGTTCTCCCGGGACCTGACTGTTATGGCCTCCCAGGGGAGGCTGGACCCGGTGATCGGCCGGGAGCGGGAGGTCGGGCGGGTCATCCAGATCCTCTCCCGCCGGACGAAGAATAACCCGGTGCTCATCGGCGAGCCCGGCGTGGGCAAGACCGCCATTGCCGAGGGGCTGGCCCAGAAGATCGTCTCCGGCGACGTGCCGGAGGACCTGCGGGGCAAGCGTGTGGTGTCCCTGGACCTCTCCGGCATGGTGGCCGGCACCAAGTACCGGGGGGACTTTGAGGAGCGCATCAAGGGCGCCCTCGAGGAGGTCAAGAAGGCCGGGGACGTGATCCTCTTCATCGACGAGCTCCACACCATCGTGGGCGCCGGCGCCGCCGAGGGGGCCATCGACGCCTCCAACATCCTGAAACCCGCCCTCTCCCGGGGTGAGATCCAGGCCATCGGCGCCACCACCCTCAACGAGTACCGCAAGTACATCGAGAAGGACGCGGCCCTGGAGCGCCGGTTCCAGCCGGTGCAGGTGGACGAGCCCACCCAGGAGGAGTCCGTAGAGATTTTGAAGGGCCTGCGGGATAAGTACGAGGCCCACCACAAGCTGAAGATCACTGACGAGGCCATTGAGGCCGCCGTCAAGATGAGCACGCGGTATATAAACGACCGTTACCTCCCCGACAAGGCTATCGACTTAGTTGACGAGGCCGCGTCCCGGGTGCGGATGGAGGACCTGAAGCTCCCGCCGGACCTGAAGACGCTGGAGAGCGAGGCCGCCGCGTTAGCCGCCGAGAAGGAGTCCGCCGTCCAGAACCAGGACTTTGAGAAGGCCGCCAAGCTCCGGGACGCCGAGCGCGTCAAGCGCGGGGACATCGAGGCCCTGCGGAAAAAGTGGAGCGAGGGGAAGCTGGGCAGCGGCAAGCAGGTCCTGGCGGAGGACATCGCCAGGGTCGTCTCCGGCTGGACGGGCATCCCCGTCACCACCCTCACCGAGGACGAGGGGGCGAGGCTTTTGCGCATGGAGGAGATCCTGCACCGGCGGGTGGTGGGCCAGAACGAGGCCGTCTCCGCCGTGGCCAAGGCCATCAGGCGCGGCCGTGTGGGCCTCAAGGACCCCAAGCGGCCTATCGGCTCCTTCCTCTTCCTGGGCCCCACGGGCGTGGGCAAGACCGAGCTGTGCCGCGCCCTGGCGGAGGCCATGTTCGGCGACGAGAACGCCATGGTCCGGGTGGATATGTCCGAATATATGGAAAAGCACACCGTCTCCAAGCTCATTGGCTCCCCTCCGGGGTACGTGGGCTTTGAGGAGGGCGGCCAGCTCACCGAGAAGGTCCGCCGGCACCCCTACTGCGTGGTGCTCTTTGACGAGATCGAGAAGGCCCACGAGGATGTCTTCAACATCATGCTCCAGATCATGGAGGACGGGCGGCTCACCGACTCCCAGGGCCGGCGGGTGGATTTTCGCAACACCGTCATCGTCATGACCTCCAACGTGGGCGCGCGGAACATCACCGAGCGGGCTAAGACCCTGGGCTTCGCCGCCGACAGCGCCGACAGCGCCGTCATGAGCGACGAGCGCATCCGCGAGGCCGTTATGGACGACCTCCGACGGACCTTCAAGCCGGAATTTCTCAACCGCATCGACGAGACGATCGTCTTCCACCAGCTCACAAAGCCGGAGATCCGCGCCATCGCGGACAATATGCTCGCCGCCATCGCCAGGCGCGTGGAGGCCATGGGCCTTACGCTGGAGGTCACGGACGAGGCCGCGGACAAGCTTGCCGAGCAGGGCTTCGACCCGGCCTACGGCGCCCGCCCCCTGCGCCGGAAGCTCCAGTCGGCCGTAGAGGACGCCATCGCCGAGAAGCTCCTGGACAACACCCTCAAGCCCGGCGACACCGCGCTGGTGGAGCTTCAGGACGGCCAAATCGCCGTCACCGCCAAGGCTCCCGCCGCCGTGAGCGCATAATGTTCCAAGGGCCGCCGCAAGGCGGCCCTTGGTTTGACGGTGCGTGTTTTTCGGGGCCGTTCTGTCATCCCGCCTTCGCTTCCCCCCTACCCCCCTCCTACGAGGAGGGGGCAAAAAGGCTGCGGCTTCGCCGCAGATTTTGATTTGCCCGCGCGGCGGGGACGGGGGCTCGAATCCCCCTTGCCCCCTTTGCCCCAAAGGGGGCAATAAGGTTTGCGCCGCGAAGCGCCGCAACCTTATTCCCCCGACCCCTTTTTCGGAAAAACTACGCCCGCGGGCGTGCATCACGAGGCCAACCGCATAGGGTCCCCACGCGATTGAAAATCGCGTGGGAAAGGAGGAGCCAAGCCAGCGCCTGAGCCCGACCATCGGGAGGGCGAGGTTAAGCGGCTTGAGCGACGACGTGGCGGCTCTTAGGCCGGAGATGGGGTGCCGCCGCAGCGGCGGGGTATTCGAGCCCGTGGGGCGTAACTGACGCTTCCGGTAAACGGATTGCGGCACCGCCCCCGTCTCGGAGCCCCCTCCTCGTAGGAGGGGGGCAGGGGGGAAGCGAGCGCGGGATGACAGAACGGTTCCGATAAACCGCACCCTCCCCCCGCGGCAGTTTTACACAAGCTTCAAAATATCCCCCGGCCTGGACACCAGGGTCCTGGCGCCCAGCTCCGTGAGGTATTCCGGGGTGCGGAAGCCCCAGGTGACGGAGAGGCAGTCGAGGCCCGCGGCGCGGGCGGTGGCCAGGTCCACCTCGCTGTCGCCCACGTAGACCGTCTCAAAGGGGTAGCTCTGGAGCTCCCGCATGGCGGCGCGGACGGTGTCCGGGGCGGGCTTGCGGGCGATGTCCGGCTTTTCACCGATGGCCACGGAGACGTAGGCGCCGAAAAACTTCCGCACCAGGGCCTTGGTGTTGGCGTCGGGCTTGTTGGACACCACCGCCAGCTTGTGCTCCGTGACCGCCAGGGCCCCCAAAAGCTCCCGCACCCCCTCGTAGGGGGCGGTCTTGATACAATTGTGCTGCTCGTACCAGGCCACGTACTCCTCCAAAAGCCCGTCGAACCCGGGCGTGGCGCGGCCCTCCGGCAGGGACTTCTCCAAAAGGACCCCGGACCCGTTGCCCACGGACCGGCGGATGTCCTCCAGCGTGCGCGGGGGATACCCGTATTTTACGAGGATGTGGTTGACGCTGTCCCGGATGTCCTCCAGGGTGTTGAGGAGGGTGCCGTCCAGGTCAAAAATGACGGTGGTGTACTTCATTCGGCGATGTCGATCCCCCAATCCGAGCAGACCTTGTTGAGGAGCCGCGCCAGGGCCACCACGCCGTCCTTGGTGATCAGGACGCTGGCCACCTCGTCCGCCACCTGGGCGGACACGTCGGTGAGGGTCCCCTGCTTCATGGAGAAGTTGTGCTCGGTGTAGATGTGGGCAAAGGACAGGGCCACCTCCGCCTTGCCCTTGTTGCTGGTGACGTTGAAGGTGTTGGCAAAGACCGGCTTCATGCGCCCGCCTCCTCCTGAAGGGCCTCCTCCAGCGCCCGGGCGATCTGGTCGGGGCAGGAGGTGCCGCGCATCCCGCACTGGGTGCCCTTGAGCTTGGGGATCACGTCCTCCGCCCGCTGGCCGCGCAAAAGCGCGCAGATGCCCTTGAGGTTGCCGTTGCAGCCGCCCTCCACGGTGATGTTCTGGATGACGCCGTCCTCCAGAATGATGTCGTACCGCCGGGAGCACACGCCGTGGGGGATGAATACCTTTTCCATAGCGAAGATCCTTTCTCTTTATATTTTTTCCCTATTATATACCGGCAGGACGCCGGTTGCAATCATAAAATGGGATTTGGCATCATATCCTGGTCTATACCAAGGAAGGATGTGCTGCGCATGGGAGGTCGAAGAAGGGGCCAAAGGGCGGGCTTCGGGCTTGTGAAGCGCCTCGCGGCGGTGGTGGGGGTGTGTCTTGCCATACGATTGGCGGCCGACGCCGTCTCTCCGGGGGGCATTCGTCTCCCCGCCGCCCTGGGGCGGGCGGTGATGGCGCTGGAGCTGCCCTCCGCCGGGCCGGAGCGCGCCGGGAACCCCTCGGAGCGCATCCTGTCCGGGGAGCTGCCGGGGAAGGGCGTGACCGGGGAGACGAAGACCGGGTCGCAGCTCACCGGCGGCGAACGGGAGACGACCTTCCCCGTGGCGACGCAGCCCTCCGAACCCGCGCGGCCCACGGAAACCGCGCCCGCGCCGGAGACCTCCGTCCCCCTGCCCACCGCGCCGGGTGAGCCCGAGGTCCCCCTGAAGGACGCCATCCCCACCACCATCAAGGGGTCCGGCGAGGCGGACGCCGGGGGCGTCTACATCAAGAATAAGACAAATTATACGGTGGACGTGGCGTCGCTTTTGGCAAAGCCCCTGGACTACGGGGCCAGTCCGGCGGTGCTCATCGTCCACACCCACGCCAGCGAGGCGTACAATCCCGCCGGGGAGGACATCTATGAGGAGTCCGACCCCTCCCGCACGGAGGACCTGCGCTTCAACGTGGTCCGGGTGGGGGATGAGCTCCAGAAGACCCTGGAGGCCCGGGGCGTCACCGTCTACCACGACCGGCAGCTCCACGACTACCCCAGCTACAACGGCGCGTACAACCGCTCCATGGCCTCCGTCCAGACGTATCTGGAGGCCCACAGCGACATCAAGGTGGTCATCGACCTCCACCGGGACGCCCTGGAAGGGGACGGGAAGCTCTACAAGACCGTGGCCCAGGTGGGGGACGTCCCCTGCGCCCAGGTGATGCTCATCTGCGGCACGGATCAGTCCGGGCTCGCCCACCCCAATTGGCGGGAGAACATGACCCTCGCCGTGAAAATACAAAGCCGCATGGCCCGGACCTATCCCACTTTAGCAAGGCCCCTGAAGCTCTCCACGTCCCGCTACAACCAGCACGTCTCCCCCGGCGCCCTCCTCGCCGAGATCGGCACCAACGGCAACACCCTCAAGGAGGCCCTCGCCGCCGCCCAGCTCTTCGGCCAGTGCCTGGCGGATGTGCTGACGGGGGCAAGCGGGTAAAAAATGAGTGTACCCTCTCTTGACAAATCAGCCAAGAGAGGGTACACTAAGGCTGTGGGGGCGTCGTCACTATGACGGGAACCCGCTAAGTCACTAACATAATGTCAGTTGACCGCTGGGCTGCGAATTCCAGGCGGTCAACTGGCATATATGGGGAAAGACAAAAAATGAGTATACCCCCTCTTGACAGATGCGTCAGGAGAGGGTATACTAAGGTCATGGGGAGCGTCGCCACAACGACGGAAACCCAATCGAAGTCATACTAGTTTTTCACCAGTTGACCGCTTGGGGAGCGTCCAGGCGGTCAACAAGCGTATACGGGAAAAACCAGTACGTAGATCACCAGAAAACCAATGACCATCAGCACGGTAATAAGTACCTTTCGGACCTTTTTCCTCACGCCACTACCACCTCCCTTCACTTGACGTTCCGGGAAAGCGGGTAACCGCCAGAAGTGCATTCGCCCTCCGGCCTCCCCCAAATGGGGCTGACAGTATCATACAGTGTTTTCGAGATATTATACTAATATCTAATTAAAATAAGGCATTTGCGACGGTCTTTTTCGCGTCAGGCTGCGTCAGCCGCCTTGGGAATACACAAAGTATTCCCTGCGGCGTCTTCCTTGCCTGACACGAAAAATCCTCGCCGCTCGGTGTCTTCTTTTAAATAGATATTAGTATTATCAATAAAAAAGACACGCCCAGACCAGGCGTGTTCTTTTTTGTTGGCCCCTTCCCTTTTCCCCGCGTTTCTGCTACAATGAGCTCAAAGGGGGAGAGAGAATGGAGTATTATTGGGAATATGTGGAGATTTTGAGATCCGAGCTGGTGCCGGCGATGGGGTGTACGGAGCCCATCGCGGTGGCGTATGCCGGGGCGCTGGCGCGGCGGGAGCTGGGGGTCCTGCCGGAGCGGGTGGAGCTGACGGTGTCCGGGAACATCATCAAGAACGTGAAGAGCGTCATCGTCCCCCACACAGGCCAGCGGCGGGGCCTTCGGACAGCCGTGGCGGCGGGGATCGTCTGCGGCGCGGCGGAGCGGGAGCTGGAGGTCCTGGCCGACGTGACGCCGGAGGACCTGGCGGCGCTGGACGGGTATCTGCAAACCGCCCGAATCGAGGTCCGGCGCAGCGACGCGAAAAACCCCTTCGACATCCGCGTGCGCGTCGCCGCCGGGACGGACACGGCCTTCGTGCGCATTGTCGGCGCCCACACCAACGTGGTCCGGGTGGAGAAAAACGGCGTTCCCAGCGTGGACAGGCCCTTCACCGACGAGGCCGCGGAGCCCTCGGAGCTCAAAAAACTCCTCACCGTGGAAAAGATCGTGGAATTTGCCGACACGGTGGACCTTGACGACGTGCGGGAGACGCTGGAGCGGCAGATCGAGTGCAACATGGCTATCGCCCGGGAGGGCCTTGCCGGGGACTGGGGGGCGCAGATCGGAAAGATCCTGCTTAAGTCCTACGGCGACAGCGTCTGGAACCGGGCCAAGGCCCACGCCGCCGCCGGGTCGGACGCCCGGATGAACGGGTGCGAGCGGGCGGTCATCATCAACTCCGGGTCCGGCAACCAGGGCATCACCGCCAGCGTCCCCGTCATCGTCTACGCCGCCGAAAAGGGCGCCGGCCGCGAGGAGCTCCTGCGCGCGCTGGTCGTCTCCAACCTCGTGACCATCCATCTCAAGGCCGGCATCGGGTCCCTCTCGGCCTACTGCGGCGCCACCAGCGCCGGCGCGGGGGCGGGGGCGGGCATCTCCTACCTCTACGGCGGCCGGGCCGGGGAGATCGCCCACACGGTGGTCAACGCCCTCGCCATCAACTCCGGGATGCTCTGCGACGGAGCCAAGTCCAGCTGCGCCGCCAAGATCGCCTCCGCCGTGGAGGCGGGCCTCCTCGGCTGGCGGATGAACGTGAACGACAGCGAATTTGTAGGCGGCGACGGCATCGTCCTCAAGGGCGTGGAAAACACCATCGCCGCCGTCAGCCGCCTCGCCAGCCACGGTATGCGCGCGGCGGACGACGATATCATCAGCCTCATGATCGGCGAGAAGCTTTGAGCCCTCCGTGGGGTGAAAGCAAAACAAATGCCGCCCTCCCGTGCCACGTTGCGTGATGGGTACGGTTCCGCCAAATCGTACCCACCCCCGTCTCAGGGCCCCCTCCTCGTAGGAGGGGGGCAGCGAAGGTAAAGGGTTTTGGGCGGTTCCGATAAATCGCACCAGCCCGATACACGCCGTAGGGGCCGCCTCTTTTGGCGGCCCGTGTTCCTGCCGTGGACGGCCCCGTCCTCCTCACAAAACCATCACCATCGGACACGGGACGGCCTTCAGGACCTCCGGGTTGAAGCCCTCGCGCTCCGGGGAAAGGCCCAGTCGCAGGACGGTGAGGAGCTTGGCAATCTCCGGGTCGATCATGCAGTTTTCCGGGAAGAAGGTGTAATCCGGGGAAGCATAGAAGCAGTCTCCGGGGAAGCCCTCCGCGCCATAGGCGTGCAGCTCGAAGCCCGTGCCGCCGAAGCTCCCGTTTTTCACGGTCCGTTCCCCGGAATAGGAGTGCGCCAGAAGCTCCGCGTGGGCCGCCGGGTCAAAGGGCCCGGTCTTCACATGGCCAATGGCGATCCACCGGCCGGCGTTGGGCCGGTCGGGGATCTCCTGCCACGCGCCCAAGTTCTTTGAGAGGGCCTCAAAGATGCCGTATTCCGGGCAGTGGAAGGCCGTGTAGAGCTCCAGAGAATTTTTCCCGTCCTTGGTGAGGCTCTTGTAGAAGTCCCACCGGCGCAGCCGCTCCAGCGCCTCCCCGATGGCGCCCCAGAACAGGTGGAAGTTCTCCCGCACGCACGTCTTCTGCCGGGGGATGGTCCGCTCCTGATCGGCCGGGGTGACGATCATAAAGTCGGTGTAGACCTTACCCCCGGCCTTTTTCATGAGCTCCCCGCCGATGAGCCTCCAGACCACCGGCTCCACATACGCGGTGGGGACGCCCACGGCCTGGGCCAGCTCCTCCGCCGTCACGGGCTTGGGGTAGGCCAGCCACAGGAGGTTCTGGGCCAAAAGGTCGTTCTCCACCAGGGAAATGGGCTCACCGTTGATCCCCGGTGAGCCGCTGAAATCGATGCGCAGGGTGACGGGCGCGTAGCTTTGCTTTTCATATTCTTCCATATTGTCGATCTCTCTCCTCATTCGCTCTCTGCCCGGCCGCAGACGGCTTTTGACGGTCCCCTCGGAAAGACCCAGCTCGGCGGCGATCTGGCGCACGCTCTGGCCCTCCATGTAGTGCCGGACCACGACCTCTCGGAAGCTCTCCGCCAGATACGCCACGGCCCGGCGCACCCGCGCGGCCAGCGCCGCCAACAGCGTCTCCTGGGTCAGGTCCCGGGCGTCCTGCATGTCCCCGCGAAGCCGTATCGCGGCCCGGAGCAGAAAGTCGATTTGATTTTCCAGTTCTTCAACTCCCATGTGAGGTCCCTCGTCAGAAAGCTTTCACCCATATAGTCGCGGTTTCCCCCCGCAGGTTCACGGGGGTGGGGGATTTTTTTCGAGAAAAAGAAAAAATTGCGGCGCTGGCCGCAAAATTTCCAATAGCCCCCGATTTCCGCCGTACGGGCCGCCGCCCACGGCGGCCCTTGTTGCAGATTTTGGATTTCCCCTACGGCGGTGATCGGGGCGGGCCAATCATCGACAGGCGGGTTATTTCCCCTCGGCGGAGAGGTAGACCATGAGGGCTCCTACGTCCGCGGGGGAGACGCCGGAGATGCGGCCGGCTTGGCCCAGGTTGTTGGGGCGCTGGGCGGCCAGCTTCTGGCGTGCCTCCAGGCGGAGGCCCTGGATGGAGGAATAATCGAGGTCGGGGGGAAGCTTTTTGGCCTCCAGACGGCGGAATTCGCGGATCTCTTTGGCCTGCTTTTCGATGTAACCGGCGTATTTCAGCTCAATTTCCACCTCTTTGACCACGGCGGGGGGCAGATCGGGGCGGTTTAGGTCGAAAGGAGCGGTGGAAAGGTAGTCGATAGGGGGCCGGCGGATGAGGCTGGCGAGGCTTACCCCGGTGGTCACAGGGGGCTGCCCGCGGGCTTCGAGGTAGGTCCGAAGGGGGTCCGAGGGGGGTGCGAAGGTGGTCTCAAGCCGGGCGATCTCCCGGCGGACCTGGTCGTATTTTTCCAGCACCCGCTGGTAGCGTTCGTCGCTGATGAGGCCCAGGTCGTGGCCGATGCCGCAAAGGCGGATGTCGGCGTTGTCCTGCCGGAGGGTCAGGCGGTACTCGGAGCGGGAGGTCATCATGCGGTAGGGCTCGTTGGTGCCGCGAGTCACCAGGTCGTCGATGAGGGTGCCGATGTAGCTGCCGGCCCGGTCCAGGATGAGCGGCGGGCGGCCCAGGAGCTTCAGGGCGGCGTTGGCCCCGGCCGCGAAGCCCTGGACGGCGGCCTCCTCGTAGCCGGAGCTTCCGTTGAACTGCCCCGCGCCGTAGAGACCGGGGACCTTGCGGGCCTCCAGCGTCAGCGTGAGCTCGGTGGGGTCCACGCAGTCGTACTCGATGGCGTAGGCGTAGCGCTGGATGACGGCGTGCTCCAGGCCGGCGACGGAGTGGACCATCTCCGCCTGCACGTCCTCGGGGAGGGAGGAGGAGAGGCCCTGGAGGTAGAGCTCCTCGGTGCCCAGTCCCATGGGCTCCACAAAAAGCTGGTGGCGGGGCTTGTCCGGGAACTGGACGATCTTCGTCTCGATGGAGGGGCAGTAGCGCGGCCCCACGCCCTCGATGACGCCGGAGTAGAGGGGGGAGCGGTGGAGGTTCCGGCGGATGATCTCATGGGTGCGCGCGTTTGTCCAGGTGAGCCAGCAGACGGCCCGGTTCACCGGGGCGGTCCCGGCGTCGAAGGTGAAGGGCTCGGGGGCGGCGTCGCCCGGTTGGAGCTCCATTTTGGAGAAGTCCACGCTCCTGGCGTTGACACGGGGCGGCGTGCCGGTCTTGAAGCGCCGGAGGGAGAGGCCCAGGGCGCGCAGACACCCGGCCAGGGGGCCGGCGGCGTGCATCCCGTCGGGGCCGCTCTCGGCGGCCACGTCCCCCACAATCGTGCGGCCCATGAGATAGGTGCCGGTGCAGACCACCGCCGCGCGGCAGCTCCACACCGCCCCGGAACGGGTGACCACGGCGGACACCGCGCCGTTTTCCAGCCGGATGTCCACGATCTCCGCCTGGATGAGCCGCAGGCGCTCCTGACGCTCCAGAACGCCCTTCATGAGCTTCTGATACTCCCGCCGGTCGGCCTGGGCCCGGAGGGACCAGACGGCGGGGCCCTTGCTCAGGTTGAGCATCCGGTACTGGATGCACGCCTCGTCCGCCGTCACGGGCATCTGCCCGCCAAGGCAGGAAAGCTCCCGCACCAGGTGGCCCTTGGCCGAGCCGCCGATGGCGGGGTTGCAGGGCATGTTGCCCACGCTGTCCAGATTCATGGTGAAGATCGCCGTCTCGCACCCCAGCCGCGCCGACGCCAGCGCCGCCTCGATGCCCGCGTGCCCCGCGCCGATGACGGCCACGTCGCACGCGCCAGCCTCATATTCCATAGGCCCACCTCGTTTCCGCGAATATTCTACCTTACCGCGCCGAATAAATCAACACTTATTCCGGAACGGTAAACAAATTGTGAATTTCGGGAATTTGTAACCAACGCTTAACAATTTTGTGGTTTAATATAAACAGCAACGCAAGGAGGTCCGGCTTATGAACATCGCGAAGATCATGGTGCCCAAGGCGCTCACCGTCTGCCTCGGCGCCGGCGACAGCATCCGGCAGGGGGTGGAGGTCATGCGGCGGCACGGCTATACCGCCATCCCGGTGCTGGACGGGGAGGGGCGGTTCCTGGGGTGCGTCAACGACCGGGACTTCCTCCGCTTCATCGTGACCCAGGGAAATTATGACGCCGAGACTCAGGAGCGCGTCACCGTGGGGCAGATCATGCGCCGGGATTTCTGCCCGCCGGTGACCCTCACTGCCAGCGGCGACCAGCTCATCGACGCCTCCCTCCGCCAGAACTTCGTCCCCATCGTAGACGATCGGGGGTGCCTGTGCGGCATCGTCACGAGACGCAAGCTCATCGCGGAGCTCACGGGAAGAGATATCCCGGCGGAGGAGAACGAGTTCAGCGAGTAAAAACCGGATAGGGGAATGAAAATGCTTTACTATACTGAAATGTTCCACGTGGAACATTTCAGTATAGTAAAGTATCGGACTGCACGGGCGGGTTTGGAACCCGCCCCTACAGTTTTTGGAACGTTTCCGAGCAACACCGTAGGGGCCGCCACTCCTGGCGGCCCGCGTTTTGGGTTTCGGATTGCCCCCAATAAACGCCGTAGGGGTCGCCGTCCTCGGCGACCCGCGTCTCGATAACCTCCCATATCGGTTGAATGGGATAACCTTCCATATCCCCTGTAGGGGCGGGTTCCAAACCCGCCCGTGCCACGTTGCATGACGGGAACGGTTCCGATAAAACGGTACATATCGGTTATCGGAGGGTGGGCCGCTGTGGGCAGCGGCCCGTACGGCGGTGTTCGGAACGTGTCAATAGACGATGGGCGGGTCGCCGAGGACGGCGACCCCTACTTTCGTCACCCCGCCCAAATTTTTCTGCTTTACCGGCTGAAATTTTTTGTCTCTCCCCCCTTGACATAGGCGGTCAGCTATGGTAAACTCTCGGGTGGTTAGAATAGACTAACCAAAGATAGGAGTAGATAACTATGCCGCTGACGATGGCGGGGAACGGGGACACGGGGACCATTGTGAAGATCGTGGGACGCGACGAGACGCGCCAGCATCTGGCGGAGCTGGGGTTCGTGGTGGGAACGGCGGTGACGGTGCTCACCAAGATCGCCGGGAACATGATCCTCTCCGTCCGGGATTCCCGCGTGGCGCTGGACAAGGCCATGGCGGGGCGGATCATCGTGGAACTCAATTGATCTCCCAACAATTCATTTCAACAAGGAGGACTCAGCATGAAAACATTACGGGACGCCGCCGTGGGGGACACGGTGACGGTGGAAAGGCTCCACGGCGAGGGCGCGCTTCGCCGCCGCATCATGGACATGGGCGTGACCCGGGGCGTGGAGATCTACGTGCGCAAGGTGGCGCCGCTGGGCGACCCCATCGAGGTCACCGTCCGGGGGTACGAGCTGTCCATCCGCAAGGGCGACGCGGAAAACATCGAGATCGCGTGAGATTTCTTTTTTTGCCTCAGAAGTTAGCGAAAGATAATTTAAATTAGACATCAATAACTGTCATTCAGGAGGAACAAGCCAATGGATCTGAAAATCGCCCTTGCCGGCAACCCCAACTCCGGCAAGACCACCATGTTCAACGACCTCACCGGCTCCAACCAGTACGTGGGCAACTGGCCGGGGGTCACGGTGGAGAAGAAGGAGGGGCGCTTAAAGGGCCACAAGGACGTGACCGTCCAGGACCTGCCGGGCATCTACTCCCTCTCCCCCTACACCCTGGAGGAGGTGGTCAGCCGCAACTACCTGGTCACGGAGAAGCCGGACGCCATTTTGAACATCGTGGACGGCACCAACATCGAGCGCAACCTCTACCTCACCACACAGCTCATCGAGCTGGGCATCCCCGTGGTGGTGGCCCTCAACATGGCCGACCTTGTGCGGAAAAACGGGGACAAGATCGACCTTGCCAAGCTCAGCCGCGCCCTCAATTGTGAGGTGGTGGAGACCTCCGCCCTGAAGGGCCAGGGCTCCATGGAGGCCGCCGAGCTGGCGGTCAAGGCCGCCCGGGAGAAGAAGGCGGTGGAGCTGCCCTCCGTCTTCCAGGGCAGCGTGGAGCACGCCATCGCCCACATCGAGGAGTCCATCGAAAGCCTGGTGGATCCCCGGTTCCTGCGCTGGTACGCCATCAAGCTCTTTGAGCGGGACGAGAAGGTCCGGGAGGAGCTGAAGCTGCCGGAGGAGCTTTTGAAGCACTTAGACGAGCACATCGCCGACTGCGAAAAGGAGCTGGACGACGACGCGGAGAGCATCATCACCAACCAGCGCTACGCCTACATAGCCGGGGTGGTCAGCAAGGCGGTGACGAAAAAGCACACCGGCGCGAAGATGAGCGTCTCCGACAAGATAGACCGGATCGTCACCAACCGGATCCTGGCCCTGCCCATCTTCGCCATAGTTATGTTCGTCATCTACGCCATCGCCATGGGCCCGTCCCCCGCCGACGGCGGCATCGGCATCGGCACCTGGGGCACCGACTGGGCCAACGACGTGCTCTTTGGCGAGTGGGTGCCGGGACTTTTCGATAAGCTCCTCCTGAACGCCGCCGGGGAGCCCCGCGTGGCGGGCTGGCTCTACGGCCTCATTCAGGACGGCATCGTGGCCGGCGTCGGCGCGGTGCTGGGATTTGTGCCGCAGATACTTGTACTTTGCCTCCTTTTGAGTATAATAGAGGATATAGGCTACATGGCCCGTATCGCCTTCATCATGGACCGCATTTTCCGCCGTTTCGGCCTCTCCGGCAAATCCTTCATCCCGCTCCTTGTGGCCACGGGCTGCGGCGTGCCGGGCATCATGGCTTCCCGCACCATCGAGCAGGACCGAGACAGGAAGATGACTATCATGACCACCGGCTTCATCCCCTGCGGGGCCAAGCTGCCCATCATCGGCCTTTTGGCGGGCGCGGTCTTCGGCAACTCCGTATGGGTGTCGGTCTCGGCCTTTTTCATCGGCATCGCCGCGGTGATCGTCTCCGGCGTGATGCTGAAGAAGTTTAAAATCTTTGCCGGCGACCCTGCCCCCTTTGTCATGGAGCTTCCCCCCTACCACGTCCCCTCCATGGGCAATGTCCTGCGGGCCACCTGGGAGCGGGGCTGGTCCTTCATCAAGCGCGCCGGCACCGTGGTGCTGATCTCCTCCGTGGTCCTCTGGTTCCTCCAGGGCTACGGCTTTACCGGCGGCGTCTGGGGCGCCGTGGAGGACAACAACAATTCCCTGCTGGCCGCGGTCGGACGCGGCGTCGCCTGGATCTTCTATCCCCTGGGCTGGATGGGCGATATGGCCTGGAAGGCCGCCGTGGCCACCTTCACCGGCCTCATCGCCAAGGAGGAGGTCATCAACACCTTCGGCGTCCTCTACCAGTACGCCGGCGAGATAGACCTTCTGGAGGACTCCTCCCCCATCTGGCAGGCCGTCGGGGCGGACTTCGGCGCCATTACGGCGTACAGCTTCATGATCTTCAACCTCCTGTGCGCCCCCTGCTTCGCCGCTATGGGCGCCATCAAGCGGGAGATGAACAACTGGAAGTGGACCCTGGGCGCCATCGGCTATATGTGCCTCTTCGCCTACGTCGTCGCCATGATCGTCTTCCAGCTGGGCGGGCTCATCACCGGCGAGGCCACCTTCGGCCCCTTCACCGTCGTCGCCGCGCTGCTGCTCCTGGGCCTGCTCTACCTGGTGTTCCGCAAAAACAAGTATAACGAAAACCATCTCACTGAACGTGTAAAGGAACGTGTTTAAGATGCTTCAATGGCTCCAGCAAAATATCGCCACCATCCTCGTCGCCGCCGTCGTCTTCGCCGTCCTGGCCCTCGTGGTCGTCAAAATGGTCCGCGACCGCAAGCGCGGCAAGACCTCCTGTTCCTGCGGCTGCGGCGGCTGTCCCCACGCGGATGCGTGCCACGGGACGAAGGAGAAATAAGGGGCAACCCTTTTAGCCTTCCCCGCAAAGCGGGGAAGGTGGCGCCCGCAGGCGCCGGATGAGGTGGGTACGTTCATCGGAACCGCTCAAAGCCCTTCGGCTCCCACCTCACCCCTCCCCCTCCCCGCCCTGCGGGGAGGGCTCTCAGTCGGGGGCGGGTGCGTTCTGTCGATACCGCTCTCATGTCCCACGCTCGCTTCCCCCCCGACCCCTTTTTCGGAAAAAGGGGTGCCGCCGCGGCGGCGGGGTATTCGAGCCCGTGGGGCGTCGCTGGGGGTTTCGGTAATCGGATCCCGGCGCTGCGCGCCACCCCGACCTGGGAGAGGCAAGAGTGGGTGCGTTGTCGGAGCGGTTCCGATAAAACGCGCCGCCCCCGTCTCGGAGCCCCCTCCTCGTAGGGGGGGCAGGGGGGCAGCGAGCGTTGGGGTTTCCGAACGGTCCCGATAAAACGTACCGCCCCTAACTATGCCGTAGGGGCCGCCGTCCCCGGCGGCCCGCGTTCCGATGACCTCCGATGTCGGTTATCATTTCCCATTCCGCCTGCGGGCGCAATTTTTATAAAGGTGGCGCTCTTGCTTTGCGCCGGGAAATGGGCTATAATCGGCGGTAAAAGGGGGAACGGAGCATGAAGAAGGTCCGGGTTTGGGCGGGGCTGCTTGCGGCCGTTTTGGCGCTGGGGCTGGCGGCCGGGTGCCGGGGCGGGAGCGGCGGTTCGGCGGTGACGGAGCCGGCGGCGAGCGGGCCGGAGGAGCCGGTGCGGGGGTGCTTTGACTTTGAGCGGGCCCTTCGTCTGGGGCTTGCGCCGGAGGAGTGGCGGGCGCGGGCCGGCGAGCAGATCACCGGCGCTCAGTTCCGCGCCGCGCTGGAGGGGCTCGTGGGGCGGTTCCGGCCGGAGCAGACGGCGTATTTTGAGGAGAACGTCACGGACCTGGACATCCCCCTGACCCGTGGCATGGGGTTCATCATGGCCTACTACGCGGCCAAATGCGTGGGCGCGGACACCTACAACAACGATTTTGACAACAACCGCGTGGACACCGACGAGCTTTGGAGCGCGGCCCCGGACCAATTCCGGGACCTCCTGCCCCACTGTGGGGACGGGCCGGAGGACTGCGGCGGAATGACCTGGAACGACGTGTTTACCGCGGCGTACCTCTTTTCCTTCTGGCACAGCTCTCCCCTCTCCGGCGAGCTCCTGTTCGATTTTGACGGGGAGACCGGGTCCATGCGCCAGGGCGAGGCGCTGACGGTGGAGGACGCGGGCGCCTGTCTCGCCCGTCTTTATGACAGCGTGCCCGTCTTCGCCCCCCTGGACGACGCCCGGGTCACGGAGCCCGACGGTGCCCTCCTGGCCCCGGAGCACATCGCCGAGGCCCTGGCGCTGCCGGAGGTCACCTCGGACTCCCACCCGGTCTGGACGGGCTTCGTTTTCGGGAGCGAGTACCGGACGACCTTCAACGTCTTCCCCCAGCAGCTGGAAAAAAGCGCCGCCTTCGGCTTCAACAGCGCCAGGATCAAGGTGAATTTTGAGGCGCTTTTCAACGGAGACGTGACGGAGTCGGATGTCACCGCCCTCCACGCCCTGGACAACATGGTCCGGACGGCCATTGAAAACGGCCTGCACCTCAACATCTGCCTCGTCACCCTGCCGGGGCGGACCACCTCCTTTGACGAGCAGACCTACACCTCCCAGGGCGAGTTCGACCTGTTCATCGACCCGGAAAAGCAGGCGCTGGCGGACCGCGTCTGGACGGTCCTGGCCCGGCGCTACCGGGAGGTGCCCAGCGCCAGCCTGTCCTTCACGCCCTTCTGGGAGGCGCTGAACAGGAACCTCAGCAGCGGCCTCCCCTACGAGGAGTACGGGCCGGAGGACGTGGGGCGGTATCTGGCCCACGTGATTGGCGTCATCAGGGCCGAGGACCCGGACAGGCTCGTCATCTACGAGCCCACCGCCAACAACCCGCTGGAGGAGATCCGGCGGGAGGCGTCCGCCGTCCTGTCCGCCGCGGGGCCGCTGGAGAACGCCATTATCTCCTACAATTACTGTCAGCACGCCTACGTCTACGCCGGCATGAACGCCACCGAGGGGTCGAACATCGATGTGAACAACCACAGTATGTTCCTCCCCGACTACCCCAACACCATATACAGCGTGAACGTCAACATCTACGACAATTTCCCCCTGACCTTCGACGGGACGCTCCCGGCGGGGACGGTGGTGGATATCTACCTCAGGCACGCCTTCGGCGGCAGTCTGGAGGTCCTCGCCGACGGGCGGAGCCTCTGGCGCGAGGTCCTGGAGGATAAGGAGTACCGGTGCGGCGAGATGGTCTCCGGCTTCTATCCCTTTGCCGAGAGCGAGAAGAAGATCAGCGTGACCCTGCCGGAGGACACGGACGAGCTTGTCATCTCCTGCGCCAATGGCGGCGTTCAGATCAGCGGCGTCGACCTCCTTCTGCCCGAGGCATACGCTGTGGAGCGCTGGTATTACGCCACGGGGTACGACGCGTTCCTGGGCGCGGAAACGGAGGCAGGCGTCAGAAGGGTGAAGACCTCCAGGGTCATGGTCTGCCCCAACGCCTGGGAGTCGGAGCCCACCCGCGTCACGGTACACGACGACCTGAGCTACACCACCCAGTACGTGACGGCCCAAGCCAACGCCGACGAGGCGGCGGCCTGGGGGGACGGCATCGCCGCGCTGGACGGTAATTGCGTGGTGCGCTTTGAAAGCGCCTGCTTCTCCGGGACGACCTGGGAGTCCATGGCGGCCTATTACGAGGACATCCTGTCCATGTGCGCCGAACACGGCTTCAGCTGGTGGAGCAACGACTGGTACAACATTTGCAGCGGAAGCACCGTCCCCATCGCCGGCGCCTCCCTTGTCCGCTTCGACGACTACCCGGCCTTCAACATGGAGCTCCTGGAGCTCCTGCAAAAGTACCAAGCCCGGTAGGACCGGGCCGAAGCGGCGCGGGCGGCCGTCCATCCCCCGCCGCCCCGCCGCTTTTTTCGCAAATGTAGGTTTGTCAATGATGTGTTACAGAGGAGGGAAGGAACGAAGCACCAGTAAGGGAGACTGCCAGTTAAGAGGAC
>CANPYK010000006.1 GCA_947588605.1 uncultured Oscillospiraceae bacterium
CGCGTGCCGCTGTATGACAATGCTATTTTAGTGTTGATTTTCCCATTTTTCGTGTCCAATTTTTGTTGACTAGTGCATCCCCGCCGCGCGGGCAAATCAAAACCGCGGCGAAGCCGCAACCTTTTTCGCCCCCTCCTCGTAGGAGGGGGGCAGGGGGGCAGCGAACGTGGGAAGACAGAGCGGTTCCAATAATGAGCCCATGTAGAGGTCGCCGTCTCGGCGACCCGCCCATCGACCATTGACACGTCCCGAACACCGCCGTACGGGCCGCTGCCCACAGCGGCCCTTGCCTCGGTTGACCACCAATTTTCGTTTTATCGGAACCGTCCCCGTCCCGCAACGTGGGCACGGGCGGACACATGGGTCCGCCCCTACGGGAAATATGGAATGTTATCCCATTCAACCGACATAGGAGGTCATCGAAACGCGGGTCGCCGAGGACGGCGACCCCTACGGCGTTCATCGGGGGTGATCCGAAACCTGCAACGCGGGCCGCTGTGGGCAGCGGCCCGTACGGCATAGATTGAACGCAATTTAAAATGTAGGGGCGGGTTCCAAACCCGCCCGTTTTAGCCTCCCCCCTGGGGGAGGTGGCGCGAAGCGCCGGAAGGGTCGTCCCCGCCGCAGCGGATAATCCAAAACCGCGGCGAAGCCGCAACCTCTTTCGCCCCCTCCTCGTAGGAGGGGGGCAGGGGGGCAGCGAGCGTGGGATGACTGCGCGTTTCCAACAAAACGCGCCCACCTCATCCGGCGCCTGCGGGCGCCACCTTCCCCACTTCGTGGGGAAGGCTAAGGCGGGGGGACAAAAGCTCAAATACCCCCCCGCCCCTCGATAATTGACCCACCCGTCACCCCGCCGTCTCCAGCCCCCCTCTTGAATTTCCCCCCGAATTTTGCTATACTGTCTCCTGTCCACAAAAGGAGCTGACGACATGAAGAGGTCCGGGTACCGATATTGTCCCCGCTGTGCCGAGCGTCTCGCGCCCGGGGCGGAGGCGTGCCCCATGTGCGGCGCGCAGGCGCCGGCGGAGCGCGTGCTGAGCGCCGGGGCGCGGTGGGCGCGGGTCCTGCCGGTGCTCTTCGCGCTGGCGCTCCTTTTTGCCCTCTGGCCCCTCCCGGCCCTGACGCGCACGCCGGAGGAAAAATTCATCGACTACAACCTCTCCCTCCTGCCGGAGCTCTCCCCCGCCGGGTCCTTCACCCTCACCGCCGTCTCCGACGACCCGGAGCTCCAGACCTATCTGCGCGGTTCCGCCGTCACCCTCCAATACAGCGCCGGCCTTGAGGGCTTTGCCCTGGGCGCCGGCGTCACCCTCATGGCAAGCCCCATCCTCTCCGCCGCCCTCACGCTGGAGGGCTCGCGCCTGGGCGCGTATGTGCCCCAGATCAAGGACGTCTACTACACCGTGGACCTCCCCGTCTTTCTGGACCGCCTGGGCCTTGTCCCGGACGAGGACCCGGTGGCGGACGCCCCTGGGCCCGCCGCGTATATGGCCGTGGCAGGCCGCTATTGGTCCCTCCTCACCGCCCTCGTGAGCCCGGAGGACCTGGACTTTTCCAAGGACGTCTCCGTCACCCTCTCCACTGGGGAGAAGATCACCGCCAACGTCTACACCTTCACTCCCTCCCCCCGCACCCTCCGCCGGGTCCTCCGGGAGGCCGCCGACGCCGTGGAAACGGATGAGGACCTTCTGGCCATCCTGGCCTACGCCTCCCGGAGCGACACCCCCACCCATGATGCCCGCCAAACGCGAAAACAGCTCTCGGACACCCTCTACGCCCGGGCCGACGCCTGGTCCCGGACCCTTGACGAACCCCTCACCTGGACGCTGGCCGTCCGCCGCGGCGAGGTCGCGGCGGTGACGATCACGAAGGGGGGCTTCGCCCTGACGCTGGAGCCCCGGGACGGCGCGCAGGACATCCTCCTCCGCCACCCGGACCTCGCCTTCCTGGAGAGGGTGGTCTTCCGCCTGCGCTATACCCCCGGCGACGGCCCCGCCGCGTTGGAGCCCGCCGACGAGGAGGACATCACCCGCTATTCCCTCCCGCGCCTTCTGGCCCTGGCCCGGGAGCTTGAGGACAACGTGGGCGCCGACATCATCTACGCCTTCGGCGATATCCTGGAAGTTTTAGGGCTGTAATACTAATATCTATTTAAAAGAAGACACCGAGCGGCGAGGATTTTTCGCGTAAGGCTTGGAAGACGCCGCAGGGAATACTGTATGTATTCCCAAGGCGGCTGACGCCCCCGGGGTCCCCGGCGGGCAAAGCCCGCTGGGGAGAGGAGGAGCGAACACAGCGCCTGACTGCGCCCGCAGGCGTGTTTCGAGGCCAACCGCCGCGCAGCGGCGGCTCTTGGGCCGAGATGGGCGACCAACGGGAGCCCGAAGCAAAGCGTGTTCAGCGACGACGACGCGAAAAAGACCGTCGCGAATGGCTTGTTTTAATTAGATATTAGTATAAGGAGGGCTTATGATGGAACAGGAGATCTTATGCACCCTCACGGACGCCGTCCGCCGGTACGGCCGGACGAAGGCCCTGGGGCCGCTGTCCCTCACGGTGAAAAGCGGCGAGCTTCTGGGCGTGCGCGGCCCCAACGGCGCGGGGAAATCCACGCTCCTGTCGCTTCTGGCCGGCGACGCCAAGCCCGACGCGGGCCAGTGCGTCCGCTCGAGCCGCGCCAGGGCCGCCACCTCCTGGGTCCCCCAGGAGCTCAGCCTTTACGAGACGCTGTCCGGCCTTGACAATCTGAAATTCTGGGCCATGGCCTCCGGCCTGCCCCGCCGGTATATTTCCGCCCGCGCTAAGTACCTCCTGGAGCGCCTGGGCCTTGCCGACAAGGCCAGGGCCCGCGTCAGCTCCTACTCCGGCGGCATGAAGCGCCGGCTGCATCTGGCCTCCGCCCTCATGGTCACCCCGGCGCTGCTGCTGTTGGACGAGCCCACCGTCGGCGCGGACGCCGAGTCGGCACAGCTCATCCTGGACCTTGTGGCCCACCTGCGGGACATGGGCGTGGGCGTCGTCCTCATCAGCCACCGGGCCGGGGAGCTGGAGCAGGTCTCCGACCGGATCGTCACCATGGACGCCGGCCTCATCACCGGGGAGGCCGCGCTATGAGGGCCCTCCTGTCCGCCCTTTGGAAGGACCTGCGCCTTTTCCTCTCCGGCGCGGGCCTCCTGGCGCTGATTTTGCCCGTGGCGCTCCTGCCGGCCCTGAAGCTGGGCATGGCGGACCTGGGCGCGGGGGAGTATTTGAGCAGCTTCCCCATCGCCGTCCGGGACGAGGACAACACCGTCATGTCCCGGTCCCTGATCTCCCAGCTTCGCAACATCGAGCTCTTCTCCGAGGTCCGCGTCCTGGAGGAGGGCGTCACCGACGAGGAGGCCCTTTCTGACGGGGCGGCGGCGGTGGCCACCGTCCCCCGCGACTTTTTCTACGAGATCTACCGCATGGCCGACTGCCCGGTGAACGTCACCCTCAACGCCGACACCCCCACCCAGAGCGCCCTCTTTGAGGCCATCTTCCGGTCCGTCATGGGCCTCATCCGCGCCAACCATGCCTCCGCCCTCGGGACCTATACCTACGCCTACGGGGAGCTCACCGACGACCTCGTCCGCCAGATGCGCCGGGAGACCGGCGACCGGCTGGTGGTGGACGCCCTGGGCCGCCAGCGGGTCTTCGAGACGGTGTACGGCACCGCCGACCTTGCCGGCGCGCTGACGCGGCGGCTGTCCGCCTGTGTCCTGGGGGTCCTGGCCCTCTTTTTCGCCGTCTGCTCGGCCAAGACCGTCCCGGAGGAGCGAAGGCTGGGCGTCCTGCCCCGCTTCCGGACGCTGGGACGGGGGACCTGGGGCTTTGCCGCCTCCAAGCTCCTCTCCGCGCTTTTGCTCTCCCTCCCGGCGGTGGCCCTTGTCGCCTCCCTCACGGATCTTGGCTTCTGGCCTGTCCTCCTTCTCTACGCCCTTCTCCTGCTGGCGGCCTTCGGCGTCTGCCTCCTCCTGTGCGCCCTCGCCGCCTCTCCCGCTGATGCCCAGCGGTGGGCCAACCTCCTGCTCCTCCTCTCCCTGGCCCTGGGCGGCACCCTCTGGCCCGTCAGCGCCCTGCCCGCGCCTTTGCGGGCTCTCCGGTATCTGGCCCTGCCCTACTATGCCCAACTGGGGCTGGAGGCGGCGGCCGCCGGGCTCGACCTCTCCGCCCGGTTCACCCTCCTGTGGCCCGTGGGCGCGGCGGCGGTCATTTTTCTGCCCCTGTCGGTGGCCCTTGTGACACGTCCCGGAGGGGGGTCCGAGAGGGGTCGGAGAGGGGTCCGAGGGGCCTCCGAGGGGGCTCGCGACCCCCTGTCAGAGGGGGATAAAACGGCCATCTTCACCAGGCTCTGGAATGTATCCGCCTTCCGCGCCGGCCAGCTGGCGGGGCGCGGGGGCGTCTTCCTCCTGTGCGCCGCCGTGACGGCGGCGCTGTGCGGCGTATCCGCATCGTCCATCGGCTCCAAATCCCCCGCCACACTGCGCCTCGCGGCGGTGGACCTGGACGAAACCGAGCTTAGCGAGGAGCTCATCGCCCAGATCGCCTCCGCCCCGGGCGTTTCCCTGGAGACGGTCACGGCGCGGCAGGCGCAGCTTGCCCTGGTCACCGGCGCCTACGAGGGCGTCCTTACCGTGGGGGAGGGCTACGGCGAGGCCGTATCGTCCATGTCCGACACGCCCCTCCGGTTTGACGCCCCGGCCTCCTCCCTCACGAGCCAGGGGGCGCGGGAGATCGTCGCCGGCGCGGTTTTGACCCAGGAGCGCGCCGTATCGTCCATATCGGACGCGGAGCGCCTTACCGGGATGACCCTTACGGGATCGGACATTTCGGACCTCCGGCGGTGCGTTACGGAGGCGGAAAAAGGTCTGCCCCGTCTATATAACATCGCCACATCCTCCGGGTCCGCCCCCGCCGACCCCTTCGCCCCCACGCCCATGGCCTTCGCCGCCTTGGCGTGTCTCTTCACGCTCCTCACTGCCGCTTCAACCTTTGAGGTCAAAACAGCCCGCGGAAGGCTGAAAGTTGCCAAATTCGGTCACTTTTTGTCCGTTTTCCCGGACCTCCTGGCCCTGACGGGCCTTGGCCTTTTGACCGTTCTCTTCGTCCTCCTCCCCTCGGGCCTTCAATGGAGCGACCTCCTCCCGTCTCTCGCCGCCTCCCTGGCCCTCGCCTCTCTGGCGCTGCTCATCACTCGCGCGTCCTCCGCCGCCGGCCGCGTGGACGCCCTGGCGCCGCTGCTGGCGCTGCTCATCTGTCTTTTGGGCGGGTGCTTTTTGAATCCCGCGGCCCTGCCGCCGCTTTTTCAAAAGCTCACCCTCCTCTCCCCCGCCGGCCTCGCCCTCGCCGCCGCCACGTCCCTCCCCGCGCTCCTGGCGCTGTTGGCGGAGTCAGCCCTCTTCACCGCGTTGGCGGCGCGGAAATGACCCGGAAATTGGCTATGGTAAAGGACGGACCCATGGGTCCGCCCTTTTTATTTGCAGAAGCGGTGCTTGCCGATGGTGACGATGAGGGGTCTGGACCAGATCCAGGAGCTGGTGGCGGTGGCGGGGTTGAAGTAGTAGATGGCGCCGCCGGAGGGGTCGTGGCCGGAGAGGGCTTCGCGGGCGGCGCGGTAGGCGCTCTCGCTGACGGGCTGGTTCCACTGGCCGTCGGACAGGCAGGAGAACGCGCCCTTCTGGTAGATGACCCCGGCCATGGTGGAGGGGAAGGAGGGGTGCTCCATGCGGTTGAGGACCACCGCCCCCACGGCCACTTGGCCGGCGTAGGGCTCGCCCCGGGCCTCGGCGGAGATGAGCCGCGCCAGCAGATTCACATCCCCCGACCCGGACCCGCCGCCGGAGGAGCCGGAGGGCAGGCCGATGGCGGCCAGGGTGGCGGGGCCGGCCACGCCGTCCACGGTGAGGCCGTTCTCGCGCTGGAACTTCTTGACGGCCTCCTCGGTGCGGGAGCCGTAGACGCCGTCCACCGCGCCGGTGTAGTAGCCCCAATCGGCAAGGCGCTGCTGGAGCTTCTTCACCGTCTCGCCGGAGGAGCCGCGCTTATAGCTTTGGGCGTGGGCCTCCGGGACGGTCTGGGCCAGGGCGATGAGGGCGATGTTGACGGCGAAGACCACCGCCAGCGCCGCCGTAAGCTTTCTTTTATCCATATTCCACACCTCAGTATTTCTTTCTCAGCTTCCCCACGGCGCACACGAGGGGAATGAGCACCAGGGCGAAGCTTAAATTGATGGCCGGGATGAGGACGTCCGACCATTTTTGAAAATCAAAAACGCCCTCGGCGATGAAAAACGCCGCCGCGCCCGCCAGAACGCCGGTGGGGGCCGCGAAGGCGGCGCGTTTTTTCGCGCCGGTGACGGTGCGCCAGATCTCCGAGACGATCATCAAAAGCGCCGCCACGAAGATGAAGTCCGTGACCACCCAGACGGCCACCACCACCGCCTCCACCCGCTCCACCACGCCGAAGACCTTGATGTTGCGAATGACGATGAAGAAGGCGTTCTCCATGCTGACCGCTAAATGCTCGCCGATGGTGCCCAGGGTGAAGAAGGTCACCCCCAACGCCACCGCCGTCAGGCCCGCCAGCCACGGAAAGCGGCGGGGGCGGGCCCCCGGCTTTTTCCGGACACGGCCGCCCAGGTAGAGGAAGTAGACGAAGCCGGCGAGGACGTTGAAGACCGGCAGGGAGCCGTATAAAACCCGCTTGCCGTCTTGGAGCGTCACCGGCAGGAGCCTTTCCGCCGACACGTCGGGGAGGGCGGACAGGAGCACCGCCGCCAGCACGCCCACCAGAATGGGCATCAGCACCTCGGCGGTGCGGCTCAGGGCCTTGGTGGACCCGGCGCCCACCGCCACCGCCACCAAAAGCATGACGACGATGAAGACGGCTGGGCTTCCGTTGGGGTAGACCGTCGCCAAAAGCCGCTCGGCGGCGCTTCTACAGACGAAGCCCGCGTAAAAGGTGAGCCACAGCGCCGTAAGGACGTTGAAGGCCCGTCCCAGTCCGCCCCCCAGGGCGAGCTCAGTCATATCCGCCAGCCCCGCGCCCTCCGGGACATTTTTTCCGAAAGCGTCCATGGCGGCCAGCAGCAGCCGTCCCAGCAAAAACGCCGGGAGAGGGGCCAGCCACGCCGCCCGTCCGGCGAAGACCACGGCGGAGGTGGGCAGGATGCGGATCATGGGGGAGAGGAGGCTTACGAAGATGAGGACGGTCAGTTGTCTTTGAGTGATTCCGTCAACTTTTCCCACGGCGTCATCTCCTCCTTTTCCGCGATCTCGGGCGAATCCATGATGTCAAAGGTCCGCCGCAGGGCGCCCTCCACCTCCACCTCCACCGGCAGGGTGGGGAAAATGTCGGACCAGTCCCGGCCCATGGCCTCAAGCTTCATGGGGTGCTTTCGGGCCGTGATGCCGTGGAGATCCAGAAAATCCAGGCCCAGCGTCTGGCTTCTGGCCACGGCGGCTTGGGCGGCGGCCCTCAGCGTCTCCGACAGCGCCCGCTCGGCGGCCTCCCGCCAGCTTTTTTTCGTCACGTCCGCCACGCCCCGCAGGCTGACGAGCTTCGCCCCGGCGGTGACGCGGACCTTGATTTTTGTGAGGGCCCCGTCCCCGTCGAAGACCGGCTCCCAGGCCGTTTTCAGCTCCTCCACGGAGACGGTGGCAACGGTGTCCCCCACGGCGAGGTCCAGGTCCTTCGCCTCCAGCCGTGAAAGGAGCAGGAGGCACCCCAGCGTCTCCTCCCCGGTGAGAAATTCGAGGGTCTGCCCGTCCTCGGTGACCACGGCAAAGCCGTCGGGCTCCAGGTTCAGGTCGCCCCGGGCGTCGAAAAGCTTCTCCTCCTCCACGCCCCGGACGCACTGGATGAGGGCCACGCCGTTTTCCAGAAGGGAGACCGCAACCTCCCGGCAGGTAAAGACCGCGCCCTCCCCCACCCGGGCGATGTGGTTGGCAAGCCCCGCGATCACGTCGGCGGCGGAGGGATCGGACCCGGAAAGGCCCTTCAGAAGGTCCCGGGCGGTGCTTCCCCGGACGATGAGCAGGCCGATGTCCAGCCGCGTCTCCGAATACCGCTCCACGTAGTCCAGGCACTCGTTGAGGCGCTGACGGGCCATGTCCTCGCCGATGAGCAGATTTTCCGTGTGGGACAAAATGGCCTCCCGGCCTAAAGGCATCATCAGGAGCTCCCCCATGGCTGTGCCCAGGGAGGGGCCGCTTTTTTCCACCATCCGGGCGTCGTTTTGCTCCCCGGCGGTACCGTAGATGGAGACGAGGACCCCGTCCCCCTGCGTGTCCGCCGTGAAGGCCCGGACGAGCTCGATATTTTCGATGCGGCGGTAGTTGGAGAAGATGGTCAGGCCCTTGGAACAGCCCGTGAGGGCCAGCGTCAAGGCCAGGGTCAGTACGAGCGTCTTTTTCACAGCTTCGCCTCCCCGCCGTCCCCGGTCTTCAGCTCCGGCTCCCGGTCGCGCTTGACGGTCATGCTCTTTCGCAAAAGGGCGCGGCTCTGGTGCCGGCCCTCGCTCCCGGCGAAGGGGGACATGTAGGGCACGCCGAAGCTCTCGAGGCTGGAAAGATGGTAGACGATGAGGGCGCAGCCCATGGCCACGCCGAACATCCCCAGAAAAATGGCCGCCAGCACCAGCAAGAACCGGCACAGGCGCAGGGCCGAGCCCATGTCGATGTTGGGCATGGTGTACCCGGCGATACCCGCCAGGGCCACCACGACCACCACCACCGGGGAGACGACGCTGGCCTCCACCGCCGACTGGCCCACGATGAGGGCGCCGATGATGCTCACCGTCTCGCCGATGGGGCTGGGCAGGCGGATGCCGGCCTCCTGCAAAAGCTCAAAGGCCAGGAGCATCAGCACCACCTCCACCGCCGTGGGGAAGGGCACCGAGGCGTGGGCCTCGATCATGGACTGGAGAAGCCGGGTGGGGATCATCTCCTGGTGGTACATGGCCACAGCCACGTAAAAGGCCGGGGCCAGGAGCGTCAGCGCCACGGAGAGATACCGCAAAAGCGTCAGCGCCGAGGCCACGATGAAGTGGCCGGAGTGGTCCTCCGGGACCTTCATGAACTGGGAGAACGTGCCGGGGACCAGGAAGCCCAGAGGCAGGCCGTCCACCAGCATCCCCACCCGCCCCTCCAGAAGGTTCATGCAGAACTTGTCCGTGCGCTCCGTGGAGATGACCTGGGGGAAGGGAGAACGGTGTCTGTCCACGATGTTTTCCTCGATAACGGCGCTGGTCAGCGCCCCCTCGACCTCGATCTTCTCAAGCCGCCGGGACGCCTCCGCCACAAGCTCCGGGTTGGTAAAGCCGTCGATATAGACAAGAGTGGCGGAGGTCCTGGCGCGCTGGCCCAGGGGGAATTCCTTGATCTTCAGGTGGGGGTTGCGCAGCTTGCGGCGGACCAGGGTGGTGTTGATCTTCATGGTCTCCACAAAGGCGTCCTTGGCGCCCTTGACCACCTTCTCCTCCTTGGGGGCGTCCACGCCCCGGCGCTGGGGGCTCTTGACCTCGAAGGTCACGGCCCGGCGCTCCGCGTCGAAGATGAGGGCGCAAAAGCCGTTCAGGAGGTCGGAGGCCAGGTCCCCCAGCGTCTCCCGGCACTTGGCGGTGTAGACGTACACCGAGCCGCCCAAAAGCCGCGCGATGGCCTGGGATCCCCGGACGCCGGCGAAGCGCTCGGGGTCCGTGAGGGGACGGATGACCTGCTCCGCCACATCGGACCCGGACACCAGCCCGTCCAGGAAGCAAAGCCGCGCCTTATTGGACGGATCGCCCCCGATGTGCAGGTCGCGGCTTTCAAAATCGTAGCACCCTTCGAAGACCGCCTCCAGCGCCGCCACGGTGACGGGGGCGTTTTCGGCGATCTCGGGGGGCGATTTCTCCTTTTTCAACATAGGCTCACCACGCTTTTTTCCATGTGGCATTTATTGTGCCCGGACCGACGGAAAATACTTTTGAAATATTTGCAAAATTAGCTTGTATCCGCTTGACGCGGGCGCGAGCGGCTGATATAATGATACGAAATTCGCACGAATCGGAGGAGGTGAGCGGATGTATCTGGAGACGGCGCGCCTGACGCTGCGGCACATGGAGGAGGGCGATTTCCCGGACTACCTGACCTACGCCACGGATGAGGAGACCTGCCGGATGCTGGGCACCTGGCGGCCTAAAAACGAGGCGGAGGCGCGGGAGTCCTTTGAGTGGCTGATGGTCCACGAAAAGCGCTTTTACGCCATGGTCCTCCGGGAGGAGGGGCGGTGCGTGGGGCATCTCATCGTCCAGAATTTCCCGGACATAGGGAAGCTTCCGGAGCTTGCGGGCCTGGAGGGGCGGTCCCTCACCTTCTGCGTGGCCCCTGATTACCGCCGCCGGGGCTTCGCCGCCGAGGCCGTTGGCGCGGTGGTGGATTATCTTTTTGAAAAGCGCGGCGTGGATTACGTCAATTCCGGCTACTTCACCTTCAACGAGCCCTCCCGGCGCCTCCACGAAAAGCTGGGCTTCCGCCCCATCTCCCACCCCACCGTCCCCCTCCCCGACGGCGGCGAGGCCGTGGGGGTGGAGACGATAAGGTTCCGATAGACGCCCCCACCCTGGCCGTCGCTTCGCGCGGCCACCCCTCCCGGAGGGAGGGGCTTTGGCGGGGCGCTCATGGGGAACGCTCTGTCCTCCCACCTTCGCTACCCCCCTGCCCCCCTCCTACGAGGAGGGGGCGAAAATGGTTGCGGCTTCGCCGCTGTTTTGATTTATCCGCTGCGGCGGGGACGGGGGACGAAGGACGGGGGCTCGAATCCCCCCTACCCCCTTTGCCCCAAAGGGGGGCAAAAAGGTTTTGCGCCGCTTTGCGGCGCAATTTTTTATAAACGCGGCGCGAAGCGCCGCAACCTTATTCCCCTACCCCTTTTTCGGAAAAAGGGGTGCCGCCGCAGCGGCGGGGTATTCGAGCCCTCGTCCCCCGTCCTAGCCTTCCCCACAAAGTGGGGAAGGTGGCGCCCGCAGGCGCCGGATGAGGTGCGTGCGTTCATCGCAGCCGCTCAAAGCCCTTCGGCTCCCACCTCACCCCTCCCCCTCCATCTCCGCGCTAAGAGCCGCCGCTTCGCGGCGGTTGCGCTCCGAAACGCGCCTGCGGGCGCAGCCGCCCTGCGGGGAGGGCTCTGAGTCGGAGGCGGGTGCGGTTTGTTGGGGGCGCAAAAAACACCCCTCTTTTCAGAGGGGTGTACTTAAAGATACTTGACAATTTACTTAATTTATGGTATAATTGAGGGGATCACGCGAGGGTGGCCAGGTCCCGGGGCTCTTGGGGGGAGAGGGTGTCTTCGAAGTCCGGGAGGGTGAGGGCGCGGGCGGGGGCGATGGTGGAGATGGCGTGCTTGTAGACCATCTGCTGCTTGCCGTCGCTCTCCAAAAGGACGGTGAAGCTGTCGTAGCCCAGGACGGTGCCGCGCATCTGGAAGCCGTTTACGAGAAAGACCGTCAGGGGGGAGCGGCGCTTTCTCGCCTCGTTTAAAAAGGAATCCTGCAAATTGAGTGGTTTTATCATATGTAAGCCGCCTTTCTTTCGGGGCGGGGCCCCGTGTTTAGGCTTACAGTTTATACCAGCTCCCGCGCGAAATCCGTCGAAAGCGCGACGGCCTTTTGAAAATCCGGGGGATTTTTAAAGTCGATCCATAAGGCGTCCTGATAGCGGCGGCACCAGCTGAGCTGCCGCTTGGCGTAGCGGCGGGATTCGCGCTTGATGAGCTCCACGGCCTCCGGTACGGTGCAGCGCCCCTCCAGAGCGGCGGTGAGCTCCTTGTAACCGATGGCCTGCATGGCGGTGTGCTTGGCGGTGAGGCCCCGGGCCAGGAGGGATCGGACCTCCTCCGGGAGGCCGCGGGACATCATGTCGTCCACCCGGCGGTCGATGCGGGCGTAAAGCTCCGCGCGGTCGGCGAAATTGAGGACGATAAAGCGGGCATCAAAGCGCGGGGGGAGGGTTTGCGTGCGCGCGTCGTGGCGGGTGATGCTGCCGCCGGCGCGGGCGATCTCCAGGGCGCGGACGATGCGCTTTTTATCATTGGGGTGGAGCTTTTGGGCGCGGTCCGGGTCGGTCCGGGCCAGCTCGGCCAAAAGCGCCTCGCCGCCCTCGGCGTCATACCGGGCGCAGAGGGATTCCCGCAACGCGGTATCCTCCGGGCGGGGGGCGAAATCCCTGCCGGAGACGAGGGATTCGATGTAAAGTCCCGTACCGCCCACGATGACGGGGAGCCTGCCGCGGCTGAGGATGTCCTCGCAGGCACGGGTGGCGGCCTCCACGTAGAGGGAGACGGAGTAGGGCTCGAAGGGGCTGGCCACGCCGATCATGTGGTGGGGGACGCCCCGCGTCTCCTCCGGGGTGGGCTTGGCGGTGCCGATGTCCATGTACCGATAGACCTGCATGGAGTCGGCGGAGACCACTTCGCCGTTCAGCTTTTCGCAAAGCTCCACACCCAGACGGGTCTTGCCGGTGGCGGTGGGGCCGGTGATCACGAGTACGGAAGATGTCATGCGCGTTTAAAGCTCCTGTCCAGCTGGGATCGGGTGAGCTCCAGGCTCACGGGGCGGCCGTGGGGGCAGTAGCGGACCTCGCCGGAGAGGACCTTGTCCACAAGGGCCGTGAGCTCCCGGGGGTCGGAGCGCTTGCCGGCCTTGATGGCGGCCTTGCAGGCCACGGTGTGGAGGACGTCGTCCCGCATGGCCTCCACGTCCCGCTTGCCGCCGGTCTTCAGCTTCCCGGCGATCTCCTCCAGCGTCCCGGCGGGGTCGGAGAGGTCCATGTCCAGGGGGACAGCGCGGATGGCGATGGCGCCGTCGCCGAAGTCGTCCAGCTCGAAGCCCAGGTCGGTGAGGAGGTTGGCGTTCTCTAAAAGGACGCCGGCGGTCTCGCCGTCCACGTCGCAGATGACGGGGCTTAAAAGGAGCTGGCCGGTGGGCTCGTGGGGGCGGGATTTGAGCTTGTCGAAGAGCATCCGCTCATGGGCGGCGTGCTTGTCGATGAGGAAGAGGCTCTCGCCCCGCTCCACCAGGACGTAGGTGTTCAGCGCCTCCCCCACGTAACGCCAGTCCCGCCGGGGGGCGGGGGCCGGGTCGGGGACGGGCTCGGGGGCTTTGGACGGGATGGGACGGGGCTGTTCCGGGAGGGGAATAGAGGACTGGTCCGGCATCCGGACGCTCTCGCGAAGCTCAAACTCCGGCAGGGCGGGCTTAAACGGCTTGCCCTGGCCCTGGGCCGGGACGTGGCGGAAGAAATTGCCCGAGGGGGCGGATTTGGCGGAGGAAAAGCCCGGCTTCTCCGGGGCAAAGAGAGGCGCGCCGGGGAGCTTTTTGGGGTCCGGCAAGCCGGCGGCTCGGAGGGTGCTCTGGGAGATGGGCAGCTCGGCGGGGCCGTCCTCCCGCTCCAGCGCGCCGCGGACGGCCCAGTAGACCGCGTCGAAGACGGCGCGCTCGTCGGCGAAGCGGACCTCCAGCTTCGTGGGGTGGACGTTCACGTCCACCGCGCCCAGGGGCAGCTCCACGTTGAGAAGGCACACGGGGAAGCGGCCGGTGAAGAGGGAATTTTTGTACGCCTGCTCCACGGCGGCCTGGAGAAGCTTGGATTTGATGAACCGGCCGTTGATGAAGAAAAACTGCCAGGAGCGGTTGCCCCGGGCGGCGGCGGGGGTGGAGACGTAGCCGGAGACGGCGATGGCGTCCATCTTGTTTTGCGCCTCCAGAAGGCCCCGGGCGAAGTCCCGGCCCAGGGCGCAGTAGGCGGCGGACTGGAGGCGGCCGTCGCCGGGGGTGTGCAGCTCCTCCTTGCCGTCCCGGACGTAGCGGACGGAGATCTCGGGGTGGGAAAGGGCCAGGCGCGTCACGGCGGAGGCTACGGCGGCGCTCTCCGCCCGGTCGTTTTTCATGAATTTCTGGCGGGCCGGGGTGTTGTAGAAGAGGTCCCGGACCGCGATGGTCGTGCCCTCCGGGGTCCCCACGGGGGCTTTGTCCCGCTTGACGCCGGCCTCCAGCGTCAGGCACACGCCCTCCGCCGCGCCCCGCTCGCGGGTGCGCAGCTCGATTTTGGAGACACTGGCGATGGCCGCCAAAGCCTCGCCCCGGAAGCCCAGGGTGCCGATGGCCGCCAGCTCCTCCTCCCGGCGGAGCTTGGAGGTGGCGTGGCGGAGAAAGGCCGTCTCCACGTCCTCGGGGGCGATGCCGCAGCCGTCGTCGGTGACGCGCACCAGGGCCATGCCGCCGGCGGCGATCTCTACGGTGATAAACCGCGCCCCGGCGTCCACGCTGTTTTCCGTCAGCTCCTTGACCACGGAGGCCGGCCTTTCCACCACCTCCCCGGCGGCGATGAGGTCGGCAAGGTGGGGGGACATCTCATAAATTCTCGGCATCGGTTCTCACCTGACTCTCCATTCTCTTTTGGTTTTCCGAAGGCTCAAAGTTGTGACAGCGGCGCATGTTCGCTGACAAACGGGAAGTTGTTATTTAGATTTCTCTTTTCTGAACAGGGCGATACCTGAAACAAGTGAAAAGCAACCTAATAAGCCGATTACAAGTCTCCATATTACACTGTGGACTTCTGCTATTATTGATGGACAAAATACAGCAAACAGAATAATAATCAATCCTACGATTACCAATGTAAAATTAGCTATTTTCATTATGGCATCTCCTTGTAAATCCCGATTTTCCGATCTCCCATTGTTATACCAAAAACAAGCTGAAAATCCTTCTGATTTTTACCGGGACACAAAGCCGGAGGGGGACTTACCTATACTGCCGGGGCAACCCCTTGACGTTTACGGGGTCTACGTCCATGGTGACCACGTCGCCCACCTGGCACTTGGTGTCGGTGACGTCCAGGATGGTGTGCATCATGCCCACGTCCCCCACGATGCGAAGCTTCTGGTCGCCCAGCTTCACGGTGGGGCGGCGGCGACGGGAGCGGATGAGGTCCACAAGGCTCTGCCCCTGCTCCTGGCGGGTGATATTGAAGCCGTGGTAATAGCCCACGGACACCACCGCCAGCCGCGCGGGGCGCTTCAGGGCGACGCCGCCGATGCGGTGGCCCTTGGGGAACCAGCCCACCTCCTCGATGCCCGCCTCGATGCGGCCCACCTTCACAAGGCCGGGGGCGGCCCCGCCGGCCACCCGGCCGGAGAAGGCGGTGCCCACCCGCACGGCGTCCATGAGGTCGAAGTCGTATTTGAAGAGGGCGGCGGAGTCGCAAATGGAGGCCATACCCGTCTCATAGCCCATGGCGTGGAGGGTATCCAGCACGGACTTGAAGGCGTCCAGCTGGGAAAGCGTCCGCTTCCGGCTCTTCCAGGACTGGGCATAGGTGGAAAAGACGCCCACCACCGCCAGATTCGACATATAGCGGTAGATGGCGGTGATCTTGTCCGTCTCCGTGGGGATGAAGCCGTAACGGCCGAGGCCGGTGTCGATCTTGATCTGGACCTCGCAGACGGTCTTGCGCTCCTCGGCGATGGCGTTGAGGACCACGGCGGCCTCGTAGGAGCCCACGGTGCAGATGACGTTCAGGTCCACCAGCTGCCGCAGCTCCTTTTCGTCGGCGGTGGAGCGGAGCATCATCAGCTGCTCCTCGATGAACCCGGCGGCCCGCAGGGCGTCGGCGTCCCTGGGGTCGGACACGGCGAAGGCGCGGATGCCCTCCTCCCGCAGGAGCTTCGCGGTGGTCACAAGCCCGAGGCCAAAGGCGTCCCCGGTGAGGTCGGCCCAGATCTGGGCCCCCCGTGCCCGGGCCTTCACGGCGGCGACGTTCTGCTTGATGGCGGCTTTATCAATGATGAGGTTTTTCATATTGACCTCCTTTACCCCCATGGGGCGCCAAAAAAGGATGCCTTTATTATACAATATGCGTCTTGTAAATTCCATAGAAATTTGTTAAAATACGAGTAGTTTTTGAAAATGGAGACATTTTGCCGTGAAAACTCAGAGAAACGTGATCTCCGCCGGGGAGCTTTCCCGGCAGGAGGGGTATATGGAGGAGGCCGCCGAGCTCAACGCCGCCAGGAACGAGCCGGTGTACGCGCTGGTGGACACCTACGGCTGTCAGCAAAACGAGGCCGACAGTGAAAAGCTCCGGGGGATGCTCCGGCGCATGGGGTATACCATGACGGGGGACGAGGCCGAGGCCGACGTCATCGTCATCAACACCTGCGCCGTCCGGGAGCACGCCGAACAGCGGGTGCTGGGGAACGTGGGGCACCTCACCCACACCAAGAAAAATAAGCCCTCCCAGATCATCTGCCTTTGCGGGTGCATGATGCAGGAGCCGGGGATGGCGGAAAAGATCCGGGAGTCCTACCGGCACGTCTCCCTGGTGTTCGGGCCTCATGTGCTGTGGCGGTTCCCGGAGTATCTGCTGGGCCTTCTGCGGGGCGGAAAACGGGTCTTCGCCGTGGAGCCCTCCGACGGGGTCATCGCCGAGGGCCTGCCCTCGGCGCGCGACAGCGCCGTGAAGGCGTGGCTGCCCATTATGTACGGGTGCAACAACTTCTGCTCCTACTGCATCGTCCCATACGTGCGCGGGCGGGAGCGGTCACGGACACCGGAGGAGGTCCTGGCCGAGGCGCGGGACCTGGCGGCGCGGGGGTATAAGGACATCACCCTTCTGGGGCAGAACGTCAACTCCTACGGCAAGGACCTGGACGCGGGGGTGGATTTTGCCGACCTCATCGGGCGCATCAACGACATCCCCGGCGATTTTCTCATCCGCTTCATGACCAGCCACCCCAAGGACGCCGGGGAGAAGCTTTTTTCCACCATGGCGCGGTGCGAAAAATGCGCCCGCCACATCCATCTGCCCTTCCAGTCGGGATCAAACCGGGTGCTGGCGGCCATGAACCGGCGGTACACCAGGGAGAGCTATCTGGAGCTCGTGCGTCTGGCAAGAACCTATATGCCCGACGTGGTGCTCACCAGCGACGTCATCGTGGGCTTCCCCGGCGAGACGGAGGAGGAGTTCGAGGACACGCTTTCCCTGGTGCGGGAGGCGGAGTTTGACGCCCTCTTCACCTTCATCTTCTCCCCCCGGACGGGCACGCCGGCGGCGTCCATGCCGGACCCCTTCACAAGGGCCGAGAAGCAGGCGCGGTTCGATAGGCTGGTGGAGCTCCAGAACAGCATTTCGGAGAAAAAGCACGCATCCTACGTGGGCACCACCCAGCGGGTACTGGTGGACGGCCGGGACGGGGAGTACCTCACCGGCCGGACCTCCGGCGGGCGTCTGGTGCGGCTAACAGGCGGGGATGAGCTTATCGGCACGTTCCAAAAGGCCGCCATTACCGGAAGCAACACCTGGGCGCTCTACGGGCAGCTTTGTCAGGAGGTGTGAGCCATGGCGAAAAAGGACGCCGGGCCCGTCCAAAAGGACGGGAACGAAAAGGACCTCTACGTCATCCGCAACGACAAAAAATTTGAGGACATGACCCCCATGATGCGCCAGTACTACGACATCAAGACGGGGCACCAGGACTGCATCCTCTTCTTCCGGCTGGGGGATTTTTACGAGATGTTCGGCGCGGACGCGAGGACCGTGGCCAAGGAGCTGGACCTTGCCCTCACCAGCCGCGACCGGTCCGCCGCCAATCCGGAGGACCGGGAGCCCATGTGCGGCATCCCCTACCACTCCTCCACGGCGTACATCGCGCGGCTCATCCAGAAGGGCTACAAGGTGGCTATCTGCGAGCAGATGGAGGACCCGGCCACGGCCAAGGGCTTAGTGCAGCGGGGCGTGGTGCGGATCATCACGCCGGGGACGGTGACGGACGCGGAGATGCTCTACACCGACCAGGCCAACTACATCTGCGCCATTTACCGGGACGCCAACGGCGCGGCCATCTGCTTCTGCGACGTCTCCACCGGGCAGATGATCGCCCGGGCCCTGCCGCCGGGGGACGACCAGAGCATCTACAACGAGATCGCCCGGTACCTGCCGGCGGAGACGATCCTGCCGCCGGAGCTCATCCGGGACAAGGAGCTGGTGTACCGCCTGAGCTCCACCTACGAATGTCTGGTGGCGGAGGGGAAGGAGCGGTTCGTCTACCCCAACTGCGTGTCCCTGGTCCTGAAGCAATTCAACGCCTCGCGTCTCGAGGAGCTGGGGCTGGAGGGGGAGCCGCAGACGGTGCTGGCCGTGGGCGGTCTGCTCTCCTACATCCTGGAAACTCAGCGCACGGACATGTCCTACATCCGCAAGCTGGAGCTTTACTCCGACGGGCGGTATATGGAGCTGGACCCCCAGACCTTCCGGAATCTGGAGCTCATGCGGTCGTTGAAGACCCGGGAGAAGCGGGGGAGCCTCCTTTGGACCATGGACTACACCCGCACGCCCATGGGCACCAGGACCCTCCGGGGCTGGGTGGCGCGGCCCCTCCTGTCCCCCGCCGGCATCACGAGACGCCTGGACGCGGTGGAGGAGCTGGTAAACGATAACGTAACAAGGCCGGAGATCGCCGAGGCCCTGCGGCCCGTGGGGGACATGGAGCGCATCGTGGGCAAGGCCGTCTACGGCACGGCGAGCCCCAGGGACCTGCTCTCCCTGTCCGTCTCCGTCGCCGCCATCCCGGAGGTGAAGGCGCTGCTGGCGGGGAAGACCTCGGCACAGCTTGCGCTTTTCCGGGAGATGGACGCCCTCGCGGATCTCAAATCCGCTATCGACGCCACGCTGTGCGACGACCCGCCCATCTCCGTCCACGACGGCGGGATTTTACGCCCCGGCTTCAACGCCGAGGTGGACCGCCTCCGCGCGCTCCTGGGCGGGAGCAAGCAGGCGCTGGCGGACATCGAGGCCCGGGAGAAGGCCCGGACGGGGAAGAAGCTGAGGCTGGGGTACAACAAGGTCTTCGGCTATTACATCGAGATCCCCCGGTCCCAGTCCGAGGACGTGCCGGAGGACTACATCCGCAAGCAGACGCTGGTCAACTGCGAGCGGTTCATCACCGAGGAGCTCAAGAACCTGGAGACGGAGCTGCTGTCCGCCCGGGAGCGGGTCAACGACCTGGAGGAGCGGCTTTTCGGGGAGCTTCGCAATACCGTGGCCGCCGCCGTCTCCCGCGTGCAGGAGACGGCCTCCGCCATCGGGGCGCTGGACGCCCTGTGCTCTCTTGCCAAGGCCGCCGTGGACGGCGGCTGGTGCCGGCCGGAGATCACCGTGGACGGGCGGCTCGACATCGTGGACGGGCGGCATCCGGTGGTGGAGCAGACGCAAAAGGACACGCTCTTCGTGCCCAACGACACGCACTTAGACTGCCAGGACGCCACCACGGCCATCATCACCGGGCCCAACATGGCGGGCAAGTCCACCTACATGCGGCAGACGGCGCTCATCGTACTCATGGCGCAGATGGGGTCCTTCGTGCCGGCCAAGTCCGCGCGCGTCGGCATCGTGGACCGGGTCTTCACCCGCATCGGCGCCTCCGACGACCTGGCGGGGGGGATGTCCACCTTCATGGTGGAGATGAGCGAGGTGGCGGAAATTTTAAAGCACGCCACGGCCCGGTCGCTCCTGATCCTCGACGAGATCGGGCGCGGCACCTCCACCTACGACGGCATGGCGGTGGCCAGGGCGGTGCTGGAGCACTGTGCCGACAAGCGCAAGCTGGGGGCCAAGACCATGTTCGCCACCCACTACCACGAGCTGACGGAGCTGGAGGGCGCCATCCCCGGCGTGCGCAACTACAACATCTCCGCCAAAAAGCGGGGGGACGACATCATCTTCCTCCGGAAGATCGTCCCCGGCGGGGCCGACGACAGCTACGGCGTGGAGGTGGCCAAGCTGGCCGGCGTGCCGGACAATGTGATCCGCCGGGCCCGGGCCATTCTCTCCGAGCTCGTCGCCGCCGCCCCCGAGGGGGCCAAAAAGCCCAAAAAAGCCGGGAAGGACGAGGGGGAGCCTGTCGAACAGGTGTCTCTGGAGTCCATGGCCGGCGACGAGGTCACCAGGGCCCTTCGGGCGCTGGATCTCAACACCGTGACGCCCATCGAGGCGCTGAATCTGCTCTACGAGCTTAAAAAGAAGGTGTCCCCATGAGCGCGAAAAAAAGCGGCGGCTTACGCTTCCCCATGACGGACGTGGAGCGGGCGATCGGGTGGATGTACGTGTTCGTCCACATGTTCGCCATGCGGTATGTGCTCTCCGCCCTCAATAAGCACGTGTTCCCCGGCCTCGGCTTCACCCTCGGCGCCGGATGGCTTGATTTTCTCTACTACGCCGTGGGCTTTGTGTTCCTGGCGGGGTTCCTGTTCCACTTTTTAAAGGAATCCTTCGCCGATATGTGTGGGCGTCTGGCGGATACGCTCATCGCCGTGCTGGTGGGATTCGTGGTGTACGAGCTCTTCTCCGGGCTCATCAACTACGTGCTGGCGCTCCTTTTCACCCGCGCCGACGCGGCGGCCGCGGCGGCCGATCACGCCCAGCGGCTCAATCCCGGCAAGCTGGCCCTGGTGGGCCTGCTCCTGGCGCCGGTGGTGGAGGAGACGCTGTTCCGCGGCGTGGTTTTCGGGACCCTCCGGGGAAAAAGCGCGATCCTGGCCACGGTGGTGTCCGTCTTCTTCTTCGCCTTCTACTTCGTGTGGCAGGACATGGTCTTCGCCTTCACGCCGGGGGTGTTCCTGACCCTCCTGCGCTACGTCCCGGCGGGCCTCGTCCTCGCCTGGGCCTACAACCACTCCCACACCGTCTGGGCGCCCATTTTCCTCCATATCCTCATCAACTGCGTGACGGTGACGGTGAGAGTGGGGTATTGATACCTTATACCGTATGACATATGTAGACCTCCAAAAGCGTCCGCTTTTGGAGGTCGCGCTTATTTTTGCGGGAGGAATTTTGTCGGGTCCACGCTCCGGCCGTTTACGGTGAGGGAGAAATGGAGATGGGAATTCTCGCCGGTCTCGCCGAGGGCGGTGTCGCCCACGGAGCCGATGGGGGCGGCCAGGGCCACGTGGTCGCCCACCTTGACGGCGGGGGCGGCGGCGAGGTTGGCCGAGACGCTGACCACGCCCGCGCCGTGGTCGATGACGACGGCGGACCCCAGCATATCGTCGGT
Organism: uncultured Oscillospiraceae bacterium; assembly: GCA_947588605.1. Taxonomy (GTDB): domain Bacteria; phylum Bacillota; class Clostridia; order Oscillospirales; family Oscillospiraceae; genus RUG626. The sequence goes on from CANPYK010000006.1 coordinate 21,109, forward strand.
GTAGACGGCGGTGACGGTGCCGGCGGCAGGGGCGAGGACGGTGGCGCCGCGGCTGGCCTCGATGTCGATGCCGTCATGGGTGCGCCAGTCGTCCATGGTGGCGTTGTAGATGAGCTCGTCCGGGGAATAGGGGGCGGCGACGGCGCCGCTGACGGGCCAGGCGAAGATGAGGTCCTCCGGCCGGACCTCCGCGTCGGTGGCGGGAGGCTCAGAGGGCTTGGTATCCGGCGGCTCGGTGGGCTTGGTGGTGTCCTGGACGGCCAGCGCGCCGCTTTGGGGCGGAGGCGTCACCGCGGGCTTGGTGTCCTCCGGCACCTGGTGCTCAGGCTCGGTGGCCCCCGGCGTCGCTTTAGGCGCTGTGGGCTTGCTCGGGGTGGTTTTAGGGGGCAGATCCCCCATGGCGTCGACATAGTCCCCCACATCGTCCGGGGCCAGCGGCGAGAAGCGCGAAAACAGCAGCAGCCACGCCGACACGCCGATCACGGCGATGCAGACGAAAAGGACTATGTAAAAGCCCTTTCCGCCGAGGAACTCGTCAACACGCGCAGAAAGGCTTTTCTTCTCGTGCATACGATCCTCCGATCCGCGGGTCGCCCCGCGTTTGTTCTCCCCTATCATGCCCCGCACGGCGGAAGATTATACGCGGACAGGAAAATTTTTGCGGTGGAAGCCCCTGGCCCTCCACGAAAAAAGGCGCCGCCTTTTGCGGCGGCGCGGACGTGGCACGGGCGGGTTTAGAACCCGCCCCTACAGTTTTTGGAATGCTTCCAATCAACGCCGTAGGGGCGGCCTCTCTTGGCCGCCCGCGTTGCGATGACCTCCCGGGTGGGTTGAATGGGATATCCTTCCATATTCTCTGTAGGGGCGGGTTCTAAACCCGCCCGTGACACGTTGCGCGACGGAGACGGTCCATTTTGTTGATACTGCTCTTTCAACCCACGTTCGCTGCCCCCCTGCCCCCCTCCTACGAGGAGGGGGCGAAAAAGGATGCGCCGCTTTGCGGCGCGATTTTTTATAAACGCGGCGCGAAGCGCCGCAACCTTATTCCCCTGACCCCTTTTTCGGAAAAAGGGGTGCCGCCGCAGCGGCGGGGTATTCGAGCCTTCGTCCCCCGTCCCCCGTCTTAGCCTTCCCCACAAAGTGGGGAAGGTGGCGCCCGCAGGCGCCGGATGAGGTGCGTGCGTTCATCGGGGCCGGTTGCAGCCCTTCGGCTCCCACCTCACCCCTCCCCCTCCCCGCCCTGCGGGGAGGGCCCTGAATCGGGGGCGGGTGCGATGATTTGGACGGTCGGATAGACGGAACCACCCCGGCGCTTCGCGCCACCCCGACCTAGGAGGGGCTAAAAAGTTGCGATAACGGAACGGTTCCCAAAAAACGAACCTGCTCCCGTCTCAGGGCCCCCTCCTCGTAGGAGGGGGGCAGGGGGGAAGCGAGCGTTGGAGTTTCCGAGCGGTTCCGATAATCTATACCAGTCCCAATTACGCCGTAGGGGCCGCCGCCCACGGCGGCCCGTGTTTCGATATCCTCCGGGGTCGTCTTCAACGCACCCGTTCACGACACGCCAGCCCCTCCTATGGAGGGGACAGTCGCGAAGCGGCAGGGGTGGTTCCGGGGCGGGACGACCCTTCCGTTGCTTCGCGCCACCTTCCCTAAAGGTGAGGCGTCCCCACCCTGCCCGAATGCAAAAATCTCCCCCGACGCTATCGCCGGGGGAGTCGTTCATTTGACCGATGCAATTTCATACCCCTCGCCCGCCGTGATCTGCGCGGCGGGGTCGGTGGCGTAGAGCGTGCCCCCGTCGGGCCAGAGGGCGTGGCAGTTTTGCAGGGCCGCGAGGTCCTGAGGGGTGAGGGTGTCGTCGGTGAAGAGGGGGGCTGTCTCCAGCGTCAGCTCGGCGCAGGTCATGGTCCGGGAGTAAACGGTCAGGCTGTCGGTGGATGTGCCGGGCAGGCCGTCGGCGAGGCGCAGATAGGGCGTGCGGATCTCGCCCTTCTCCGTCACGTAAAGCCTGCGGGCGTCCTCCCGGCTGACGGGAAATGTCCTGTAGGCGGCGACGGTGAGCGCGCCCCGGTAGTCCATGTGCGCGGCGCCGGTGAGCACCCCGTTTTGCGTGTCCAGCACGTCCAGGCCGAAGCTCGTCTCGCGGGTGTCGATGTTCCGGACGAAGCCGTCATAGCTTGAGATGACCGCCTTTGTGTAGCCCGCGGCCTGAAGCTCGCCGGCCAGGTAGTCGGCAAGGAAGGCGTTGCGCATCCAGTAGAGGTCCACCGCGCCCTCCAGCTCCTCGCTCTCCAGGAAGTCCAGGTACGTTTGCGAGACGTTCAGCCTCGCCTTGTTGTCCCCCAGCAGCTCCACGCTGACGCTGTCCGGGTCCGAGGCGAAGGCCGCCACCTTCCCGTAAAGCTCCCGCATGGCCTGGCCGCTCACGGGATCGTAGTCCGGAAGCTGCCAGTCCCCGGTACAGCTGAACACGTTGTCGTATCTCCCGAAGGCCGGGCCCAGATAGGCCGTCCTGTCGCCATAGCGCTCCAGAAGCTCCAGCGCCGCGTACAGCGCCGGCTCCAGCTCCACCGTCTCGTTGGGGTGGGCGTTCAGCGCCGCCAGGTTCCCCACGCCGTCATACTCGTTCCGCGGGTCGAAGATCTTCTCCCCGTCCGTGGTGAGCCTCGACCAGAGGGCCTTCAGCTCCCGGCTCTCCACACGGGCGGAGACGTCTCCGGCGCCGATGTCGTACAGCAGGGTAAAATCCCCGGCGCAACTGGTGGCGGAGGCGCTGGCCTCGATCTCCTGCCAGCCCTTTTCGACGGCGAAGATCTGGGAGACGCCGTAGGCAATGGCGGCGGCGCCGATGATCAGAAAGATCACCGCCGCCGCTGCTCTTAACTTGACATATTTGTCGGACAGCTCGACCTCGCGGACCTTCGGGAGGGGGGACGTCGAGCTCCTTCTCGCTCCGCGTGCCACGTCAGACGACCGCCAACAGCAGCAACAGCAGGAACAGGACCAGGATCACACCGATGACGATGAAGCCCACGATGGCTCCCTTTTTGCACATCCTGTAATTCCTGAGGTAGTTGAAGTGTCTGAACACAAGTCCCGCGATGATGCCGAGGATCGGCAGGAAGAAGGAGAGGATCGCGTAGAGCTTGTTCCCGGTGTCATGTACCGGCGCGGCCAGGAACTGGGCCTCGGCGGCGGACTGGACGGCCTCCTTCTCCTTGGCGGAGGCGTGGATCTTCTCCGGGTCGTGGGTAATGGTGATGGCCTTGACCGGCTCGCCCTTTTCCCGGAGGGCCTTGTACCGCTGGATCTCCTCCTTGTTGCCGTAGACCCAGTGGTCGTGGCCGATGTTCACGAACTCCGGCTTATCCTCGCTGTAGTCGTGGATGGAGGGGTCGTAGGTGTAGAGGACCTTGTTCTTCTCCAGCATCGGGTCCGGGATGGGGATGGCGGAGATAAGGGAGTGGGTATAGGGGTGGAGGGGGAAGTTGAAAAGCTCCTCCGCGGAGGCGATCTCCACGATCCGCCCCTTGTAGATGACGCCGATGCGGTCGGAAATGAACCGGACGACGCTGAGGTCGTGGGCGATGAAGAGGTAGGTCAGGTTCTTCTCCCGCTGGAACTTCTTCATCAGGTTCAGCACCTGCGCCCGGATGGACACGTCCAGGGCGGAGATAGGCTCGTCGGCGACCACCAGCTCCGGCTCCATGACCATGGCCCTGGCGATGCCGATACGCTGACGCTGGCCGCCGGAGAACTCATGGGGATACCGGGTCAGGTGCTCCGGCAGAAGGCCCACCTGCTCGATCATCGTCTCCACCTTGTGGACGCGGTCCGCCTCGTTTTCAAAGAGGTGGAAGTTGTAAAGGCCCTCGGAGATGATGTAATCCACCGTGGCGCGCTCGTTCAGGGACGCGGCGGGGTCCTGGAACACCATCTGGATGTTGCGGATGACCTCCCGGTCCAGCGCGTGGGGGATCTTCCCGGAGATCCTGGTCCCGTGGTAGTCGATCTCGCCGGCGGCCAGGGGGTTGACGCGGATGACGGCGCGGCCGATGGTGGTCTTGCCCGAGCCGGACTCGCCCACCAGGGAGAACGTCTCGCCCTTGTAGATATCGAAGGACGCGTCGGTGACGGCGTGGACGGCGGTGTCGCCCTTGCCGAAGGTGATGTCCACGTTTTTGAGGCTCAGCAGGATCTCTCTGCCGTTCTCGTCCACGGGGCAGTCGCCCAGGAGGCTCTTTTTCGCGGTTTTACTCATGCAAGCCGCCTCCTTTCATATCTCTTCCACGTTGTAGGCCGCCAGGATCTTCTCGTGGATATCCCGGATGCCCTCGGGCTTCTCTATCTTCGGCGCTCTCGGGTCGAGCAGCCACGTCTTCGCCGAATGTGTCTCGGTGATCTTGAACATAGGCGGCTCCTCCAGGGTGTCGATCTTCAGGCAGAAGGGGTTGCGGGGCGCGAAGGCGTCGCCGGTGATGCTGTTGTAGAGGGACGGAGGCGTACCCGTGATGGAGTAAAGCTTTTCGCCGCTTTGCGCAAGCTGGGGCAGGGAGCTGAGAAGCGCCCAAGTGTAGGGGTGGTGCGGGTCGTAGAAGACCTCGTCCACGTTCCCCAGCTCGATGACCTGTCCGGCGTAGAGCACCGCCACGCGGTCGGCGATGTTGGCGACCACGCCCAGGTCGTGGGTGATGAACACGATGGTGTAGCCGAACTCCCGCTGGAGGTCCTTGATGAGCTTGAGGATCTGGGCCTGGATGGTCACGTCCAGCGCCGTGGTGGGCTCGTCGCAGATGAGGATCTTGGGCTGGCAGGAAAGGGCGATGGCGATGACGATCCTCTGGCGCATACCGCCGGAATACTGGAAGGGGTAATCGTCGAAGCGCTGCTCGGCCTGGGGGATGCCCACCTTGTGCATGAGCTCGATGGCGCGCCTGCGCGCCTCGGCCTCGGAACAGCCCTGGTGGCGCATGATCACGGAGGTGATCTGTTTGCCGATGGTGACGATGGGGTTGAGGCTGGTCATGGGGTCCTGGAACACGGTGGCGATCCGCCGGCCGCGGATCTGGGTCCAGTCCTTGGAATACTTGACGTTGGCCAGGTTCAGGATGCAGGTGCCGTGGAGCTTCTCGGGCGTCTCGTCCAGATACCGGACGCGGAAAGCCACGGCGTCGAAGACCTTGTTGCGCTGGTTCTCGTCGTCCAGGTCCACGCCTATGGTCATGGCCTTCTTGAGGGCCTTCAAAAGCCCGTTCATCAGCTGGATACGCTTGGTGATGGGGTAGCGGCCGATGGAGAGGTAGATCTCCTTGGCCAAGATTTCGTTGCGCTTGGCCTGCTTGTCGGTAATCTCGCCGGCGATCTCCTTGGCGTAGCGGGCCTTGAGCGCCGCCATCTTGTCGTTGTAGGCGCTTTGATACGCGCTGTCGCTCTTCGCGGCGGCCTTGTGGGCCTTGGCCTTCGCCTCGTTGGCGGCCTTCAGGTCCTTGATTTGCTTATCAAGCTCCTTGAGCTTCGCGGCGGCGTCGTGGATCTCCTGCTTCTGGCTCTTGGGGTCCAGCGTCTGCTTCTGGTTGAAGAGGTTGGTGCGCTCGTCGGTCAGGTCCTTCAACGCCTTTTCGGCGGCGGCCTCCTCCTCGTGGGAAAGGCCCATGCGCTGGCTGCGCTCGTCCTTCAGCTTTTCCATGACCTGCCAGGTGCCGGCGCCGGCCTCCAGCTTGGAGTACTCGTCCAGCCTCGCCTTGGCGTGCTTCATGAAGGACTGGGCCACGGAGCCGTTGCCCACGTGGGTATCCGCCAGCTCCTCGTCGTAGAAGATAAGCTGCCCCTCGGAGATGAAGCCGTTGGAATCCAGCATCCCGGCGAAGGTCTTGGTGAACACGGACTTGCCGGAGCCCGACTCGCCCACGATGGCGATGGACTCATTTTCGTAGATGTCCAGGTCGATGCCCCGGATAGCGGTGAGGATGCGTCCGCGGACGCGGAACTTGACGTGCAGGTCCCGCACGGAGAGCAGAACTTTTTTGTCGTCCATCTGCGCGCCCTCCTCACATATGCGTCCTGGGGTCGGAAGCGTCGCCCAGGTTCTGGCCGGTCACATAGAGCACGACGGTGATGACGGAGGCCACCGCCACAGGCGTCCAGAACTCCCAGCCCCAGCCGGGGGTGACCATGGCGTTCTGCGCCTCGTAGATAAGGCGGCCCAACGTCTGCTCGCTGATACCGAGGCCGATGTAGGAGAGGAACACCTCGGAGGAGATGTACCCCGGTATGGCCGCGGCGATCTCAAGCACGATAACGCTGGTCATGAAGGGCAGGATATTCCTCATCGCGATCTTGAAGATATTTGTGCCCAGGCACCGCGACGCTAAGTTGTACTCGTGATCCCGGATGATGATGACTCGCGTCCTGATGTAGTACGCCATGCCCAGCCATCCGATGATCGTCATGGCAAAGACCAGCGTCCAGAAGCTCGGTGAGAAGATCATAACGAGGACGGAAATGATAAGCGTCGATGGTACGTTGCCCAGAATGTTGTAGACCTCGTTCATGATCATGTCAAATTTTCTGGAAAAGCCCCATATGGCGCCCAGAATGATACCGATGGTCATGTTTATGGCCGCGCATATGAGCGCCAGAGAGATGGAGATCCTCGACCCGTTCCAGATAGAGTTGAAGGTCGAAGCGCCCGTGGCTCCCGTACCGAAGAGCCACTTGATGTCGAACCCGAAGTGCTCTATGGCCTCCTTGGGCGACAGGTGGAGCGCCTTCGTATCGCCGATGTTGGAGAAGGGGTCAACCTCGGGATCGTACCCGATGGCCGTGGGATATACATACGCGAAAACGATCAATATCGCCAGGATCGCCAGCATGATAACGTTGATCTTCTTCCTGAAGAACACCCGGAAAACCGACTTCCAGTAGGAATATCGGGGCGCGGTGATCTTCTCCGACTCCAGCTTGTTGTGGTCGATCACAGCGAAAAGCTCCGCGTCGGACAGCTTGTATTTCTTGTTGAAGTCCTCCATATCCGCTCACCTCGCTTTTTCCGTGAAGGAAATTCTCGGGTCAACCACCGCCATCAGCACGTCGCCGAGGATCAGCGACAGGACGGACAGAATGGCGTAGAACAGCGTCACGCCCACGATGACCGCGTTGTCGTACATGTTGATGGCGTCGATGAGAAGTCCGCCGGCGCCGGGGACCAGGTAGACGCGCTCGGTGATGAGGGCGCCCGTCATGGCGAAGAGCAGGGAACCGGGGATGCCCTGTATGATGGGTATGGCGGCCACCTTCATGACGTGCTTGAAGAAGATCTCCGTCTCGGACATACCGCCTGACCGGGCGAACTTCACGTAATCGGAGTTCATCTGGTCGATCATGTACCGGCGCATCCACTTCATCATGCTGGCGATGGAGGGCAGCGCCAGGGATACGATAGGCAATACGTACATCAGCTTCGTGGTGTTGTCCATATCGAACGTCCACGGCAGCCCTATGGTCCGGCCGATGCCCTTGAACATGAAGATGTACGCCAGGCTCGGCACGGCGGAGATGAACATGATATACACCGTGCCCACCTTATCAAGGATTCCCTCTTTATATCTGGCCATCAGCACGCCGACGGGAAGGCCCAGGATGTAGACCATAATGGTGGAGATGATACCGATGACGAACGAGTAGCCAAGTCTCGACATGCTCTTACGGTTAGCCGAAACATTCGTGTAATCGTCCGTAAATCTCGCCTGGTTGAGGGAGCTGGTTTCTCTGGAGCCCTGGACATAAGTAGCGGAGTGCAAATCGTCCGCGCTGACTTCCGTAAGGCCCGTGGGGTAGGTGATAAGGCTCTGAACCCAGGAGCCCTGGCTTTGGGTCATGGTCTGGAACACGTCCACGCCCTGGGTCACCGAGAAGGACGTTCCCAGATGGATATCCAGGAAGTTTTGGTGTATGTACGGGAACGTGTCGTTGAAGTACAGCAGATACTTGTGCACCGTGCCGTTACCCAATATGGCGGGAGAAAAAACCTTGTCCTCACCCTTGACCTGCTTTGCCGGGTCGTAAAGGGTAAAGGTAAGTCCCCTGTCTCCAATATCCGCGTCCTCGGGGACACGGTGAATATTGTCCAGATAGAAAATCCCCGAAAAATAAGTCCACAAGCGGGAGAACAACGACTTGTCCTTGGCGGCGAAAAGCGCCGGCTGTCCGCCGGTGGCAACCTTGTTGCGTATGACCACGGCCTTGAGGCGTGTAACGGTGTAGCCCTTTGAGGTATAGTAATCGGTGAAGTCCTTTATATACTTGGCTGCGATCTCGGAGTCCTGAGAGCCGTCGTCCGCCCGGCCGATAGTGACGGCCTCGGAACGCGTCTCCTCATCGATTTCGCCGTTTTTCGCTAATTCGTTGACGTAATCGGCATAAGGAACATAGTCCAAATACCCATATTCCTCCCAGCGGCGGTATTTATATGTCGTTCTGTTGTTGTACTTCTGCTTTGAGAAGTTAACGTCCGAGTTGAAAACCTTCTCCCTGTCCATCAGCCCGTAGACCAAAAGCATTACGATGGTGACCACCAAAACGATCGAGACCGCGCCGTGGAGCAGCCGCTTCAATACATATTTTGTCATTGTTCTCCACGTACCTCTTTCACTGTTTTTATGCGCGTAGGGGGCGGGGAAAACCCCGCCCCCTTATTGGTTCAGTTGAGGTTCCCTGCTTGATTGTTGCAGGTGTGCTTCTTACCAGAGGCCCACGTTCTGCATCATGCCGCCGGTGGGAAGCATGGTGTCGAGGTAGGTCTGCGCGTCGCCGTAGTCGGGACCCCATCCGGAGGAGCCGCCGAAGTCGAAGTTGAATTGATAACCGAACTCGCCCTTGTAAGCGGCGTTGCTGACGTTATCGGAATCGCCCTCGGAGGAGATCAGATTGATGATAACGAGTCCGCCCAGCGCGTCCTCGATGGACTTCTTGGTGGCCTGGTCAATGGACTGGCCGGTGGTGCTGTAATCGCGATAGCAGTAGTCAAGGTAGATGGGATACTCCTTGCTCACGAGGATACCCTCGGCGGCAAGCTCCTCAACGGCCTTGTCCAGATACTCCTTGGCCTTGGTGGGGTTGTACCAGCCGTCGAAGCCGAAGCTGGAGCCCGCGCCGTCGTTGCCGGCAGGATCCCAGGCCTTGATGCCGGCGTTATCGGCGTCGAGCTGGGCCTGAAGGACCTCGCCGTAATAGGTGCCGGCGGGGAAGGTGGTGGCGGTGCCGTTGATGTCAACGGTGAACTCCTTGGCGGAAACGATAAAGGAGCCGGGGGTGTAGGAGTTGGTCAGAGCGGCGTACTTCAGATCCTCGCCGACGCTGTAAGCGTTGGAGGTGGCGCGGTCACGGGCCATAGCCAGAGCCATGCGGAAGTTGTGGTTGAGCTTGGCGGCGGCGGTGCGCTCGGCCTGGGTCACGGTCTGGGGAGAACGCATGACGCTCTCGTCGTTGAAGTTGGCGTAAGCGTAACGGTTGATGTTGATCCAGTTGATGAAGGAGGTATCGTCATCGAGGACGGTGTAGGCATACTTGTCAAAGTAGTTCTTTCCGTCGGGGTCGTCGGGGACCTTGGTGGCCTTGGCCTGCTCAAGAGCGGCGGCGCCCAGGCCGAGGCTGGCGGTAGTGCCGCCGATGAAGCTGTTCCAGCCAAGCAGAGGATCAGTGCCGTCGTTGTAACGGACAGTGATGGTGTCGATGGTCACGGCGTCAGCGTTCCAGTAAGCGGGGTTCTTGGAGTAAGCGATGGTGTTCTGATAGGTGTAGTTGGTCACGAGGTAAGGACCGCAGTAGGCGATGTGCTGGGGGTCCTTGCCGTAATAGTAATCATCGGCGCCATTGTCGAACTCAGCGCCGAACTTACCGCCCTGAGAGGTGTAGTACTCGCGGCAGAGAGGAGCCACGGCGCTGTAGCCGAGAACGGTCTCGAACCACGGGGTGGGCTCGCTGAGGGTGAAGACCAGGGTGTAGTCGTCAACAGCCTTAACGCCGACCTGGCTGAAGTCGGTGACGTCGCCGGAGACATACTCGGGCAGGTTCTTGACGCAGGGGATAACGCTGGACAGAAGCCCGCCGCAGTCGGCGGCGTGCTGAACGGCGGCGACCCAGTCGTCAGCCTTCACGTCGGTGATCTCGGTACCCTGATAGGTGACCCACTTCACGCCCTTGCGGATGTGGAAGGTGTATGTAAGCCCGTCAGCGGACTTCTCCCAGCTCTCGGCGAGGGCGGGCTGCTGGACGTTCTTGGCGTCATAGGCCAGAAGGCCCTCCCAGGTGGGGCTGACGGCGCGGCCGACCTGGGTCTTGTTGGTGCTGAGGGTATCCCAGGTGTCGGGGTCCTCGCCGCTGGCAAAGAAGGTGTTGAAGGTGTTCTGCAGGGTCACGCCGTTGTCGGCGGCCCACTGCTCGACATACGCGATGTACTCGTCAGCGGTGGAGCACTCGGACCACTTGGCGGTGAACGCGGCGCGCTCGTCGGGGGTGAGGATACGGTCGGCGATCAGGTAGCTCTTAATGGCGCGCCAGTCGCCGTCAAGGCCCCAGGATACGGTGGGGTTGGTACGCGGAATGATCTTGCTGATGGCGTAGTTGCCCGCGTCATTCTCATAGGGCAGGACGACGCCGGTCTCCAGGAGCTTGGCCTCGGCGATCGCCATAAGGCCAAGACGCTTGCCCTGGTCGCCCTCGGCAAGGGCCTTGTTATAGGCCTCCACGTACTCGCTGAAGATCTCGTCGTAGAGGGCGTCGGACGCGGCGTTGTGGGCGTCCACGTCAACGGCGTCCTGCTTGTTCTTGTCGGCCATCAGGCTGCCGTCATCGACAGGGGGCTGGGGGCCGCCGGGTTCGGTGCTGCCGCCGGGAGTGCTGGCGCTGCCGGACCCGCTGGGCCCGGTCGTATCGCCGTTGCCGCCCTCGCCGCACGCGGCGACGCTGACGACCATGAGAAGCGCAAGGACCAGGCAAAGGATTTTGCTCTTTTTCACGATTTTTTCCTCCTAAAAAGATTTTTATTTTAAAATGTACTCTCGAATAAACCTTTATAGCCGAGGGCCACTTTAAAAATCTGAATTTTGGGACGTCCAAACTTGCAAATCCGACGGCTTCGCGTTTATTTAACACACTAAAGTCCCGCCGGATAGCATGAATTATACCACAGACTTTCCAAACATACAAGAAAAAATTTTTTGGATATTCCGCAAAAAATTTGCATTTTTCCCTGAAAATTCAGTCTTTTTACACAAAACGGCACACTTTCTCGTGACTTGTGCACAAAAGCTCCCGCGCCGTCCCCAAAAATTTCGTCCCATTGCCCAAATCCCGCTCCCAAACCGCCTTTTCGGGCCCGTTACCTTATATAATAAGGAGCCGCCCCCACATTCTGTGCTCCCGCCCCGGCGGGGCCGCAACATCTTCCGTCACGCGCCCTTGTAGTCCCGCACAAACGCCACCGCCGCGTTGACGGGCCGTTCGCCGGGATTGAGCTTCAGGGAGATCGCCGGCTTGACCCCGGCCTCGATCTTCACCCGCCCCTTATACTTGGGCAGGGCGTACAGGCGGCTGACCCTGTCCATTTCAAAATCGCGGATGGAGAAGATGAGCCTTCCGGACTTCTGGCTTATCTCGCTGATGCCCGTGCCGCTGGCCTCGCCCCGCAAAAGCGCGATGTGGATGAGGGCGTTGACCTCCGCCGGCGGGTCGCCGAAGCGGTCGATGAGCTCGTCGGTCATGTCGTCGGCGTCCTCCTCGGTGCGGATGCGGGCGATGCGCCGGTAGAGGTCCATGCGCTGTTCCGCGCTCTTCACGTACGCCTCCGGGATGTTGGCGGAGACGGCCAGATCCGCCGCGCACTCCGGCTTTTCCGGGACCTTCTCGCCCTTCTCCTCGTGAACGGCCTCGTCCAGGAGCTTGAGGTACATGTCGTACCCCACGCTCACGATGTGCCCGGACTGCTCCGCGCCCAGGATGTTCCCCGCGCCGCGGATCTCCAGGTCCCGCATGGCGATCTTGAAGCCGGAGTTGAACTCCGCAAACTCCCGGATGGCCGAAAGCCGCTTTTCCGCCACCTCGGAGAGGACCTTGTCCCGCTTGAAGGTGAAGTAGGCGAAGGCCCGCCGGCTGGACCGCCCCACCCGGCCGCGAATTTGGTGGAGCTGGGCAAGCCCCATCTTGTCCGCGTCCTCGATGATGAGGGTGTTGACGTTGGGGATGTCGATGCCCGTCTCGATGATGGTGGTGCATACCAGAATTTGGATATCCCCCGTCTGCATGGCCTCCATGACGGCCCCCAGGTGCTCCTCGTCCATCTGGCCGTGGGCCACGGCCACGGTGGCCCCGTCCAGGAGCTCCCGGATTTTCAGCGCCGTGCGCTCGATGTTCTCCACCCGGTTGTGGAGGTAGTAGACCTGCCCGCCCCGGCTGAGCTCCCGGCGCATGGCGTCACAGAGGACCCCCCAGTCGTGCTCCAGCACGTAGGTCTGCACCGGCTGGCGGTCAGAGGGTGGTTCCTCGATGGTGGACATATCCCGCACGCCGGAGAGGGCCATGTTCAGCGTCCGGGGGATGGGGGTGGCGGAGAGGGTCAGCACGTCCACCTGGCGGGCCAGCTCCTTGAGCCGCTCCTTGTGCTGGACGCCGAAGCGCTGCTCCTCGTCCACCACCAGAAGGCCCAGCTTTTTGAACCGCACGTCCTTCTGCAAGAGCTTGTGGGTGCCGATGACGATGTCCACGGTCCCGTCCTCCATGCCCTGGAGGGCCTTTTTCACCTGGGCCGGCGTGCGAAAGCGGCTCAGGACCTCCACGGACACGGGGAAGCCGTCGAACCGGCGGGCCACGGTCTGGTAGTGCTGTTGGGCCAGGACCGTGGTGGGCACTAAGATCGCCGCCTGCTTCCCGTCCATGACACACTTCATCACCGCCCGCAGGGCTACCTCCGTCTTCCCGTAGCCCACGTCCCCGCACAGGAGCCGGTCCATGGGCACCGGGTTTTCCATGTCGGCCTTGATCTCCCGGATGGCCCGGAGCTGGTCGTCCGTCTCCTGGTACTCGAAGTTGTCCTCAAACTCCCTCTGCCAGGGGGTGTCCGCGGCGAAGGCGTGGCCCGTGGCCTTCTGCCGCTCGGCCTGGAGCTTCAAAAGCCCGTCCGCCAGGTCCTTCACGGCGGCCTTGGCCTTCGTCTTGGCCCGGGCCCAGTCCGTGCCGCCCAGCTTACTGAGCTTCACCGGCGCGTCCTCCCCCGCGCCGATATACTTGCTCACCGCGTCCAACTGCGTGGCGGGGACGTAGAGGCTGTCGGTGCCGGCGTAGGCGATCTTCACGTAGTCCTTCTGGACGCCGTCTACCTCGCGCTTCACCATCCCGGCAAAGCGCCCGATGCCGTAGACCTCGTGGACCACCAGGTCCCCTACGCTCAAATCGGTGAAGCTGTCCAGCTTCTGCCGGTTGGAGGGCAGCTTGCGCCGCGCCTTTCGCCGGAAGAGCCCCTGTGTCAACTGGCCCTCGGTGATCACCGCCAGCTTCATGCCGGGGTACTCCAGCCCCGCCGACAGCGTCCCCACGGCGATGACGCACGTCCCCGGCTCGGGCAGGCGCGTCAAATCGAAGTCGTAGGCCGTGGAGATGCCTTTATTTTCCAGAAATTCCTTTAATATTTCCGCCCGCCGCCGGTCCCGGACAAGCACCACCACGCGGCTGCCGGTCTTTTTGTAGTGGGCGATGTCGCTGGCCGCCGTCTCCAAACTCCCGCCGTAGCTGGGCAGCTGTTTGGCGGTGAGCGTAGCCAGCGTCCGGGGCCGCAGGGGCAGCTGGGAGGCGGTGAAGGACGCCATCATCAGCACCGGGAAATCCCCAAGCCGCTCCACGGCGGACTCCCAGGGCTCCATGAGCCGCTCCGGCTCGCCCTCCATGACGTTGGCCTCCTTGAGGCCGGTGAGGTCCTGGGCCAGCTGGAGCGTCACGTTTTTCGCCCGCTCCGTAAGCCTCGTGGGCTCGCACAGCACCACCACGGCGTCAGGCGGCAGGTAGTCCACGGCGGAGGCCGGGGCGTAGAGGAGGTCCAGGTACTTGTCCGAAGCGGGGAGGCCCCGCCCCTCGCGGACCCGCTCGATATCCGCGAGGATGCCGTCGATGAGCTCCTTTTTGATGCTCCGTTTGCGTCCCAACGTTTTGGCGTACTCCTCCAGCCGCCGGCAAAGCCCCTCCGGGCCGCCCTCGGCGGCGGTGACGGCGGATTCCCGCGCCGGGAGGATGAGGCACGTCTCCACGTTCTCCACCCGCCGCTGGGAGGAGACGTCGAAGTACCCCATGCCGTCCACCTCGTCGCCCCAGAACTCGCACCGCACCGGGTAGTCGGCGGCGGGGGAGAAGACGTCCAGAATGCCGCCCCGCAGGGCAAACTGCCCCGCGCCCTCCACCTGCTCCGTGCGCTCGAATCCGGCGCGGACGAGCTTCCCCGTGAGCTCCGTAAGGTCGGCGCTCTCGCCGGTTTTGAGCCGCGCCGCCATGCTTTTCAGCGTCTCCGGCGGCATGGTGCGGGTCATCAGCCCCTCCGGCGTAGCCACCACAATGGGCCGCTCCTCGGTGAGGAGCTTATAAAGCGCCGCGATCCGCGCCCGCTCCCCGTCCCTGGACACGCCCTCGGCGTTGTAGAAGACGAAGTCCCGCCCGAAAAGCCGCGCCGGCTCCACGCCGGTGAAGGCATAAAGGTCCTCCGCCATCCGCGCGGCCTCCCCCTCGTCGGCGCACAGGCAAAGAAGCGCCCGCCCCGTCTCCAGATACACCGCCGCCGCCGCGTGCGCCCGCGGCAGCTGCCCCGCCCCCGACAGCAGCGCCGGACACCTCCCCGCGTCCATCGCCCCCAGCACCGTCCGCACGGACTCTTCCTTCTCGATTGACCTTGTAAGAATCTCCATTTTTTCACCACGCCAAAGCCCCCGATACACCGTACCGGGGGGAAATATGTCATCGTCGGGCGGGTTTAGAACCCGCTCCTACACAAAAGGTTTGCCCGCTGCGGCGGGGACGGGGTCTCGAATCCCCCTTACCCCCTTTGCCCCAAAGGGGGTCAAAAAGGAGCGGCTTCGCCGCCATCTCGAATTTATTGCGCCGCAGGCGCAATTTATCCAAACGCGCCGCTTGCGGCGCATCCTTATTCCCCCGACCCCTTTTTCGGAAAAAGGGGTGCCGCCGCGGCGGCAGGGTATTCGAGCCTTCGTCCCTCGTCTTAGCCTTCCCCACAAAGTGGGGAAGGTGGCGCCCGCAGGCGCCGGATGAGGTGGGTGCGTTCATCGCAACCGCTCTGTTCCCCAACCTTCGCTGCCCCCCTGCCCCCCTCCTACGAGGAGGGGGCTTAAAAAGGAGCGGCTTCGCCGCCATCTCGATTTTATTGCGCCGCAGGCGCAATTTATCCAAACGCGCCGCTTGCGGCGCATCCTTATTCCCCTTGACCCCTTTTTCGGAGAAAGGGGTGCCGCCGCAGCGGCGGGGTATTCGAGCCTTCGTCCCTCGTCTTAGCCTTCCCCGCAGGGCGGGGAAGGTGGCGCCCGCAGGCGCCGGATGAGGTGGGTACGTTCATCGGAACCGCTCTGTCATCCCACGCTCGCTGCCCCCCTGCCCCCCTCCTACGAGGAGGGGGCTTTAAAAGGAGCGGCTTCGCCGCAAGCTCGATTTTATTGCGCCGCAGCCGCAATTGAATACAAACGCGGCGAAGCCGAACCTTTTTAGCCTCCCCTTCAGGGGAGGTGGCGCGAAGCGCCGGAAGGGTTGCCTTCCCCGCAGGGGAAGGCGTCGCCGGAGGCGACGGATGTGTGCGCGGTCGGATCACAGCACCACCCCGGCGCTTCGCGCCACCCCCCCGTTGGAGGGGCAAGAGAGGGCGCGTTGACGAAACGATTTCAATAAACCGCACCCGCCCCCGTCTCAGGGCCCCCTCCTCGTAGGAGGGGGGGAGGGGGGTAGCGAACGTAGAATGACAGAGCGGTTCCGACAACCCACACCCGCCCCCGGGAGGGCCGCTATTTCATTCCCTCTCCCGCCAGCTGAGGCTCTCGGCGTAGACGTAGCTTGTCAAATCGTCAATGTCGGTCTCTCCCGGCGAGAAGGGCTCCCAGTCGGCCCAGACGATGAGCCGCTTTCCCGGCGCCTGGGGGACGTCCTCGTGGAAGGCCAGGTGGGCGTCGTAGATGATGCCGTCGTCCTTCTCGTGATAGCCTGTGAGATTCACCTTGTATACGCCTGTAAAGCGCAGGTCCAGCGGCTTTTTCGTCCACTGGTTGTGGACGGTCAGGGTCGCCTCGTATGTCTCCGGCGTGTAGCTCAAGAACATCGCCCCGGACGCGTCCACATATTTTCCCGTTTGAAAGCTGGCCGACACGAGGCAGGAGTCGTGGAATCCGCCCACGCGCTCCATCAGCTCATCAATGTCGTCCCGCGTCTCGATCCGTTTCCAATCTCCCATGCTCGCTTTCTCCTCTCACAACGCCCGCTTCTGGATCGCCGCCCACCTTCTGGGGAAGCGCTCCGGGGTTGGAGCGGCCTTTTCGACGACAACCACCCGGCGGAGGATGTCCGTGCCGGGGATGGTGTACGCCCGCACGTCCGCAAGCCTGCCGCCCAGCTTTTCAATAGTCGGGCCAGCCTCCTCGATCTCCCGGTCCGAGTCCGCGGCCTTCATAGCTAAGAACTGCCCGCCTGGCTTCACGAAGGGCAGGCACAGCTCTGCCAGGACCCGCAGGTCCGCCACGGCGCGGGCCACGGCGGCGTCGTAGCGCTCCCGGTGCTCCGGCTCGTGGGACAGCTCCTCGGCCCGGACGGCCACGGCGCGGCAGGGGAGGCCCAGGCGCTCCGTCAGGGACGCCAAAAACGCCACCTTCTTTTCCGTGGCGTCCAAAAGCGTCAGGTCTATGGAGGGCTCCGCGATCTTCAGCGCAAGGCCGGGAAGGCCGCCGCCGGTGCCCACGTCGATGACGGATTTTCCGCGAAGGTCCGCGCAGGCGAGGACGGCGGCGCTGTCCAGGAAGTGGAGCGCCGCGGCCTGGTCCTCCCCCTCGATGGCGGTGAGGTTGAAGCGCCGGTTGGCCTCGCTCAAGGCGTCGAAATACGCCCGGTAGAGGCCCGGCGCCCCCTCAGGGAGGGAGATGCCGAGGGCGGTGGCGCCCCCGGCAACGATCTCTTCCAGCATCTTATTTTTTCTCGGCCAGCAGGTCCCGGATCTCGGTGAGCAGGACCTCCTCCTTGCTGGGCGCGGGAGGGGCGGGAGGCGCGGCGGGGGCCTCCTTCTTCTTGTGCATGGCGTTGAAGAGCTTCACGATGCAGAAGACCGCGAAGGCCATGATGATGAAGTTGAAGACGGCCTGGATGAACGCGCCGTAACGGATGACCGCGTCGCCGATCTCCAGGGTCAGGTTGGCGAAGGTCGCCTCACCCACGATGATGCCGATGAAGGGCATGAGGATGTCGTTGATAAGGGAGTTGGTGATGGCGGAGAAGGCGGTGCCGATGATCACGCCGACGGCCAGGTCCAGCACGTTGCCGCGCATGGCGAAGGCCTTGAACTCCTCAAAAAATTTTTTCATGGTCGTTCTCCTTCCCGGGGTTCCCTTACGCGTCCGCCTCGGGGGTCTCGGGCTCGGCCTCCGTCTCGGGCTCCTCTACGGTGATGCCCTCGTCCGTCTCCGTCTCCTCGCCGCAGCAGCAGCACTCCTCGTCCTCGCGGGACTCCTCGTACTTCTTGTTGAGGACGGGAAGGAGCTTCACGTCCACGTTGCGGCCGTTCTCATCCTTGGTGTAGGTAGCCGACCAGGTGGCGGAGGTGAGCTTCACCGCGCCGGTCTCCTCGTCCTTCTCCACCTTGTAGGGCGCTACCGCCGCCACAGCCGCGGCGCCAATGAGAATTTTCCAGATTGCTTTCATAGTCAGGTCCTCCTTATATAATATAAATTTTTATAAACCGCTTTACACCTTTTTCGCCCGCTCCAGCTTTTCCTTGCCGCCCATGTAGGGACGCAGGGCCTCGGGGATGACCACCGCGCCGTCGGCCCGGAGGTTATTTTCCAGAAGGGCGATGAGCATCCGGGGAGGCGCGACGCAGGTGTTGTTCAGGGTATGGGCCAGGTAGATCCTCCCGTCCTCGCCCTTCACGCGTATTTTCAGCCGCCGGGCCTGGGCGTCGCCCAGGTTGGAGCAGGAGCAGACCTCGAAATACTTCTGCTGCCGGGGGCTCCACGCCTCGATGTCGCAGGACTTGACCTTCAGGTCCGCCAGGTCCCCGGAGCAGCACTCCAGCTGCCGCACGGGGATGTCCAGGCTGCGGAAGAGCTCCACGGAATAGCGCCACAGCTTTTCGTACCAGTCCATGGACTCCTCGGGCTTGCAGACCACGATCATCTCCTGCTTTTCAAACTGGTGGATGCGGTAGACGCCCCGCTCCTCCAGCCCGTGGGCGCCCTTCTCCTTGCGGAAGCAGGGCGAGTAGCTGGTGAGGGTGTGGGGCAGGGAGGATTCCGGGATGAGCTGGTCGATGTACCGGCCGATCATGGAGTGCTCGCTGGTGCCGATGAGGTAGAGGTCCTCGCCCTCGATCTTGTACATCATGGCGTCCATGTCCGACTGGCTCATGACCCCCTCCACGATGGCCCCGTGCATCATGTAGGGCGGGATCATGTAGGTGAAGCCCTTGCCGATCATGAAATCCCTGGCGTAGGCCAGCACCGCCTCGTGAAGGCGCGCGATGTCGCCCACCAGGTAGTAAAACCCGTTCCCGGCCACCCTTCTCGCGCCGTCCAGGTCGATGCCGTTGAAGCTCTCCATGATCTCGGTGTGGTAGGGGATCTCAAAATCCGGGACCACCGGTTCGCCGAAGCGCCGGACCTCCACGTTGTGGCTGTCGTCGGGGCCGATGGGGACGCTGGGGTCGATGATCTGGGGGATCTTCATCATCACCGCCCGCAGCTCGGCGGCATATTTGGCCTCCAGCTCCTCGAGCTCGGCAAGGCGCTGGCCGTCGGCCTTCACCTCGGCCTTCACGGCCTCGGCCTCGGCAAGCTTCGCCGGGTCCTTCTTGGCCTGGCCCATGAGCATCCCCACCTGCTTGGAGAGCTGGTTGCGCTTGGCGCGCAGGTCGCTGGCCTCGTTGATGGCGGCGCGGTTTTGGCGGTCCAACTCCAGGGCCTTATCCACTAAGGGCAGCTTTTCGTCCTGAAATTTCTTTCGGATATTCTCCCGGACAAGCTCCGGGTCCTCGCGGATGAGCTTGATATCGATCACGGCAGGATGCCTCCGTCCAAGTTGATGTCTGTTTCTCCGTTAACAGGGATATTATACGTCTCCGCGCCGTCCGCGTCAAGTAGGCGGGCGGTTTTCGGCGTCTCCGGCGGGGCGATGTCCCGCTGCGTCACGGCGTAGGAGAGGGCGATGAGCGCCAGGGCCACCACAAAGAGGACGACCGTATAGATGAGCACCGACGCCTCCGTTTTCCGGGTGTTCTTGGGGGCCTCCTCCTGTCTGGAGGGCTCCTGCGGGGTGACGTCGGCCCCGTCGCTTCTTTTTTTGATCTTCATGACTGCTCCCATTCCATTTTGATGGTCTTCAGGGCCTTCACAAGGGCGGTAAGGTCCTTGTCGCTATAGTAATCCAGGGTCAGCTTGCCCGATTCCCGGCCCGGCTGGATAGTGACCTTCCGGCCCAGGGCGCCGCTGAGCTCCCGTTCCAGCTCCGCGGCGTAGTCAATGCCGTCGGGGCCCAGGCGGTAGTTGCGCTTGGGGCGCGGGCGCTTCTCCCGCTCGCTCTTCACCTTTTTCACGGCGGCGGCGATCTCCCGGACGGACAGGTCCTGCTCCGCGGCCTTCACCGCCAGCTCGTCCTGGAAGTCCGCGTCGTCCACCTCCAGCAGCGCCTTGGCCTGGCTGACGGTGAGCTTTCCCGCCTCCGTCAGGGCGACGGCCCTGGGCGGCAGGCGCAGAAGCCGCAGGGCGTTGGCCACCGCCGGGCGGCTCTTGCCCACCCGTTCGGCCACCTGCTCCTGGGTGAGGCCGTGGCGGTCCATCAGCGTCTCGTACCCACGGGCCTCCTCCAGGGGATTCAGGTCCTCCCGCTGGAGGTTCTCGATGAGGGCGATCTCCGCCGCCTCCCGGTCCGAGACGTCCACGATGTTCACCGGGACCTCCGAAAGCCCCGCCATCCGGGCGGCGCGCCAACGGCGCTCCCCGGCGACGATCTCATAGCGGTCAAAGCCCATGTCCCGGACGGTGATGGGCTGAAGGACGCCGTGGTCCCGGATGGACTGGGCCAGCTCCTCCAGCTTCTCCGGGTCGAAGCGCGACCGGGGCTGATCGGGGCGGGGCTCCAGCTTTGTGACGGACACCCGCTTGAGGCTCCCGTCCTGCTCCATCGTCTCGTCCCCGAAAAGGGCGCCGAGGCCGCTTCCCAATCCCTTTGCCATGTCAGCTCCTCCTCCCGCTGTTGCGCTCGATGATCTCCCTGGCCAGATTCGTATACGCCAGCGCGCCCTTGGACGCCGGGTCGTAGGCCATCACGGGCTTGCCGTGGCTGGGCGCCTCCGAAAGGCGCACGTTGCGCGGGATCACGGTCCGCAGGACCTTCTCCCGGAAATATTTTTTGACCTCCGCCGCCACCTGCATGGAGAGGTTGGTGCGCCCGTCGAACATGGTGAGCACCACCCCCTCGATCTCCAGGGCGGGGTTGAGCCGGCGCTTGATGAGCCGGACGGTGTTCATGAGGTCGGAAAGCCCCTCCAGGGCGAAATACTCGCACTGCACTGGCACCAGCACCGTGTCCGCCGCCACGAGGCCGTTGAGCGTCAGCAGCTCCAGGCTGGGCGGGCAGTCGATGAGGATGAAATCATAGCTTTCGGCGGCGTCCTTCAGGGCTTTTTTCAGTATGTACTCCCGCTCCGGCAGCTCCACCATCTCGATCAGTGCCCCGGAGAGGGCCTTGTTGGAGGGGAGGAGGCCGCCGTACTTCGTCTTGACGGCGCATGTCTCCACCGGGGCGGCGCCGATAAGCACGTCGTAGGTCCCGGCCCGGACCCGGTTTTTGTCCACGCCCATGGCCGACGTGGCGTTCCCCTGGGGGTCGGCGTCCACCAGAAGGACCTTTTTGCCCTCGCTGTGGAGGGCGCAGGTGACGTTCACCGATGTGGTGGTCTTCCCCACGCCGCCCTTCTGATTGGCCACCGCGATGATCTTTCCCATGTCCGCCTCCGTTTTTGAAGTCAACGGGGTTATTATACATGACCGGTGGGCAGATTTCAATAACAATCTGTAAATCTTTCCGCCAAATTCGTCCCGCGCACTTTAGCACGCGAAAATGTTCCACGTGGAACATTTTCGCGAATTAAAGCGTTGAAATGTTCCACGTGGAACATTTTAGCGGAGTAAAGTAGGGGCGGGTTCCAAACCCGCCCGCGTTTTCGGGACCCCTCACCCCACCAGCATATCCACGTCCTCCACGGTAAGCCCCGGGTGGAGGGCGAGGTTGAGGGCGTAGGCGGCCAGGCGCGAGATGGAGGCGGCGGCGGAGTCGATCTCGCGGGGGGTGACGATCATATTGCCGGCGGCTCGGCGCAAGGCGTCGGCGTCCAGGTCCGCGCCGGCCTCGCGGGCCAGGTCCAGGGTGAGGGTGGCGGCGTCCACCACGGTGGGGACGCCCAGGGCGATGACGGGGACGCCCAGGGTGTCCCGGGACAGGGCGGCCCGGGCGTTGCCCACGCCGGAACCGGGAACGATGCCGGTGTCGGAGACCTGGACGGTGCGGCAAAGGCGCTCCATGCTCCGGGAGGCCAGGGCGTCCACGGCGATGACGGCCTCCGGGCGGATCTGGCGCACCAGGGCCCCCACGGTATCCACGCTCTCCACGCCGGTGGTGCCCAGGACCCCCGGCTCCAGGGCGGCCACGCTGCCGAAGCCGCGAAAATCCTGAGGACTGCGGTCCTTGAGGTGGCGGGTGATCAGGGTGTTTTTCACCGTCAGGTGCCCCACCGCGTCCGGGGTGATGGCCGGATTGCCCAGGCCCACCACCAAAACGGGACCGGACACCTGGCCCAGCAGGTCCCGCAGGACCTCCGCCAGCACCAGGACGCCGTCGGCGAAGGCGTCGTCCTCCCGGCGGAGGAAGCGGCCCAGCTCCACGGTGACGTAGCGCCCCCGCGGCTTGCCCAGGGCCCGGGCGGCCTCCTCGGACCTTACGTCCACCGTCACCACCTCGAAGCCCCGGCGGGTGCTGACATTCTCCTCCACGCCGGGAAGGGCGTCGGGATGGTCCTCGCTCCAAATCTTTTTGGCCTCCATGGCCAGGTCCGAACGTCTCGAAAGCATGGTCTACCCCCATATCTTGTGGTTTGGGGGTAGTATCTCCACTAAAGCGAAAAAAGTGCGGGTCCGGCGCAAAAAATTTAAAAAAACCCTTGAAATTTCCGAGGAAGAATGGTAGAATGTTTATCCGCACGGTTATCAAGACGATTTTACGGTGAATAACACGTGACTTTATAGGAGGAGGTGGCCAGTAGAATGCCCAATATCAAATCCGCGAAGAAGCGCGTCCTCGTCGGCGAGGTCCGCAACGCCCGCAACAAGGCTGACAAGTCCGAGCTCAAGACAGTCCTCAAGAAGTTTGACGCCGCGGTGGCCGGTGGTGACCGCAAAGAGGCCGAGAGCGCCTATAAAGTTGCTGTCAAAACAGTGGACAAGGCGGCGGCGAAGGGCTTGATCCACAAGAACAACGCCGCGCACAAGAAGAGCAGCATCGACACGAAACTCGCCAGCATGTAATACTAATATCTAATTAAAACAAGCCATTCGCGACGGTCTTTTTTGCGTCATGCGGCGTCAGCCGCCTTGGAAATACCAATGGGTATTCCCTGCGGCGTCTTCCTTGCCTGACGCAAAAAATCCTCGCCGCTCGGTGGCTCCTTTTAAATAGATATTAGTATAAAAAGCAAAAACGCCGGGGTCTCCGGCGTTTTTCTTTAAGATTTTCGCTTCATCCCCAGGCTCACGCACAGAAGGCCGGCCATGATGCACAGGACCGACCACTCCTGGAGCCACTCGCTCATGGTGTAGACGGGGCGGTTGAAGACGAGGTCCTCCACGAAAATGTGGTAAAGGAGCGGCAGGCCGAAGAGGGGGATGAGCAGGGGCCGCAGCGGCGCCAGTCCCCACACCGCCGCGCCGTAGAGCGCCGCCACGGCGAGATACAGGGCGGTACATAGGAGCTGGTGGACCGGGGTGAAGCCCGTGGCCTTTAAAATAAAGAAGGTCACGCCCAGGAGCATGGGGAAGAAGGTGGGCCAGAGGCGCTTTTTGCCTTCCAGCGCCAGCAGGACGATAAAGGCGGCGCAGGCAAGCTCCGGCAGGAGCACGTGGAGGGCGATGCCGCGTCCGCGGGCGGCGTCCGTAAACGCCAGCGCCCAGGCAAGGCGCAGGAGGGCCGACAGGACAAAAAATCCCACGGCCGCAAGGCCCGGGGGGCGTTTCGTGTCCAGCGTGTAGAGGGTCCTTTTCATGGTGTCACCGCCTTTGATGAGGGGGTACCTTATGTATATTATAAACCTTTTTCCGACGGAAAGAAAGGGGTATGGCCGTGAATCTTTTTGAGATCGGTATCCTGGATTGGATCCAGAACAACCTGCGCACCGGGTTCGGGGACTTCTTCATGTCCAAGATCACCGTCCTGGGGGACGGGGGGATCGTCTGGATCCTCATGACCCTGGCGCTGCTCCTGATCCCCAAGACCCGGAAGCTGGGGCTTTGCTGCGCCGTGTCGCTGCTCATCGACCTTGCGCTGTGCAACGGGCTTTTGAAAAACCTCATCGCCCGAACGCGGCCCTATGTAGTGAATCCGGACGTGGTGCTGCTCGTCCCGCCTCCGGGGGAGTACTCCTTCCCCTCCGGCCACGCGGCGGCGTCCTTCACGGCGGTGGGGGCGCTGGCGTTCAATAAGTCCAAGCTCTGGATCCCCGCCTGCGCCGTGGCGGTGATCATCTCCCTCTCGCGGCTCTATCTCTACGTGCATTATCCCACCGACGTCCTCGGCGGCGCCGTGCTGGGCCTGCTGTTCGGGTACCTGGGCACGCTGGTCGTCCGGAAGGTGGGGGAGTGGATCGAGAAGAGGCGGGGGAAGGATCAAGGAAAATCTTGACCTCCTCCTTAAAGGAGCGGCACACTGTAGGGGCGGGTTCTAAACCCGCCCGTTTTTTTGGAACCGCCCTGTCATCGGCGGGCGGGTTTGGAACCCGCCCCTACCAAAAAAGGTTGCGCCGCTATGCGGCGCAATTTTTTATGATCCGCCGCGGCGGGGACGACCCCTCAGTCACGGCCTGCGGCCGTGCCAGCTCCCCCAGGGGGGAGCTTAACCCTTCAGTCGCTTCGCGACAGCTCCCACAGGGGGGAGCTTAATAACCTCCCCCGTGGGGGAGGTGCCGAGCGAAGCGAGGCGGAAGGGTGCCCCCGCCGCGGCGGGGACGGGAAACGCGGGAAAGGGCTGCTGCCTTTTCCCGCGTTTTTGTGTTCAGGTGAGCTGGAGGTAGAGGTCCTTGTACTGCTGGGCGGAGAGGGACCAGGAGGTGTTTTTGTCCATGTCGCGCTGGACCATCTCGTCCCAGCACCAGCGGTTCTCGAAGTAGAGGGTCTTGGCGCGGTTGATGGCGTCCAGCAGAAGGCCGGCGTCGTAGCGGTCGAAGGTGAAGCCGTTGCCGGTGTTGGCAAACTGGTTGTAGGGCTCCACGGTGTCCCGGAGGCCGCCGGTCTCCCGGACGATGGGGACGGTGCCGTAGCGCATGGCGTTCAATTGCGTCAGTCCGCAGGGCTCGAAGCGGGAGGGGACCAGCAGGGCGTCCGCGCCGGCGTAGACCCGGTGGGAGCGGGCCTCGTCGAACATGATGCAGGAGCAGACGCTGCCGCGGTAGGCGTTCTCGTACCAGCGGAAGGAATCCTCATAGCGGGCCTCGCCGGTGCCCAGGATGGCCACCTGGGTGTTGCCGTCGATGAGCTGGGGCAGGATGGCGTTGACAAGGTCCAGGCCCTTCTGGTCCGTGAGGCGCGAGATGAGGCCGAGAACGAGCTTGCCGTCATCCACCTCCAGGCCCAGCTCCTCCTGGAGGGCGCGTTTATTCTCCTTTTTCCGGGGCAGGACGTCGGTGATGTCGTAGTTGACGGCGAGGTTTTTGTCCGTCCGGGGGTTCCAGATGTCGTAGTCGATGCCGTTGACGATGCCGCGGAGCTTGCCGGAGTGGTACCGGAGATGGGCGTCCAGCCCCTCGCCGTACTCGGGGGTCTGGATCTCCCAGGCGTAGGTGGGGCTGACGGTGGTGATGGCGTTGGTGTACGTGAGGCCCCCCTTGAGCATATTGGCGTCCAGCCACTTCACGGTGAGGGCGTCCTTGTTGAAAACGTAATCCGGGAGGCCCGACCAGTACCGGACGGTGGGGATGTTGTAAACGCCCTGGAATTTCAGGTTGTGGATGGTGAGGACCGTTTTGGCGGAGGCCAGGGGCGTCTCGTTAAACATGGTCCGCAGATAGACGGGCACCAGGGCGGCCTGCCAGTCGTGGCAGTGGATGATGTTGGGGATCCAGTCCATGTAGTTGAGGGCCGCCAGGGCGGCCTTGGCGAAGTAGCAGAACTTGGGGATGTCGTCCACAAGATTCGTGTAGGGATCGCCCCAGCTGAAAAACTCCTCGTTGTCGATGAAGTCGTAGACCACGCCGTCCCAGACGTACTCCATGATGCCCACATAGAAGGACCGGCCGTCGGCGCACAGGTCCATCTGGAAGGCGCCCCGGTAGATCATCTTCTCCTGGTACTCCCAGGGGATGCACTTGTAGCGGGGGAGGATGACCTTCACGTCGCAGTTTTGCTTCACCAGCGCCTTGGGCAGGGCGTACATCACGTCGCCGAGACCCCCGGTCTTCACAAAGGGGTAGCACTCCGAGCCGATGAAGGCCACGCTGCGGCGGGGGGTGTCGTAGACGGGCTCCCGCGGGGCCTCCGGAACGGGCTCGGGGACGGGCTCCACGGGGGCTTCGGGGGCGGGTTCCGGGGCGGGCTCAACGGCGGGCTCCGGGGGCTTTTTCACGCGGGGTTTTTGGGGCTTGGCCTCCGCCGGGGCGGCGGGGGCGGGCTTGGCCGCCTTGGGGGCGGTTTTCGCCGCGGGCTTGGCCGCCTTGGGGGCGGTTTTCGCGGGTTTGGGTCCTGGTTTCGCGGGCTTGGGGGCCGGGGTCTTCGTCTCCTCGGCCTCCGGGGCCGGTTTTTTATCCTTCGCTGCCATAGGGCACCTCCTGTGTACGCGTCCGATTTGCCAATTTGCTTCCATTGATGGCTCCAGTATAGCAAATTCCGGCGCGCAATTCAAGAGGGGAACGGATTTTCCCGCACAACGGGGGGAAAGCGTCCTAAAATATCTCCGTAAAGCGCATAAAGAGCGATTCGATTGCGCAAAGAATTTCTAAGGAGGAGAGACTATGGACGGAACCATGTACGGGTATATCCGGGTATCCACCCGGGAGCAGAACGAGGACCGGCAGCTCATCGCCATGCTTAAGTTCGGGGTGCCGGAGGGGCGGATCGTCACGGACAAGCAGTCGGGGAAGGACTTCGAGAGGCCGGGATACCGGCGGCTCATGGGCAAATTAAAGGCCGGGGACACTCTCGTGGTCAAGAGCATCGACCGGCTGGGGCGCAACTATGAGGAGATCTTGGAGCAGTGGCGGGTCATCACCAAGGAGAAGCGGGCGGCCATCGTGGTGCTGGACATGCCGCTTTTAGACACGCGGCAGGGGCGGGACCTGACGGGGACGCTGATCGCGGACATCGTCCTGCAGCTGCTGAGCTACGTGGCCCAAACGGAGCGGGAATTCATCCGCCAGCGGCAGGCGGAGGGCATCGCGGCGGCGAAGGGGCGGGGCGTGCGGTTCGGGCGTCCGGCGCTCAGCCGGCCCCAGGGCTTTGCGGAGGTGGCGGCGCGGTACGCCTCCGGCGGGCTGGGCTCCCGGCAGGCGGCGAAGGAGCTGGGCGTCTCCCGCAACACCTTTTTGCGGTGGGTGGCGGCGGGGCCTGTCACAAAAAGTACACCTTTTGGGACAGCGGCGAAGGGCCGGGAAATTATTGTGGAACCGTTAGAAAGCGCTACATAATATATTATCACGGCGTTGAAATAAATTCAATAGAATTCGTCCCAAAAGGTGTACCTTTTGGGACGGGCGGGGCCGGCCGCGGCGAGGTGTCCGACTATGAAAACCGGAAAAGGAAAACGGGGGTTCTCCCTGGCGGAGCTTTTGATCGTGGTGGCGATCATCGCGGTCCTGCTGGCCATTGCCATCCCCAACGTGATCGGCTACTACCGGTCGCTGAAGCTGACGGAGCTGGACGACAGCGCCCGGAGCATCTTCGTGGCCGCGCAAAACCGCCTGACGGCGCTGAAGAGCGCGGGGACGGACCTGACGAAGCTGGGCGGCGCGGAGATAGCCGTATCGTTACCCGGCGGGGGAACGGCTAACGTCCGCGCCGTGACGGGCGGCGACGGGCTTGCCGCGCTGGTGCCCGGAGGGTCTATCGAGGCGCAGCTGCACAGCAACCACTATGTGGTGGAGATCGACCCGAAAACCGGGGCGGTCTTCGCGGTGTGGTATTGGGAGAAGGAAGGGTTTACCTATTCCGCCGCGACATACGATGTGAATGACATGAGCCGGGACAAGCGGCTGAAGGACAACGAAATGGTAGGCTACTACGGCGGGGACAAGATCGACCGGCTCACCTTCAAGCAGATGCCCTTCCCCAGTATCAAGCTCATCAATGCCGAGGAGCTGCGGGTCGAAATCACCGTCCCGGCTATGAGCTTCGGCACGGGCAGCGGTTATCGTGATGATAACGTTCTGGTCGATGTCCTCGTGGACGGCGTTACAATCGTCAAGGACGCCAATCTCTGGCCTGATAATGATCCCGGTGGTTCGCGTGTCGGGACCGTTGTGCTGGACACGCTGAAGACCGGTGGTGTTATGCCTGACGATGTCCCGTACAAAGACAATTTTAACCCAACGACACACACATCTAATTCGGGGAATAGCGGTTGGACCTACGGTATGCAATATAAGGACTGGGAGACTGCATATCCCGATTTCAATTTCCCCGAGCCCGGTGAGGAGCTGACCGTCGCCGTCAAGCTGCACTATAACGGCACGGTCAACATCAACGGAACAGATACCAACCTCATGCCCCAAACCGTCATCGTCCAGGGCAACAGCCTCTTTGAGAGCGTGGATTCGACGACCGGCACCGCAAATATCGCCTACGGGCGGCATTTGCAGAATCTGGATACTGTCACCTCGGGGGTAACGACCGCCATCACCACGGCGAAGCAGACCAGGGATATTAACTTCGCGGCAACTGCCAAGGATTCGGCGGATCCTGTCTATTACTGGGGCAGTACGTATCCGGCTTCGGATGAGGATCCTGATAACGGGCAAGACGGGTTTAGGGATTTCCAAGAGATAAACAACAGCTTGACCGAATACAACGGGCAAGATCATGAGATCCGCAATATGTACATTGTGGCGGAAACCGGATATGGCGGACTGTTCTCCATGGTTGCGGGCGGAAGCTATCATAATATTACCATCGTGAATCCCCATGTTCATGAAGAACCTAACTCGACAAGTGGGAAAGGTGCCAGTGTTGGTGCGCTAATCGGTATGGCAGGCGGCAACGTCGAAATACGTGAGTGCAAGGTCTATGTTGATTACGACCCGGAGAAGGATACCCAGGATTTGAAAGAACAATTCGAGCGGGTATTCAAAGAAAAGCTGGACAGCATGACAATTGACACAACTCCTAAAGGAAATTGTTATGTGGAAGCTCTCCTCGGATTTCCACATATTGAGGGTGCGGAGCCGAACAGCAGTGCCGGCGGCTTAGTGGGTTTATTCTCCGGAAATATTTCACTTCAAAATTCTTTCTGCTCTATCCCTGTCGTTGGGCAATTGAACGCGGGCGGACTTGTTGGGAATGCAAGTACATGTAATATATCTATAAGTAAATCATACTCAGCGTCTTTCGTATATGGCCACGGAACTGTTGGCGGACTGGTTGGTCATGCGGGGGATTCATATAGCACGATAAAAATTGAAAATTGTTACGCCGCCGGAGAAATAATGAACGGTAACCCCAGCAGTTTTATCGGCGCGGGATTAGTCAATATTCATGAAAATGCAAACATAGAAGGAATCGTGAATAACTATTCCGCGGTGAAGTTTGTCAACGCGACAGGAGCGCCGAAAACAGGTGGTGGTGAGGAAAAGCAAGGCACGGTATACGGGACATATAATGGCGATGAGAGTGGAAAGAACTACTACATCGCCGATCCCGCAGTGACGAAGGGCTACGGTCAACAAGCAAGCGGCGGTTCTGTGTCTTGCGGCGAAAAGGTCACGACAGCGGACCTGTTGGAGAAATTTAAGGATAAGCCGGGGTGGAATGTGGACCCGACGGCCGGGGCCGGGAAGACCCACCCGTACCGCTTACTGAAGGAGCTTGACGGCCTGCCGGATGTGTACCCGTATCCGATGCTCACGGACACGGCCGGGAACGTTTTGCCGCACTATGGGGACTGGATAGGGGAAACTGTCTCTCCGTCGTCGCTGTGCTATTATGATGTCGTCGACGGGAACTACGGCGTGTGGGGGTATATCGTTGACCCGGCACATCCGGGAACTCTTAACTTTGTCAATACCCTCGCCTCCGGCACCGCCGGCAGCGGAACTTGCGCCACGGATGACGGGTACGGCGTGTTGGTGGAGGACACCGGAGCCGCGCCGACGGTGAGCGGCGTCGCCGGTGCCACCATAGTTTCTCCGCCGATTGATGTTACAATCGACGGCAAAGACTATGACCTCTACAAGATTGAAATCGACACCAGCTTCACTTCGACTGGCTATTACACTGAAATCACCGTTGATACGACGGAATACTGGTTCAACCCGTTCTTCGCCTGCGAAGTGCAAAAGCCGGGGACCGGGAATATCGCCACCGCCGAACCCATGGCGAAATCCGGCGCAGCCGGTGAGGGCTCGTCCGACGACTACACCAACAAAGTCGTGATCCGCACGGCGAGACAGCTTGCGAACCTGGCGAAGCAGACGGGGGATAAGTACAACGGTGGTACCGACCAGCAAAAAGACGCCCAGAATCGAAACTATGTCCAGCTTCTGGATATCGACTACAGCAAGTACACGGGTGATTTGGCGTTCGGGAATGCGACCGGCAAAGAGCAGACCCCCGCGTCGTTGAACGAAGGGAGCTATAACGGAAACGATTTTCTCATCCGCAATCTTTACATTAAAGGAAGCAATGACGGTGCCGGCCTATTCGGTGATACAAAAGGCGATATGAATAATATCCGTCTGGTAAATGTTGGCGTAGCAGGAAGCAAAAAATTCACAGGCGCACTTGCGGGGCGTTTCCAGGGTGATACCGTCACCGACTGCAGCGTCTATGTGGACGAAACCAACAAGCCTACCGGAACGGGGGAAGCTTACGATAATTTCGTGATCTCCGGAAAGGAGGCGCGTGTGGGTGGTCTAATTGGCAGCCTCAATTCCAAAGCTGCCGCTACGCTGACGAGATGCTTCGCCGCCGTGAGAGTGGAAGGCGAGGATAACTATGTTGGCGGTTTGGTTGGTTATATCGCCGCAGACAATGATGACACCACCTTGATTAACTGCTACAGCGGCGGCCACACAAATAGCGGGGAATATAAGCTCGATAGCGGTGGTAAGGCCAACGTGACCGGAAGTCGATATGTCGGCGGCCTCATTGGCGGTGTCTCCGGCACCTCACACAACATCATTCTTTCAGGCGTCAACTACAGTACCTGCTCAGTGAAGACAACAGGTACAAATCATGACGAGATTGGTTTGCTTGCCGGACGCGATGACAACAGTGTTAAAGTCGACTCCACTACATCCACCACCTCCACCGCTTACGCCACCGGCGTGGCGTTTGACAAAGATGGTGAGATCACGCCCAGGGATGAGAAATTCTATCTCACCCCCGCCGTTCCCGTCACATCCCCCACCGTCACCGCGCACCCCTACGACACGCTCACCGGGCCTTACCCCTTCGCTTCCGGGCTCAAAGACCACTACGGCGACTGGCCTGAGGCGACCGTCTCGGCCCAAGGGATCGCTTACGTGGAGATCGAAAACAACGAGGTCCACATCCATCTGGTCGGCGTGAATTCCGACGGGCGCATAGTGCAGTATAACGACCTCTGCGTTGAACGACATGATGATATGTTGCCTGAACACAAAATCACAAACAGCTATTTCGCCACATTTGCTACGGGCGGCGGCACAGCTCCCATTCTGAGCAGTGGCGTAAAAGAGTTCAGCGGCACCGATCCCGGTGTTGGTGACGTGTTGAAAAAGCTACTCGGAGACAGCGCGGTCAACATAAAGTTGTATGAAAACAGTGATAATAATAGCTATATTCAGCAAGGTGCTATAGCGATTGGCTCCAACGGCCACTATGCGCATTACGTTCCAAGGTTCTCTAATGTGAGCGTTGATAAAAATAACGGTGATGTGTTTGGCAAAAAAGAGGGCAGCGCTTTCGATATCCGCACGGTGGAGCAGCTGGACAATTTGCCTGATTCTCAAAATAAGTATTTCAAACTGTCCCACGACTTGTATGGCGAGGGTTACACCAAGACATTTGAAGGCGGGTCATTCTCCGGGAAGCTCGACGGCTGTGGGTACAGAATTTTGGAGCTGAAGTTGACGGGTGGGCTTTTCAAGAACACTACCTCTGATGCCGTGATCAAAAATCTGATCCTATATTCGCCGTCTGGGAATGCGAACATAACCCCCTCCACAGGTTCAAACGCCTATGCTGGCGGACTTGTTCAGGAAGTGAACGGCAGAACGACGATTGAGAACTGCATCGTGGCTGGTTACAAGCTCTCCGGTAAACAAGTTGGTGGACTGGTTGCTAAGTCCAGCGGCGAGTTGACCATCACCAACTGCGCGGCAGTGAACAATTTGACTTCCAATAAGGGCAACGGAACCGCTGGCGGCCTGATCGGCAACTATCAGAGCGGCACGTGTACCATCAAAAACAGCTACGCGGGAGGTTCTATTATAGGCCAGACCGGTAATGAAAACATAGGCGGGCTTTACGGCGGTGCATGTTCCAGCGCTCCGACCGTTGAAAACTGCTACAGCTACGTTGATTTGACAGGCACGAAGGGCACAGTCAACACTCTCGGCAATAAAGCGTCCGGGAATACTTTCTACTACCTTGAGAACACGTTGCCGACTGATGGCGTCACACAGGGTACAGGACAGACCACAGAACAACTCAAATCCTGCATGAAGGATGTCAAAGACTCGAAGGGCAACCTGATATTCGGCACGGCGGACAATGCCCACACCTTCCACCCCAGCGCTACCCTCACCGGCGCCTTCCCCTTCCCCGCCATAGTCCAGGTAGACGGACACTTCGTCCACTACGGCGACTGGCCGAATCCGTGATGTGAACGCGGCCCCCGTCCTGGCCTTCCCCGCAGGGCGGGGAAGGTGGCGCCCGCAGGCGCCGGATGAGGTGGGTGCGGTCATCGGAAACGCTCGGAAACCCTCCACCCTCGCTTCCCCCCTGCCCCCCTCCTACGAGGAGGGGGCAACCCCTCAGTCGCTTCGCGACAGCTCCCCCACGGGGGAGCTTAAAGGGCGGGTTTGGAACCCGCCCCTACACCTCACCCCTGCCCCTCCCCGCCTAAGCGGGGAGGACTTTTTGCGGGGACGAACCACCCCTGCCGCTTCGCGCCACCTCCCCCAGGGGGGAGGTTAAAGGGCGGGTTTGGAACCCGCCCCTACAATAGACAAACGCCCCACCCTTTCGGGTGGGGCGTTTGCCAAAAAATGAGGGAGAAACGCTCAGCTTGCGCTGAGATGACGGATTGGGAGAGATCCGCCGAAGCTATGGTCCGGGCATATTGGGGGATATGGCCGGACGATGGAGGAATCGCTTCGTCTTTTATTATACACACGGGCGCAAGAAAGTTGTGAACAAAGTATAACCTTTTTGTGAATATTCACGCCTCTCGGGGCTCATTGGGGCGGCTTTTGGCGAGCTTCATGTCGAAGGTGAAGGTGGTCAGGCCCTCGCGGCTGGTGACGTAGATGGAGCTTCCGTGGCTGTCCAGGATGGTCTTGGCGATATAGAGGCCCAGGCCCACGCCGTCCCGGTCCATGCTTCTGGAGGCGTCGGACTTGTGGAAGCGCTCAAAGATGCGGGGCAGCTCCTCCTTGGGGATCGTCTCGCCCCGGTTGGACACGGAGACGAAGGCGCGGCCCTCCTCCCGCCAGAGCTTGACGCCGAGGTTCGTGCCGGGGGTGGCGAATTTGGCGGCGTTGTCCAGGAGGTTGTGGACCACCTGGGTGATGGCGTCCGCGTCGCCGTGGACGTAGACGGCCTCCTCGGGCAGGAGCGTCTCCACGTCCAGATTGCGGGAGGTGATTTTTTGCTCCAGGCTGAGAAGGCTCTGGCAGACCACCTCCAGAAGGTCGAAGGAGCGGCTTTGGAGCTCCAGGGGCGTCTTGGACTGGAGCTGGCTCATGTCCAGCATCCCGCGCACCAGGCGGGAAAGGCGCTTTGTCTCCGAGGAGATGATCTGGAGGCATTCGGCCTCCCGCTCCCGGGGGACGGTGCCGTCCAGAAGGCCGTCGGCGTAGCCGGCGATGGTGGTCATGGGGGTCTTGAGCTCGTGGGAGACGTTGGCGATCAGCTCCCGGCGGCTTTTTTCGCTGCGCTCCAGGGAGTCGGCCATGACGTTGAAGGTCTTGGCAAGCTCGGCCACCTCGTCCTCGCTGTCGCCGGTGTGGACGCGGGGGGTGAAGTCCCCCCGGGCGTAGCTGCGGGCGGCGTCGGACATCTCCTTGATGGGGCGGCTGAGCTTGCGGACCACGAAGAAGGCCACGGCGAGGGCCAGCGCCGCCACCAAAATGGCGGAGGCGACGAAGATGTCCGCGAAGCCCCGCCAGATGCCGCTCATGCGGCCGGCCTCGTCGGAGACGAAGAGGTACCCCGCGCTCCCGGCGGGCAGGGCCGCGCCCATGACGAAGCGGTTCCGGTCAAAGGCGCCGCCCAGGCGCGTCATGTCCCGGTAAGCGCCCTCCCGGTTCACCGCCGCCACCGCCTCGGCGGGGACGGTCATGCCGATGTGGGGGCACTCCGGGTCCCTGTCCGAGCAGTTGAGGACGAGGCCCTGGCTGTCGGTGACCAGCATATGGTAACCGGTCATCCGGGAGAGCCAGGAGAGGACGGACTTGATGTCGATGCCCTCCATGTCCGCGCCCTCGCCGGCGAAGGCCCGCAGCATGGCCCCGGCGGTTTTGGCGCACTCGTCCATGCCGTCGCTGCGCTCCCGGAGGATGTAGCTGTAGCTCATGGCGGCGTAGGCCATGCCCAGGACGAAGATGCACAGGCAGAAAAGGAGCACCACGGTGATGAAGTTTTTGACGTAAACGTTCCGAAAAAAGCTTTTCATGGCGCGCCCGTCACTTCTCCTCCTGATCGCGCAGCTCGAACTTGTACCCCACGCCCCAGACGGTCTTCAGCGCCCACTGGTCGGAGACGTTCTCCAGCTTCTCCCGGAGGCGCTTGATGTGCACGTCCACGGTGCGGGAGTCCCCGAAGTAGTCAAAGCCCCAGACCTCGTCCAGCAGCTGGTTGCGGGTGTAGACCCGGTTGGGGGACAGGGCCAGGTGGTAGAGAAGCTCCATCTCCTTGGGCGGGATGTCCACCCGCTTGCCGTCCACGGTGAGGACGAAGGACTCCATGTCGATGACGAGCTTGTCGAACACAAGGCGCTTGCGGCTCTCCGGCTTCTCTCCGCCGTACCGGCGCAGGACGGCGCGGATGCGGGCGGCCACCTCCTTCACGTCGAAGGGCTTGACGATGTAGTCGTCGGCGCCCATCTCAAGGCCGGTGACCTTGTCGAAGGTCTCGCCCTTGGCGGTGACCATGATGACCGGCGCGTCGCTCTTGGCGCGGATCTGCCGCAGGACTCCCCAGCCGTCCAGCCGGGGGAGCATGATGTCCAGGAGCGTCAGGTCCGGCCCCTCCCGCTCAAAGGCCGCGACGCCCGCCTCCCCGTCGTGGGCGACGGTCACGCGCATCCCCTCCCGCTCCAGATAGAGCCGCAGGAGCTCGGCGATGTTGACGTCGTCCTCCACCACCAGGATCTTTTCCGACACTTTAAACCCCCCTCGAAGGAAATTTATCTTTATGACATTAGTTTATTATAAAACCTTTTTCCCCGCAAGGGTGAATTTTTTGTAAATGGTGAAAAAACGCGGGCCGGCGCTTTTTGTTGACAAATCCGCGCCGCCGCCATATAATAGCGTTAAATTTTTTGATACGGGAGGTCCTGACCATGATCCCCACGCCCGAGGAGGCTTACGAGATCACCAAAAAGTACAACGCCGGGGAGTTCCACCTCTCCCACGCCCGCGTCGTCGGGGACGTGATGGCGTGGTACGCCAAAGACCTGGGTCTGGAGGAGGAAGCGGACTACTGGAAGGCCGTGGGCATCCTCCACGACGTGGACTTTGAGCTCTACCCCGAGGAGCACTGCCAAAAGGCCCCGGAGCTTTTGCGGGAGAACGGCGTGGACGAGAGCGTCATCCGCGCGGTGGTGTCCCACGGGTACGGCATCTGCTCGGACGTGGCGCCGGAGCGGCTCATGGAAAAGGTCCTCTTCGCCGCCGACGAGCTCACGGGCCTCATCGGCGCGGCGGCCCTCATGCGCCCGTCCAAAAGCGTCAGCGACCTGGAGGTCGCCTCCGTCAAGAAGAAGTTCAAGGACAAGAAGTTCGCCGCCGGCTGTGACCGGGAGGTCATCCGCCGCGGCGCGGACATGCTGGGCTGGACCCTGGAGGAGCTGATGGAGAAGACCATTTTGGCGATGCGGGAGAGCCCGAACGTAAAATAAACCGACTTTGCGGTTTGCTTTATTATAATAAAATGTTCCACGTGGAACATTTTAGCGCAGTAAAGTAGGGGCGGGTTTTAAACCCGCCCGCTTTTTTGATGCCGCTCTGTCATCCAACGCTCGCTTCCCCCCTGCCCCCCTCCTACGAGGAGGGGGCTTTTTAAATGGTTGCGGCTTCGTCGCAGATTTTGATTTGCCCGCGCGGCGGGGACGGGAGACGAAGGACGGGGGCTTCCGGGAAGCGGCAGGGGCGGGTTCTAAACCCGCCCCTGCCACGTTACGGGACGGAACGGTTCGAAAAACCGTATCCGCCCCAA
This sequence comes from uncultured Oscillospiraceae bacterium, assembly GCA_947588605.1. Classification (GTDB taxonomy): domain Bacteria; phylum Bacillota; class Clostridia; order Oscillospirales; family Oscillospiraceae; genus RUG626. The sequence continues at coordinate 57,450 of CANPYK010000006.1, forward strand.
TTACGCCGTACGGGCCGCCCGGAGGGGCGGCCCTGGAGAGGGTTATTTGAGCTGTGTGCCGAGGGAGATGTCGATGGCGTTGGTCTTTGCTGTGCGGTAGAGGAGGACCAGTACGTCGCAGTTGACGACCGGGCTGTTTGGCTCGAAGGTGGTCGTGGTCACGCCGTTGGTGATGGGCGTTGTCCGGCTGACGGCCCAGGAGATGGCGTCGATGTAGTAGGCGTCGTCGGGGACATCCGTAAAGCCGTTCGCCTTTTGCGTCTCGGGCTCGCCGGCGGCGCGGTAGAGGAGGGTCAGCGCGTCGCGGCGCAGGACCGTCTCGCCGGGGACGAAGGTGGTGGCGGAGCTGCCCCGGGCGATGTTTTTCTCGTAGGCCCAGAGGATAGCCTTGTAGTAAGGGGCGTCGGGGCTTACGTCGGTGAAGGGGACCGAGGTGACGGTGGGCTCGGGGCGGCCGGCGGCGCGCCAGATGGATTCCACGACCTTCCAGCGCGGACAGCCCGTCTTGGGCCGGAGCGGCGCCGTGTCGGTGTCCACGATCCCGTGATCGGCGGCCCAGAGGACCCCGTCATAGAAGTAGTCGCCGGGGAGCACGTCGGTGAAGGGATTCTGGCCGGCAAGGTCGAAGGTCAGCCTGTAGCAGCCGTATTTGCCGTCCTGCTCGAAGGGCATGAGCTCCTGGACGTCGTATACGCCGTCGATCCATGTATCCCCGTCGCCATAAGAGTAGAAGCTGAAGAAAACGTCGGCGGGGATGTTCTCGCTGCCCTCCACCGCCGGGAGGACGCCGTTTACGGGGGTGTCCGCCACGAGGTAGGCCACGTCCCGGACCTCGTCATAGATCTCCGCTACGCCCAGGTCGTTGAAGGGGCCGGCGTAGGTGATGTTTTCGGCGGCGACGCCGTCGGGAAGGCCGATCTCATAGCGGCTGCCGCGGGTGTCCAGGTAAAACCATTCGCCGTCCTTGCGGGCGGGGGCCAGGCCCTGGCTGTAATATCCCATGGAATCGTACTCCATGGGGATGACCACCTGGCCGGTCTTGTCCACGGCGCCCCACATTTCGTCCTGCCCCGCGACGACCCAGAGGCCGTCCGGGAGGAATTCCTCCTCCATCGTATTGATCGCGAAATTTCCGTATGTCGGTTGAACGATCCATTTGTCTGTCTCGTATTCCAGGAGGCCGACACCGATCTCAAAGGTTTCCCGGTCCAGGTACGCCGCCATGACGAGGCCGTCCGTGGGGCCATGGACGCCAACGGTGAAATCGCCGCTGGTCTCCACTCCTTCCAGCCGCAGGGTCACTTACTCCTTGACGATATGGCCGGTCTTGTCCATGAGGGCGCTGCCTAAGCTCACAAGCGCGTGTTCGCCGTAAAGATCCACGAGGATCAGTCCGTCACGGCATGTGCCGCTGCACCTGTAGTAATAGGCGTACTCCGTTACCTCTTTCCCGCTTTCGTCCGTGAAGGTCTCCTTGAAGCCCTGTTTTCCCAGGCTGTCGCACTTGTCCGCCAGCGCGTTCAGCTCCTGTTCGTTGGGGACGATCTCCTGACCGTCGGCCTTGAAGGCGCGGCCGTCCGCAATGACTACGCCCTCCCGGAAGACGGGATCGCCCAGGAGGTCCGGGTTCGCCACAAGGTGATCCGCCATATCCCCGCCGGCGCTTTTCTCGCGCAGAGGCGTCTCCTTGCCGGTCTTATCCACGATAAGGCCGTAGTCTTGCCGCATCACAAAGGCAAGGCCCTCGCTGAACCGGCCGGCGTAATCATACCGGAAATCAATGACCGCCTCGCCCGTCTCGTCGATGTAGCCCCACTTGCCGTCCTTCTTCACGGCGGCAAGGCCCTCGGAGAAGGATCCGGCGTCCTCGTAGGCCGGTTCCACAAGGGTGGTCACCGTCACGGACGGGGCCTTCTTCTCCTCCGCCGCCGAGGCGGGGACGGCAAGCGCCGCGAGCATCAGCGCCGCCAGAACAAATGAGAGCGCCCGTTTTCTCATAAAAATACCTCCTTTGCGTTTCCCGGCGGCGCGAGAGCCGCCGATAATTGGATTATAAACCCGTCGTTTTCGGAAATCGAGCGCCGCGTCCCCCGGTTTTGTTTTTTGTTGACATCGGGACGCGGGCGCAATATAATTTTAAAGTAAACACTGGAAAAACGAGGTCGTGGCGCGGGATGGAAAAATCGGTTTTGGTGGCCATGAGCGGGGGCGTGGATTCCTCCGTGGCGGCTTATTTGCTGAAGGCGGCGGGGTTCGACTGCGTGGGCGTCACCATGCGGCTTTTTGACAACGCCCTGGCGGGGTTGGCGGGGGAGTCCACCTGCTGCGCCGCGGAGGACGTGGAGGACGCCCGAAGCGTGTGCGCAAGGCTCGACATCCCCTTTCTCACCCTGGACCTGTCCCGCCGGTTCCGGGAGCGGGTCATCGACCGGTTCGCGGCGGAGTACGCCCGGGGGCGCACGCCCAACCCCTGCATCGACTGCAACCGGGAGATGAAATTCGCGGCCCTGGCCGACTACGCCCGACAGATCGGGTGCGGGTACGTGGCCACGGGGCACTATGTGCGTCGGGCGCAGACGCCGGAGGGGCCGGCCCTTTTTAAGGCGCGGGACCTTTCCAAGGACCAGAGCTACGTGCTGGCGTGTTTGACGCGGGAGCAGCTGGCCGGCGCCCTTTTCCCCTTGGGGGAGCTCACCAAGGAGGAGGTCCGGGCCGTCGCCGCGCGCGAGGGGTTCCTCAACGCCCGGAAGAAGGAGAGCCAGGACATCTGCTTCGTCCCGGACGGGGATTACCTGGCGTTTTTGGAGCGCTATACCGGGGAAAAGAGCGTCCCCGGGGATCTGGTGGACGAGACGGGCCGCGTCCTGGGGCGGCACCGCGGCGCGGCGGGCTACACCGTGGGCCAGCGGCGGGGGCTGGGCGTCGCCGCCCAGCGGCCCCTGTATGTGAAATCCAAGGACATGGCGGCCAATACCGTCACCGTGAGCTTTGAGGAGGGCCTGTACGCCGGGGCGTGCCTGGCGGAGGATATGAACTGGCTCGTGCCGCCGGCCTTCCCCCTTTCCTGCGCGGCGAAGCTGCGCTACCGGCAAAAGGAACAGCCGTGCGTCGCCGAGATGACCGGCGACGGGCTTCTTCTGACCTTCGCCTCCCCCCAGCGGGCCGTGGCCCCGGGGCAGGCCGCCGTTTTGTACGACGGCGACCGGGTCCTGGGCGGGGGGACCATCGCGAAAGCCATATCATAGAGAGGATGAGCATCATGAAAAAACTGTTGGCATTGGTCCTGGCGCTGACTCTGGCGGCGGCTTTGGCCCTGCCTGCGGCGGCGAAGGGGGCGGATCCCAAGGTCCGGTGGCTGGACTTTGAGCTGCCGGAGGAGGTGGCGGAGACGGTCCGGACCGCGCTGGCGGGGTCCACGTGGACGTATTCTCTCAATTATGTGGAGCAGGCGGGACTGCTGTCGGTAAACGGGGCTTATTCCCTGGAAAGCTGGGTCTTCGACGTGAACACCGGCCGGCGGAAGAGCTATGTGGAGGTGAGCCCCGTCAACGAATATTTCTTCACCTTCACCTACGATGACGGCTACAACGGGTACGGCATCATGGACATGGACGGGAAGGTCCTCGTCGACCCGGTCTGCTGGGATCCGACGTATCTGGGCGACGGGCTGTATTGCATGGTCTCCCGGTCCCGGGGCGAGGCGTACCTTCTGAACGACCGGGGGAAGATCGTTGAGACGTACACGTTTGACGACAGCTTCAATTTTTGGTACACCTCCGGAGGGGAGGAGTGGATGTGCTCCGTGACGCGGGACGGTGAGGACGGCGTCATCGGTCCCGACGGCGGGATGATCGTCCCCTTCGGCAAGTACGAGAGTATCGACGATGTCCGAAACGGCCTTATCGCCGCCATGGGGAAAAACGGCCTGTACGGCGTTGTGGACGCCGAGGGGAACGTCCTGATCCCCTTTGAGTATCAGGACATCGATATCAGCGGCGACGGGTCTATCGTCGCCTGCAAGGAGGACGAGCTGTACGGCGTCCTGGATATGGAAGGGAACGTCCGGATCCCGTTTAAATACGGCTATCTTGACTCCTCCGATCAGGGTCTGTTTTTCGCCTGCCGGGACGACTGGGGAGACGGCAAGGGCGGCGTGCTGGACGCGGACGGCGAGATCGTGGTGCCGTTTGAGTACGACGAGATCGACTTCGATATCAGCGGAGAGAAGCAGTATATCATCGCCTACGCCGGGGAAGACCGGGGGCTTTTTGACGCCAGGGGCCGGGAGATCCTGCCGGCGGAATATGACGACATCGGTGTATGGGAAAACGGCCTTATCATTGCGGTCAAGGACGGGAAATGCGGCCTCGTGGACGAGAAGGGGACGTATCGGTTCGGACCGGTCCGGGGTGACTGGATGTATCCGGAGGGGGACGTTGCCGTCGTCTTCTCGGATCATGACGGGGATGAGGTGAGCGGCGTCTACAACCTGGCGGGGGAGGAGCTCCTGCCGGCGGACGACTACGACGATCTGGACGCCCGCGTGGGGTATAACGGCATCATTGTGGCGGCGCTGGACGGGGAGGAAAGAAAAATGGGGCTTTTTGGCGGTCAGGGCGAGGCGCTGCTGCCGCTGGAGTATGACCTCATCTCCCCGCTGTACACCAACGAATACGCCCTCACCGACACCTATCTCGTCATGGACGGCCGGCGGGTGGGACTCTATACCCCGCCCGCCAGGGAGGAAGAGGCGGCCGGCGAGCCCGACGAGAGCTCCGGCTTCCCCTGGCTCTGGGTGGGCCTCGGCGTTGGGGGCGCGGTGATTCTGGCCGGCGTTGTCGCGGTCGTCGTTGTGGCGGCTAAAAAGAAGAAAAAGAAAGCGATCCCAGCGGCGGCGGAGGGGCTGAGGTTCTGCGTGAACTGCGGCGCGCCGCTTGTGCCGGGGAGTCAATTCTGCCGCAATTGCGGGAAAAAAATTTGAGGAGGGATCCCTTATGAAGAAAAACCTGGTGACTGTGCTGCTGGCCCTGGCGCTGGCGGTGTCCCTGGCGGCGCCGGCGGGGGCGAAGAAGGACGAGGGGGCGGAGATCCGGTGGCTGGATATCGAGCTGCCGGAGGCGGTCCTGGAGCACCTGGATGCTTACTATGTTTCGTATGTGGAGGAGCTGGGCCGGCTGACCTTCCGGATGAACTCTCTCGGCAGTCTGTTCGATACGGAGCTTGCCGGCTATGACCTGCTCGTCTATGATCTGCGCGACTCCCGGGAGACGGACGTGAACGAAATCTTCTATCTCTCGGACGACCTGCTTGTGGAGGTCGATCCGGAGGGCAATTGCCGGGTCCTGGACCTGAAGGGCCGGGAAATCGAGGAGCTGGACGGCCATTCCCCGGTGGAGAGCTTCGGGGAGGGGGTCTATATCCAGGGGGACGCGATCTTCAACGGCCAGGGGAAGGTCCTGGCCAGAGGGTCGCTGGCGAACGACTCTTTTTCCCGTGGGGACGGCTATATCGCCGTCCGTAACGACAGCGGCAAGGCCGGCGTCATCGACGCACGGGGAGATCAGGTCCTGCCCTTCCGGTACGACAGCGTCGCGGTCCGGTCCGGCTGCGAGGGGCTTTTTTCCGTCACGGTGGACGGCGCGACGGGGGTGGTCGACGCGGCGGGCAAGACCGTCGTCCCCTTTACCGAAGGCATGGACAGAATAGAGAGCTACAAGGGCCTGACCGCGGTCAATTACGGGGGGAAGGATAAGCGCGCGGAGGTCTATGACCGGGACGGGAAGCTGGTCCTGGCCCTCGACGGCGTCGAAGCGCATCTGTCCTGCCACTATCGTAGAGGCATCTCCCTCGCCCAAGCCAGCAACGACCGCGTCTCCGACGCCGCCAAGCACCCCAACGCCGACGGGTATATCTACATCTACCACGCCAACAAGGATAACCGCCTCGGCCTCGGCGGCTATTACAGCATCTATGACCGGGACGGGAAACTGGTGGTCCCCGAGGACGACGTCGATTACATCGGCATAGGAGGCGCCGGCTTCTCCGGGGGCATCGCCGTGGTCAGGACCCCGGAGGGGGCCGCCATCGTGGACAAGACAGGCGGCTATGTGGTCTCTCCGGGGACATACGATACCATCGAACGGCTGGGCGAGGACGTTTTCGTCGTGGAAAAGGATGGCGAGGCCGGCGTCATCGACGGGGCGGGGAAAACGGTGGTAAAGCCGGAGGCCGGGTCCGCGGTCCTTTGGGGAGATTACGGCTGCTGTGCCCTGACGGGGGACGACGGCGCGGTCCGGTGCTTTGTGAACGAGGACGGAGGCGTCTTCCGCCCGGAGGAGACGCTCTATCTGGACCTGTCGTGGGATAACGGGTTTTGTCGCGTCTGCGACGAGCCCTCCGAGTCCGCGGATCGGCGCTGGGGCGTTGTGGACGCCAACCGTGGGGAGCTGCTGGTCGATCCGGTGTACGAGGCGGTCCGCCCCTGCCAGGGATGGAATATGACCATGTTCGGGAAATACTTCCTGGTCAGCGACGGAGAGCGTGTCGGCCTGGTGAAGACGCCCCGCTTCGCGCAGACGCTCCCCGCTCCCGCCGAGCCGGCGGAGGAGGACGACGCCGGCTTCCCGTGGGTGTGGGTCGGTGTCGGCGTCGGGGGCGCGGCGGTGCTGATCGCGGTCGTTGCGGCCGTCGTTGTGGCGGCTAAGAAGAAGAAAAAGGCAAAGCCGGCGGCGGTCGTGCCGCCTGCGCCTCCTGTGACGCCGGTGACGCCTGTGACGCCGGCGGCGGAGGGGCCGAGGTTCTGCACCGCGTGCGGCGCGGCGGTGGCGCCGGGGAGCTCGTTCTGCCGCAATTGCGGGAAAAAAATTTGAGGAGGAAACGTTATGAAGAAAAAGTTTGTGACTGTGCTGCTGGCGCTGGCGCTGGCGGTGTCGATGGCGGCGCCGGCGGGGGCGAGGAAGGACGAGGGGGCGGAGGTCCGGTGGCTGGACATCGAGCTGCCGGAGAAGGTCCTGGAGCACTTTGGCGCTTATCAGGTTTCGTATGTGGAGGAGCTGGATCGGCTGTCCTTTGCCGTATACGATTCGGAGACGCTCTACAGCGCGGGGCTTGAAGATTACCAGACTCTCGTCTATGACCTGAAGCGCGGGCGGGAGGTGGACCGGGACGTCACTTATTACCTCACGGATTCCCTGCTCGTGGGAGTCAGCCGGGACGAATATGTCTCTTCCCGCAGCATCCTGGATCTGGAGGGCAACAGGATTCCCGAGCTGGAAGGTTATTTCCGTATGATACGCTATCAGGGGAACGATATCTATTCCAATGAAAACTTGATCTTCACCGGCAAGGGGGAGCTCCTGGCCAAGGGAGAATGGGTGTCGCCCTACTCTTTCTACGATCCCACCGCTCTCACCGAGAAGGACAGCTATATCGCTGTGCGGAACGAGGACGGCGACGTGGGCGTCATCGACCTTCAGGGGAAGCAGATCCTGCCCTTCGAATATGACAATATCGCTATCGGCACCGACTGCCAGGGGCTTTTCGCCGTCTATGACGGCGATATGGTGGGGGTACTGGACGCCAAGGGCCGGGAGGTCCTGCCGTTCATGCCCGCCAGGAACGGCTCCGTAAGCGTTTCGACCACAGGCGGTCTGATCCTGGTGTACGACCGGGAAGCGGACACCAACGCCGTTTACGACGGCAAGGGCGAACTGATCATCCCGCCCTGTGATCTGCGGGAGAACGGTCTCATCATCGGGAGCGGCGGCACATACTATAATCCCGACTACTTTGTTTTGGTCAACAACACGCATGGGTTTCTTTGGGGGGCCTATGACCGGGAGGGGAACCTAGTGCTGCCCGTGGAGTATGAGCGCGTCGACGGCTTTTGCCAGGGCCGCTGCATCGTCACTCTGCAGGACGGCAGCAAGGCGCTTGTGGACGAAAAGGGCAATTACGTCGTGGAACCCGGGGAGTATGACAGCATCTCCTACCTTAAGGATGGGGCCTACGCGGTGACGAAGAACAGGAGCGAGGGCGTCATCGACGTGGATGGGAATTTCATCCTTCCTCTCGAATATGATTCCGTTACCATGGCCATCGGGGACTATTACGCCGTGGAGAAAGACGGCGAGACGGCTGTCGTAGACGCCTCCGGGAAGACGGTGGTGGAGCCGGAGCCGGGGAGTATCAGGAGGTATTCGTACCCCGGCAACAGCTATTACCTGTCCACTCCGGCCGAAAATTACGGCGAGGTCGCCCGCTGTTTCATAAACGACGGCGGCAAGGTCTACCGTACCGAAGAGGAGGAGCTTCGGATCCGAGATGAGAAAAACGGGTATTTTCTGGTCTATGTCGAGGCGGCGTCGCCCGATGAGGACTGGCGCTGGGGCGTTGTGGACGCGAACCGCGGGGAGCTGCTGATCGACGTGAAATACGACGCGGTCTACCCCTGCAACAAATATATTGGCGACACGATGTGCGGGAAATACTTCCTGGTCCGCGACGGGGACCGGGTGGGGCTCGTCACGAATCCCCACTTTGGGGAAAAGCCCGCCTCCGTCCGGCAGGAGGAGGAAGAGAGCGCCGGCTTCCCCTGGGTGTGGGTCGGTATCGGCGCCGGGGGCGCGGCGGTGTTGATTGCGGTCATTGCGGTCGTTGTCGCGGTGTCCAGGAAGAAGAAAAAGGCAAAGCCGGCGGCGGTCGTGCCGCCCGTGCCGCCTGTGACGCCTGTGACGCCTGTGACACCTGTGACGCAGGCGGCGGAGGGGCCGAAGTTCTGCAGCGAGTGCGGCGCGCCGGTGGCGCCGGGGAGCTCGTTCTGCCGCAACTGCGGAAAGAAGCTGTGAGGAGGGATACGGTGAGCTGGAACTTTTTCGCTTTGATCTCCCGGATGAAGAACATCGACCGCTGGGCGCTGATGCGCAACGCGGACCGGGAGAACGTGATGGAGCACAGCCACATGGTGGCGGTGCTGGCCCACGCTCTGGCGGTGATCCGCCGGGACGTGATGGGCGTGCCCTGTTCCCCGGACAGGGCCGCCGCCGCGGCGCTTTTCCACGACGCGCCGGAGATCTTCACCGGAGATATGCCCACGCCCGTGAAGTACCACGACGAGGCCATGCGCGCCGCCTACCGGCGGGTGGAGGAGGGGGCCATCACGAAGCTGGTGAGCGGCCTTCCGGAGGCCCTGCGGCCGGAGTACGAGGCGCTTTTGCGGGACGAGGGCGGCGTCCGGGACATCGTCAAGGCCGCCGACAAGCTCTCGGCGTACATCAAGTGCGTGGAGGAGCTGAAGACCGGCAATCTGGAGTTTAAATCCGCCGCCGCCTCCACCCTCGACAAGCTCCGGGCCATGGGGATGCCGGAGGTGGACTACTTCCTCGATAACTTCATGGACGCCTTTGAAAAGACCATCGACGAATTGAGCGTATAAGGAGGGACCTATGAAAGCCATTGTGACAGTGATCGGCAAGGACACCGTGGGCATCATCGCCCACGTGTGCGCGGTGCTGGCGGAGAACGGCGTCAATGTGCTGGACATCTCCCAGACCGTCATGCGGGAGTATTTCACCATGATCATGCTGGTGGACACCGCCGGGTGTAAAGTGGATTTTGCCGCCCTGGCGGACATTTTGCGCCGGGACGGCCAGGCGCGGGGCCTGGACGTGCGCATCCAGCGGGAGGACATTTTTGAGGCGATGCACAGGATATGATCACGACGAACGAGATACTCGAGACTATCGAGATGATCAGCCAGCAGCATCTGGACATCCGCACCGTCACCATGGGCATCTCGCTCAGAGACTGCGGGCATCCGGACAGGAAAACCTGCTGCGGCAAAATTTATGACAAGATCACACGCTGTGCCGAAAATCTGGTGAGGACCGGGGAGGACATCGAGCGGGAGTTCGGCATCCCCATCGTCAACAAGCGGGTGTCCGTGACGCCCATAGCCATCGCCTGCGAGAGCTGTGAGACGGAGGACTACGTGCCCTTCGCCGTGACGCTGGACCGGGCGGCGGAGGCCGTGGGGGTCAACTTCATCGGCGGGTTCTCCGCGCTGGTGCAAAAGGGCTTCACCACCGGGGACCGGCGGCTCATCGACGCCATTCCGGAGGCCCTGGCGGCCACAAAGCGGGTGTGCTCCAGCGTCAACGTGGGGTCCACCAGGGCCGGCATCAACATGGACGCCGTGGCCCTCATGGGCCGCGTGGTGAAAAAGACGGCGAAGCTCACGAAGGGCCAGGGGTGCGCAAAGCTCGTGGTCTTTTGCAACGCGGTGGAGGACAACCCCTTCATGGCCGGGGCCTTCCACGGTGTGGGGGAGCCGGAGTGCGTCATCAACGTGGGGGTCTCCGGCCCCGGCGTGGTCCATCATGCCCTCCAAAAATGCAAGGGCGAGCCCTTCCACGTGGTGGCGGAGACCATCAAAAAAACGGCCTTCCGGGTGACGCGCATGGGGGAGCTGGTGGCCCAGGAGGCCAGCCGGCGCCTCGGCGTGCCCTTCGGCATCGTGGACCTGAGTTTGGCCCCCACGCCGGCGGTGGGGGACTCGGTGGCTGATATTCTGGAGGAGATGGGGTTAGAGTCCGTAGGCGCCCCCGGCACCACGGCGGCGCTGGCGCTTTTGAACGACGCCGTCAAAAAGGGCGGCGTCATGGCAAGCTCCAACGTGGGCGGCCTTTCCGGGGCATTTATCCCTGTTTCCGAGGACGCCGGGATGATCCGGGCCGCCGCCGCGGGAAAGCTGACCATTGAAAAATTAGAGGCCATGACCTGCGTGTGCTCCGTAGGGCTCGACATGATCGCGCTTCCCGGGGACACCACGGCGGAGACGGTCTCCGCCATCATCGCCGACGAGGCCGCCATCGGCATGATCAACCAGAAGACCACCGCCGTCCGGGTCATCCCCGTCCCGGGCCTTACGGTGGGCGACACCGTGGACTTCGGCGGCCTTCTGGGCTCCGCCCCCGTCATGGCGGTGAACCCCGCCAGCGCCGCCGCCTTCATCCAAAGAGGCGGCCGCATCCCCGCGCCGATCAACAGCTTGAAAAACTAAATCATCCGCACCGCTCCCGCCACGCAACCGCGCACGGGCGGACACATGTGTCCGCCCACCTTCGCTTCCCCCCTGCCCCCCTCCTCGTAGGAGGGCGCGCAGCGGGGGATTTTTTGATTTTCCGGGGGTCCTTTTCTTGGCGGGGATGAGAAAGCTCTTGCAATTTTGGGGAAAATGTGATACAATCAAGAGACTGCTATGATGGAGAAAAGTTACCAATTTCCGGGGTTTTTTGTGGGAAAGGAAGAGAGGCATGGATTCACTGGACGAACTTTGGAAGAGCCTTCTGGAGCTGATGGGCCGGGAGCTGACGCCGGTGGCGATCAATACGTGGTTCGACGAATGCCGGGTCCTGGAGATGACGGAATCCAGCCTTACCCTGCTTATCCCCTCGGACTTCAAGCGGGGCGTGGTGCGCTCCCGGTTCCTGCCGGCGGTGAAGAGCGCCCTCAACGAGCTTTTCTCCGGGGACATGGAGGTCAAGCTGGTGGGCGAGGAGGCCGCCGAGGCCCCGGAAAAGCCGGTCTGGCAGGATCTGGACGAATATACCTTTGAAAAATTCGTGGTGGGACCCTCCAACAAGTTCGCCCACGCCGCCTCTTTAGCGGTGGCGGAGGGGCAGACCAGGGATTATAACCCCCTTTTTATTTACGGCGACTCGGGCCTGGGCAAGACACATCTCTTGTACGCCATCCGACACGAGGTGACCAGGCGCCACCCGGAATATTACGTGGTCTTCGTCCGGGGCGAGGACTTCATGAACGAGCTCATCGCCGCCATCCAGACCGGCAAAAACGTGGAATTTCGGGAGAAATACCGCAGCGCTGATTTTCTCCTCATCGACGACATCCAGATCGTCGCCGGCAAGGCGTCCACCCAGGACGAGATGTTCCACACCTTCAATACCCTATACGAGGCCAAAAAGCAAATGGTCTTTACCTCGGACCGGCCGCCCTCCGAGATGCCCACCCTCACCGACCGCCTCCAGTCGCGGCTGGGCGGCGGCCTCCAGGCGGACATCCAGCCGCCGGATTTTGAGACGCGGGCGGCTATCGTGCGCAACAAGTCCAAGCGTCTGGGTCTTGTGCTCCCCAACGACGTGGTCAACTACATCGCGGAGAACATGACCAGCAACGTCCGCCAGCTGGAGGGGGCTGTCTTGAAGATCCGGGCCCAGCGGGACCTGATGAACGCGCCCATGACGGTGTCCATGGCCGCCAAGGCCCTGAAGGATATGTTCCGGGAGAAGACGGCCTATGTACCCACGCCGGAGGACGTCATCCGGGAGACGGCCAAATATTTCGGTATCTCACCGGAGGACATCCGGGGCCAGCGCCGCACCCGCAACACGGCCCTGGCGCGCCACATTTCCATGTACGAGATTCGGATGCTCTCCAACCTCTCCCTCAACGACATCGGCTCGATCTTCGAAGGGCGCGACCACACCACGGTGCTCTCCTCCATCCAGAAGGTGGAGAAGAACATCCGGGACGACCCGGAATTTGCCCAGATGATCCGGGACATCACCTCCAACATCAACGCCGGCAAGTGACGGCCCTCTCCCGCCGTTTTCAACAGGCTCCTTTTGACTTTCTGTGGTTTTTTCGTGGAAAAAACATCGTCCGATTTTTTCCTGTGGAAAAGGGCCGTCTTCTTCCACAGTCGTTTCCATTCGATTTTTCCTTGAATCATCGGACCTTTTTCATGTTTTCCACATAAAAACGACCTACGGCTATTTCTACTAAAAAAATAATCTGTCTTTCACTATCAGAGAAACGGGGAATCAAAGATGAAATTTTCCTGCGAGAAAAACGAGCTGTCCGCCGCCGTGACCATCGCCTCCCGGGCCGCCGCGGCCAAGAGCGTGGTGCCGAGCCTGGAGGGGCTTCTCATCGAGGCCGGGGAGGACCTGACCGTCACGGGGTATGACCTGAAGACGGGGATCCGGTCCGCCATCCGGGCGGATGTCACCGAGAAGGGGAGCGTGGTCATCAACGCCAAGCTCTTCGGGGACATCATCCGCAAGCTCCCGGACGACGTGGTCTATATGACGGTGAACGAGAAGTACAGCATCAACATCCGCTGCGCCATGGCGGAGTTCGACATCATGGGCATCTCCGCCGAGGAGTACCCGGAGCTGCCCAGCGTGGATTACCAGAATTCCGTTTATATGAAGGAGAGGGACATCAAGGCCATGATCGGGGAGACGAATTTCGCCGTCTCCGACAACGAGGCCCGGCCCATCCACACCGGCGCGCTTTTTGAGGTGGAAAACGAGGTGCTCACCGTAGTGGCCGTGGACGGCTTCCGGCTGGCCCTGCGGCGGGAACGGGTGGCCAAGACGGAGGTTGGCAAAATTTCCTTCGTGGTGCCGGGGACGGCCCTCAGTGAGGTGGAGAAGATCGCCGGGGATTCCGAGGATCTGGTGAAGATCACATTGGGGACAAAGCACGTGATGTTTACCTTAGGACCCAACATGCTCATCTCCCGGCGGCTGGAGGGGGAGTTTTTGAACTACCGCAACTCCATCCCTCAAACCAGCAAATACAGCATCGAGGTCTCCCGCCGGGACCTCATCAGCACCGTGGAGCGGGTCAGCCTCATCATCAACGAGAAGTTCAAGAGCCCGGTGCGGTGTACCTTCGGCGACCGGGTGCTCAGCGTCTCCGCCGCCACGACCCTCGGCAAGGCCAACGACGAGTGCGGCGTGGAGGGAGACGGCGAGGGGCTGGAGATCGGCTTTAATAACCGCTACATCCTGGAGGCCCTGCGGGCCGCCCCGGCGGACACCGTGCGGCTCCAGCTCTCCACCAGCGTGTCCCCCTGCGTCATCGTCCCCACCGACGGGAGCAAGAATTTCCTTTATATGATCCTGCCCGTGAGGCTCAGAGCCAATGAAAATTAAGGTCAAGGTCGCCAAAAAGGAGCCGGAGAGCATCCCCATCGCCACGGAGTATATCAAGCTCGACTCTTTTTTGAAGTTTGCCAACGCCTGCGAATCCGGCGGCATGGCCAAGGCCCTCATCGAGGAAGGGCGGGTCCGGGTCAACGGGGAGGTCTGCGCCATGCGCGGCAAGAAGCTGCGCCCCGGCGACACCGTGGAGATCCCCGGCGCGGCCTATACCGTGGCGGCGGAGGCATAATGGTCATCGATTCCATCCTCCTGCGGGGCTTTCGGAACTACGCCGACGCCCGCGCGGATTTTGACCGGGGCATCAACGTCATCTCCGGGCGCAACGCCCAGGGAAAGACCAACCTTCTGGAGGCGCTTTTCGTGCTGTGCGCGGGACGGAGCTTCCGGGCCCGTTCCGACCGGGAGCTCATGGGCTTTGACGCCCAGGAGACGCTTTTGCGCGCCGAGGGGCTGTCCGGGGACCGGGAAAAGCGGGCGGAGCTTATTTTACGCCGGGGCCGCCGGCGGGAGATGCTGGTCAACGACGTGAAGATGAAGACGGCGCAGGCCTTCTCCGGCTCCTTCGCCGCCGTGCTCTTCTGCCCGGAGGACTTAAATCTCATCAAGGGCGGGGCTTCCGAGCGGCGGCGGCTCATGGACCTGTGCATCGGCCAACTGCGGCCCCGGTACGCCGAGCTCCTGCGGGCGTTCACCAAGGCCTGTGAGAGCAAGACGCGGCTATTGAAGGACGCGGCGCAGGACGCGTCTCTCCTGCCGCTGCTGGAGGAGTATAACGAGCATCTCATCCGCCTGTCCGCGGGGCTCATCAGCTACCGGGCGGCCTTCATCGAAAAGCTGGCGCCGCTGTGCGCGGATATCCACGCCGAGTTTTCCGGCGGGGAGCGGCTTGCGGTCCGATATGCCACTGTAAAAACCATTGAAGATCCACGAATGCCCGCCGCGGAGCTCATCGCGCCCCTGGCGGAGCACCAGGCGCGGCATTTTGAGGCGGAGCTGGCCTCCGGCCTTGTGCTCACCGGCGCCCACAAGGACGATCTGGAGATCGAGATCGACGGCGCCAACGCCAGGACCTTCGCCTCTCAGGGCCAGACCCGCACGGCGGCGCTGAGTTTGAAGCTGGCGGAGCTGGAGCTCCACCGGCGGAGTTTAGGGGAGTACCCCCTTTTGCTGCTGGACGACGTCCTTTCGGAGCTGGACGAGAAGCGGCAGGACTTCATTCTCAACCGCATCGGCGGCGGGCAGGTCTTCATCACCTGCTGTGAGGACGAGAAGGTGGCCCGGCGCACGGGAGGCCGGGTCCTCACTGTGGAGAACGGCACCATCAGCTAGGAGGGCGGTCCTTTGTATCTGCATCTTGGGGCCGACAGCGTCATCCGGGAGGCGACGCTCATCGGCATTTTCGATTTGGACAACACCACCTCCTCCCGGATCACCAGGGCCTTTCTGGAACGGGCCCAGCGGGAGGGGCGGACCCACACCGTCTCCGACGACCTGCCCCGCGCCTTCGTGCTCACCGGGGACAGGGAGCGCTCCGACGTGTATCTGACGCTCCTCAGTTCTCAAACGCTTTTCAAAAGAGCGGCGGACGAGGAGTTTATTTAAAATATGTAACGGAGGGAATCAATATGGCAAAGAAAATCGACGTAGACCCCATCGAGATCGTCTGGTCCGACCGGAAGCGCCACATGGGGATGCCTTTGAGCTTCACCAAATACAAGCTCAGCGACGACCGGCTGTTCATCGAGGAGGGCTTTTTCAGCCTCAAGGGCGAGGAGGTCCTGCTCTACCGCGTCCGGGATATCCAGCTGACCATGACCCTCTGGCAGAGGATCTTCGGCATGGGGACGGTCTGCATCTCCTCCTCCGACACCACGGCCCCCCATCTGGACCTCAAAAACGTCAAGTCCCCCAGGGACGTGAAGGAGCTTCTCCACAAGATGGTGGAGAAGGCCAAGAAGGAGCGGCGGGTCCGGCCCATGGAGATGGTGGACGGCCGCGACGACGGTGACGACGACGATTATGACGACGTCGACGACCTGGATAACTGATATATACTTTTTCCTGAGCTAGGAGGCAAGCTTTTCATGGCAGAATTGGGCGAAAACGAGATCACCGGCAAGATCACCGAGGAATATGACGCCAGTCAGATCCAGGTGCTGGAGGGGCTGGAGGCGGTGCGCAAGCGCCCCGGCATGTATATCGGCTCCACCAGTTCCTCGGGCCTGCACCACCTGGTGTACGAGATCGTGGACAACTCCATCGACGAGGCCCTGGCCGGCTACTGCGACCACATCAAGGTCACCATCAACCCCGGCAACACCATCACCGTGGTGGACAACGGGCGCGGCATCCCCGTGGACATCCAGCAGCAGACGGGCAAGAGCGCCCTGGAGGTGGTCTTCACCGTCCTCCACGCCGGCGGCAAGTTCGGCGGCGGGGGCTACAAGGTCTCCGGGGGCCTCCACGGCGTGGGCGCTTCCGTGGTCAACGCCCTTTCCGAGTGGCTGGTGGTCCAGGTCCACAAGGACGGGAAAATCTACGAGATGAAGTTCTCCCGGGGCGATATCACCGAGCCCATCACCGTGGTGGGGACCACCGACCGCACCGGCACCACCGTCACCTTCAAGCCGGACCCGGAGATGTTCGACGACACGGTGTACGACTATGACATCCTCCACAAGCGGATGCAGGAGCAGGCGTTTTTGAACGCCGGCCTTCGTATCCGCATCGAGGACAACCGGGGCGAGGAGCTGGTCTTCGACGATATGCACTACGAGGGCGGTATCCGGGAGTTTGTGGAGTACTTAAACCAGCACAAGACCCCCCTCACCCCCGACGTGGTCTACATGTCCGGCGGCAAGGAGGACTCCATCGCCGAGATCGCCTTCCAGTATAACGACGGCTACAACGAGATGCTGGTCTCCTTCGCCAACAACATCCACACCCCCGAGGGCGGTATGCACGAGACGGGCTTCAAGACGGCCCTGACGCGGGTGCTCAACGCGTACGCTACGAAGATCGGGCAGCTCAAGAACGACGACAAGCTCTCCGGCGAGGACTGCCGGGAGGGGCTGACCTGCGTCATCTCCGTGAAGCTCACCAACGCCCAATTTGAGGGCCAGACCAAGGCAAAACTGGGCAACGCCGACATCCGCTCGCTGGTGGACTCCATCGTCTCCGAGCAGCTGGAAATTTACCTGGAGGAGAACCCGGCCTTCGGGAAGCTGGTCATCGACAAGGCCCTCACCGCCAACCGCGCCAGGGAGGCCGCCAAGAAGGCCAGGGAGTCCGTGCGGCGCAAGACGGGCCTGGAGTCCGGGCAGATGCCGGATAAGCTCCAGGACTGCAACGAGCGGGACCCCAGCCTGTGCGAGATCTACATCGTGGAGGGTGACTCCGCCGCCGGCTCGGCCATCCAGGGCCGGGATTCCCGGTTCCAGGCCATTTTGGCCATGTGGGGCAAGATGCTGAATGTGGAGAAGGCCCGGGCGGACAAAATTTACGGCAACGACAAGCTCTATCCCCTCATCGTGGCCCTGGGCGCCGGGATCGGGGAGGAATTCAACATCGACAAGCTCCGCTACCACAAGATCATCATCATGGCCGATGCCGATGTGGACGGCGCGCACATCCGCACGCTGCTGCTCACGTTCTTCTTCCGCTACATGCGGCCCCTCATCGAGCGAGGGTACGTTTACTCCGCCGTGCCGCCCCTTTATAAGCTCAACCGGGGTAAGACCCAGCGGGTGGCCTACTCCGATGAGGAGCGGGACAAGATCAGCGCCGAGATGCGCGGCGACAACCCCAACGCCAAAGTGGACATCAACCGCTACAAGGGCCTGGGCGAGATGGACCCCCACGAGCTGTGGGAGACCACCATGGACCCGGAAAAGCGGACCCTCCGGCGCATCACCCTGGACGACGCCGTGGCCGCGGACCGCATCTTCACCGTCCTCATGGGCGAAGAGGTGGAACCCAGAAAGGCGTGGATCGAGGAAAACGCCAAATACGCGGTCAATCTTGACTATTGACGCTTGAAGGTTACGAGGTTTACGTATGGCACATAACAGAGACTACAAGCCTGAGGATATTTTGTTCCCGGACCAGGCCATCACCCAGTCGGAGCTGGTCCATGAGATGCAGGAGAGCTATAAGCAATACGCCATGTCGGTCATCATCGGCAGGGCCCTCCCCGACGTGCGGGACGGGTTAAAGCCGGTGCACCGGCGCATCCTCTACTCCATGTATGAGGGCGGCCTCACCCACCAGAACCCCTATAAGAAGTGCGCCACCGCCGTGGGCGACGTCTTAGGCCACTACCACCCCCACGGGGACGCCTCGGTCTATGACGCCCTGGTGCGCATGGCCCAGGACTTCTCCATGCGCGCGCCCCTCATTGACGGCCACGGCAACTTCGGGTCCGTGGACGGCGACCCCCCGGCGGCCTACCGGTACACCGAGGCCCGCATGTCCCGTATCGCCGACGAGATGCTGAGGGATATCGACAAGGAGACCGTGGACTGGGACCCCAACTTCGACGAGTCCCGCCGCGAGCCCCGCGTCCTACCCAGCCGCTTCCCCAATCTGCTGGTGAACGGCTCGGCGGGCATCGCCGTGGGCATGGCCACCAACATCCCGCCCCACAACCTCACGGAGGTCATCAACGCCTGCGTCTGCCTTCTCGATGATCCGGAGGCGTCCTTTACGGAGCTTCTGGAGCACATCACGGGGCCGGATTTTCCCACCCGGGGCATCATCATGGGCCGCAACGGCATCCGTCAGGCCTACGCCACCGGGCGCGGCAAGATCGTGGTCCGGGCGCGGACGGAGTTTGAGGAGTACGGGAAGGACCACCGCACCCGCATCATCGTCTCCGAGCTTCCCTATCAGGTGAACAAGCGCCAGCTCATCAAAAATATCGCCGACCAGGTGAAGGACAAGAAGCTGGAGGGCATCTCCGACATCCGGGACGAGACGGACCGGAACGGTATGCGCATGGTCATCGAGCTTAAGCGCGACGCCAACGCCCAGGTGGTCCTCAATAAGCTCTTCACCCAGACGGCTATGCAGTCCAGCTTCTCCGTCATCATGCTGGCGCTGACGGACGACCAGTCCCAGCCGAAGATTTTGCCCCTCAGGAACATCCTCACGGAGTATCTGAAGTTCCAGGAGGAGGTCATTACCCGCCGGACCCGCTATGACCTCCGGAAGGCCCGGGAGCGGGCGCACCTTCTGGAGGGGCTCCTCATCGCCCAGGACAACATCGACGAGGTCATCCGCATCATCCGCACAAGCTACGACGACGCCAAGGAAAACCTGATGGCCCGCTTCGGCCTGGACGACATCCAGGCCCAGGCGATTCTCGATATGCGCCTGCGCGCCCTTCAGGGGCTGGACCGGGAGAAGCTCCAGGCGGAATACGACGAGATCGAGACGAAGATCGCCTATTTTGAGGACCTTCTGGCCCACGAGGAGAAGATCCGGGCGGTGCTCAAGGACGAGCTCATCGCCATCCGGGACAAATACGGCTCCCCCCGCCTCACCGAGATCCGGGACGTGGAGGAGGAGATCGACCTGGAGGACCTCATCGCCCAGGAGGACTGCGCCTTCACGCTCAGTAACGCCGGGTACATCAAGCGGATGCCGGTGACGGAATATAAGGCCCAGAACCGGGGCGGCAAGGGCATCCGGGCCCAGAGCCTGCGGGACGAGGACTTCGTCCACACGGTGTTCACCTGCTCCACCCACGACTATATCCTCTTCTTCACCGACGCCGGACGCGTCTACCGCCGCAAGGGGTACAACATCCCCCAGGCCAACCGGGCAAGCCGGGGCACCAACATCGTCAACGTCCTGCCCTTAGAGCCCGGCGAGCGCGTCACCGCCATGATCCACACCTCGGACATCGAGACCAACGACCGGTTCCTCTTCATGGTCACCTACAAGGGCACGGTGAAGCGCCTTTCGGGCGCTGCGTTCCGCAACATCCGCCAGGGCGGCATCCGGGCGCTGACGCTGGACGAGGGGGACACCCTCATCGCCGTGTGCGACACCTTCGGCGACGACAACATCCTCATCGCCACCCACGCAGGCTTTGCTATCTGCTTCAACGAAAACGACGTCCGGGCCATGGGCCGGGAGGCCGTGGGCGTCCGGGGCATCCGTCTCCGGGACGGGGACTTCGTGGTGGGGGCCGTCAACGCCTCCCAAGGCGGGATGCTCCTGACTATCACCGAAAACGGCTACGGCAAGCGCACGCCCATCGAGGAGTACGTCCGCGGCGCCGACGGCACGCCCCAGCGGCGCGGCGGCATGGGTCTCAAGAACCACAACGTCACCCAGAAGACCGGCCCCATCGCCGGCGTGAAGATGGTGAGCGATACCGACGACGTGCTGCTCTTAGCCGAGGACGGCACCATGATCCGCACCGGGGCGGAGACCATCTCCGTGCTGGGCCGCGCCACCCAGGGCGTGAAGCTCATGCGGGTGTCCGAGGGCGCGCGCCTTCTGTCCGTGGCCACCACCGAGAAGGCCGCCGACGAGACGGAGGGCACGGAGGACAGTGAGACGGAGGAGCCCGAGACGGAGGTCGAGGACGAGGTCGACGCCGGGGAGGACAATGGATAAGGTCACCATCTACACCGACGGGGCCTGCTCCGGGAACCCCGGCCCCGGCGGCTGGGCGGCGATCCTCCTGGCGGGTCCCCACAAAAAGGAAATTTCCGGCGGGGAGGCCGAGACGACCAACAACCGGATGGAGCTTCTGGGCGTCATCTCCGCCCTGGAGCTTTTGAAGCGCCCCTGCGAGGCGGAGATTTTTTCCGACTCCCAGTATATCGTCAATGCCATTAACCAGCGCTGGCTCATAAGCTGGAAAAAGCGGGGCTGGCGCCGCCGGGAGGGGGAGCTCAAAAATCCCGAGCTCTGGCAGCGCCTGGACGGGCTCCTCGCCCGCCACACCGTCACCTTCCACTGGGTGAAGGGCCACGCCGAGAACGAGTATAACAACCGCTGCGACGAGCTGGCGGTCGCCGAAAGGGACAAATTCCGTAAAACCTGAATTCTGACTGGGGAGGTCATTTTCTTGAAGAATACCATATTCCGCGGCGTCGGGACGGCGCTGGTCACGCCCATGAACGAAAAGGGCGTGGACTATGACGCCATGGCGAGGCTGCTGGACTTCCAGCTCACGGGCGGCGTGGACGCCCTCATCGTCTGCGCCACCACCGGCGAGGCGCCCACCCTCACCGACGAGGAGCACATCGAGGCCATTCGCTTCGCCGTGGAGCGTGTCCACGGCCGCGTTCCCGTCATCGCCGGCACCGGCTCCAACTACACCGACCACGCCGTGGAGATGAGCGTCAAGGCAAAAAAGGCCGGCGCGGACGGGCTTTTGTGCGTCACGCCCTACTACAACAAATGTACGCAAAAGGGGCTTGTCCAAAGCTTTTATGCCATCGCCGACGCCACGGACCTGCCCATGATCGTCTACTCCGTGCCCTCCCGCACCGGCGTGAAGATCATGCCGGACACCTGCGTGGAGCTCAGTAAGCACCCCAACATCGTGGGCATCAAGGAGGCCACCGGCGACATGGCCACGGTGGTGGAGATCCGGGCCAAGGCCCCGGACTTCGCCGTCTGGTCCGGCAACGACGACATCGCCGTTCCCCTCATGTCCGTGGGCGGGCAGGGGTGCATCTCCGTTTTCTCCAACATTATGCCCCGCGAGGCCCACGAGATGTGCGCCCTGGCGCTGAGGGGCGATTTCGCCGCCGCCGCGCAGCTTCAGTGCCGCTACAAGGCGCTGATGGACGCCCTCTTCATGGAGGTCAACCCCATCCCGGTGAAGGCGGCCCTGGCGGCTATGGGCATCATCGAAAACCGCCTGCGCCTGCCCCTCACGCCCATGGAGGACGAGCACAGGGAAAAATTATTGACACTGATGAGAAAAGAAGGCTTGAAGGTATGATCCGTGTACTGGTCTACGGCGCGCTGGGCCGCATGGGGAGCATCGTCGTCAACAAGGTGGAGGAGGCCGAGGACATGGCCCTTCTTTGCGGCGTGGACGTCTACTCCCAGGGCGGCGCGGTGCTGAAGGACTTACGTGAGGTCCGGGAGACGCCGGATGTGGTGATCGACTTTTCCCACCACACCCTGACGGTGGGGCTCCTTGCCTGGTGCGTGGAACAAAAGGTCCCGGTGGTGCTGTGCACCACCGGGCACGACGAGGCGGAGCTGGAGGCTGTCCACAAGGCCGCCGGGCAAGTCCCCGTCTTTTTCTCCGCCAACATGTCCCTGGGCATCGCGGCGCTCACGGACCTTGCCAAACGGGCCGCCGCCCTCTTCCCGGAGGCGGACATCGAGATCGTGGAGGCCCACCATGACCGGAAGCTGGACGCCCCCAGCGGCACGGCGCTGATGCTGGCCCGCGCCATTCAGGAGGTGCGGCCGGAGGCCACCCTCCATCCCGGCCGGGCGGGCCTCGGGAAACGGGAGAAAAACGAGATCGGCCTTCACGCCGTGCGCATGGGCAACCTCCCCGGCACCCACGCCGTTCTCATCTCCACCGACACCCAGACCCTGACCCTCAAGCACGAGGCCCACGACCGCTCCCTCTTCGCCGACGGCGCCCTCACCGCCGCCCGCTACATAGCCGGCAGACCCGCCGGCCTCTACAACATGGCCGCGCTGGTGGAGGACAGGAGCTGAGGCCAATAAGGAAAATATGGAATTTACAAGGAGGATAAAGGGTGAATATCAGGATGCAAAAAGTCCGCGAGGACGACGCGGAGTTTTTGTATAAGCTCATGAACGACAAAAATATCCTTGACGCTTTAGATGAAATGCCTACACAGTTCAACGATTGGATCGATACAATATCCGCGTGGAATTGCGATCCGGACGAAGAAAACTATATTATTTTTGATGAAAACACGCCTGTTGGTTGGTTGGGCATAAACGGGCTGTTATCGGAAGATAAAGTGGCGTATATTAAAATGATAGGTCTGGTTCCCCCATATCAAAATAAGGGGATAGGGACTTATGCCCTCAATCGAACCTTGGATATGTTGAGATCCAGGGGATTTACGGCGGTGGCCTTATATACAAATCAAAGCAATCGCCGCGCACAGAGCTGTTACATGAAATGCGGCTTTAAAATCACCGGGCAACTTGTGGAGAAAATGGCAAACGGAAATCTTGCGGAACGATATAAAATGGAACGCGTATTCTAGGGCGTATCTGATAAACAATGGGAGCAGATCAAGAAAACGCTTCCACGCTGTACGGGCCGCATCTCCGCGCTAAGAGCCGCCGCTGCGCGGCAGTTGCGCGTCGAAACGCGCCTGCGGGCGCAGCGCCCAGGTTGGCCCTTTTTCGTTCACCAACGTGTACCATTTTATCAGAACCGTTCCTGTCACGCAACGCGGGCGCGGACGGACACATGGGACCGCCACTACAGGAAATGTGGAAGGTCATCCCATTCAACCGACATCGGAGGTCATCGAAACGCGGGCCGCCAGGAGTGGCGGCCACTACGGCGTAATTGGGGCTGGTGCGGTTTGCCGGGACCATTCAGAAACCTCAACGCTCGCTTCCCCCCCTGCCCCCCTCCTACGAGGAGGGGGCACTGAGACGGGGGCGGGCGCGATTTTTCGGAACAGTTCCTGTCACGCAACGTGGCACGGGCGGGTTTAGAACCCGCCCCTACGGCTTCCCGGTAGCCCCAGCGACACGGGCAACGGGCTCGAATACCCCGCCGCTGCGGCGGCACCCCTTTTTCCGAAAAAGGGGTCGGGGGAATAAGGATGCGGCGCTTTGCGCCGCCGTTATAAAAAATTGCGCCGCATAGCGGCGCAAACCTTTTTGGTAGGGGCGGGTTCTAAACCCGCCCGGTTTTTGCGCGCCTTTTTGCCTGCTTTGGGGCGGAGAAAAATTTAGCACTTGACGGCCTCTTGTGGAAAAGGTAAAATAGAGGATGGGCCATTATAAAGAGAGAGGACCGGAGGCGCTTATGAGGATCGGGTTTGATAACGGGAAATACCTGTCGCTCCAGTCGGAGAAGATCGCGGAGCGGATCGCCAAATTCGGCGGGAAGCTCTACATGGAATTCGGCGGGAAGCTTTTTGACGACTACCACGCCTCCCGGGTCCTGCCGGGGTTCGAGCCGGACAGCAAGATCAAGATGCTGGCCAACCTCCGGGACAAGGCGGAGATCGTCATTGCCGTCTGCGCCGGGGACATCGCCAAAAACAAGGTCCGGGGCGACTACGGCATCACCTACGACCTGGACGTTCTGCGGCTCATCGACGCCTTCCGGAGCTTCGACCTCTATGTGGGCAGCGTGGTCATCACCCAGTTTGCCGGACAGAGCGCCGCCGAGGCGTTCCAGAGGCGCCTGGAGGCCCTGGGCATCCGGGTCTACCGCCACTACCCCATCGAGGGCTACCCGGCGGACATTGACCGCATCGTCTCCGACGAGGGCTACGGCAAAAACGACTATATCGAGACGACCCGGCCTCTCGTTGTGGTCACCGCCCCCGGACCGGGGAGCGGCAAGATGGCCACCTGCCTTTCCCAGCTCTACCACGACGGCAAGCGGGGCGTCCAGGCGGGGTATGCCAAGTTTGAGACATTCCCCATCTGGAACCTGCCCCTCAAGCACCCGGTGAACGTGGCCTACGAGGCCGCCACGGCGGACCTCAACGACGTCAACATGATCGACCCCTTCCACCTGGAGGCATACGGGTCCCTGGCGGTGAACTACAACCGGGACGTGGAGACCTTCCCGGTGCTGTCGGCCCTCTTCAAGCGCCTCATGGGCGGCGAGTGCCCCTACCAGTCTCCCACGGATATGGGCGTCAACATGGCCGGCTTTTGCGTGGTGGACGACGACGCCTGCCAGGAGGCGTCCCGGCGGGAGATCGTCCGCCGGTATCTGGCCGCCTGCTGCGCCCGGGTCAAGGGCCTCCCCGGCGGGGCCGACGCGGACAAGATAAAGCTCCTCATGGACACCGTGAACACCGGCGTGGAGGACCGCCCCGGCCGAGCGGAAGCCCTGAAAAAAGCGGAGGAGACCGGCGAGCCCGCCGCCTCCATCGAGCTTCCCGACGGGCGGATCGTCACGGGCAAGACCTCCCAGCTTATGGGCGCGGCCAGCGCCATGCTCTTAGACGCCCTGAAGGCCCTGGGGGGCATCGACGACAGGATACGCCTCCTTTCCCCCAGCATCCTGGAGCCCGTGCAGGACCTGAAGGTCAACCACCTGGGCAACGTAAACCCGAGACTCCACACCGACGAGGTCCTCCTGGCCCTGTCCATCTGCGCCGTCACCAATCCCCTGGCGGAGACGGCCATGCAGCAGCTGACGAAGCTAAATGGCAGCGAGGTCCATTCCACGGTGATCCTCTCCCAGGTGGACGAAAATCTCTTGAAGAAGCTGGGTTGCAGCGTCACCTGCGAGCCGGCTTACGAGACGAACAAGCTTTATCACAAGTGACGGAGTCGAGGCGGCGGTATGGACCTTTCCGATTTGAGAACAAGGCTTAGCGCGGGCAAGCTCTTTCACGCCTATATCGTCACCGGCGGGAACGCCGAGACACGGGAGAGCGCGGGACAGCTCATCGCCCGGGCCGCCGTGTGCGCCGCGCCCTCCGGGGCGCCCTGCGGCGT
Organism: uncultured Oscillospiraceae bacterium; assembly: GCA_947588605.1. GTDB lineage: Bacteria > Bacillota > Clostridia > Oscillospirales > Oscillospiraceae > RUG626. Next base: position 83,093 of record CANPYK010000006.1, read on the forward strand.
CTGCCGGGACTGCGCCAAGGCCCTGCGGGGCGTCCACCCGGACATCGAGACGGTGGACCGCACCGCCCGGGAGCACACGGTGGATTCCCTGCGGGAGGTCCGCTCCCACGTGGCGGTGGTGCCCAACGAGGCCGCCCGGAGCGTCTTCCTCATCCGGGACGCCGACGCCATGAACGTCCCGGCCCAGAACGCCATGCTGAAGATCTTCGAGGAGCCGCCGGCCCACGCCGTTTTCGTGCTCCTGGCGGAGAACCCCCAGCGGCTTTTGGAGACGGTGCGCTCCCGGTGCGAGACGGTGAACCTGACCCCCGCGCCCACCAAGGCCCAGAGCGAGACGGACGACGCCGCACGGGCGGTCATCGACGCTTTGTCCCGGCGGGACGACATGGCGCTCATCCGGGCGCTTTTACCCGTGGACAAGCTGAACCGCGAGACGGTCCCCGCCTTCCTTGAGAGCCTGCGGCGGCAGGCGGTGGACGCCTTTTCCGCCGGGAAGCTCACGGAATCGGCGGTGGAGCGGCTTTCCGAGACGCTGGACAAGGCCGACAAAATGACCGCCGTGAACGTCAGCGCCGTCCACATCGCCGCCTGGATGCTGGCGAAGCTTTGCCGCGAGGCATGACCATAGATTTCGGCGTAAGCCGGAGAGGAGAATGACAATTGACTGAGGTCATCAGTGTACGCTTTAAAAATAAGGGCAAGGTCTACTACTTCGACCCCAACGGCGTCACTGCCCAAAAGGGCGACAACGTCATCGTGGAGACCGCCAAGGGCCTGGAGTTTGCCGAGTGCGTCACCGGCAACCATGAGGTGGAGGACAACGCCGTCCACCCGCCTCTGCGCCCCGTGGAGCGCCTTGCCACCGAGGCCGACACCCGGCGCTTTGAGGAGAACCGCCGCCGGGAGCAGGAGGCCATGGAAATCTGCCGCCAGCGCATCGCCAAGCACAAGCTGGAGATGAAGCTGGTGGACGTGGAGTACAACTTCGAGGGGTCCAAGATCCTCTTCTTCTTCACCTCCGAGGGCCGCGTGGACTTCCGGGAGCTGGTGAAGGACCTGGCGGGCACCTTCAAGACCCGCATCGAGCTTCGGCAAATCGGCGTCCGGGACGAGGCCCGGATGCTGGGGGGCCTGGGCATCTGTGGCCGGCCCTTCTGTTGCGCCCAGTTTCTGGATGATTTCCAGCCCGTGTCCATCAAAATGGCCAAGACCCAGGGGCTGAGCCTCAATCCCACCAAGATCTCCGGCTCCTGCGGCCGGCTCATGTGCTGTCTCAAGTACGAGCAGGACGCCTACGAGGAGCTGGTCCAGAGCGTCCCGAAGCTGGACGCCTTTGTGGAGACGCCGGCGGGCGTGGGGACCGTGGTGGACGTGAACCTCCTGAAGGGCACCGTCCGGGTCCGCCTGGAGGACCAAACGGAGACGTCTATGAAGACCTTTGAGGCCGGGGAGATCACTGTCCTCGGCGGCAAGGCCAAGCGGGCGGAGTACCTGGCGGCCCTGGCGGAGGGGAAGATCGAGCCCCCGGCCAGGACTCAACCGCGCCTTCGCCGCTCCGCCGCCTCCCGGGACGCCGCCAAAAGCGGCGCACACGGCGCCGAACGCCGGGAGGAGACCGAGAATGCCCCCGAGCCCGAGGGCGAGGCCAAGCCCCGCCAGGGCCAGCGCCGGGGCGGTCAGAGCCAGCGCCCGCCCCGTCAGGGTCAGGACCGCCGCCAGGGCCAGTCTCAGCGCCCCCAGGGCCAGCCCAAGCCCCAGCCGGATCAGCCGGACGCCGCCTCCCGCCCCCAGCAAAGCCGCCGCAAGCGCTCCCGCCGCTCCGGCCCCCGTCCCCAGACCCCCGGCGAGTCGGAAAAAAGCGAATGAACCAAAAAACTTTTCCCGCCAAAGCTCTTGACGAACCCCGCGCGATGTGGTATGATAATACCAACCCAAATCGCGGGGTAGAGCAGTTGGTAGCTCGTCGGGCTCATAACCCGGAGGTCGTAGGTTCAAGTCCTTCCCCCGCAACCATGAAACACCGGATTTCGTAAGAAATCCGGTGTTTTTTATAACTTTTTCGAGCGATTTATACTAATATCTATTTAAAAGAAGACACCGAGCGGCGAGGATTTTTCGCGTCAGGCTTGGAAGACGCCGCAGGGAATACTGTATGTATTCCCAAGGCGGCTGACGCAGCATGACGCGAAAAAGACCGTCGCGAATGGCTCCTTTTAATTAGATATTAGTATAAGCATACGCAAGGCAGGAAAAATGGAGACACCCTATGATGAAGCGGGGAATGAAAATGAAAACGATCGCGATCATTGAGGATGACATTTATATCGGAGATATGCTGCGGGAAGTGCTGACGCAGGAAGGGTATTCGGTTCTTCGGGCCTATTCCGGCACAGAAGCGCTGTATCTGCTCTCGCAAAACAAGCCGGACTTAGTCCTGCTGGATCTGATGCTGCCGGGGCTGTCAGGCGAGGAGGTCCTGCCGCGCATCGAGGGCATCCCTGTGATCGTTCTCAGCGCGAAAGTGGATGTGCGGGACAAGGTAAATCTGCTGCTCAGCGGCGCGGTGGATTACATGACCAAGCCCTTTGACACGCAGGAGCTGCTTGCCCGTATCACCGTCCAGCTTCGCAAAGCGGAACAGCATGAGGAGGCCAAGACCATTTCCGCCGGCGATCTGGTCCTGGATACGGTGTCGCTTTCGCTGACGGTGCGGGGACAGGCTGTGAAGCTGACCCGAACAGAATACGCCATATTGAAGCTGCTGATGATGAACCCGAAGCAGGTCATTTCAAAGGGCGCGCTGCTGGACAGGATCAGCTTGGATACGCCCGATTGTACGGAGCGGTCCTTGAAACAACACATCAGTAATCTGCGCAAAAAGATGCAGAATGTCAGCGGTGTGGACTATATTGAAACCGTATGGGGGATCGGTTTCAGACTGGCACAGGAAAAATCCTGACGAAATCCTGACGTTTTTCTTGACCGCTTTCTTGACCTTTGCGTTATATGCTTAAGTCATCAAGGAGGTAAAGCACCATGGATTACGTTTTACAGACAGACAGTCTGACGAAAAGATATAAACATTTTCAAGCATTGAACGGTCTAACTATGAATGTTCCCAAGGGCGCTATCTATGGATTTGTGGGGAAAAACGGCGCGGGAAAGACCACCCTGATCCGGTTGATTTGCGGATTGCAGGAGCCGACCTCCGGCGATTATACGCTGTATGGCATTCGTAACGACAGCAAGGACATTATCAAATCCCGCCGCCGCATGGGCGCGGTGGTGGAAACGGCGGCTGTCTACACGGACATGACGGCGGAGGAAAATTTAAAGGTTCAATATCTGCTCATGGGGATTCCGTCCTATCACGGGATCCCCGAGCTGCTGAAGCTGGTGGGACTGGAAAATACGGGGAAGAAGAAGGCGGGCAACTTTTCTCTGGGCATGAAACAGCGGCTTGGCATTGCGATCGCTTTGGCCGGCGATCCTGATTTTCTCGTCCTTGACGAGCCTGTGAACGGGCTTGACCCCCAGGGGATCGTGGAAATACGGGAGCTGATCCTGAGACTGAACCGGGAACAGCAGATCACCATTCTGATCTCCGGCCATATTTTAGATGAGCTTTCCCGTCTCGCCACCCATTACGGCATCATTGACAGCGGGCGAATGGTAAAAGAGCTCAGCGCCGAAGAACTGGAAGCCGCCTGCCGCAAGTGTACCCGCATGGAGGTAAGCGACACCGCCGTGCTTGCCCGTGTTCTGGATGCCATGGATGTGGAATATAAGATCATCTCCGATACTACCGCGGATGTATTTTCAAAGGTCAATGTCACGCGGTTGGCCGCCGCTCTGGCAAAAGAAAACTGCGAGGTGTTGTCCATGCAGGAAAAGGACGAGAGTCTGGAGAGCTATTATATATCTTTAGTGGGAGGTGCTGACCATGCGTAAATGTCTATCCGCTGAAATTTACCGGTGCAGGCGCAGTCCCCTGTTTTGGCTGATGCTCCTTGCCTCCGTCCTTGCCGGTGTATTTTATGGCATTGTCTCTATGAGCGGCTCCTTTGAAGATATATTCGTTGTGCCGTTGTTTGTTATTTCTGCCGCGTTTATTTCTCTGAATACGGGAAGAGAGTACACAGACAACACCATTCGCAACAAAATCATCACAGGAGCCCCCAAGACTGCCGTTCTGCTCGCCAAGCTGGTCTTCGATGTTGGGACCGGCGTCCTCTTCTGCGCCGCTTTTTTGGCTCCGTGTGTGATTATTTTGTCCTTCGGTGTCCTCTCTAAAATACCGGCATCTGTGCTTTTCTGGACATTGGCCGGCTTTGTTTTGCTCTCCGTTGTCTGGGCCGTGCTGTTTACAGTCGTCAGTATGCTAATCTCGGCAAAAGGGCGTTGGCGGCATCATAAACTTTGTCTTAATTATCGCCGTCATGCTCCTTGTCTACCAGCTGGAATCCATCCTCAGACAGCCGGAATTTATTACCTCAACTGAATTTTCCCAGGTACAGATGACCCCGGAGGAGGTCAAGCAGATCCAAGAGGGAACATATCAGGGAAGCTATTCCCTTGCGACTGATGAAAACGGCCAGGTGACGTATTATAAATCCGTTTTCACCAATGCGGAACAAAAGCCCAATCCGAAATATGTAAAACAACCTTTCCGCGGGATCTTGACGCATCTGGACTCTATGCTCCCCAACGGCCAGATCAATGAATATGATTCATGTCTATATCATCTGGCGGTCGTCGCGCCGGAAGCTGAGCCGTTCGACAAGTACCCCGCCTGAAAACCCTTCCGCTGTATTCCTGCCTTGACATTCTTCTTTTGTCGGGCATCGGCCTGATACTATTCCGCAAAAAAGAGATTCGATAATACTAATATCTATTTAAAAGAAGACACCGAGCGGCGAGGATTTTTCGTGTCAGGCAAGGAAGACGCCGCAGGGAATACTGTATGTATTCCCAAGGCGGCTGACGCAGCATGACGCGAAAAAGACCGTCGCGAATGGCTTGTTTTAATTAGATATTAGTATAAGGGGTTTTCATGGAACATTTGCTTCTGCTCATCATCGGAATATTGTCGCTTGTCATCTTTGCCCTTCTGGCGAAGATCTATTACCTGCGCCGTTCCGCGCGTGAGATCGCAGAAGCGTTCCGTGACCGATTGACAGAAGATACGAATACCCTGATCGACATTTCCTCTCGTGACCGCGCTATGCGAAAGCTGGCAGACGACATCAATTCGCAGCTTCGTCTGCTTCGCAAGGAACGTCAGCGTTATCAACACGGTGATCTGGAACTGAAAGAGGCTGTCACCAACATTTCCCATGACCTCAGAACTCCCTTGACAGCGATCAGCGGTTATCTTGATTTATTGGATAGAGAAGAAAAAAGCGAAAACATTCAGCGGTATCTCTCTCAAATTGAAAACAGGACGGAAGTATTAAAGTGCCTGACGGAAGAACTGTTCCGATACAGTGTCGTTTCCTCTTCGCAGACTTTGAATCCGGAGCATATAGATATTGTCCGGGCGCTGGAGGACTGTTTGCTGTCCTTCTACGCAGGTTTGCAGGAAAAGGGTATACAGCCGGAAATCGAATTGCCGGAGGAACCGATTTACCGTGAACTGGACGCGGGCGCGGTCAACCGTATTTTCTCCAATATCATCAGCAACGCGCTGAAATACTCTGACGGTGATCTATCTGTAAAGATGGATAAGAACGGATGCGTTACATTCATCAATACGGCGCACGATCTGACCGCGGTGACGGTCGGCAGATTGTTTGACCGCTTCTACACGGTAGAAGCGAATCGCAATTCAACTGGATTGGGACTGTCTATCGCCAAGCTGCTAACAGAGCGCATGGACGGGTGTATCGAGGCGATCTATCATCATGGGAAACTGGAAATAAAGGTAAAATTTGCAGAATAGAAGATCCCGTCTGATTTTATGGTATAAATCAGGCGGGGTTTCTTTCCGCAAACGCCGCGTTGCGGTGTATGGCTACAACTGAATACGAATACATAGCCCTTGCTTTTCAAGGCGGTTGCAGAGCGACAAATGCTCCAAAATCGCCCCGAGGGAAATCAAGCGGCTGTCTTAATTCTCCGTTATACCGGTTCCTTCAAGGGGGCTCACAGCGAACCCGCCCCCGGTTCAGCGAAAGCGCACAGCTCCTTGGAGGGAAGGTGTAAGAAAGAATAATGCTCTTGACATTGGTTTATACTTTGTATATACTACTTGTAGGAGGTGGCTGAGATGTATGCTACGATTCAAAAGTGGGGCAACAGTCAGGGCCTGCGGATCCCCAAGACGGCCCTTGAGTCCGTGGGCCTTCGGGAGAATGACCGCGTGGAGATCGTCCAGGTCGGAAACTGCCTGCAGATCAAGGCCGCTGCCCCCCGGCAGCACCGCACGCTGGAGGAGCGCCTGACGGCGTTCTACGGGAAGGACGCGGAGGAGCTTGGCCGCATCGACACCGAGCCCGAGGTCGACTGGGGCAAATCGGAGGGCGCGGAGGCATGGTGAGTATTTTCGAGCAGGGAGACATCGTTTATCTTGATTTCGACTCGCAATCCGGCCACGAACAGCGCGGGCGGCGTCCGGCGCTGGTGGTCAGCAACAATTTATTTAACCGCGTGAGCAGCCTCACGATGGTTTGCCCCATCACCCACACGGACAAGGGGCACCCGTTCCACGTCCGCCTGGATGAGCGGACGAAAACAGACGGCGTTATCCTCTGCGATCAGGCGCGGATGCTGGACCTTACAAGCCGCAACGCCTCCTTCGAGGAAAAAGCCCCGGAGGACATCACCGCCGAGGCTGTGGATCTGATCGTGGGATTTGTGGAGATGAAATAGCGGTCCGAAATTGCAGGGGCTAGAATAAACGGCGGGGAAATTCCCCACCGTTTTCTATGTCACTCACCATGGCAACGCGCTTCTCCTGGAGCTCGCGCCGCCGAACGGTGCGGGCGTTATCTTGGCCTCGCCCCGACAGCGGCCCGGAGGCTGTGTGTCCCAAAATAGTCTCATGCCGTATGATAATACTAATATCTAATTAAAACAAGCCATTCGCGACGGTCTTTTTCGCGTCGTTGTCGCTGAACACGCTTTGCTTCGGGCTCCCGTTGGTCGCCCATCTCGGCCCAAGAGCCGCCGCTGCGCGGCGGTTGGCCTCGAAACACGCCTGCGGGCGCAGTCAGGCGCTGTGTTCGCTCCTCCTCTCCCCAGCGGGCTTTGCCCGCCGGGGACCCCGGGGGCGTCTTCCTTGCCTGACACGAAAAATCCTCGCCGCTCGGTGTCTTCTTTTAAATAGATATTAGTATAAGATGACCTATAGAGAGACAGGGCAGACGATCCTGCTCTGACGGAATAGGAGGCGCCCATGGAGAAAGGCATATTCTGGCTTGCTGGCAGAAAACTGCTGACGGTCAAGGTCCGGTGCGACGGAAACGGAACGGCGCTGGAGCCGGCGGCGTTCAGCGCCAAGTCCGGGGAGAATTTCAACCACCGGGCGGAGTGGGCAAAGCTGCCCAAATGCGTGACGGACGGACTGCCCTTCGATTACTGGCCCCGAGGGCGCGTGGAGATCAAAAGGGGCCGGGCGACGGTCTTCCTTCACCCCTCCCTGAACCGGGAGCCGGTGCTGAGCATGATCCGGGACACGTTCCGGCTGGACGGGTCGATCCCCGTCCGCGTCGTGAGCGACGGGTCAGCCCATTATCGGTGCGAAACCGATCTGTCCTGATCAAATCATGAGGCAACCCGTAAAAAGTCTCCGGAGGGAAATCCCCCCCGGAGACTTTTTATACTAACATCTATTTAAAAGAAGACACCGAGCGGCGTGGATTTTTTGCGTCAGGCAAGGAAGACGCCGCAGGGAATACCCTTTGGTATTTCCAAGGCGGCTGACGCGGCATGACGCGAAAAAGGCCGGCGCGAATGACTTCTTTTAATTAGATATTAGTATTACTATATACGCCCGGCTTGTCAAGCGCGTCAAGAATGGGATCAAAGTCCTCACCGCCGGTTTCAGGCTCCTCGTCAGAATAAAGCTCCAAGATCTACGATCCTTTTCCGCTTTGCTTTCTTGGCGGCAATATCGCTCCAGGCGTCTCCTTCCCAGTCGATGGCGGTTTTATACCCCTTCTTTATGGCCGCCTCTTTGATGGCCTTCTGATAGCTGAGGTACGTGCCGTAGTCGTCGATTTTGCTCCAGGTCCAGGTGTCAGACGGTGGGTCCACACCCAGGCCGTTTTCTTCCTTCTCTTTTGCCGCCTCGATCATATACGAGTCAACGGGGACGTGCAGGACCGGCTTCAGAGCCTCCATCCTCTCAAGGCCCATGACCAGCATATACTTCAAGGTCATGTTGACCCACTTCTGCGCCTGGCCGACGGTAGGCGCGACTTTGAAAAGCCCTTCCTGCTCCCCCGCGAGAGAAATGATCTTTTCGCAGGCGTCCCTATGCCACTGGTTGAACGCACCTTCCTCGGTGGGGATGCCCATACAGCGATCGCGAAGCTTTTCCACGACGTTGTCTATATACCCATCCCTTATTTTAATGTACGCTTTCTTTTTCTCCTTTGTCCAGGAGTCCAGCTCCGATGACGAATGGGTATATTTCAGGGTCCTGCTCAGATCGCGATACGCCCTGTAGCAACAGGCGTCGATCGCCGCGCCTTCGCTCCTCTCCGCCGTGGCCCTCTTGATCCCAAAGTAGGCGGCCCACAGGAAGTCCAGCTGATACGCCGTGCTTTCGCTCATTTATGCTCCTCCGATCGTATAGTTTGTCACGGGGATCGCGGTCAAACCGGGTTTTTGCTCATACGTCCGCCTGCCCCCCGGTAGATCGCCAGCGCCCGCTCCATCCCCTCGGCCAGCCGGCCCGCCATAGCTTCGGGCTCCAGGACGATGACGTCCGGGGCGTAGGCGCGGGCGAACTGCTCGATGCTCGTCTCGTTGGCACAGACGGTGACGGTCACGCGCTCCCCGCCGCTGTCCGTAAAGGCCACGTCCGTGCCGAAGAGGTCGATGATGTCGCTGACCATGGGCCGGACGACGGAGAGCTTCGCCCAGCTGTCGCCGCCGGAATACATATAGACGTGCTTTTTCATGTACGCCAAAAGGTCCAGGGGCCGCCCGTCCGCGCCGCGCAGAGATTCAAAGGGCCTGGCCGGCTCGTCCAGCACCTTCAGCTCCCGGATGCGGTCCAGGCGGTAGTTATACTAATATCTAATTAAAAGGAGCCATTCGCGACGGTCTTTTTCGCGCCAGGCTGCGTCAGCCGCCTTGGGAATACATACAGTATTCCCTGCGGCATCTTCCTTGCCTGACACGAAAAATCCGCGCCGCTCGGTGTCTCCTTTTAAATAGATATTAGTATTGGAGATGTCGTCGTATTTATCGTAGTTGCAGATGAGGTAATATTTGCCCTCCCTGGCGGCCATCTGGTAGGGGCTGACCACGTATTCCCGGACGGCGCCGTCAGGCCGGGCCTTGTCGTGGAGCTTCTTGTCGGTACCGTACTGCGCGTAGTGGAAGGACACCTTCCGCCCCCGGCTGATGGCCTCGTCCAGAAGCTCGATATTCAAAAAGATCTGCTTGTTGTCCGTCCGGTCCTCCGGCATCCGGCGGATGTGCCGCACCCGGGAGCGGAAATAGACGTTGGACAGGCCCTCCAGCTTCTCCACCAGCTCCTTACATTGGGCGTAGGGGATGTGCCGGGAGAAGATAAGGCTGTCGATGAGCAGCCGCGCTCCCCGTCCGTGAACTCCCGCGAAAGGTAGAAGTCGGACAGGATACGGTTCTCCTCCGGCCGGCCTGTTTTGGGGTCCGGCGTCACGCGCGCCGTCTCGGTGTACTCCACCTCATAGCCGAGATCCACAAGGTCCATGAGATTTCGCTTCACGGCCTTCCGGTCCACCGTCATGTTGTACTCCCGGCGCAAAATATCCACGATCTCCCGCTGGCTGAGCCGGTGGTCGGCATCGGTGTACCGGCGCAGGATGTCCAGGATATTCAGGAGCAGCACCTTTTTGGAGCATTGCGGAAAAGCGGTCCGCATAACGAGCACCCCCACGTCGTTTTCTGTAGTATAGCATGTGAGCGGCGGCTTGTCAAAATCCGGTCCCGCGCCCGGAGCCCTTATACTTTTTGGAGATTTTCCGGCTGGCGACAGCCGCCTGACGTGTCGTTCAGATCACTTGAGCTTCGCGCCGCAGTTGGGGCAAAAGACGGTGTCCTCGGTGAGGCGCGCGCCGCAGGAGGTGCAAAAGCGGTGTCCGGGCGTCTGCCCGGCATCGGCGGGCCCATGCTTGGGCGGCTTGGGGGCTTTGGGCGTGCCGGCGGCGTGAGCGAGCTTTCTCTTGATAAAGCCCATCAGGACCATGAGCAGAACCATCCCCAGCAGGAACGCCGCCCCGGCCACGCCGGCCCAAAGGGCCTGCGTGCGTATCTCCCTTACCCGGGCGGCACGCTCGGCGAACTGTCCGGCAGACATATTCTGGAGCGCCGAGGCGAGGCTCCCGCCGGAGATCGACCCCGCCGTTTTGTCCGCGTATACCGCCAACGCCACGGCCGCGGCGGCGGCGCAGATGCCTCCCGCAAGCAAAAGCCCCTCCAGCACGGCAAAAAGCTTTCTCAAAAGCCCGGCCCTTTGCGGCTTCTCCTTCTTGACGCGGTGGGAGGTGACCGCGCCGAAGGCCGCCATCAGCCCCGCCGCCAGAGCGGAGGCGGCGGCCGTGACGATAAGGATCCACGGGACGCCGGAGCCGCCTTGGGAGGACGGCGCGGCGCCGGCGGAGGTGTTGAGGACGGTAAGCGTCCGCACGGATCTGTTCCCCGCGGCGTCCGACGCCTCGAAGGTGAGGATATTCTCCCCCGCGGAGAGCTGCGCCTCCGCCCGGAAGCCGCCGGCGGAGTCCAGCTCCACCTCCTCGCCGTTGACGGTGAGCCGCGCGCCGGGCTCGGTGCTCCCGGCCAGAGTTACGCTGGAGGAGTTGACGGATATGGTGTCGGGCACGCCGAACAGGTCGAGGGCGGGCGGAACGGAGTCCACCGTTATGCGCCGGGACAGGCGGTAACGCACCCCGTCGGCCCCCTCATACGCAAGACTTACCTCGTTTTCGCTCATAGGCGCGAGCTGAAAGGAGAGCACCTGCGCCCCGGTGAGGCGAAGCTCCTGCCGATCGCCGTTCACGTCCAGCACGGCGGAGACGGTCCTGTCCTTCACGTCGAAGCGCAGCGTCCCCATGGTGGAGTTGGTCAGCTCCGGCGTCTCAAACGCGATGTCAATGCCCGCGTCCCAGGGGACGGTCCTCTCGTAAACAAGCCATCCGCTGCTTTTTTTCTCTCCGGTGACGGTCACGTTGAGGTCCCCCACGTCCCGGTCAAGGACAACACTGCACGACATAACGCCGCCGTCAAGCTCGGCCTGGAAGTACACCGTTTCCGGGTCGCTGACAGGACGGACCTCCACGGTCCAGCCGCGCATCCTGGTCCCGTCGTCGGTCCAGGTCAGCTCCAGCGTGTTCCCGGTGATATCCATAACGGCTTCAAGATCGCCGGGGTCGCCGGGGATATTGCTGCCGGAGACGGTAAAGGTGTCGTCGGAAATGGCGAAGGTCGGGACCTCGGCGCCGCTGTCGGTGGTAAAATACACCTCCAGCCCCAGACGGTACTCCCCGTCCGGAAGCTGGGACACGGACTGCCTCAGACGCAGCGTGGCGTCATTCCGGCCCGAGCCGCTGCCCAGGTCCACCCGCCCGCCCAGCGAGCCGTCGCCCTTCACGGGAAGGGCGTAGACGTCATAGCGGAAGGAGTCCTCATGGCCGGACACGGCGGCCTCGAAGACGACGTTCCCGTTCTCCACGCCGGTGACGGTGAGGGAGTCAATGGACGCGGGCCTGTCCCAGGGGTAGACGGACACCTCCACGTCGGAGCTGTCGCGCTTTTCCACACGGACGCGCCATGTGCCGGCGGCCGCGTCCTCGATGTAGAAGTACACGGCGTAGTTGCCCCGCTCCACCGCGGTGTAATCGCTGTCGGCGGCGTAGGCGCGCCCGTCCGGGGAATAAAGGGTGATGCCGGGCTCGGCCCCGTCATACAGGACGGACACCACGATGTCCCGGACCCTGTCCAGGGTCACAAGGTCCGTCTCCGTCCCCGCCGCTTTGGCGGGGGCCAGGAGAAGCGGAAGGCACAGCGCCAGTATAAGGAATCCCGCAAAACGCTTTTTCATCTTCGCTCCTCCTTAAAAATTCTTTGAGCTCAGGGCGTCGGTGGGCCAGTACAGGGGATCGATCCGCTTGCCGCCGCTCGTCTGCCCATAGGCGTAGACCACGAACTGCCAGTTACCGTTGTGCTGCCGGTAGATGCCGGCGTAGAGCTCGCCGTTGGCCATGACGCCGCCGGAGAAGATCCACCAGGAGATCTCCACGTCCACGTCCCCGTCAACGGTAACGCCCACCAGCTTATCCGTCAGCGCCACGGTCAGCGTGCCCTTCGAGATGAGCTTGAAGTTTCGCTCGTCCACATTGAGGCCGGAGCTCAGCTCGCCGACGATCCCTGTCACGGACTCGCCGTTCATGCCAAGGATCCTGTTGGTGTACTCGATGCCGGTGCCCATCTGGAGCCTGGCGCTGCCGATTTCCAGGAGGTCAAGGAGCTTGGCGGTCGTATTGACGCTGAGGTAGAACTGGTTCAGGCGCAGCTCCACGGTGGTGTCGTCCAGGGACGCCACGGCGGGGTCCTTGACGCCCAGCTTTTTGATGTATTTCTCAAGGCCCGGGAACACCTGGGACACCTTTGCCACGGAGCAGTCAAAGGAGCCTGTCAGCTTGGCCTTGGCGATCTCCGCGATGGTCATGTTCTCGACCCTGCTCAAATCGGTGACGCCGGCCATGAAGTCGCTGAACGTCACGGGCACGTTGCCGATCCATGTGCTGATATCCTTGTCGGCGTAGAGCTTCACCGCGTCCAGCTTCCAGTCCTTCCAGCCCAGCTCAAGGGCCACGCCGTCGCTGAGCAGCGCCACGTCCACGCCCACCTTGACGCTCGCCTCGCCCTTGCCGGTGTGCAGCTTCAGCTCCACCGAGGGGTCCTTCACGTAGATCTGGAGATTCCCCAGGGATGTGTATACGTCGCCGGCGCGCTCCAATTTCCAATTGGCCTCCAGATCGAAGTCGATGGAGTTATGGGTAAAGGTGATCTTCTGGGTGTGGTCGTTTTTGAAGGCGAAGAGGTCGTCGTCGCCCGAGCGCTTGATGACGGCGTTCAAAAACGGCAGCGTCAGGTCGATATCGTCAAAGTCCAGCATCACCCGGTCGGGGTACACATACTCCGCAAGGCCCGTCAGGTGGACAAAGCCGGCTATCGGCAGCACCGCGGCGCGGCTGTAATACCGCTCTGCCGGGTAGTCCTCCGAATCCGAGGGCGTGGTGATGTCGTTGTAGATGGTCACGTCCGAAACGTCCGGCACCCGCAGGATCAGCCCCTGCCTGGCAAAGTACTTCGCAAGGCCCGTGGCGGTGCCGTCGTCCCTGTACTGCACATACGCGTCGGAGAAGGTCAGCCGTATGTCATAATCGTTCTTCGGGTCGCCCCGGAGGATCACGTCGCCCTGGAAATTCAGCCAGCCGTTCATGTCCACCACGCCGCTGAGGGTGATCACGCCGTCCTCCTCGGCCACCTGGCTCCCGGTAAAGACATAGCTGCCGAACCGTATGCTCCTGCGGTCCCGGGAGGTCATGACAAAGCCGGAGTTGAACACGATACGCCGCCCGTTGACGGTAACGAAAACGTCGTAGGCGCCGATGGCCACGGAGCCGGGTACGGTGACCCTGTAGGTGTTTTCGTCCACGAACTCACACGGGAGGGTATAGCTGACGCCGCCGCTGAGCTCCACCTCCACCTGGTCGTCCTCACGGAAGCCGGAGACCAGGAGATTCGTGATCTGATCCACGCCGCATCTGTACATGAGCCGGCTCTCCAGCCCCATCACGGTCCGCGACTCGTTCACAAAGACGTCGTAGCTCTCCCCCAGGTCGTCGCCGGAAATGTCGGACCCCGTCAGATAATATGTCTCCTGGTCCTGCACGCCGGCGTTCCCCACGGCGCGGATATCCAGGGTCCGGGTGGCCTTGACGGTGTCGACGGCGGTGTAGGTCACCTCGTAGCGGTTCCTGCAAAGCCTGTAAATGTAGTCATAGAAGGACCGGAGGGACGAGGCGTCGCTTACGTACATGTAGGAGCCGCCGCCCACCCGGGCGTAGCTGTTGAGGACCCCGGAATCCACGTCCCCGCCAAGGCCCATGGCGTAAACGGCCACGCTCTTCTCCCTGCAGGCGGAGGTCACCGTCTCCAATACCTGCTGGGAGGGCCGGCTGTCCTGCCCGTCGGACATGACGATCAACACGTTGAGGGCGCCGGAGTCATTCGGGAACAGGCCCAGCGCGTAGGTGACGCCGGCGCTTATGTTCGTGCCGCCGAGAGCTTCCATTTCGCCGATGCCCTCCTTCAGAGACGCGGCGTCGCTGCCGAAGCCCCGCACGACGCCCACCTCGCTGCTGAAGGGCACGATGGCGATGTTCGCGTCGTCGGTCTTGTCCACAAAGTACGTAAGGGCCTCCCGGAGATCGGCGATCTTCTCTCCCTCCATACTGCCGGAGGTGTCGCACACCAGGGCGATGTTCACCTCGGAGTAGAGGACCTTTCTCACCTCATACTCCCGAATGCGCGTGGAGCAGTCGCTAAGCTCCATGACGTCCTTGAACTGCTCCGGCGTGGAGACCAGCGTCTCGCCGGCGGAGATCAGGGCCGTCACCGTGTCAAAGGCGGAGGCGTCCACCGACAGGATATTCACCGACCCCGCGATCTGGTTGACGGTGTCCGTCACGTACTGGTCGAAGCTTTCGTTAAGGTCGGGCGCCCCGGTCCCGTCGGGCGTATCGGAGTCGTCCGGCGCGGCCGGTCCTTCGGGCGTTTCGCGGTCGTCCGTCCCGCCGGGCCCGGCAAGGCCGGGGAGCTGTCCCCGGATGCCGCCGCTGTCCCCGCCGTCGGGTTCGTCGTCGGGCTCGTCGGGACTGCCGCCGGTGGGATCAAGCTCCACAGCCGTCTCCGCCACGTCCGGCCGCATACCCTCGGTGAGGCGGTCCACCAGCACCGGGATCTGCTTTCTCGCCTCGGTGTCCTCCGGGTCGCGGATGACATTGAGAAGCTCCCGGGCCGCTTTCGCGTAGCCGGCGTCCCCGGAGCTGCCGGCCTCGCCCAGCGCCCGGTACAGGTACGCCACCGCGGCGGGGTCCCCGGCGGCAAAGCGCAGCTTGGCAAGCTCCAGATAGAGCTTGGAGGCCTCCGGGTCAAGGCGCTCCTCCTCCAGATAGGCGAGGATCTCGTTCTCGATCCATCCGGCCGCCAGGCCCGAGGAGCCGGAGAGGCCGCTCAGCCGGTCGAGGATGTCCTGTATGACCTTCTGCTCGTCCTCGGTGTAGGCGCCCTTTTCCAGTTGCTCCTCGGCCCATTTCCGGACGGCCGAGGAGTCCTTTTCGTAGCTGGAAAAGCTGTCCGTCTCCCGCACGTCGCCGTTGGTGATGGCGCCGGCGCCGATGAGCTCCGCCGTGATCAGAAGGCTGTCCGCGCCCGCGTGCTCGCCGACGCTCTCAAGCACGTACGCGTAGTCCCCCGAAAGAGCCGAGGCCTTCAGCGCCGTATCGCGCACAAAGGGAACGGAGAGAATGTCGTTCTCCTCCTCGCGCAGCTCCCGGGACCATTCTCCAAGCTCCCGGACGGTCTCCAGCCGCGCCTCCGGGCTCTCGTCCCCGGAAGAGGCGCGCCGTACCAGCTCCCACGCCTCCACGGCGTCGAGGACGGCCTGGTCGGAGTCGTTTTTGATGTCCTCCGCCACCTCACGTATGACGCCGCACAGCTCCTCCCACGCCACGCCGGAGGAGCCCTCCATACAGCGCAGCAGCGACGCCGTCTCCTCGCGTCCCCGGGCGTTAAGGCCCGCCTCGCCGCCCTCCTTCAGGAGGGAGTAGAGCCCCGCGGCGGCCTCGACATCGCCGTCCAGCGCCCGCAGGCGGGCCGCGGCCAAAATATACTTGTCGGAATACGGGTAACTCTCCAGATATCCCTCCAGGATGTCGCCGGCCTCGTCATACTCGCCGCGCTCCATCATGGCGTAGGCAAGCTCCAGGTGGTCGTCGGCCAGGGCGACGGGGGTCCTCCGCTTCACGGCGGCGCCGCTCTCCCGGACCCCGGATATGTACGGCACGCCCGACACCGAGCACGCCACGGCGCCGGCCAAAAGCCCCGCCGTGAGCACCCACGGGACGACGGCCGTGAAGCTTTTGAACCTCCTGACGGCGACGAACACGGTCAGCGCCGCCAGCGCGGGCAAAAAGCCCAGCAGGACCTGAAGCCAGGGGCTCATATCACCAACTCCTTCCGGTATCTCTCTCCCTGTTTCTCCCCGCCCGCACACAGGCCGGGCCGGTTTTTCCATTCAAATTATACCACGCCAAAACGAAAAGTCCAGCGTTTCCGCCGTTTCGGGAGCCATTTCCCGCCTTCCGTTCCGCTCCCTCCGTCAGACCGGGTCCTTCAAGGCGGCCCAAAGGGCCCCGCCACGGCGGACGGTATGGACAAACGCAAGGACAATGGGATTTTACTTGAGATTTCTGATGTGCTAAAATCGTCGAAAGAGGTGACGCGGATGGCTGAAAAGGACTCTCAACTACTTAATACCGTCTACCGTGAGATCAGCGAGAGCCTCGGGATGAACACGGCCATGACCATCTACCAGATGTACAGGGGCCAGCAGATCAGCTTTCCCACCCGTTTCTTCAACCCCACGATGATCCAGCAGGCGATCCTCCGCGAGTACGACGGCACCAACATCAGGATGCTGGCGGTGAAGTACAATTACTCGGAAAAGACCGTCCGGCGCATCATCAAGGGGAGCGCGAGAAAATAAAAAGGGCAACCGATGGGGAGGCAAAAGCCGAAAACCCCCGAAGCTGCAGGGCTTCGGGGGTTTGTCTGCAAAATAGGGAACTTTAGCGCTTGCTGAACTGAGGCGCGCGACGGGCGGCTTTGAGGCCGTACTACATCTTTTTGTAGGCTTCAAATCCCTTGGTATCAGCGCGTTTTCAGGTTTTTGAGATCATTTTAACCCG
>CANPYK010000007.1 GCA_947588605.1 uncultured Oscillospiraceae bacterium
GACGGTGCACCTGAACCGGGAGCTGACCGCGATGCACGAGGAAGTTCTCCACAACCTGGGCAGCGAGCTCGGGATACAACTGCGTATAAACCGCTCCATCCAGGCGGAGGGTACCTTTGGCATCGTCAAACAGGACCGTGGGTACCGAAGGATACGCCGACGGGGGCTGGAGAAGGTAAAACTTGAGCTTCTGCTGGTGGCAATTGGGCATAACCTCTACAAATTCCACAACAAACGCAAGCGCCTCCAGGCCGCCGCCTGACTTCAGAAAAGCGGTATCCTGTGGGGTAGGGGCAGTGTGCCCTTTTTGAGGAAATGTGGTTATTTTTCCACACAAAAACAGGGGCTGTGAAAAGCCGAGCTTATATCTGCTCTTTTTTCACAGCCCCCTTTATAAAAATTGCGCCGCAAAGCGGCGCAAACCTTTTTAAAAGCCCCTCCCACCGGGAGGGGTGTCCGAGCGAAGCGACGGGCAGGGTGGGTCCGTCTATCCGACCGCTCTGAAATTCGCACCCACCCCCTGCCCCCTCCCCAAGGGAGGGGCAACCGTGACCGAGGTTGGCGCGCTTTATCGGAACCGTTCCCATTCCGCAATGTAGCACGGGCGGGTTTAGAACCCGCCCCTACAGGGAATATGGAAGGTTATCCCATTCAATTAACGCCGGAAATTATCGAAATGCGGGCGGCCAAGAGAGGCCGCCCCTACGGCGTTCATCGGGAACAATCCGAAACCTGCAACGTGGGCCGCCGAAGGCGGCGGCCCGTACGGCGGTGGTTGGAAACATTCCAAAAACTGTAGGGGCGGGTTCCAAACCCGCCCATCCCCCGTCCTTCGTCCCCCGTCCCCGCCGCGCGGGGAATTAAAAACCGCGGCGAAGCCGCAACCTTTTTCGCCCCCTCCTCGTAGGAGGGGGGCAGGGGGGAAGCGAGCGTGGGACGACAGAGTGGTATCGATAACCCACGCCATCCCCCGTCCCGTACACGCCGCCGGGAGTCAACGCCTCAGGCCGTTGTCGGTAAAGGCGAATCTCAGCGCTCTCTCCGTAAGGGGAAACGCCAGGAGCAGGAGCGCCAGCTGCGCCGCCCATAGGGCGAAACCGGCGCAGGCAACGGTCTTTGTGGATCTTCCGTAGAGAGGGATCTGCGCGAGGACCGAGAGGGCGAGGGCGGCCCAGCCCAGTCTCCAGATCCAACGCCCGCCGACGGTCTGGGCGAAACGCCAGGTATCAGCGTTTTGCATGGAGCGCTTTGTCCGGTAGCCCCATTCGTTGTTGATTTTCTCCGGCGGGTGTTTCCACAGCTGGCGGCCAAAGCCGATCATAAGAAACGGCGCGAGGAGATCGCAGGCAAAAAAGAGGACCCAGATGAACATACACTTTCCCCCTTTCACAGACCGTGTTTTTTGTAGAACCAATAGGAATAGACCGTGGGGATCGCCGCGGCCAGGGGCGCGACGGAGACGGTCACCCAGGCGGCGGCCGGCTCCGGCAGGAAGCACCCCAGCAGCATGATGAAACCCCCGATGACCCAGACCCGCCCGGCCAGCCGGTGGGTGGCGTTCCAGTTCGCGTCGCTGTTCAAGGTCCAGGGCAGCTTGATGCCCAGGGTGTAGTTGCGCTTGCACTTGGGCATGTAGTTGCCGAAAAGGATGAAAAACGCCGCCGCTGCCGCCGTGATCCAGGTTGTCACACGGAAGCTCCTCCCCATGGCCGTGGCGTAGATCACGCTGCCCGTCAGGCACGAGACGGTGGGCACGATGCACAGCGCAATGTCGACGACCTTCTCCGGGTGCCCGTCGCGCTTCGGGTCGCGGGCCGTCATAAAGACGCAAAAGAGATGCAGCAAAAGCATGAACGCCGGCACGGCGAACACCGCCAGCCCCTTCCCCGTCCAGCCGTTCACCTGGCCGTCCGTGCCCCAGTGGGTGGGGAGCTCCGCCGGGAGCTTATCCCACAGGACGAGCCCCGCCGCGACCGGCATCAGGGTCGCCAGGGAGGACACCAGTATCTTCCACTTTCTCTGTCTGAACATTCACTTCCCCTCCTCTCAGGTCCGTCAACCACAGCATGACCTCCTCCAGCACCGAGGCGTTGAGCTCATAGAAAATGAACCGCCCCTCCCTGGTGTCCCGGATGAGCTCCGCCTCCCGCAGCACCGACAGGTGCCGGGAGATGCTGGCCCCCGACACCGGAAACCGCCCCGCGATCTCCCCCGCCGCCATGCGTCCGCCCTTCAAGAGCTTCAAGATCTCCCGCCGCGTCGGGTCCGCCAGGGCAAAAACCGTCTTCTGCAAGCTCATAGAGATCACCTCCAGGTCTTTATTTAACATTTAGTCTAAATGTTAAATAAAGAATACCACACCTCCCCTCCCCTGTCAAGCCCCTCCTGACAAAAAAGAATGCGGCGCAAGCCGCCAAGTATAGCAATCGCCCCGCAACCGTCCAACGCGATTGCGGGGCTACGCCACGTGTTCGATCGTCAAGCTCGAATGCTCCTTCCCAGTTTCCCTTCTGACTTGCGCTCTTCACTCAGCCGATCCAGCCAATTCGTCGCGGTGAACCTCCGCCATAGGTGCTGTGGTCTGTGCTCCGGGACGGGTCTTCGGGGTGGATTTTTGCTTCCGCCTTGATCTAGCGCCGGCGGGACTTCCTCAGTAGGTCATCGGAACCTCCTCCTTTGCTGTGATTACAATATACCACAATGACGAAACGCCGTCAACCCCAAACCTTGAATTTCGGCGTTTTGACGGCGTTTTTCCGTTTCCAATTTTTAATGGGTTCACCGGCTCAGCAGATACACCCAGATGGCCGGGATCTCCCGGAGGTAGTAGTTGAGCTCCAAAATGGGGTACGCCGCCGGGGCGGCCAGGGAGGCGATCGCGGGATACCCCAGGTCCTCCGCCATAAGGCCGGCGCGGGCCAGGTGGTAGCCGGCGGTGATGAGGCAGACGCGCTCGTCCTCCGCGCCCAGGTCCCTCAGGATCTCCCGGGAGAACGTGAGGTTTTCCCTGGTGCTGGTGGACCGCTCCTCCAACCGGAGACGCTCCGGGTCCACGCCGCGGGCGGTGAGCCAGTCGAACATACACCGGGCCTCGCTGATATCCTCCCCCGGTCCCCGGCCGCCGGAGAGGATGAGAATGGCCTCCGGCTCCCGCTGGGCGAAGGCCAGCGCCGCCTCCAGCCGCTTATGGAGGGACAGGCTGGGCACGGTGCCGTTAACGCCCGCGCCCAGGACGATGGCGTACCGCTCCCCCGCCCCGTCCCCGCCGGCCTTGGAGACGATGTACCCCTCCGTCACGGCGGCGGCGAGGAAGAAAACGGCCAGCGCGATAAGGAGGGCGGTCTTCAGCCCCTTCGCGGCCTTCTCATGACGCTTTTTCAGCGCCTTCAGCCCCCAGAACACCGCGATCAGCGCCGCCAGGGCGAAAAAGCACAGCCCCAGGAAGTTATACCCCACCAGGGCGAAATTGAAAAAGAGTCCCATCACCACGCAGAGTGCCGTTAAAACAAGATACGCGCCGTTTTTCATGCCATGGACTCCTCCCATGCCGCGTAAAGCTCCTCCAGCTGCCGCTCCAGCGCCCCGTGCTCCTCCGTCAGCTCCAAAAGCCGCTGGTAATCCGTGGCGGCGGCCTCCTGGGCGGCCTCGTTTTCCGCAAGCCGCGCTTCCGCCTTCGCGATCTCCCGCTCGAGCCTGGCGGCGGCGCGCTCCTTGGTATTGGCGGGCTTCCTCTCCGGCTTTGCCGGCCGCTGGGGCTTGACGGCGGCGGTCTGGGCCAGCTGCTTTTGCCGCTCCACATACGCCCGGTACTCCTCATAGCCCATGCGGTAATCCTTGAGCTCCCCGCCGCCCATGACCCAGACGCGGGTGGCGAAGCGGCTGATGAAGTACCGGTCATGGGAGACGAACAGCAGCGCCTCGGTGTAGTCGCTCAGCGCCTCCTCCATCCACTCCCGGCTGGCCGCGTCCAAATGGTTGGTGGGCTCGTCCAGAATGAGGAGATTGATGTCCGACTTCATGAGCATACAAAGCTTCAGGCGGCTCCTCTCCCCGCCGGACAGGTCCGCCACGCAGGTGAACACCCCGTCCCCCCGGAAAAGAAAGGCCGCCAGCCGGTCCCGGGCCTCCTGCTGGGTGCACTTGCCCTCGTACATCATCGTCTCCAGGACGCTCAGGTTCTCATCCTGGAAGCTCACGGTCTGGGGCAGATACGCGGCCTTCACCGCCGGACCCAGGCGCACGAAGCCCGCGTCCTGCGGCTCCAGGCCCAGGATCATCTTGAGAAGGGTGGATTTGCCCGTCCCGTTGTCGCCGATGAGCGCCACGGCCTCCCCCGGCTCAATGAGAAGGTCCGTCTCCCCCAAAATGCGCTTGTCCCCGAAGGACTTTGTAAGCCCCTTGGCCAAAAGCACCTCGTCCCCGCGAAACTCCGCCTCCCCAAAACGGGAGCGCATCTTCGCCTCCGTTTTGGGCCGGTCGGTGGTGCGCAGGCGCTCGATGCGCTTTTCCATGGAGAAGGCCCGTTTGTGGAGCTTATCCGCGCCCATGAACGCCCACAGGTGCAGGTCGTCCGCCGCCTTCTGGAGCTGGGCGATCTTGGCCTCCTGCTTTTCATACTGCTTGAGCTGTTCCTCGTACCGGCGCCGCTTTTCCGTCAGGTAGAAGCTGTAGTTGCCGCTGTAAAACTCCGGCATCCCGTCTACGATCTCGATGACGCGGCTGACGGTCTTATCTAAGAAATACCGGTCATGGGAGATGGCCAGCACCGTGCCCTTGAACCGACCCAGGTAGTCCTCCAGCCACTCCGAGGCGGACATATCCAGGTGGTTGGTGGGCTCGTCCAGAAGGAGGATGTCCGTGTCCTCCAAAATCAGCCGCGCCAGATTGAGCCGCGTGCGCTCCCCGCCGGACAGCTCCGCGTAGGGCTGTTCCCGCTGTTTTTGGGGGATGCCCAGGCCGTTGGCCACCGTGTCCCGGAAGCGCTGGAGCTCCCAGCCTCCCAGGCGCAGGAACTCCGCGGAAAGCCGGTCGTAAGCCGCCAGGGTATCGGCGCTGCCGTCCCCGGCGGACATTCTGGCCTCCAGCCGCTCCATCTCCTCACCCATGCGCTGGATGCGCCTCTGGGCGGCCTTCAGAACGTCCTCCCCGGTGAACCCCTCGGGATATACGGGCAGCTGGCTCAGCACCCCCACGCGCTTGCCGGGAGGCGTCACCACCACCCCCTCGTCGGGGGTCAGCTCGCCGGAGATGATCCGAAAGAGCGTGGTCTTCCCCGCGCCGTTGCGTCCCAGGATGCCCACGTGCTCCCCGGCGGCGATGTCAAAGCTCACGCCCTTTAAGATGTCGTTGCCCTTTTCAAAGGCGATGCGTATTTTTTGAACGGATAGATCGATCATGTTGCCTTACCCATACGAAAAAGGCCGTCCACAGGGCGGCCTTTTTGATGTTGTTGACTGCTTATTCCTCGGGCTCCAGGTCCTCGTCGTCGTACTCCTCGTCGTCGTCATCGGCGTCGCCCTCGACGCCCTCGGACTCCTCCTCGGTGAGCTCCAGCTCCAGCGTCTCGCCGCACTCGGGGCACTCGATGACGCCCTGGTCCAGGTCCGTCTCGTCCAGCACCAGCGTGGCGCCGCAGGCGGGGCACTCGACCTCGTACTCGTACTCCTCGTCGTCCTCGTCCTCGTCGAAGTGGTGATGATGGTGGTGATGGTGATGGCAGCAGCACTCGTCGTCCTCGTCCTCATCCTCATCGTCGTCCTCGTCGTCGTAGACCAGGTCCTCCACCATCTCCAGATCGTCGGAGACGGCGTCCAGGCCCTCATTGAGCTCGTCGATGGAGTCCTGGAGGTCCTCCTGGCCCAGAGCCAGATCCTCCAGCACGTCCAGAATGGACGCCAGGACCTTACCCTCGCCCTTGGCGGTATCCAGCTCCATGCCCTCCATGAGGCCCTTGATGTAAGCGACTTTCTCAGCAGGTGTCATGCGGTTCATCCTCCTTTTCCACGCGGCTCCCGGTCGGGAGACATCTTGGTTTTCGATCCCTATGTCGAGCATTTTTTCCGGCGGCATGTACGTCGGAAAAAATACCTTTTGTCACGCAAGTGTGCCGCTTGCGGCGCGCGCAGCGTGACGGCAGGAAGATTCGGCGTGAATTCCGCAGAATTCACGGCGGGTCTTCCGCACGTTCCCCTTGGCAGGAAAATGGCGCAGCCATTTTTCGCCAGACCTCTTAGCCTTTTGCCCTCTCAAGATACTCGCCGGAGCGGGTGTCGATGCGGATGCGGTCGCCCACGTTGATGAAGAGCGGGACCTTGATCTCGGCGCCGGTCTCCAACGTGGCGGGCTTTAAGGTGTTGGTGGCGGTGTTGCCGGCAAAACCGGGGTCGGTGTCGGTGATCTCCAGCTCCACAAAGTTGGGGGGCTCCACGGAGAAGACATCGCCCTTGTAGGAGCTGATGGTGCAGACCATGTTCTCCTTGACGAAGCGGAAGTTGTCCCCCAGCTTCGAGCCGGAGACGGGCTCCTGCTCATACGTCTCGGGGTCCATGAAATAGTAGAGGTCGCCGTCCTGATAGAGGTACTCGGCCTCCTTGCGCTCCACGAACGCCTCCTCGAACTTGGCGGTGGGGTTGAAGCTTGTCTCGGTGACGGCGCCGGTGATGAGGTTCTTCATCTTGGTGCGCACAAAGGCCGCGCCCTTGCCGGGCTTGACGTGCTGGAATTCCACGACCATCACGGGCTTGCCCTCGTACTCGAAGGTCTTGCCGTTCCGAAAGTCGCTGGCGGTGATCGTTGCCATGTTTGTATCCTCCCGTAGGTTTAGTATTCGTAAATTGCGTTCGAAAATGTAAATCTAGTATATTTTAGCGCATCCGCGCCATAATTGCAAGAGTTTTTTACGCGAAGTAGACAGAAAGCTCCTTGGGAAGGTCCGTAAGGTCAAAGCAGCCGTCCTCCGTAAGCTCGATGACGTCCTCAATGCGCACGCCGAAGCGGCCGGGAAGGTAGATGCCCGGCTCCATGGAGATGACGTGGCCGGCTTTCAGCACCGTCTCGCTCCTGGGGGCGCAGTTGGGGAACTCATGGATGTCGATGCCCACGCCGTGGGAGAGGGAGTGGCTGAAATAGTCCCCGTATCCGGCGTCCGCGATGACCTTCCGGGCCACGCCGTCCAGCTCCTTCCCCGTCATGCCGGGCTTGGCGGCGCGGATGGCCTCGGTCTGGGCCAGGAGGACGGTGTCGTAGACCTTGACCATCTCCTCCGTGGGCTCGCCGATGCACACCGTGCGGGTGGTATCCGAGCAGTAGCCCTGATAGAGCGCGCCGAAGTCCAGGGTGAGGAAGCCCTTTTGCAGGACAACATCCCGGGACTTGCCGTGGGGGACGCTGGAGAGGCTCCCGGAGACGACGATGGGGTCGAAGGACTTGTCCTGAGCGCCGAGCTCGAGCATCTGGCAGGTGAGCTCGGCGGCCAGCTCCTTCTCCGTCATGTCCGGCCGCATGAGGGCCATGGTGTTTTGGTAGGCCGCCTCCGCGATGCGCTGGGCCTTGACGAGGATGTCCATCTCCTCCGCGCTCTTGACGGCCCGCAGGTCCCGGAAAAGCCCGGTCCCGGGGACAAATTCCGGCTCCAGCTTCTTTTGGAGAGCGGTGTAGGCGGCGTAGCTCAGCGAGCCCTCCTCCACGGCCAGCTTTGTGACATTGTGGGCCTTGAAGTAGTCGTTCATCAGCTCGTAGACGGGCTTGCCGTTGGAGCAGACGACCTCCACCTCGGTGATGGAGCGGCTGGCCTCCTCAAAATACCGGGCGTCGATGAAAAGCGCCGCGTGGCCGTCGCCGCAGATGATGAGCTCCCCGGCGGAGGAGGCGAAGCTCGTGGCGTAGTAGCGGTTCTGCTCCGAGGTCACGAAGACGGCCTGGGCCTCGCTTTCCGCCACGGCGGCGGAGATCTTTTTTACGTTGTTCATAGGGATGCACTCCTTTTTTGTGGTTTCTCCCGGCGGAAGGGCAGCTCGAAAAAGTACCGTATCGCCAGAAAAATATTGGTAAATTTAATGGGCTCCACCAGGAGCATGTGGACGCCGGCGAGATTGGCGGCCACGGTGTCGGTGTAGATCTGGTCCCCCGCCAGGGCGGCCCTTTCGGGGCTGGTCCCCATCCGCGCCAGGGCCTCCCGCACCCCCCGGGGGCTGGGCTTGCCGGCCCTTTTGATGTAGGGCACGTCCAGGAGCTTGGCGAACACCTCCGGGCGCTGGCCCTTGTTGTTGGAGACGATGAAGAGCTTAACGCCCGCCGCCTTCATCCCCCGTGCCCAGACCGTCACCGGGTCTTCAAGCGTCAGGGTCTTGTAAGGGGCGACGGTGTTGTCCACGTCGAGTATCAGCAGCTCCACGCCCAGGTCCCGGAGGACTTCCGGCGTTATGTCAACTACCGATCGGAATTTTCGCTCCGGCAGAAGGGAAAAGCTCATAAATCTCCTCGCAGTACAATAAAATATTCCAGTCAAACTTCATCTTGGCGGCATTATATCACAAAAGAGGGGAAATGTACATGCCGGAAACGAAAATTTATCTCTCCGCGCCGGCGGAATTTGCCGCCGAGGCGTCCCTGCACGGGCCGGTGTCCGTCATGGCCTATCGGGTGGGGCGGGACAGGCATCTCTACCGCTCTCCCCTCCCCGCCCGGCGGTTCGCGCTCATGGAGGCGGACGGGAGCTCCTTCACGGGCTTCGGGCCCCACCGGGCGCTGATCGGCGAGCTCACCGGGGAGGCCCGCCGGCGGGGGTACCGGGGGCTTCGCCTCACCCTGCCCCGCCCCTCGCCCCAGCTTTGCGCCTTCGCCGGGGCGCTGGACGCCGAGGCGCGGCGGCTGGGCCTCGCCCTCTTTTTGCCGGAGCCCTACGCCCACGCCGCCCCGGCGGCGCGTCTCACGCTCCCGGCGCAGAATACCGCCGGGACCTTCGAGGGCAGGCTCTCTAAGCTGTGCGCCCTGTACGGCCCCGAGCGTCTGGCCCCGACGCTGGAGCGGACCTACACCGACTTCGCCCTCCCCGCCCGGACAGGGCGCGGGACGGCGCTTCGCAATCCCCCGGCCCTCCTGGGGACGGCCTTTTACTCGGCCCGGCTGTGCGCCCATTACGCCTCCTACGCCCGGGCCGGGCGGGCGCACCTGGTGGTCTGGGACGACCTTGCGACCCTCCGGCAAAAGCTCTCCGTCCTGCGCGGCCTTGGCGTGGACACAGCCTTCCTCTACTATCCCCACGCGGCGGACCTTCTCCCGGCGCTGTTGGGATAAGCAAGTCGCGCTTTCTCACAAAGTTTTTCCTTTTTCGGGCGGTCAATTTATGTAGAATAAAGGTTGCAATCCGCCCCGCGGGCGCTATAATGATGCTCGATCAATTGTATGGGAGGCATCTTCCGTGACCCGCGATCTCACCTCCGGCAATCCCATGAAGCTCCTTCTTGGCTTTGCCCTGCCCACGCTTTTTGGGCTTCTCTTCCAACAGATGTACAACATGGTGGACACCATGATCGTCGGCAAGCTCCTGGGCTCCCAGGCGCTGGCGGCGGTGGGGGCCACCGGCTCCATCAGCTTTCTCGTCATCGGCTTCTGCTCCGGCGTGTGCGGGGGCTTCGCCATCCCCGTGGCCCGGGAGATGGGCGCCGGGGACCATGAAAAGCTCCGCCGCTACGTGGCCAACGCCGTGTGGCTCTCCGTCCTCTTCGCCGCCGTCATGACCGTCATGACCGGCCTTGCCTGCCGCCGGATCCTCACCGCCATGCACACCCCGGCGGACATCATCGAGGACTCCTACCGCTACATTTTCATCATCTTCATGGGCATCCCCGTGACGTATCTCTATAACCTCCTGGCCGGCGTCATCCGCTCCCTGGGCGACAGCCGCACGCCCGTCTACTTTCTGGCGCTGTCCTCCGTGCTGAACATCGGTCTGGACGTCCTGCTCATTCTCAAGGGCCACATGGGCGTGGCGGGGGCCGCCGTGGCTACCGTGGTGTCCCAGGCCGTCTCCGGCCTTGCCTGCCTTGTGTACGTGCGGCTCCGGTTCCCCATCCTCCGGCTCAATCGGGACGAGCTGCGCCTTCGCGGGCGGCTGTGCCTGGATCTGCTGGGCATGGGCATCCCCATGGGGCTTCAATATTCCATCACCGCCATCGGATCCATCGTCCTCCAGTCGGCGGTGAACCGGCTGGGCAGCCTCTACGTGGCCTCCGTCACCACAGGCTCCAAGGTCACGGGGCTTCTTGCCTGCCCCTTCGACGCCATGGGCGGGGCCATGGCCACCTATTGCGGCCAGAACTCCGGCGCGGGCAAGCTGGAGCGGCTGGGCCAGGGCGTCCGGGACTGCTCCCTTCTGGGGCTCATCTACTCCGTCATCGCCTTTTTCGCCATGCTCCTGCTGGCGCCCTTCTGCGCCAGGGTGTTCCTGGACCCCACGGAGGCGGACGCCGCGTCCATCGTGGCCCTGGCCAGCCAGTTCATCAAGATCAACACAGCCTTCTTCTTCCCCCTGGCGCTGGTGAACATCGTGCGCTTCTCCATCCAGGGCATGGGCTACAGCGCCTTTGCCATTCTTGCCGGCGTCTTTGAGATGCTGGCGCGCTCTCTCGTAGGCAAGCTCCTGGTCCCGCCCTTCGGCTACACCGCCGCCTGCTATGCCTCCCCCGCCGCCTGGCTCGCCGCCGACGCCTTCCTCATCCCGGCGTGCGTGTGGTGCATCCGCCGACTGTACGCGCACCGGCGTTTGCAGCCGGCCTGAAAGGCCGCGCAGCGGTTTGCGTCGCAGATGCAGATTTTGAATCTCTTGAATTGCCGCCGTACGGGCCGCCGCCCACGGCGGCCCTTTTTTCGTTGACCGACGTGTACCGTTTTTGCAGAACCGTTCCTGTCGCTCAACCGCGCACGGGCGGACACATGGGTCCGCCCCTACAGGGAAATGGAAAACAATTCAAAAACTGTAGGGGCGGGTTCCAAACCCGCCCGTTTTTTCGTTCCCAATTTGGGGCGCCTTAAATTTGACGTTTTTTCCCGTTTTTCCGGCTCAATTTTTGTCAGGTTTTCAAAAATCTCCCCGTTGAATCCCGGCGGCGGGGGCGGTATAATGCAGGCGGTCAAAAAAATTTGGAAAACCGGTGAGGGAGATATGGACAGCAAGACTGAAAAGACGGCCTCCGGCGACGCGCGGCATTATCGGGTCAGCTTCCGGCGGCCTGCTTTGGGCGCGCCGGTGCCCGCCGGGCACGCGCCACGGGCGGGGATCGCGGGCGGAGGGTTCGTCCACTGGCTGGAGGGGTTCGTCCGGCGCAACACCGTTATGTGCATCGCCTTTCTGTCGGCGCTCCTGACGACCCTGGCGGTCCCGGTGGACCGGGCGTATCTGGGGTACTTCGACCTCAAGACCCTCACCTGCCTTTTCTGCGTGCTGGCGGTGGTCTGCGCCCTCAAGAACATCAACTTCTTCTATATGCTGGCCCGGAAGGTTGTCCGCGTCTTCAAAAACGCCCGGGCGGGCGTACTGGCGCTGGTATACATCACCTTCATCGGCTCCATGCTCATCGCCAACGACATGGCGCTCCTCACCTTCCTGCCCCTGGGATACCTGGTCCTCACCGCCACGGGCAAGGAGAAGTACATGGCCTTCACCTTCATCATGCAGAACATCGCCGCCAACCTGGGCGGGATGCTGACGCCCTTCGGGAACCCCCAGAATCTTTACCTTTACACGAAATTCAACATCCCCAACGGCGAGTTTATGTCCGTCATGGCGCCGCCCTTCGTCCTGGCCATCGCCCTCATCACCGTCTGCTGTCTCGTCTTTGTCAAGCCCGAGAAGCTCACCATCCCCGACGAGGACTTCAGGCTGGACCCCAAACGCGTGGCGCTGTATCTCGGGCTCTTCGCCCTGGCGATCGCCATCGTCTTCCGGGGCATCCCCTACTGGATCGGGCTGCTGGTCATCCCGCCGGTGCTCTTCTGGGCGGACAGGAAGGCCCTGCGGATGGTGGACTACCCGTTGCTTCTGACCTTCGTCTTCTTCTTCATCTTCTCCGGCAACATGGCGCGCATCCCGGCGGTGCGGTCGTTCTTCTCGGGACTTCTGGCGAAGAACACGCTCCTCGTCTCCTCCCTCTCCTGCCAGTTCATCAGCAACGTCCCCTCCGCCATTCTCCTGAGCCAGTTCACGAGCAATTACCGGGACCTCCTCTGGGGCGTCAACATCGGCGGCGTGGGCACCCTCATCGCAAGCCTCGCCTCCCTCATCACCTTCCGCGAGTACGTCAGCCACAACCCCGGCAAGGGGGGCGCGTACATCGCCAAATTCTCCGCCTTCAACTTCGCCTTTCTCGCCGTGATGCTGGTGTTTTTGACGGTGTGGGGAACGGTGGCGTGAGAGACTGCGCAAGCGTATATAGAAAAAGAAACGGGCGGGTTTAAAACCCGCCCCTACAGTTTTTGGAATGTTCCCGATCAACGCCGTAGTGGTCGCTGTCCTCGGCGACCCGCGTCTCAATGACCTCCGGTGTTGGTTGAATGGGATAACCCTCCAAATCCTCTGTAGGGGCGGACCCATGTGTCCGCCCGTGCCACGTTGCGTGACGGAAATGGTTCCGATAAAACTGTACATGTCGGTCAACCGGGGAAGGGCCGCTGTGGCAGCGGCCCGTACGGCGGTGTTCGAGGTGTGTCAATAGACGTGGGGCGGGTCGCCGGGGACGACGACCCCTACGGCAGATAACGCAAGCCGGTAAAATGAACGCACTCGCCTCCAACTACGTTGCCCCTCCAACGGAGGGGACAGCCGCGAAGCGGCAGGGGTGGTTCCGTGCGGCGGCGGGGGCGGGCGGGTGGGAAAATAAAAGAATGCGGCGCAAGCCGCAAACCTTTGTCCGCCGCCGCGCGACCCTTCCGGCGCTTCGCGCCACCTCCCCCAGGGGGGAGGCTGTGGCGGGTGGGGAATATAAAAAATGCGGCGCAAGCCGCATACTTTTTTGATGGCATCGGGGCGGGGTGGTAAATAATACTTGACAAATCGGCAATTTTGTGGTATAATACAAGTATTCCGAAGCTTTGGGGTCAGGTTTTGGCGGAGAAGCGGTTGCCGCATTTGCGGCAGGTGATCTGGATCTTGCCCTTGCCGCGGGGGACGCGCAGGAGGGTGTGGCAGGTGGGGCAGGTGAAAAATTTGAAGTCCTTGCGCTGGGAAAATCTTGTTTTCATGTTGATGAGCTTCCGACGGATACCGGCGGTGGCGGAGAGGTAACGGGCGTTTTCCTGGGCGCGCTTCCCCACGTTCCGGGAGAGGATGCGAAACAGGGTGTAGACCATGGCGGCGAAGGTCAGGAGGTTGAACACAAAGCCGGCCGTGCCGGGGAGGAAGGACAGCAGCAGGCACACGATAGACAGCGCCCAGGAGGTCATTGCCAGCTGGTCGAAGCCGTTGCGGCCGCGGAAAAAGTTGTAGAGGAACCTTCTGATCATGGGACCGCCCTTCCTTGGAATACGATAAGATACAATTCTGATACACTTTATTGTACGCAAATCGGGCGGGGGTTTCTTTAAGTTTCTGTGAATTTTCCGTAACGGGCCGATGAAATGGCCCGGAGCGTCGCTCCGGGCCGGTGTCTTATTTGCTGTTGAAGATCTTGAAGATGGTGTCGAAGGGGTCCTCCTCGGGAGGGGCCTCCTTCACGGGCTCGGGCTCGGCCTTGGGGGCCGGGGCGTCGGCCTTCTCCTTCGCGTCGGAGTAGAGGCCGCCGCGGGGGGCCTCCACGGGCTTGAAGGTGGTGGGCTTCTCGTCAAAGCGGGTGGCGATGACGGTGACGCGGATCTCGTCGTCCATGGCGTCGTCAAAGGCGGCGCCGAAGATGATGTTGGCGTCGGGATGGGCGGCCTCCTGCACCAGGGTGGCGGCGGCCTCGATATCGTCCAGGCCCATGTCCAGGGAGCCCGTGATGTTGATGAGCACGCCCCGGGCGCCGTTGATGGAGGTCTCCATGAGGGGCGAGGAGATGGCGGCACGGGCGGCGTCCTCCGCCTTGCCCTTGCCGGCGGCCTTGCCCACGCCCATGTGGGCGTAGCCGGCGTCCTTCATGATGGAGGTGACGTCCGCGAAATCGAGGTTGATGAAGCCGGTATTCTTGATGAGCTCGGAGATGCTGCTCACCGCCTGCTGGAGGACGGAGTCGGCGATCTCGAAGGCGTTGGCGAAGGTGAGCTTCTGGTCGGTGGCGTGCTTCAGGCGGTCGTTGGGGATGATGAGCAGGGCGTCCACCTTCCCCAGGAGGTTGGAAATGCCGTCGTTGGCCTGGTCCATGCGGCGCTTGCCCTCAAAGGAGAAGGGCTTGGTCACCACGCCCACGGTGAGGATGCCCATCTCGTGGGCGATGTCCGCCACCACCGGGGCCGCGCCGGTACCGGTGCCGCCGCCCATGCCGGCGGCGATGAAGACCATGTCGGAGTTTTCCAGGGCCTTGGAGATGTTGTTGCGGCTCTCCTCGGCGGCCTTCTTACCGACGTCCGGATTGGAGCCGGCGCCCTGGCCGTGGGTGAGCTTTTCGCCGATCTGGACCTTGGTGTCCGCCGACGAAATGGCAAGGGCCGGCTTATCGGTGTTGAGGGCGATGAGCTCCACGCCGGCGGTGCCCACCTTGGCCAGGCGGTTGACGACGTTGTTGCCCGCGCCGCCGATGCCGACGACCTTGATGACCACCACATTGTCCGGACCTGTATCGACTGCAATATTTGGCATATTTATCCTCCTTACGCGCGCCGGAAAGACACGGTACGCCTCTTTTGTACGGTTATACGTATTTATTTTAACCTCATTTTTCCGTAAGGTCAAGTGTTTATATGGAATTTTTATTCATACCCGCGATTTTTCGCGCACTTTTTACGGGGAATACCGGAAGGAGTCGTTGTTTTGGTAGATAAAGGACTGGCCGCTGCCCTTCTCGGTGTAGCGGACGAAGATCTGGTCGATGAGGATGCTGAACTTCTTGTCAAACTCGTTGGCCTCGCCGAAGTTCACGTTGTAGCCGTTGTACTCGAAGAGCACGGCGGAGAGGTTGGTCACGTCCAGATACGCGGTGAGGGCCAGCATATCGCCGTCCTTGAGGGCCGCGAGGGTATCCAGCAGGGCGCTCTGGCGGACGGACTCGCCGGCGCCAAGAGAGAGCTTCTTCCCCTCCTTCGGGTCCACGGCGGTGAAGCCGCGAAGCTCCGTAAGGCCGGAGGGGGCGGCGCCGGTGCGCTCCAGGATACGGCCGGAGAGGTCCACGATCCAGTAAGCGCCCTCGGCGGCGAAGTACGCCTCGCCCACGCTTTCGGTGACGGTGATGACCACGGTGCCGGGAAGGCGGCGGGAGATCTTCACCGTGTCCACATACGGGAGGGCGTCCATGATGGCGATCTGGGCCTTGGAGGTGTCCAGAAAGAAGACGCTGCCGTCCGGCTCCACGCCGGAGGCGTCCACGATCTGCTGGGCGGTGTAGTGCTTCGACCCCTCCACGGTGATGTCGGTGATCTTGAAAAAGAGCGCCATCGCCAGGAAGAGGGCGAGGAGCAAAAACGCCGCTCCCAGGGTTATGTAGAGGCCGGCTCCCGCGCCGCGGGTGTTTTTCTTCCCTCCGTAGTTTTCCATCGTTCCGGTTCCTTTCCGTCTATTCTCTCGATGCCCGCCCCCACGCTGTGGAGAAGGCCCGCTAAATTTTCGTATCCTCTGTCGATGTGGGCAAGGCCGCCAAGGTCGGTCACGCCCTCGGCCGCCAGGGCCGCCGCCACAAGGGCCGCGCCGCCGCGCAGGTCCGTCGCCTCCACGCGCGCGCCGTGGAGGGGGACGCCGCCGCGGACCAGGGCCCCGCGGCCCTCGACGGCGATGTCCGCGCCCATGGCCCGCAGGGCCGGGACATGGCGGAAGCGGTTTTCAAAGATGTTCTCCACGAAGGCCGTGGTCCCCTCCGCCCGTAAGGCGGCGGCCATGAGCAGGGGCTGGGCGTCCGTGGGGAAGCCGGGGTGGGGGCCTGTCACCACCGTGCCGGGGGACCGAAGGGGCCCGTGGACGGCGGCGGTGACGGTATCGCCCGTGGTCTTGAGCGCCGCGCCCATGCGGTCGAGGGCCGCGAGGACGGGGCGCAGGTCGTCGGGGTCGGTGTTCGTCAGCGTGAGCTCCCCGCCGGCGGCGGCCGCGCAGCACAGGTACGTAGCGGCGGCGATCCGGTCGGGCAGGGCCCGGTGGCGGGCGAAGGGGGCTTTGACGCCGCCCTCCACCGTGACGGTGGAGGTGCCCGCGCCGTGGACGCGGACGCCCATTTTCGTAAGGAGCGCTCCCAGGTCGCGGATCTCCGGCTCCCGGGCCGCGCCGGTGATGACGGTGACGCCCTCGGCGCCCGCGGCGGCCAGCATGGCGTTCTCCGTGGCGCCCACGCTGGGCAGGGCAAGGCGGATGGGCGCGCCGGTGAGCCTTCCGGCGGTGAGGACGAGACTGCCGTCCTCCTCCCGGACGTCCGCGCCTAAGGCGGCCATGGCCGCAAGGTGCAGGTCGATGGGCCGTGGACCCAGCTCGCACCCGCCGGGGGCGGTGATGACTGCCCTGCCGCACCGGGCTAGAAGGGGGCCCAGGAACATGACGGAGGAGCGCATCCGGCGCATGAGCGCGTCCGGGATCTCACAGCACGTCACGTCAGAGGCGTCCACCGTGACGGCGCCCTTCTCCAGGGCGGCGCGGCACCCCAGGTGCCGCAGGATATCCAACGCCGCCCTCACGTCCGTGAGGTCGGGACAGTTGTCGATGACGGTGACGCCGTGGGAGAGGAGGGACGACGCCATCAGCGGCAGTACGCCGTTTTTGGCGCCCTGGACAGGGATCTCGCCGTGGAGCTCCCGCTTGCCCGTAATGATCAGCCTTGACATATGGACCCCCGAAAGAAGAAATTCAGGGCATCCTATGCCGGCGTTTTCGGAAAGGTTACCGCGCCAGAAGCTCCCGGACGACGGAGAGGATCCGCTCCGTGGCGTCGGTGACGCCGAGGCTCCTGGCCTCACGCTCAAGGCTTAAGAGGCGTTCCCGGTCCCGCAGGAGGCTCACGGCGGTGTTGTAGAGCTGTTCGCCGGTGCAGACGTCCTCCGGGATGACCACGGCGGCTCCCACGCGCTCCAGCTCACGGGCGTTTTTGGTCTGCTGGTCGCCGGTGACGTTGGGGCTGGGGACCAGGACGCAGGCCCGGCCCAGGGCGGTGAGCTCCGCCAGGGTCGACGCGCCGGACCGGCAGAGAATGAGGTCCGCGGCGGCCATGAGGGTCCCCATGTTGTCGATGTAGGGGCGGATGTCCTCCCAGTCGGGAAGGCCGTAAACGCCCAGGCTGCTCAGGCGCTCCCGCATCCGGGCAAGGCCGGCATTCCCGTTGCCGGTGGCGTGGATGTGGCGCATAAGGCCCGAGCGGGCGTTGAGGCGGATAAATTCCGCCATCATGCTGTTCATGTTGTCCGCGCCCAGGCTCCCCCAGAAGGAGACGACCACGGGCTTTCCCGTAAGGCCCAGCCTGCTCTTGGCGCGCTCCCGGGAGAGGGCCAGGAAGTCCTCCCGCACCGGGGTGCCGGTGAGGACCACGCGGTCGGGCTTTTTGCAATGCTCCTTCACCGACGGGAAGGCGGCCAGGACCCGGTCCACCGTGCCGGAGAGCGTTTTGGTGGTGAGGCCGGGGACGGCGTTGGACTCGTGGATGAGGGTGGGGATATGCCTCTTGGCGGCGGCCTTGAGGATGGGGTAGCAAACATAGCCGCCGGTGCCGATGGCGATGTCCGGCGCGAAGGCGTCCAGGATGTCCCGGCACTCCTTTTTCGAGACGGAGAGGTTTTTGAGGGTCCTGAGGTTGTGCTTTATGTCACGGGGCTTGATACCCCGGTAAAAGCCGGAAATGGTGATGTTGCGAAGGGGATAGCCGGCGGAGGGGATCAGGCGGTTTTCCAGGTCCCGGCCGGAGCCCACGAAGAGGAATTCCGCGCCGGGGTAGGCCTCTCGCAGGCGGTTGGCGATGGCCAGCGCCGGGTTTATGTGCCCCGCGGTGCCGGCACAGGCAAGCAGAAATTTCATGTCTCCCGGTCTTTCCCTCCCGTCGTTGATTTTTTCCGCAGGGGGATCTCCCTGGATATGGAGAGAACGATCCCCATCTCCGCCAGCTGCAGCCAGAGCGCCGTGCCGCCGTAGCTGAAAAACGGCAGGGAGATGCCGGTGCAGGGCACGAGGTTCGTGACCACGGCCACGTTGAGAATGACCTGAATGGCCAGGAGGCTGGTGATGCCGGTGATGACCAGGGCGCCGAAGCGGTCCCGGGCGTGGAGGGCCAGCCAGTAGCCGCGGATGATCAAAAGGGCGAAGAGAATGAGGATGAGAAGCGCGCCGATGAAGCCCAGCTCCTCGCAGACGATGGAGAAAATAAAGTCGTTGTGCTCCTCGGGAAGGTACATATACTTCTGGACGCCCCGGCCCAGTCCCAGGCCCAGAAGGCCGCCGGAGCCGATGGCGTAGAGGGACTGGATGGTCTGGAGGCCGGAGTCCAGAGGGTCGGACCAGGGGTCGAGCCAGGCGGTGATGCGGGCGCTGGCGTAGGCCATTTTGGTGACGACGAGATACCCCACCGCGCCGACGCCCAGGCCGCCGAAGACGAAATACTGCCAGCGGGTGCCGCCGGCGAACATCATGATGGCCCCGAGGGCCAGGATGATCACGGAGGCGGACAGGTGCGGCTCAAAATAAAGGAGCAGTACGGTGATGCCCAGGATGATGGCGAAGGGCAGGACGCCGTATTTGAAGGTCTTCATCCGGTCCTTGTACTTACAGATCATGGTGGCGAAGGAGAGGATAACGGCCAATTTCACAAATTCGGAGGGCTGGAAGCTGATAAACCCCAGGTCCAGCCAGCGGGTGGCGCCCACCTCGTCTCCGCCGGTGCCCACCAGGAGCACCATGACGAGGAGGACCCAGGTGAGAACCAGGAAATAGAAGGAATACCGGCGCAGAAGCGTGGGCGGAAAATGGGAGACGACCAGCATAATGACGACGCCGGAGACGGCGAAGCCCAGCTGGCGCACGAAGAAGTAGGTGGCGTTGGCGAGCTTCCCATAATAGGCCCGGGCAAAGCTAGCCGACAGGACCATCACCACGCCGATAGTGAGGATGAGGATCGTCAGCAGGAAAAAGGGCAGATCCATGGCCCCGCGCTCCACATGGCGGCTCTCCAGCCGGCGGTCGCGAAGCTCGCGCTCGGGATAGGCGGGCACGCCCCGGGATGAGGGCTCAAATTCCTCGCTGTATTTCATAGGCGTGTGCCTCCTTCCGGGTATGTTTGCATGTCAGCCCATGGGGACCATGGCCCCGAAGCGGTAGCGGACGGCGAAATAGGTCAGGATCGCCATGGCCGCGGAAATGGCGGTGAAGACGGTGAAGATGCGCCGCTCTCCCCAGCCGGAAAGCTCCAGATGGTGGTGGATAGGGGCCATTTTGAAGATGCGCTTGCCGTGGGTGAGCTTGAAGTAGAGGACCTGGATGATGTCCGACAGCGTCTCGGCGATGTAGATGAGGCCCAGGGGGACCAGCACCAGGGGCATATCCATGGCGAAGGCCGTGGCGCAGACGGCGCCGCCCAGGAAGAGGGAGCCGGTGTCGCCCATGAAGACGCGGGCCGGGTGGAAGTTGAAGATGAGAAAGCCCGTAAGACCCCCCGCCAGGGCGGCGGAGAAGAGGCCCACGCTGGAGTAGTCCTGGCCGGAATGGAGCGTCCAGGCGGCGGAGATCGCGGCGTAGCAAAGGGCCACGGGGATGGTGACGCCGGTACACAGGCCGTCCACGCCGTCGGTGATGTTCACGGCGTTGACGCACCCCACGATGATGAAAATGGCCAGCGCCAGGTAGAGGGGGTAGGGGATCTTGACGGTGATGTCCAGGAAGGGGATGTAGAGGCTGGGGACAAGATGCCCCTCCAGCCGCAGGAGCATCACCAGCACCGCCGCGGCGGCGATTTGGAGGGCCAGCTTCTGCCAGGCGGTGAGGCCGAGGTTCCGCTTCTTCTTCACCTTCTCGTAGTCGTCCAGAAAGCCGATGAGGCCGAACATCAGGGAGAAGACGAGGATGATGATATGGCGCCAGTCGCCCTGGGCGGCGTACTCGATGCCGCCGATGACGCACATGAAGGTGATGCCCACGATGAACATCAGGCCCCCCATGGTGGGGGTGCCCTGCTTTGTCAGGTGCCAGGTGGGGCCGTCGGACCGGATGGTCTGGCCCGCCTTCATCCGCCGCAGGGCGGGGATCAGGGAGAGTCCCACCACTACCGTCACCAGAAAGGAGCCCACAAAGGCCCATATCAAATTGATCGTCATCCGTTCTCCCGCCTATCTTTGTGATTCCTGTGTTTCGCTGAGGATCTCCGCCACGATCTCGCGCTCGTCGAAGTGACGCTTGACGTGGTCGATCTCCTGGTATGTCTCGTGGCCCTTCCCCGCCAGGACCACGGTGTCGCCGGGGCCGGCGATCTTCAGGGCTCTGGCGATGGCCGCCCGCCGGTCGGAGATGACCTCGAAGGGGGTGTCCGTGTCCGCCTCCTCGATGCCCCGGACGATGTCCCGGATGATAGCCTCGGGCTTTTCCGTGCGGGGGTTATCGGAGGTAACCAGGACGTAGTCGGCTTTGTCCACGGCGATGGCGCCCATGATGGGGCGCTTCAGGGGGTCCCGGTCCCCGCCGCAGCCAAAAAGGACGATAACGCGGCCGCGAGTGGACTCCCGGACAGTATCCAGGATGTTCTCCAGGGCGTCCGGGGTGTGGGCGTAGTCGATGAGGACGGTGTAGGGCCGCCCCGTGGGGACCACCTCCGCCCGGCCCTTCACGCCCCGGCATTGGGCGAGGGCGGCGCGGAGCTTTTCCATGGGCACCCCCGCCGTAAGGGCGGAGGATACCGCCGCCAGGGCGTTGTAGACGCTGAACATGCCGGGGATGCCGAGCTTGAGCCGCTCCAGCCGCCCCGTCATCAGAGCGCAGAACTCCACCCGGTCGGGGTAGAGGCGGATGTTGCGGGCGGTGAGGTCGGCCTCGTCGGAACGGGCCGAGTAGGTGAAGACGCGGCCCACGGAGCTTTGGCGCATCGTCTCGCACCAGGGGTCGTCGATGTTGAGAATGGCGGTATCGCACATGGCAAAGAGCTTTGCCTTTGCCTGGGCGTAGGCCTCCATGGTCTTGTGGAAGTCCAGGTGGTCCTCGGTGAGGTTGGTGAAGATCCCCTGGTCGAAGCGGATGCCCGCTACGCGCTCTAAGCACAAAGCGTGGGAGGAGACCTCCATCACCGCGTATTGGCACCCCTCGTCCGCCATGCGCCGGAGAAGCGCCTGGAGCTCCAGGCAGTCCGGGGTGGTGCGCTCCGTGGGATATTCGGTTTGGCCTATCATGTTGCGGTTGGTGCCGATGAGGCCCACCTTCGCGCCGGAGGCGCGCTCTAAAAGCTCCTTGATGAGGTTGGTGACGGTGGTCTTGCCGTTGGTGCCGGTGACGCCGATCATGTGGAGGGACCGGGCGGGGTTGCCGTAGAAGTTTCCGGCGGCCGCGGCCATGGCGTGGCGGGAGTTTGTCACGCGCACATAGGGCGCGCCCTCCACCGGCTCCTCGGCGATAATGACGGCCGCGCCGGCCTTGAGGGCGGCGGGGATGTATTGGTGGCCGTCGGTCTCAAAGCCCCGGACGGCGATGAAGGCGTCCCCGGTGGCAACGCGGCGGGAGTCGGAGACGAGGTTTTTTATCTCCAGCTCCGGGTCGGCGGCGCACTCCGTGATTTCCAGATTTTCGATGAGCTGAGAAAGCTTCATGGGTCAATATCTCCCCTGATTGCTCTTATCCACTAAGGTCACGTTAATGACGGCCCCGTAGGGGACCTCGGTCCCCGCCTCCACGGCCTGGGATTGGACCACCACGCCGGAAATGGAGGGGGACGCGCCGGAGGTGTCCAGGAAAAGGCCGGCATTCTGGAGGGCGTTGCGGGCCTGGTTGACCTTCATGCCGGTGAGGTCCGGGACCTTCACCGGGTCATGCTCGGGCACGTCGCCCAGGTAGAGGATGATCTGGCTCCCGGCTGCCACCTGGGCGCCGGTGACGGGCAGCTGGCCGGTGACGGTGCTCCCCTCCCCTACTTCACGGACGTTAAGGCCCAGGGAGGTGAGCTTCTCCCGGGCGGAGACGAGCTCGCTGCCCACAAGGCGCGGGACGGTGACATCCAGAAGGGCTTCCTCCTCCGGGGAGTACACGGGCTGGACGCCCAGGTACGGCAGGAGCTCACTCATGATCTTACCCACGTACGGCGCGGCCATACCGCCGCCGCCGATATAAAGACCGCTTTCCGGGTCGGGGTTATCCAGCACCAGCAGGACCGCCACCTCCGGGTCGTCGCAGGGGGCGACGCCGCAGAAGGAAACCATGTACTCCTTGCGGTTTTCGGTGATCTCGATCTCCGTCTTGGTGGTGGTGCCGGTCTTGCCGCCCACCCGGTAGCCGGGGACGTAGGCGTTGGAGCCGGTGCCGCCCTTTTCGCTGACCACGGACTCCAGGATATCCGCCACTAAGGCGCTGGTCTCCTCGCTGATGACCTGGCGGACGACCTTGGGCTCGCGGGCGTAGATGACCTCGCCGTCCTCGTTGCGCATCTCCTTGACGATGTAGGGCTCCATGAGGTAGCCGCCGTTCACCGCGGCGGAAACGGCGGTGATCATCTGGATAGGGGTGACCTTCAGGGTCTGGCCGAAGGACGCCGCCGCCAGCTGAGACTGGTTGGTGGGGTCGAAGAAGACGTCGTCGGTCCACCAGATGCTCCCGGACTCGCCGGAGAGGTCCACGCCCGTCTTGTCCCGGAGGCCAAAGGCCCGGACGTAGTCGTAATAGCGCTCGGCGCCGATCTTGAGGCCGATGTTCACGAAGGCCACGTTGCAGGAGTGCATGGCGGCCTCACGGAGAGTCTGGTCGCCGTGGCCGGCGTGCTTCCAGCAGTTGAGGTCGGTGAGACGCCCCGGAATGGTCCGGGCGGGGATCTTGCCGGAGCAGTAGAAGTGGTCGTCCTCGGAAATGACGCCCTCCTCAAGGCCGATGGACATGGTGATGATCTTGAAGACGGAGCCGGGCTCGTAGGTGTCCGAGACGGCCATGTTGCGGTACATGGCAAAGTAGGCGGCGTCCCGGGCGGCGGCACGCTCCTCCGGGTCCTCGATGAGGGCGATCTCGTCCAGCGTCTCCTGCGGGAGGGTGAAGGGATCGTTGAGGTCGTAGCTGTTGGCGTTGGCCAGGGCCAGGATCTCGCCGGTCTTCACGTTCATGACGATACAGCAGCCGCCGTTGAGGATGTAGTTGGCCTCCATGGCCTGCTTTAAGTATTTCTCCGCAATGGCCTGGACGGTGGAATCGAGGGTGAGAGTGATGTCGTTGCCGTCCACGGCGTCGTTGTAGTTCTGGTAGTTCTCAAAGAGCATCTCCGTGCCGTTGTTGGCTACAAGCCGGACGACGGACCCGTTGGTGCCCTCGAGCTTGGAGTCGTAAAGGGCCTCGATGCCCTCCAGGCCGTAGTTCTCCGTGCCCACGAAGCCGATGACGTGGCACGCTAAGGACCCCTGGGGGTAGTAGCGCTTGGAACTCACCTCGATGTGGACGCCGGCGATGTTGTACTCCTTGATGAAAGCCCGGACCTCGTCGGCGACCTCAGCCTCCACCTTGCTGGCCACGGTCTTGTACCAGCTTTTGGTGTCCTCCATCTGCTTGAGCATGGTGTCGATGTCCGCGCCCAGGATGCGGTTGAGCTCGGTGGCGATGAGCATGGGGTCGTCGCCGTAGTGGATCTCGTTGGGCTTATACTCCTTGTGGGAGTAAAGGTCGATCTCGTAGGGCGAGAGGAAGATGTTGTAGGCGGTGGCCGATTGGGCCAGGGTCTTGCCGTTGGCGTCGGTGATGGTGCCGCGGGAGGCGGCCACGGAGACGGTCCTGGTCTGCTGGCGCACGGCCCGTTCCTCGTAGAAATCGTGGTCCACGATCATGAGCTTGTAAAGTCTCCACGCCAGGATGGAAAAGGCAACTACGCCGCACACCAAAGCCAGGATCAGTGTGCGGCCAAGTATGGTTTTATTCGGTCTGGATGCGCTCTTGCCCTTGGAATTTGCCATGATGAAGCTCCCTGAAAACCGTTCACTTTGAGTTTGTCTTGCCCTACCAGTGTATTGTCCGTCAGTTAAAATATTCCGGGATGGACTTTAAAAATCCCACGATCCGGGCGCCCGGATCGGCGGTCTCGTCCTCGGCGAGGATCTCGGCCTTGTCCGCGTAGAAGACGGTGGTGACGTCGTTCTCGGGATCGAGCTTGGTCATGCCCAGGATGTTGACGGCGTAAGTCTCGATGGCGTCCAGGTCGAAGGCGTTCTCGTATTGGAGGCTCAGGGCCTCGTCCTTTAAGGTCAGCTCCTCGATGGAGCTGCGGACCTCGCTGATCTCGCCGGAGATGGAGGCGAGCTTGATGTAGCCCATGAGGACGGTGACAAGCAGGGCCGCCGCGGCGATGCCGCCCACGATGGCCAGAAGCGGGATGCCGAAGACCTGACGCTTGGCGTACTCCCGGGCCTGGGCCTCCTCCCGGGCGCGGGCGCGCTCGGCAAGGCGCTGCCGGAGCTGTTCCTCGCGGCTGGGGACCTCAAGGACCGGCTCTTCCGGCTCGTTGAAGCCGGGAAGCTTTGTTAAGTCGTACGCCTCGCTGCCGTAGGTGGCGGAAGCGGCGTAGCGGATCGCGGTCGTTGCCAATGT
Source organism: uncultured Oscillospiraceae bacterium (assembly GCA_947588605.1). Lineage (GTDB taxonomy): Bacteria > Bacillota > Clostridia > Oscillospirales > Oscillospiraceae > RUG626. The sequence goes on from CANPYK010000007.1 coordinate 24,830, forward strand.
TCCTCGTCCTTTCGGGGTCTATCTTTTCCCGCCCTATGCCAGGGCGTGTCCTTCTCTTTTTACAGCCGCTCGGCCACGCGCAGCTTGGCGCTGCGGGCCCGGGGGTTGCGGGTAAGCTCCTCCGCCGAGGGGGTGACGGGCTTGCGCGTCACGCTTTTCATGGTCTGATGAAAGCCGCAGACGCATACCGGGAACTCTGGGGGGCAGGTACAGCCGTTTTCACGGGCGCGAATGGCGTTTTTCACCAGCCTGTCCTCCAGGGAGTGGAAGCTGATGACGCACAGGCGGCCGCCGGGGTTTAAACGGTCCATGGCGGTGTCCAGCATATCGGCGAGGGAGTCCAGCTCCTCGTTCACCGCGATGCGCAATGCCTGGAAGCACCGCTTGGCCGGGTGCTGTTTCTCCCGCAGGGCCGGGGCCGGCATGGCGGACCGGATCGTGTCCACCAGCTCGAAGGTCGTCTCCAGGGGCTTATCGGCGCGGCGCTTGACAATGGCGGCGGCGATCCGGGCGGCGTAACGCTCCTCGCCGTACTGGAAGAAAACGCGGCGAAGCTCGGCCTCGTCCCACTCGTTCACCACGACGCGGGCCGTCAGGGGACTTTGCCGGTCCATGCGCATGTCCAGCGGGGCGTCGCGCATGTAGGAAAAGCCGCGCTCGCTGTCGTCCAACTGGGGCGACGAGACGCCCAGATCGAAGAGCATCCCGTCCGCCTTGGCAACGCCGAGGCCGTCCAGAATGGCGCTGAGATTGCGGAAGTTGTCCCGGACCAGCGTCACCCGCCCGGCCCAGGGCCGGAGTCTCTCTCCGGCCTCGTCAATGGCGGCCTCATCCCGGTCGATGGCGATGAGCCTGCCGTTTTGGAGCCTTTGGACGATCGCCTGAGAATGGCCGCCCCGCCCGAGCGTGCCATCCACATAGATGCCGTCAGGGTCGATGTTCAGTCCCGCGATACATTCCTCGAGAAGTACCGGTACGTGAACGCCGGCCATCAGAAGTCAAGCTCCTGAAGCACCTCGGCGATGTTCTCCGGCGTGGTCTCGATGCCGTCCACGGCATCCCACGCCGCCTGGTCCCAAAGCTCCGCGCACTCGCCGGCGCCCACCACGGCCACATCCCTGGTGAGCCCCGCGAAATCCCGCAGGGCCTGAGGGAGGAGGATCCTCCCCTGGCTGTCCAGCTCGCACTTCGCCGCGTGGGCAAAGAGCGGGCGCATTTTGATCTGCTTGGCTCTGGGCATGGCCTTGATCTTGTCCATGATGCGCTCCCAGCTCTCCGAGGAGTAGGCCGTCAGGCACCGCTCCATGGAGATGGTCACGTAAAAGACCTCGCCCAGCTCCTCACGGATTCGGGAAGGGATGGCGAGCCTGCCCTTCGTGTCGATGCTGTGTCTGTAGACGCCGGTCATGGCCGCTCCCTCCTCTCTTCCGTCTTTTCGTGGGGAACTCATACACTTTGCCCCACTTCTCCCCACCGAGGATGGTTTTATTATAGAGGGACAACCAGAAAAATGCAAGACTAATTTTTGAATTTATAAAAATTTTTTTAGTTGCTTGTGTTGACATAAGAGACGGCACACAAGATATGGCAATTCCTTTTGCCGACGGCATTTCGGGGTGCTTTTGGGTGGACATAAAAAGCCGCCCCAAAAGGGCGGCGGAGGGAGGGATATGGACACAATTTCCATTTTAGGCGGTGAGGGTTGCGTTTTGAGGGGCGGTTTGGTATAATGGGCGTATCCTATGAGGTCGGTGGCGCGCATGGCCAAGAAGAAGAACAAGCAGACGGAATTTAATAGGTATCTCGCGGGGCTTCCGGAGGACGAGCGCGGGCGCGTGGACGCCTTTTTCCGCACGGTGGACAGGCACCTGCGCATCGGGCGGGAGTGGAAGCGGCAGCTCATCCGGGATTTTGAGAACGCCCTTTTGTGGTACGGGCAAAACGGCGTGGAGCTCACGGACGCGCTGGAGCGCCTCTCCCCCACCCACCTGGGCGGGTTTTACTCCCGGCCGGCGGACGACTGGTTCCCCCTGGACGCGGCGGCGAAGGTGTATCCCCTGTCCATGAGCCACAAGCAGATGGCGGTGTTCAGGCTGTCCATGTATCTCACCGAGGAGGTAGCGCCGGAGCTTTTGCAGATGGCGCTGACCTTCACCATCAAGCGCTTCCCCTTCTTTGCCACCACCATCAAAAACGGCTTTTTCTGGCACTACATCGACGCGGCGAAGCGCCGTTTTCCCGTGGAGCCGGAATCCACGGTGCCCTGCGCGGACATCAACGTGTCCTTCACCGGCTCCAAATCCTTCCGGGTGCTCTACTATAAAAACCGGGTGAGCTGTGAGTTTTTCCACATCCTCACCGACGGCACCGGCGGGACGGTGTTTTTAAAGAGCCTGGTGGCGGAATACCTGCGCCTGCGGGGCACGGCGGTGCCGGCGGGGCGCGGGGTGCTGGACGTGGACGGACTGCCCGACGCCGGGGAGTCGGCGGACGACTTTTCCAAGTACGTCACGGGCCGGAAAAGCTCCGGCTTTGTGGACAAGCCCGCCATTCAGATGGGCGGGAAGCTCTCCGCCGTAAAGCCCTGCCAGGTCATCCACTTCGACGTAAGCTCCGACGCCCTCCGGGACGCCGCCAGGGCGCGGGAGGCGTCGGTGACGGCGCTTTTGACGGCGATGATCTTCATCTGCTGTAAGGCCGCCATGGACCGCCAGCACGGGACCGTCCACATCCAGGTGCCGGTGAACATGCGCAGCTATTTTGAGACGCGGACGCTGCGGAATTTCTCCCTCTACGCCAACATCCACCTGAAGGTGGAGGAGATCCGGGAGCTGGACGAGATCCTGCCGGAGGTGGCGCGGCAGCTTCAGGAGGGCGTGAGGCCTGAGAAGATGCAGGAGATGATGAACGGCGCGGTGAAGCTGGTGCGGTCGGTGCGGCTGGTGCCGCTCTTCATCAAATGCCCGGTGGCCCGGGTGGTGTACGGGTTTTTAGGGGACCGGGCCTTCACCACGACCATCTCCAATCTGGGCGTGGTGGATATGCCGGAGGAGATGGCGGCGAAGGTCAAAAAGATGGACTTCGTGCTGGGCACCGTGGCGCTCTCCCGCGCCGCCGTGTCCGTGGTGTCCGCCAACGGGACCGCCACCGTGTCGGTGGCCAAGCTCACCACGGACCCGTCCTTTGAGGAGCGGATGTACGCGCTCTTGAGGGAGCTGGGGCTGGAGGTAAAGGTGACGGGGAGCGATCTGTATGGATTTTGAGGTCATTTATCCGAGCATCAAAAAAACGTCCCTGGCCATGCTGCGGGTGCGCACGGTCTTCGGGCTCATCTTTCTCGCCGCCGCCGTGGCCTGCCCGGTGGTGAACATCGCCGTAGGCGGCAAGGCGTGGAGCGTCATCGTGCTCTGGGCGCTCTACATGGTCTGGACGCTGGTGCTGAAGGCGCCGCTGGTGGAGCGCAACCTCATCAGCCAGGGGGTGCGGCTCTCGGTAATGATCGGCATCCTGCTCATCCTCATCGACCGGCTCCTCTACCCCGGCTGGGCGGCCTTCGTGGTGCCCATCGTGGCCTACGGGGCGCTGATCGTGCTGGCGATCTTGTTCTTCGTCAACGTCTCCAAGCAGCTGCACAACGTGATGCCCCTGGTGATCGTAACGCTGGCCGCCGGCATCGGCTCCGTCGTCGCCATGCTGGTCTTCTCCGAGATAAGCTGGCCCATGATCGTCCTCGCCGTCACCGCCGGCGTGCTGTTCATCGCCACGGTGCTCATTTTGAGGACAAGGCTCATTTCGGAGATCGTGAAGAGGTTTCATTTGAAATAAGGAAACGGGCGGGTCTGGAACCCGCCCGTGCATTTAATGGATCGTTTCCAAGCAACGCCGATACCGCTCTGTCCTCCCACGCTCGCTTCCCCCTGCCCCCCCTCCTGCGAGGAGGGGGCGAAAAAGGTTGCGGCTCCGCCGCAGTTTTTGATACTAATATCTATTTAAAAGAAGACACCGAGCGGCGAGGATTTTTCGTGTCAGGCAAGGAAGACGCCGCAGGGAATACTTTGTGTATTCCCAAGGCGGCTGACGCAGCATGACGCGAAAAAGACCGTCGCAAATGTCTTGTTTTAATTAGATATTAGTATGATTTGCCCGCGCGGCGGGGACGGGGGCTCGAATTCCCCCTACCCCCTTTGCCCCAAAGGGGGTCAAAAAGGATGCGCCGCTATGCGGCGCAATTTTTATAAAGGCGGCGCAAAGCGCCGCATCCTTATTCCCCTTGACCCCTTTTTCGGAAAAAGGGGTGCCGCCGCAGCGGCGGGGTATTCGAGCCCCCGTCCCTCGTCTCTCGTCCCTCGTCTTAGCCTTCCCCGCAGGGCGGGGAAGGTGGCGCCCGCAGGCGCCGGATGAGGTGGGTCCGTTCATCGAAACCGGTTGCAGCCCTTTGGCTCCCACCTCACCCCTCCCCCTCCCCGCCCCGCGGGGAGGGCTCTGAATCGAGGGCGGGTGCGATTTATCGGAACCGTGTGAAGGCTTCAAACCCGGTATCCGCCGCGGCGGGGACGGGGGGCGGGCGGGTGGGAAATATAAGAATGCGGCGAAGCCGCAAACCTTTTTCCGCCGCCGCGCAGACCCTTCCGCCTCGCTGCGCTCGGCACCTCCCCCACGGGGGAGGTTAGGAGACGCGACCACCCCGGCGCTTCGCGCCGCCCCGACCTGGGAGGGGCAAAAGAAGGTGCGTTGACAGACCGGTTCCGATAATCCGTATCCTTCCCAGTTACGCCGTACGGGTCGCCGTGGGCGGCGACCCGCATTTCGATGACCTCCGGTGTTGGTCGAATGGGATAATCTTTATACTTTTTCTGTAGGGACGGGTCAACGGTCGTGCGGCGGGTGGATATGAAAATCAGCCGTTCATCAGGCGGACGAGGACGGCTTTTTGGGCGTGGAGGCGGTTTTCGGCCTCGTCGAAGATGGAGCTTTGGTATGTCTCGATGATCTCGTCGGTGATCTCCTCACCTCGGTGGGCGGGGAGACAGTGGAGGACGATGGCGTCGGGGCGGGCCACGCTCATGAGCTCGCGGTTCACCTGGTAGCCGGCGAAGTCGCGGCGGCGGCGGTCGGCCTCCTCCTCCATGCCCATGGAGGCCCAGACGTCGGTGTAGACGGCGTCGGCGTCCCGCGCGGCCTCGAAGATGTCGTCGGTGACGGTGAGGTCGCCGTTCTCATGGGCCCACTTGACGATGTCCGGGTCGGGGGCGTAGCCCTTGGGACAGCCGATGGCCACGGACATGCCGGTCTTGATGCCGCCGACGATGAGGGAGTTGGCCATGTTGTTGCCGTCGCCGATGAACGCCAGCTTCCGGCCCTGGAGGGTGCCCTTGTACTCCCGGATGGTCTGGAGGTCGGCCAGGACCTGGCAGGGGTGGGCGTAGTCGGTGAGACCGTTGATGATGGGGATGGTGCCGTAGCGGGCCAGGTCCTCCACCTCGCTCTGGGCGTAGGTGCGGATCATGATGGCGTCGAGGTAGCGGCTGAGGACACGGGCGGTGTCCTGCACCGGCTCGCCCCGGCCGATCTGGAGGTCCCGAGAGCTGAGGAAGAGGGCGTTGCCGCCCAGCTGGTACATGCCCGCCTCAAAGGAGACGCGGGTGCGGGTGGAGGATTTCTGGAAGATCATGCCCAGGGTCTTCCCCGCCAGCAACGGGTGGGGGATGTTGTTCTTCCGCTCGAACTTGAGCTGGTCGGCAAGGCCCAGCAGGTCCAAAATCTCCTCTTTTGTCAGGTCGCCTAATTTGAGTAAGTGTTTCATTCTCCGATCACCTCTTTAAGAATCGTCAAAGCTTCCGTGAGCTGTTCGTCCGTGATGATGAGGGGCGGCAGGAGCCGGACCTTCTCGTGGGCGGTGAGGACCACCACGCCGCGCTTTAAGGCCGCCGCCGCCACGTCCCTGGCCGGCTTTTCCGTGAGGATGCCCACCATGAGGCCAAGGCCGGTGAGGGACCTGACGCCCTTGGCGCCGGTGAGGGCGGAACGGATGAACTCGCCCTTGCGTCTGACGTCCGCAAGGAGCGTTTCGTCCAGGCGCTCGATGACCGTGAGGGCTCCGGCGCAGCTCACCGGATTGCCGCCGAAGGTGGAGCCGTGGTCCCCGGCCCCCAGGGTGTGCTCCACCCGCTCCCCCAAGAGGCAGGCCCCTAAGGGCAGGCCGCCGCCCAGGCCCTTGGCGGTGGAGACGATGTCGGGCAAAAATCCAAATTGTTCATAGGCGTACAGCGTCCCGGTACGGCCGTTGCCCGTCTGGACCTCGTCCACAATGAGCAGAAGATCGTGCTCCCGGGCGATCTGCACCACTTCGTCCACATACGCCCTCGTCAGGGGCACGACGCCGCCCTCGCCCTGGATGAGCTCCAGCATCACGGCGCAGCAGCCACCCTGTTCGGCAAGCGCCCGGACCTCCCCCGCGTCCTGAGCGGAGGCGTGGACGAAGCCGGGGGTGAAGGGGCCGAATTTCGTGTGGAACGCGTCCTGGCCCGTGGCGGAGAGGGTGGTGACGGTGCGGCCGTGAAAGCTGTTTTTGAGGGTGATGATCGTGCTGTGGCTCTCGTCGCCGTATTTGTCGAAGGCCCACTTTCGGGCGGCCTTGACGGCGCACTCGTTGGCCTCCGCGCCGGAGTTGCCGAAGAAGACCTTCCGCATACCGGTGCGGTCGCACAGGAGCTTCGCCAGCTTCACACACGGTTCGGTGTAATATAAGTTAGACATATGTTGAAGCTTTGACGCTTGTCTTGCCACCGCCTCCGCCCAGACGGGGTCGGAGAGGCCGAAGGCGTTGACGCCGATGCCGGCGCCCAGGTCTATGTAGCGCCTGCCCGTCTCGTCGAAGACCTCCGCTCCCCTGCCCTCGGTGAAGACCACGTCGGCGCGGGCGTAGGTGTTGGCGATATATGCCTTATCCAGAGCTTTGATATCCATACCCTTCACCTCACGCGGTAAACATGGTGCCGAGGCCGGCGTTGGTCAGCAGCTCCATCAAAATGGAGTGGGGCAGGCGGCCGTCGATGATGAAGACCTTGCGGACGCCCCGGCGGATGGCCTCCACACAGCACTGGATCTTGGGGATCATGCCGCCGGAGATGACGCCGTCGGCCACCAGCTGCGGGACCTCCGAGACGGAAAGCCGCCGGATCAGGGTGTCCGGATCGTCCTTATCCCGCAGGAGCCCCTCGATGTCCGTCATGGTGAGCATGGATTCCGCGCCGAGCTTCCCGGCGATGCGGGCGGCGGCGGTGTCGGCGTTGATGTTGTAGAGGTTTCCCTGGGGATCGCACCCCACGGTGGAGATGATGGGGATGTAGCCCATGTCGAGAAGGTCCGTAATGGGCTTCACGTCCACGTCCTGGATCTCCCCCACCGCGCCCAGGTCCGGGTCCAGCTGGGCGGCCTTTATCATGTGGCCGTCCACGCCGGAAAGGCCGATGGCGCGGCCGCCCGCCAGCTCCACCAGGTTCACCAGATCCTTGTTGACCTTCCCGGCCAGGACCATCTGGACGATGTCCATGGTCTCGGGGTCGGTGACGCGAAGGCCGTTTTTGAATTCAGACCTCTTGCCGGTCTTTTTCAGCATGTCCGAGATCTCCGGTCCGCCGCCGTGGACCACCACCACCTTGATGCCGATCATGGTGAGGAGCACGATGTCCCCCATCACCAGCTTTTTCAGAGTCTCGTCGGTCATGGCGTTGCCGCCGTACTTGATGAGGATGATCTTCCCGGCGTATTTCTGGATGTATGGAAGCGCCTCCGTCAGCGTCTGCGCCCGGAGGGCGTGGTCGTGTAAGTCCATGGTTCTACCTCCCGCTTCAATAGTCCGTCACGTCGAACGGTTTGTCCTTGAAATAATAGTGCCTGTCCGCCTCGGTGATCTCCCGCAAAACGCGGCAGGGATTCCCCGCGGCCACGGAGTTTGCGGGGATGTCCCGGGTCACAACGCTCCCCGCGCCGATGACCACGTTGTCGCCCACGGTGACGCCGGGGAGGATGACGGTGTTGCCGCCGATCCAGACGTTGCTGCCCACGGTGATGGGCGCGCCGTACTCGTAGCCGGAGTTGCGGCTCATGGGGTGGACCGGGTGGCCGGCGGCGTAGAGAGCGACGTTGGGGGCGATGAAGACGTTGTCGCCCAAAGTGACCTTGCACACGTCCAGGATCACCAGGTTATAGTTGGCGTAGAAATTGTCCCCCACCTCGATGTTCCAGCCGTAGTCGCATTGGAAGGGCGGCTCCACCCACACATTTTCGCCGGTCTTGCCGAAGATCTCCCGGATGTGGGCGGGAATGTTGGTGCGGCGGTTTTCCGGGGGCAGGAGGTTGAAGCGATAGATCTTCTCCCGGCACGCGTCCCGCTCCTCCTGAAGGCCGTCCATCCAGGCCTTGTAGGGCAGGCCGGCCAGCATACGTTCCTTTTGATCCATGCTCGTTCCTCCCTCAGGTGCGATAGTCGCCGTTGATCTTCACGTAGTCGTAGGTGAGGTCGCATCCCCACGCCTCGGCGGCGGCGGAGCCGGAATTAAGCTCCACCAGGATGTCGATCTCGTCCTCCAGGAGGACCTTCTTGGCCTCCTCCTCGGAGAAGGGGATGCCCGCGCCGTTCCGGCACACGTCCACCCGGCCGGCCTTGGAACGGAAGCTCACGTCCACCCTGTCCACGTCCACCTTGGCGCCCGAGTAGCCGATGGCGCACAGGACCCGGCCCCAGTTGGCGTCCGCGCCGAACATGGCGGCCTTGGTGAGGCTGGAGCAGATGACGGCCTTGGCCACGGTCTTGGCGGTTTCCTCGTCCGATGCGCCGGTGAGGAGGCAGGTCAGGAGCTTGGTGGCGCCCTCGCCGTCCTTGGCGATGCTCCGGCACAGCTTCACGGTGACGGCGTGGAGGGCGGCGCAAAAGGCGTCGAAGTCCTCCCCCGCCCTGTCGATGACGGGGTTGCCCGCCATGCCGTTTGATAGGACGGCGAAGGTATCGTTGGTGGAGGTATCGCCGTCCACGCTCACCATATTGAAGCTCGTCTTCACGTCCTCGGAAACGGCCTTTTGCAACATTTCCGGGGTAATCGCGACGTCGGAGGCGACCCAGACCAGCATGGTCGCCATGTTGGGGTGGATCATGCCGGAGCCCTTGGCGATGCCGCCGAGACGGCATTTGACGCCGGAGACGGTAAACTCCACCGCCGCCTCCTTGGGGACGGTGTCGGTGGTCATGATGGCATCGTCGGCGAAGTCCGAGTGGTCCCCCAGGCCCGCGACAAGCTCGGGCATCCCCTTTTCCATGGGCGTGAGGCTCATGGGCTGGCCGATAACGCCGGTGGAGCCCACGATGACGTCGGCGGCGGGGATGCCGGTATATTGCTCCACCAGGGCGCTCATGCCCTCGGCGATCTCGATACCGTTTGCGTTGCAGGTGTTGGCGTTGCCGGAATTGCAGATGACCGCCTGGGCGTAGCCGTCGGAGAGGTGCGCCTTGGTGACCTTGATGGGCGCGGAGCGCACAAGATTGGCGGTGTAGACCGCCGCCGCGGCGCAGCGCTTTTCGGATACGATCAGCGCCAGGTCCCGTTTTTTGGAGCTCTGTTTGATGCCGCACCGGATGCCGTTGGCGGTAAACCCCCGCGCGGCGCAGACGCCGCCGGGGATGGGTTTGATGTTCATAACGATTCCTCCATAATAAGCTATATGACCATGAGCAACGTCCCCGCGCCGATGAGAACACAGCCGATGAGGGACTTTGCCGTGAATTTTTCGTGGAGAAAGACGAAGGCCAGCACGAGGGTGATGACCGTGCTGAGCTTATCCACCGGCACAACCTTGGACGCCTCGCCGATTTGCAAAGCCTTGTAGTAGCAAAGCCACGACGCGCCGGTGGCAAGGCCGGAGAGGATGAGGAAAAGCCAGCTTTTCCGGCCGATCTCCCCGATCCCGTTTTGGGCGCTTGTGATAAACACCATCCCCCAGGCCATCGCCAGCACCACCACGGTCCGTATGGCGGTGGCGAGGTTGGAGTTGACATCCTCGATACCCACCTTCGCCAAAATCGACGTCAGCGCCGCGAACACGGCGGAGCCGAGGGCGAACAGGAACCACATACATTTCACCTCTGTCTGCGAATGCTTTCCGGCCTCGGCCATGTGCCGGAAATATCGAAAATCACCGTATCTTTTTGAAAAGCCGCGCGCTCCAAAACTCCATGCCCAGCTCGTCTAAGTAGAAGTGAAGAATGGCGCGGGCATTTTTGGAGGCGGTGCCCAGCATAAGGAAGTCCACATCCGGTGAAACCGCCTTCTCCACGGTCCGAAACAGCGCCCCGCCGATCCCCCGGCTTCGGTACGCGGGCTTTACGTACAGCTCCTCGATCTCAAAGAAGCTTGTACCGGCCTCATAGATGCCGGTGGTCTTCTCTGTGATCTCCTTGTGTCCGAATAAGTAGCCGACCACCGCGCCGCCATCAAGGGCGAGAAAGATCCTGTTTCCCTTGAGGTCGTCCAAGGTATTTTTGTAGTATCCGTGACAGCAGTTTTCCCTCTCCCAATCCTCGGACAGGGCGACAAGCTGTTCGGCGACCGCCTCGGTCAGCTCAGTTTCAAAAATCTCCATTTTACACATTGAGCCCCGTCAGCTCGTCCGCGCCCAGCAAAAGGTTCATGTTCTGGACAGCCGCGCCGGAGGCGCCCTTGCCGAGATTGTCGAAAAGGGCCGTCACGGTGACGCGCTCGTCATTGCCGGAAACAATGAGCATCAGGTCGTCCCGGCCGGCGAAGGCGTTGGCGTCGATCATGGGCGTGCCCCAGTTGAGGGGGGCGACGTTGATGAGGCGCTGGTACTGATACCAGTCGTCCAGGGCTTCGCGAATCTTCTTCGCGGTGGGCCGCCCCGGCAGGAGGTCTGTATGGAGGGTGACGGTCGTCGCCATGCCCTTATAGTAGTCGTCCACGATGGGGGTGAAGACGGGGGCGCGGCCAAGGCCGCAGACCGTCTGCATCTCGGGCAGGTGCTTATGGGCCTGGGTGAGGCCGTAGAGGCGGGGGGAATTCAGCCCCTCGGGCTTTTCGGGGCTTTCGTAGTCCGCGATCATTTTTTTGCCGCCGCCGGAATAGCCGGTCAGGGAGAAGCAGGTGAAGGGGTAGTCCGCCGGGACGAGGCCCAGCTTCACAAGGGGGTAGACGCTGACGATGAAGCCCGTGGCGTGACAGCCGGGGTTGGCGATACGCCTGCCTGTCTCAATGGCGGCGCGGTGGCCGTCCGAAAGCTCGGGAAATCCGTAGGCCCAGCCCTCCGCCGTGCGGTGGGCGGTGGAGGCGTCGATGACACGGACAGTGGGGTTTTCGATCATGCCCACCGCCTCCCGCGCCGCCTCGTCGGGCAGACACAGAAAGGCGATGTCGCAGGAATTCAAGGCGTCCCGCCGCGCCTCCGGGTCCTTGCGCCGCGCCTCCGGGAGGACCGCGAGCTCGATATCCCGCCGCTCCCGGAGCCTGTCATAGATCTGTAAGCCCGTGGTCCCGGCGGAGCCGTCGATGTAAATTTTCATACCAGTCCCTCCTTGATAAGCCCGATCTGCCGGTCCACGCTCTCGGGGGTGGGGCCGCCCAGGGAGGTGCGGCGGTTAAGGCAGGTGTCGATGTTGATGGCGGCGTAGAGGTCCGGGTCGAAAAGCTCGCTCTTGGCGCGGTACGCCTCTAAGGGCAGGTCCTCCAGGGTGGTGCCCTGCCGGGAGCACTCCGCCACCAGCTCGCCGGTGAGCTTGTAAGCGGTGCGGAAGGGCATCCCGCGCCCCACCAGGTAATCGGCCAGGTCCGTGGCGTTGATGAAGCCCGCGGCGGCGGCATGGCGCATATTATCGGGGAGAAATTCCATGGTCCCCACCATGGGAGCGCATACCGTGAGGCAGGCGTCCACGGTGTCAAAGGCGTCGAAGATGAGCTCCTTATCCTCCTGCATATCCTTGTTATAGGCTAAAGGCAGGCCCTTGAGCATGGTGAGGAGCGCCATCAGGTCCCCGTAGACCCGGCCCGTCTTGCCCCTCGTCAGCTCCGCCATGTCCGGGTTTTTCTTCTGGGGCATGATGGAGGAGCCGGTGGAGTAGGCGTCGGAGAGGCGGATGAAGCGAAATTCCCAGCTGGACCAGAGGATGAGCTCCTCGGACAGACGGGAGAGGTGCGTCATGACGAGACTGAGGGCGGCGGCCAGCTCCACGCAGAAATCCCGGTCGGACACGCCGTCCAGGGAGTTCTCCGCCAGGGCGTCAAAGCCCAGAAGGGCAGCCTCATACCGCCGGTCCGTGGGGTAGGTGGTGCCCGCCAGGGCGCAGCAGCCGATGGGCGAGACGTTCATGCGCTTTGAGGCGTCCGTAAGGCGGCCCAGGTCCCGGAGGGCCATATGGGCGTAGGCCAGGAGATGGTGGCCCATGGTGACGGGCTGGGCCCGCTGGAGGTGGGTATACCCCGGCATGACCATGGCGCGGGCCTCCTCCGCCCGGTCGCAGAGGGTGAGGATGAAGGTCCTGAGGAGCTCCTTCGTTTTCTCCGCCCGGCCCCGGAGATAAAGGCGGGTGTCCAGCGCCACCTGGTCGTTGCGGCTGCGGGCGGTGTGCAGGCGCTTGCCCGGCTCGCCCACGCGCGCCGTCAGCGTCTGCTCCACGAAGGTGTGGATGTCCTCGGCCTCCGGGTCGATCTGAAGCCGTCCGGCGTCAAGGTCCGATAAAATGCCGTTGAGGCCATCGATGATGGCCTCCGCATCGGCAGATGTGATGATGTTTTGCGCGCTGAGCATCTTCGCGTGGGCGATACTGCCCTCGATATCCTCCCGGACCATCCGGGAGTCGATCCTGACGGAACGGTTGAAGTCCTCGGCGGCGGCGTCAATGGCGCCGTCGGCCATTCCGGCCCAAAGCTTTGCCATAGTCGGTCCCTCAGTTGATCCCGTTTTTCCTGTCCACGGCGGCCTGGACGGAGATGGGCAGGCCGAAGAGGTTGATGAACCCGGCGCTGTCCTTCTGGTCGTAGTCGGAGGCCCCGAAGGTGGCCAGCTCGTCGGAATAGAGGCTCCAGTCGCTCCACACGCCGGCCTTGATGATGTTGCCCTTGTAGAGCTTGAGCCGCACCTTGCCGGTGACCCGCTCCTGGGTCTTGTCCACAAAGGCGGAGAGGGCCTCCCGGAGGGGAGTATACCACTGGCCGTTGTAGACGAGCTCGGCGAAGGTGATACTGAGGCGCTGTTTTTCATGCTGAGTCATCTTATCGAGGCACACCGTCTCCAGATACTCGTGGGCCTTGTAGAGGACGGTGCCGCCCGGCGTCTCGTAAACGCCACGGCACTTCATGCCCACGAGGCGGTTCTCCACGATGTCCAGTAAGCCGATGCCGTTAGCCCCGCCCAGCTCGTTGAGCTTATAGATGATGTCCTTGGCGCTCATTTTTACGCCGTCCAGGGCCACGGGCACGCCCTTGTCAAACTCCAGCTCCACGTAGGTGGGCGCATCGGGGGCGTCTATCGGCGAGACGCCCAGCTCCAGGAACCCGGGCTTTTCGTACTGGGGCTCGTTGCCCGTGTCCTCCAGGTCCAGGCCCTCGTGGCTCAGGTGCCACATGTTCTTGTCCTTGGAGTAGTTGGTCTCCCGGCTTATTTTCAGGGGGACGTGGTGGGCCTCGGCAAAGTCGATCTCCTCATCCCGGCTCTTGATGTCCCAGACGCGCCAGGGGGCGATGATCTTCATGCCCGGGGCGAAGTGCTTTAAGGTCAGCTCAAAGCGCACCTGATCGTTGCCCTTGCCGGTACAGCCGTGGGCGATGGCGTCACAGCCCTCGGCAACGGCGATCTCCGCCAGGCGCTTGGCGATGACCGGGCGGGCCATGGAGGTGCCCAGCAGGTAGTCCTCGTAGACGGCGCCGGCCTTCATGGTGGGGATGATGAAGTCGTTGACGAACTCGTCCGTCAGGTCCTCCACGTAGAGCTTGGAGGCCCCGGTCTTTTTGGCCTTCTCCTCCAGCCCCTCGTTCTCGCTCCCCTGCCCCACGTCGCCGCAGACGGCGATGACCTCACAGCCGGGGTAGTTCTCCTTGAGCCAGGGGATGATGATGGATGTATCCAGCCCGCCGGAATAGGCCAGGGCGATCTTCTTGATGGGTTTTTCAGACATAGTGAGCCTCCAAAAAAGGATGATTGTACTGTCATTATGGGGCTTTTTCGGACAAAAGTCAAGGATTATTCATGTATGCACGCCGATTTGCGAAAAAAACGGGAGTTCCCCGGTCCGGGGCCTCCCGTTTGTGGAAATTGGCGGTGTAAGAGCGCGGTTTGGGCGGGCATAGATGAATAAAGATTCAAACGCCGTGAATACTTATTCAATTTTAATGCCCACGCTCTCGCTCAGATCGACGCCCAGGGCGGTGACCTGGCGGACGGTGAGGACCGCGCCGGCGTACTCGCCGGCCTCCAGCTCCTCCACCGTGGCGGTGAGGTCGCCCGTCTCCTCGTCAAAGGCCGTCTCCAGCTCCTCGCCATCGAGGGTGAGGACGCTCCAGGGGGTGAAATTCTGCCCGTGGACGGTGAGCAGATCCGTCTCCGGGTCATATTCATAGGAGGAGAGGGTGATGGGGACCACGCCCAGCTTCAGGTCCGTGGCCTCGTAGGGATTCTCCCCGCCGAAGCAGTAGTATTCGCCGTAGAGCATATCGTACTCCAGAAGCCGCAGGCCGTCCAGGTAGTCCGGCGTGTCCCACATCTGCTGGTGGTACTTGGTGAGCAGGCCGGGGTTCAGCCCCAGGTCCTCCAGGACCTTGGCGGAGAGCTGGTAGGCCTCCACGTCCTCATCCCGTACCTCCATGGCGAAGTTGGACCAGATGACGTACTCCGTCTGGAAGATGTCGCCGTTCTCCAGCTGCTCCGCGCCGATGCTGAAGGAAGGCAGATGGTCGCCGTAGAGCACCACCACCGTGGGCTCGTTGCGGCGGGTCAGGGCGTCCAGAAGCTCGCCGATGAAGGTGTCCGTCTCCGAAAGCTGGCTGGTGTAGTAGGCGAAGGCGTCCTGGTCGTCGGTGTCGTCCTCCCAGGTGATGCCGAGGCTCTCCATGTCCACGCTGTCCACGCCCCGCTGGTATTTGCCGTGACCCTGGACGGTGATGGTGAAGATGAAGTCCTGGCCCTCGGTGGAATCCAGGGCCTTTAAGATCTCCTCCGTCAGGGCGGCGTCCCTGGCCCAGCCGATGGGGTTATACTCGATGTGGGGCATGTACTCGATGGAGTCGAAGCGGTCGAAGCCCAGCTGGGCGAAGACCTCGTTGCGGCCGTAGAAGGTGGCGGTGTTGTTGTGGATGGCGGTGGAGGTGTAGCCCAGGGTGGCCAGGTCCCGGCATATGGAGGGGCACGCCTCCTCCTTTAAAATGGTCTTGTAGGGGTACTCCCCCATGCCGAAGAAGTCCAGGGACATCCCGGAGAGGACCTCAAACTCCGTGTTGGCGGTGCCCGCGCCGATGGAGGGGACGGTGAGATAGCCGGAGGTGCATTGCTCCTTGAGGCGCGTGAACACCGGCGTGGGGTCGGCCTCCACCGTCAGGTTCGTCAGGTGCGACACGTCGAAGAAGGACTCCAGCTGGACCATGATGATGTTGGGCCGCAGGGAGGAATCCGAATTCTCGTGAATGTTGCCCAGCAGCCAGTTCACCGAGGCGCGGGAGTAAGTCTCCGGCTCCGAGATGCCCATATCCACCGCGCCGGTGGTGAAGCAGTAGACGAAGCCGTAGGTCTTGTAAGCACCCGCGATGTTGGAGAAGGTCGCCGCCCGTTCCTCCCGGTGTCCCACCACCGTGAGGCTGTACGTCCCCACGCCCAGGAGCACCGAGGCGGAGATGAAAATGGCCGCCACGCGGTAGGAGGGCTTGACCTTCCCCGTCTTGATGAAGAGCACCACAAGGCCCGCCACCGCCAGGAGAAAGGCCACGATGATAAGGACGATCTCCCAAATCTCCAGATACTGGGTGAAAATGGTGAACACCGAGGGCAGGACCATCAGGTCGATGGCGCCGAAGGGCGTCACGCGGTTGGCCAGCACAGCGCCGTTGGCGATGCCCAGGCCCATCCAGACGGAGGAGAGGAACGTGAGGAAGAAGACCCGCTTTTTAAATAAGTGCGCCAGAGAGACGGTGGACAGGACGATGAAGTAGTTGGCCAGGAAGTTCACCGGGTGGACGAACATAAAGGCCACCGCTTGAAAGGGGGAGAACCGGCTGACGCTCTCGATGACCAGCGTGACCAGGAACGCCGTCACGCAGGTGAAGATCACCGGGTGGGTGTCCAGGGCCCGCCCCAGCCATTTGCCGCACCTTTGAAAAAGGGCGCGGACCTTATGTAAAAATTCCATACGAAGACATCTCCAGACAGAAGAGAATGGGAAAGCCTTTTTGCAAGCGAACCCTATCATACCAAATCTTTATGGATTTTTCAATCGGTGAAAGATTAAAAAACGGTTAAAATCGCGCGAGGTCCTGGCCTCCCCCACAAAAGGGCTTTGACAACCGCCTCCGCCGGCGGTATACTGGGAGAAAGTACAACGGGACGGAGGTGCCGGGATGCCATTCATGCTCACAAGGTCGGAGGTCTCCGCGCTGGAGGCGGACGCCTGCCTTCAGGACGGGACCGGGGCGCTGACGGCGAAGCGCCGGGGGCTTTTGAGGCGCGACTGGGTCATTTGCTGTCCCGCCGCCGGGACGGACGCCGAGGCGCTGACGGCGGCGTATCTTACGGGCCTGGAGGCCGCGTCCAAGAGGGGCTGCGGCACGGCGGCCATGGCCCTGCTGGGCCTTGCCTCCGGCGCGGACCCGGAGACGTCCGTCCGGGCCGGCGTCCGGGCGGCCAGCATCTTCCTGCGGGGACACGACATGAGCATCACCTTCTCCGTCCCCGAAAGCGCCGTCAAGCGCTTTGACGACGGCTTCTACGCCGCCCTCCGGGACTACATCCACGCCCGCTACAGCGGCCCCGAGGGCACGGCGGGCATCTTCAACCGCTCCCTCTACCGCTTGGGCGCCGCCCCCATGCCCACCTGTGCCGCCGCGCCGCCCATGAAGGGTGAAGCGTGCGCCGCCCCCGCCGTGAGCCTGGAGGACATGCTCAAGGCCGCCGACGCCGGCTTCTCCGAGACGCTCCTGCGGCTCATCGACCAGGGCGGCCACAAGGACGCGGAGATCTACAAAAAGGCCAACATCGACCGGAAGCTCTTCTCCAAGATCCGCTCCAAGCCCGACTACCGCCCCTCCAAATCCACGGCGCTGGCCCTGGGCGTCGCGCTGGAGCTGCCCCTGGACGAGCTCCGGGACCTCCTCTCCCGCGCCGGCTACTCCCTCACCCGCGCCAGCCGCCGGGACATCATCGTGGAGTATTTCGTCTCCCGGGGGCAATACGACATCTTCGCCATCAACGAGGCCCTCTTCGCCTTCGACGAGCCCCTCCTGGGCGGGGCGTAACTTCCTCCCTGAAAAATAAAAATGTCGCCTGAAAAGCGACCATGACCTCCCTTGCGTCCGGTATACTGGGACCATCACAACAAAGGGAGGTCATTTCCATGACAAACAACAATTTGACTGAGCTCGTATTCATCCTGGACCGCAGCGGGTCCATGTCGGGCCTGGAGTCCGACACCATCGGCGGCTTCAACGGCATGATCGAAAAGCAAAAGCGGGAACCCGGCCGGGCCCTGGTGTCCACGGTGCTCTTCGACGACAAGACCGAGGTCATCCACGACCGGGCGGACCTGAGCGCGGTCCCGCCCATGACGGACAGGGAGTATTACGTCCGCGGCAGTACGGCCCTTCTGGACGCCGTGGGCGGCGCCATCCGCCACATCAAGAACGTCCACAAGTACATCCGCCCCGAGGACGTGCCGGAGAGGACCCTGTTCGTCATCACCACCGACGGCAAGGAGAACGCCAGCCGCGAGTACACCTACGATAAAGTGAAAGCCCTCATCGAGGAGCGCAAGGCCGCGGGCTGGGAATTCCTCTTCCTGGGCGCCAACATCGACGCCGCGAAGGAGGCCGCCCGCTTCGGCATCGCCTCCGACCGCGCCGTCCGCTACAAATCCGACCACGCCGGCACCGCCCTCAACTACGCCGTCATCTCCGACGCCGTCACCGCCGTCCGCTCCTGCGCCCCCCTGAGCGCGGACTGGAAGGAGCGGGTGGAAAAGGACGTAAAAAAGCGGGGCCAGTAAGCTCCGGCCCCGAGACGGCAAAGGACAGCGCGTCAGTTCCCGCGATCGCTCCCCTCGCCATAAAGATCCCTGAAATTGCGGCAAAATTCGTTGAAATTGACCTGTTCCGGTGACCTGTCGAGAACGGCGAAATCGACCCGCCGGAACACGCTCCCCTCGCCCGTCCCGCTCCGGTCAAAGCCCCTCAGGACCTTGTAGAAGATGTCCGAGACATCCCGCGCATCGTTCCCGAAGGCCCCGCACCCGAAGGCCCCGAGGACGAGGAAGCGGTATCCCTCGCGGGCCGCGCACCGCAGCATCCCCTCGACGCGGCGGGTGAACAGGCTCTCATAGTCCCGGGCCGTCATGCCGGAAAGGCCGAATTTGACAGGGGCGGCGCAGGTCATGACGGCGACGACGGCGCTCTCCTCCAGCAGCTCGCCGTCCTCGTCCCGGAGGATCTCAACGCGCGGGGTGATGATGACCGCGTCCGAGCCCACATATGGGTCGCGGGCGCGGTTATACCGATAGTAGGACCGGGCGTCCTTGCCCTCCAGCGCCAACAGGAGGGAGCTCTTCCGGCACAGGTCCTCCTCCTGCGCCCTCGCGCCGCCCCTCACGCCGCCGCCGGGTGAGACGGGGTTGGCAAAGTTGAGGACCAGCACCTCGCGCTTCGCGCCCCTCCCGCCCAGCCGCCGCGCGTCGGCGGCAAGCTCAAGCGCCCGGGCGAAGGAGTCCCGGTTGACGCAGTCGTACACGCACCGTTCAGCACCGGGGCTCTTCGGCAGCCGCGCGCGCCGGAGCCTGTCGATCTCGTCCGGGAGGAAGACCTCCGACCTGACCATGGCGGCTCTCTTCAGCTTTAGGCGGACCGTATGCCCATCCTTCACATACGCCCCCTTCTCAAGGATCCCAAGCGTCTCATAAAGCGTCGTAATATCGTTTTCCATTTGAACCCCCTACTAAAAATGGCGATCCCACCCCGGAATCGCCATTTTTCATTTTTTATATTCTCACTCCATCGGCTTCATCGTGGGGACTTGAACCACCTACAATTCATCATACAACATAATGTTCCGTCTTCAACACAAAATGTAAGAATTTCAGAACTTTTTACACTTTTTCATGTCGTCTTGTTTCATCACATTTCAAGCAAATGGGGTAATATGTGGGGTAATGAATCGCCTTTTTTTATGTATCGCCCCGTGCCGAGCAACATTTCTTTTAGATATTATACACGGCCCACACACTTTTGTCAAACTTCTCTTACAAAAACCAGGGGGGAACCGCCTTTGACGGTCCCCCCCCCTTTCTTGTTTTACACCCCTCCGAGAAAATCTCCCTTCCTGGCGTGCTCGTCATACACCCTCTTGATGTTCTCAATGGCGAGCCTCGCCCGGTTGTTCTTGTACCCCGGATGGGTTTTGCAATATCCCTCGTAGTCGTCTATGTCCTGGAGCATGTCAGTGAAATACTCATGCGTGTAATTCTCTCCGCGCATGAGCTTTATATTGAACTCCAATATCCTCCGGCGCGTCAGGCTTTTGTCCCGTTCGTCATCGTCCTGGATGTGCTCCTCCAGCTTCTCCTGCACCTCGGTCTGCGTCCGCTTGATGTTCGTGATCTCCCCCAGCACCTCGGCGTTGATGGCTCTCCCCAGCATCTTCGCCAGCCACGACCAGGGGTTCCACTTGATCGGGGCGATCTGAATCAGCGTCAAAAGGAGCAGCACCCCGCCGCCGCTCCATCCGACGATCTCACTCACGCTCATTTCCGCCTCCCATCTACGCGCCGATCACCCTACACTGGGCGGCGCGTTGACGATTTTGCTCATATCGCAAAGCTCGTCGATAAGGCTGGAAATTGCGTCCATGTCCAGCTCATATTTGACCAGCTCCGCGGACGCCCTGACCATCGCCAGCACCCACTCCTTACGGTCGGCGCCCTTTTCAAACATTTTCTCGGCCCTCTCCATGTAGCCCATCACGATTTTCACGACCTCCGGCCAGTTCTTCTCCTTGATGGTCTCCTTCACATACTCCACCAGCTTGATGACCAGCGGGATCGTCGTCGCCAGCGTCAGCAGCGCCGACACGATCAGTCGCACCCACTCATTCATGCGCGTCCCTCCTTATATTAAATAGGCGGGCTCTGTTGGCCCGTCTTCGTTTCCTTCGCAAATCCATTCGCCGCGGCGGCGGCAAAGGTGATCCCGTCTCCGTTCCCGGACACGTTCTCCGCCCTGTTCTTGTCCACGATTTTCCCCAGCACAACGCCGACCGCCGTCCCTATGGGCGTGAACACCACCGTCCAGCAGGCCAGCGCCCCGGCGTACTGGTACCTGATGCTCAGCACCGCCAGGATAAACCCGCCAGCGATCCCGGCTACAAGAAACAGGAGGATATATATGGCGCACCGGTTGGTAAATCCCAGCCCCGCCATATGCCGGATGAATCTCCCAAGGGCCGTCACCCGCTTTTGCCCCTCCCGTTCCTTTTGCCTCTCATGCTTCCCCTTCATCAGGACGCCTTGCCCATCATCTGAGCGAAGCGGTAGAGCAGCATCGCCATCTGCTCTCTGGTCAAAAAGTCCTCCCAGGCATAGTTGGGCTCCCCGGTGGGCAAAGTCCCCATCCCGGCGACCATTCCCGTCCGAACGGCCCAGTCCCTGGCCTCCTGGCTCCAGGCGCCGCTGTCGTTGTCCTGGATGCTCCCACGATACTGGTTCATGTACTCCATGAATT
Source organism: uncultured Oscillospiraceae bacterium (assembly GCA_947588605.1). GTDB lineage: Bacteria > Bacillota > Clostridia > Oscillospirales > Oscillospiraceae > RUG626. The sequence goes on from CANPYK010000007.1 coordinate 45,796, forward strand.
TCTCAAAGCTCACGTCTTCTTCCTCCTCCCTATCGGCGGCCAGCAAAGCCGCCACGTCATCCCTGGCCGTCTCCATGGATTTCCCGAACCTCGGGAACCAGTGCGTCACGTCCGAGTGCCCGGACCCGAACCCCAGCACATAGCTGTCGTGGTGGCAAAGGATCGTCGGGATATCCACCCCGTTGACCCTCGCCGTCCCATGCGGGTCGATTCCATAAAGCTTGCACAAATACGCCGTGATCTCGCACGCCTCCCTATAAACGGCGCCAAAATATACAGGATCGTTCAAAGAATCTTCCGCTATTTCAAATTGTATCCAACCAGAATTGCACGACCCCTTCTTCCCAGGCCCACACCCCCACGGGCGGAAATCCCACGGCATGGTCTGCACCGTCGCCACCGTCCCGTCCGCCAGCTTCCCGATCCAGCAGTTAAGACCGGCGCCCACGGAGACATGGTTCCAGTCGTTGTGGTTTTTGTTGACCCCCAGGATTTGCAAAAGCTCCTCCCTGTTGGGGTCGTCGTCGCTGGGCTGGACATAGCGCTTGATTGTGGGGTTGTTCGCCCCCGTGCTGTGCCACAAAACGCCCAGCACCTTCATTTTCCGCGTCTCCTTATAGCACCGGCTCTGCGTCTGCATACACACGAGCGGCCTGTTTGCCTCTGAATACTTCATGCTCCCCTCACAATTCCGAGAGCTCCCCGGGCTTGCGCCCCACGAGCTCCCCGTCCGCGAAATATTTTCCGAACTCCTCCTCGTTGTCGATGTCCTTGTAAACATTCACCATTTCCAGCGACTCCCAGCCAACAATGGCCTGTATCACCGAATCCGGTATATCCGCCTTCGCCAGATTCGTAGTAAAGGCGTGCCTCAGGCAGTGCATATAGATGTCCGTCCCGCTGATTTTGGAGTACATCTCCGCCCAGCTGTTCGCCGTCGTAATGGGCGCGTGACGCGCGGGGTCGCTCCTGTCCGGGAACAGCCACTCACTCTCGATGCCCCGCTCCTCCCTCTGCTTCATCCAGAGGTCCAGATACGGCTTAAATGGCTTTGCCAGCACGTAGCACGTCAGCATCTTCCCGTTGACGCCCCTGCCCTTCGTCCGGATCTTCTCAGGCGTCCTATAAAGCGAGCCGTAGATGATATTTTCCTCATCGAAATAGGACACCTTAAAGCGCAGCAGCTCGGATTTTCTCCTTCCCGAATAGAGCGCCAGCGCGAAAAAGCACGCCTGCTCATACTGTTCTCTCTCCACCAGGGTATCGAGGATGGTCTTGGTCTGCTCGTCCGTCAGCACCGTCTTCTCCCTGGTGGGCTCGTTCACCGGGTTTTCTATCTTTCGGACGATGGACCGGAAGCCCGGCAGCTCGTCGTCCATGATGGCCTCGATGTAGTTGCTCAAGGACGACAGCGTGCTCTTGAGCCGCCTTACCCTGGCGGGCGAATTTTCGTTTTGCCGCAATAGCCAGTTCTGATACGCCACGATATCCCGCTTGCTGATCTCCGGGAAATATTTGTTGTCCGCGTTCTGGAGCGCCCAGACAAAGAAAATGTGAAGGTCGTTCTCATACGCCTTCATCGTCTTCGATCCGCGCACTCTGGATCTGCGAGATCATATTCCCCGCCCTGTCCAGGCCGGAGATCGTGGCCGTGACCACATTCCTGACCTCGTCAAAGGAGGTGGAGATGCTCCGCACCCCGGCGTTGGCGGCGTAGATATTGTCAATAAATTGCTTGACGGTATTTTGCGGAATGTTCAGGTTCTCCAGAGCCTGCTTGAGCTCCTCCACCCTTTCTGTACCAAAGTCGAATTTTATTCCCAGCTTCGACCGATTCGCCGCCACCTGAAGCTGACTGGACAGCTTCTGCATCTGCGCGGGCGCGTTCCGCCCGTCCAGCTCGACCCCCAGCCGGATCGAGTTCTTTTGCCCGACCAGCTTGGAGATCTCGTCCAGCTGCCCGGAGATCCGTTCCGCGGAGGCGTCCTCGTCCAGCTCCGCCACCAACAATATTTTCAGATCCTCATCCAACGTCATCACCACCCTCTTTTGATCCGTCCCTGACGCTGCGGGCGATTATTTCAACCGCACCCCCTGCCGCGTCAGCCCCTTTTTCAGCGCCTCCACATGCGCGCCGCTCTCCGAAAGCCGCTTTTTCGTCTCGGCGAGAAACCGCCTCGGCTTCGGCCTTTTCCAGTAGTCATATCCACTGTCCCCGGACTGCGCAAAGCCGTACTCGATGAGATAAATCAAATTCTTATCCACCGTAGCCGCGTTCCCATGTACCCCATTCAGATACGGGTTGGGTTTGGTATCGCCGTCAGCGGCGTTCTGGATTCCACAGACGTACAGGACCTGATGAAAGCCTCTGGCGCCTTCTTCCCGCTCCGCGATATCATGGACGTAGGGTACTCCTTGTGAATTTCATCGCCAGCACACCGGTATTTCAGCATTGGCTTCCTCTTTTCACCGTATTTCTTGGCACAGGATGCCGCGTCGGGGAAGTCCTTGGTCTGCGCTGGGAAGACTGCGACTTCGATAACAATATCATCAGCATCAATCACCAGCTCATATTCCGCAAGCTGGAGGGGAAAAAACATCTCGAATACCACATCACAACCCCAAAGACTTCAACGGGAACACGCGAGATCCCCATGCTGTCGGAAGTAAAAGCGGCCCTTCAGGCAGAATACGAGCAGCAAACAATAACCGGCTTCAATGAAACCACAATTGATGGTTACTCCGGTTTTATATTCACCAACCGATACGGCGGTGTCTATTCGCCTCACGTTATCAACCGTACCATTGAACGGATCTACAAGACCTATAATAAGCAAGAGCAGGCGCTTGCCGAGGAAGAGGGGCGGGAGCCTCTGCTGCTTCGGCATTTCACAGTTCACAATCTCCGTCACACTTTCTGCACCCGTTTTTGCGAAAACGAAGCCAACCTCAAAGTTATCCAGGAAATCATGGGCCACGCCGATATCGAAACCACCATGAACATCTACGCGGAGGCAACGCGAGAGAAAAAACGAGAGGCGTTTACCAATCTCGAAGGCAAAATCAAAATCTCATGAAAGCGGGTGAAACTGATGGGTAAATTCGTGGACCTTACCGGTCAAACATTTGGTCTGCTGACCGTACTCAAGCGGACAGAAGATATCAAGCCGGGTCGTCCTATGTGGTTGTGCCAATGCAAGTGCGGAAACACCGTTGTCGTCTCCTCCACCAACCTTACAAAAACAAACGGCACAAAATCATGCGGATGTCTGAGGCATTCTCCCCCGAAAAATCTGATTGACCTGACCGGCCAAACATTCGGCAAGCTGACTGTACTCCGTAAGGACAACTCAGGAAAAACAAGATGGATATGCAAATGTGAATGCGGAAACACCGTCTCTGTGCTCTCCGACAGCCTGCAAAGAGGCCGGACAACTTCCTGCGGATGCTCAAGACGCACAATGCGATACGACCTAACAGGCCAAACCTTTGGCCACCTCCTTGTCCTCGGGCAGGTCAACAACAACCGTATCAAAGGGAACGAGGCAAGATGGAAATGCCTCTGCCAAAATTGCGGCCGCACAGTAGAAGTCGGCAGCTACTGGCTCCGGCACAGCAATCCCTACAGCCATTGCCGATGCACACGCTTCAAGAATAAATATTCATAAAAAATGAAAAATTTCGGGTACAGGAAATCAATCCTGCACCCGAATTTTTTCACATACTCCCACCCCGCATAACGCCCATAAGAATCAACAGCAAATGGGGTAATGCTGGGGTAATAGAGATTTTCAGCTTCAAGTTCAACAACTTTTTAGTGCAAAAACAGCTTATTTTCTTTGATAATCCGAATTTTTATAACCTTTTTAAAGGTTTAATCAGAAGACGGCTTCATCGTCGGGAACAAAATAACGTCCCTTATCGAATCCGCTCCCGTGAGGAGCATGGCGCAGCGGTCGATGCCCATGCCCATGCCGCCGGTGGGAGGCATACCGTACTCTAAGGCCGTGAGGAAGTCCTCGTCCAGCATCTCCGTCTCGTCGTCGCCCCGGTCCCGGAGCTCCAGCTGCTTCATGAACCGCGCGCGCTGGTCGATGGGGTCGTTGAGCTCGGAGTAGGCGTTGGCCATCTCACTGCGGCAGATGAAAAGCTCGAACCGCTCGGTAAGCCTCGGGTCCTCGGGACTGCGCTTAGTCAGCGGCGAGACCTCCACCGGGTACATGGTGATAAAGGTGGGCTGGACAAGCTGCTCCTCCACCTTCTGGTCGAAGCAGGCGTAAAGGGCGTTGCCCCAGGTCCTGTCGGCGGTGTCCGAAAGCTCCACGCCCACGGACTTGGCCAGCTCCACGGCCTCGGCGTCGTCAGTGACGGCGGCGAAATCCACGCCCGCGTACTCCCGGACCGCGTCCACCATGGTGAGCCTCCGCCAGCCGGGGGTGAGGTCGATGTCCTCCCCCTGCCAGGCAACGTGATAGCCGCCCAGGAGCTTCATTGCCGCTCCGGAGAGGATACCCTCGGCGATGTCCATCATGTCGTAGAGGTTGGCGTACGCCTCGTAGAGCTCGATGGTGGTGAATTCCGGGTTGTGCTTGGTGTCCATGCCCTCGTTGCGGAAAATGCGGCCGATCTCATAGACCCGCTCCATGCCGCCCACGATGAGGCGCTTTAAGGGCAGCTCCGTGGCGATGCGCATATACATGTTGATGTCCAGGGTGTTGTGGTGGGTGACGAAGGGCCGCGCCGCCGCGCCGCCGGCAAGCGTGTTGAGCACCGGCGTCTCCACCTCGATATAGCCCCGGCCGTCCATGTAGTCCCGGATGAACTTGATGAATTTAGAGCGCAGCTCAAAGGTCCGCTTCACGTCCGGGTTCATGATGAGGTCCACGTACCGCTGGCGGTAGCGCACCTCCTTGTCGGTGAGGCCGTGGAACTTCTCGGGAAGCGGCCGGAGGGATTTGGACAAAAGGGTGGTCTTCTCGCAGTGGACGCTGATCTCCCCCATCTTGGTGCGGAAGACGTAGCCCTCCACGCCCACGATGTCGCCCACGTCCACCTTGCGGAAGTCGGCGAACTCCTCCGGCGTCACGGAGTCGGCGCGGATGTAGATCTGGATGCGGCCCTTGCGGTCCTGGATGTCGGCGAAAATGGCCTTGCCCATGCCGCGCTTGGCCATGACCCGTCCGGCCATAGCCACGTGCTTGTTCTCAAAGGCGTCAAAATCCGCCTTCACGTCCTCGGAATAGGCGGTGAGCTTAAATTTTGTGATGGTAAAGGGGTCGCGGCCCTCGCTTTGCAGGGCGGCGAGCTTATCCCGGCGGACCTGGAGCAGCTCGCTCAGGTCCTGCTCCGGGGCGGGTGTAAGATCCGGCATTGGCGTCTCTCCTTACTTCTCGATGGTGAGGATCTCGTACTGGATAACGCCGGCGGGAGCCTCCACATCCACCACCTCGCCCAGGCTGTGTCCGTAAAGGGCGCGGCCGAAGGGAGAGTCGTCGGAGATGCGCCCCTCCATGGGGTTGGCCTCCTGGGAGCCCACCAGCTTATATTTGTATTCCTCGTTGGTCTCCAGATCCCGGACGGAGACAACGGAGCCGATGCCCACCTTGCCCACGTCCTCGCTCTCCTCCACGATGACGGCGTGCTCGATGAGGTCCTGGACCTCGGCGATGCGGGAATAGAGCTTGCCCTGCTCGGTCTTGGCCTCGTCGTACTCGGAGTTCTCGGACAGGTCACCGAAGGACCGCGCCTCCTTGATCTGCTCGGCGACCTCCTTCTCCCGGACGGTCTGCATATAGAAAAGCTCGTTTTTCAGCTCCTCCAAACGCTGGCGGCTCATTCTGTACCGATTGGAATCTGCCATTGTACGGTCACTCCTTAGAGAATTATTAAAGTATCCAATCTATTATAGTTTCATCTCCCGCCTTTGTCAAGACACCTTTCCGGAGGTTTTCCACGGCGGATAACAAAACCCGCGGCGTCAGTGCCCGCCCGTGCGCGGTTGCGGGACGGAACAGTTCAGATAACCCGCACCCGCCAAAGCCCCTCCCCAAGGGAGGGGCAACCGTGCCGGAGGCAGGTGCGTTTTGTCGATACTGCCCTATCTGCCGACCTTCGCTTCCCCCCTGCCCCCTCCTACGAGGAGGGGGCTTAAAAAGGTTGCGGCTTCGCCGCAGTTCGACGTGGCGGCTCTTAGGCCGGAGATGGGGTGCCGCCGCGGCGGCGGGGTATTCGAGCCCTCGTCCCCTGTCCCCCGTCCTAGCCTTCCCCACAAAGTGGGGAAGGTGGCGCCCGCAGGCGCCGGATGAGGTAGGCGGGCTCTCCCCCCACCCCAAAAAATCGCGCCCTTCCGGGCGCGATTTCCCAGTTTGTCAAAAAACTCTCATCGAGCATTTTTTCCGGCGGCATGTACGTCGGAAAAAATACCGCACGTTCCCCTTTGTCGGAAAAGGCCGCAGGCCTTTTCCGACAGGCTGAAAAATCGCGCCCTTCCGGGCGCGATTTCCTGTCCTCCGCCCCGGTTTCCCGGACGCGGCTTATTTCTTCACGTACGTCCCGGCCTTGAAGTAGTTCAGCGGGTTGACCGGGGTGCCGTTGATGCGGATCTCGAAGTGCAGGTGCGGGCCGTTGGCCACGCCCGTAGCGCCGGTGTAGCCGATGACCTGGCCCTTTTTCACCGTCTGGCCGGTCTTGACCACGTACTTCGTCATGTGGGCGTAGGTGGTGGTGATACCGTTGCCGTGGCTGATGGTGACGTAGTTGCCCTGGGAGCTGTTGCGGCTGGCGATGGTGACCTTGCCGGTGTCGGCGGCGTAGATGGGGGCGTTGTAGCCGGTGCCGCCGATGTCGATGCCCTTGTGGTTGGTGGACGCGCCGGGAATGCCCGTATTACGGGACCCGAAGCCCGAGGTGACGATGTTGGACTTCACCGGCCACATGAAGCTGCCGGTGCCCACCACCTGGGCATTCTGGCGCTTGATCTCCTCCTCGGCCTTCGCGATATCCTTCTTGAGCTGGCTCTCGTCCTTCTCCATCTGGTCGTATACATCCTGGGCCGCGCCGATGTCGCTTTCCAGGGCGTCGATGAGGGCGTTGGCCTCGTTGCGCTGGAACTCCAGCTCCTGCTGGGCGTCCTGAAGCTCCACCTTCTTCCCCTCGGCCTCGGTCTTGGTTTCCTCCAGCTGCGCCTTGGCGTCCTCGGTAGCCTCGCGGGAGGCCACCAGCTTGTCGTAGAGGGCGTTGTCGTAGTCCATGATGGAGGAGATCATGTCAAGCCTGGAGAGCATATCCGCGAAGTCGTTGGCCTCGAAGATAATGGCGTAGTAGGTGACGATGCCGTTCTCCTCCATGGCGCGCAGGCGGGTCTTGTACTTCTCCCACTGCTCCGCCTCCGCTGCCTCGCACTGCTCGACCTCGGCCTGCTTCTCCTCGATGAGGATGTCGTACTGCCCGATCTGGGCCGTCAGGTTGTCGATAGCGTCGGAGGTGAGGGCGATGCGCTCGTCCAGGACCTCCTTCTTGGCCACGATGGTGGACTGCTCGTACTCCAGAGAGTTGATCTTGGACTTCATGTCCTTCTGCTGCTGCTGGAGGCTCTTGAGCTCGTCCTGGAGCTTCTTCAACTCGTCCTTGGTGGTGGCGCCGGCCCTGGTGCTCAGGGCGATGGTGAGGACGGACCCCACCATCAACAGCGCCAGAAGGACGGCGATGACGCGAATGAAGATCTTCTGAAATTTACTGCTCATGCTGATTCCCCGAAAGCCGCGCTTTCTGTCACACTTTCAAATAGTTCTTGATGGCCATAAGACTTCCGATGACGCCCACGCCCAGGCCCACCGCGCCGAAGGCCGCGAGGATGGGGAGGGCGACCTGGGAAAAGGGGATGACGGTGAGGAACGAAAGGCCGGAGCCGGCGATGAGCTTCTCCGTCAAAAGCCGGTAGATGCCCCACTCCATCACGTACCCCAGAAGCGCCCCCACAAGGCCCAGGATCAGCCCCTGGACCACGAAGGGCCAGCGGATGAAGGAGCTGGTGGCGCCCACCATCTTCATAATGGCGATCTCATCCCGGCGCTCAAAGGTAGTGAGCTTCACGGTGTTGGACATGATGAAGAGGGAGATGATAAAGAGGATCGCCACCAAAAGCATGGACACCAGCGTCACCACGTTTCGGATCTTCACGAAGCCCTCGCTGATCTCCAGGTGTGCCCGGACGTTGGCGATGCCGGGCACGTCCCGGAGGGCCTGCTGGGTCTCCGCCATGCGGGAGATGTCCTCCAGATAGACCACATACCGGTCCCGCGCCACGCTGGCGTCCAGCCCCTCAAAGGCGGCGGGGTCGCCGTAGGTGGCGGTGAAGTCGTCCCACGCCTCCTCCCGGGAGATGAAGACCGCCTCGTCCACGTTGGGAAGGCCCTCGATGCGCTCCTGAATGGCCCGGGCCTGCTCGTCGGTGTACGTCTCGTTGACGAAGGCCATGATCTCGTTCTGGCTCTCCATGGTGTCGATGACCTCGTCCACGTTGAGGGCCAGGAGCGTGAAGCTGCCCATGATGAGAAGGCACGCCACGATGATGCACACGCTTGCGAAGGACATGAACCCGTGGGTGAAGATGCTGTCGATGCCCTCTTTGATGTAGTAAGTAAACCGGTTACCTTTCATAGTTGTAATACCCGCCCATTCCGTCACTGATGACCTTGCCGCCGTCGATGGCGATGACCCGCTTGGAGAAGCTCTCCACAAGCTCCTTCTCATGGGTGACCACGAGGACGGTGGTGCCCAGCTCGTTGATCTTCTGCAGGAGCATCATGATCTCCAGGCTCCTGGCGGGGTCCAGATTCCCGGTGGGCTCGTCGGCGATGATGAGGCGCGGGTTGTTCACGAGAGCCCTCGCGATGGCGACGCGCTGCTGCTCGCCGCCGGAGAGCTCCTGAGGCTTTCGCTTCGTGCGTTTATCCAGGCCCACCAGCTCCAGCACGTAGGGGACGCGGCGGCGGATCTCCTTGTTGGAGGCGCCCACGACCCGCATGGCGAAGGCCACGTTTTCGTACACGGACTTATCCTCGATGAGCCGGTAGTCCTGGAACACCACGCCCAGCGTCCGGCGCATATAGGGCATCCGGGAGAACTTGATGGTGCCCAGATCATAGTCGTTCACCAGCACCTTGCCGTCCGTGGGGGCGATCTCGCCGGTGAGGAGCTTGATGATGGTGGTCTTCCCGGAGCCGGAGGGCCCCACCAGGAAGGCAAATTCCCCGTCCCGGATGGTGAAGCTCACGCCCCGCAATGCCTTGGCGCCGTTTTCGTAGGACTTGAATACGTCAGTAAATTGAACCATTTGCGATCGATTTCCTTTTTCCTCAAGCGAGATGTATGCCCTGGGAATCCAGGTATTTCTTGACCATCAGCGCCACCTTGAAGACGATGGCCTGGTCGAACTCCCTCAGATCGAGGCCCGTGAGCTTCTTGATCTTCCCCAGCCTGTAGACCAGCGTGTTGCGGTGGACGAAGAGCTTGCGGCTGGTCTCGGAGATGTTGAGGTTGTTGTCAAAAAACTCGGTGATGATGCCCAGCGTCTCCTCGTCCAGGCTGTCGATGGGGTTCTTCTTGAAGACCTCGTTTAAGAACATCTCGCACATGGTGGTGGGGAGCTGATAGATGAGCCGCCCGATGCCCAGGCTTTCGTAGTTGATGACCGTCTTCTCCTCGTCGAAGACCTTGCCCACGTCGATAGCCGTCTGGGCCTCCTTGTAGCGAATGGACAGGTCCCGCAGGTGCATGGCCAAAGTCCCCACGCCGATGACGGTGCGGATCTTCAGCTCGTCGGAGATGGCGGCGGACATGGCCACGCCCATCTTGTGGGTGTCCTTCTCCTCCGTGTGGGCCGGGACCTCCTTGATGACGGCGATATCCGTCTCGTTGATGGAGATGATGAAGTCCCGCTGCTTCTCGGGATAGAGCCGGCGGAGGACCTCCAACGTCGCCACGTCCGCCCGGTCCAGCTGCCGGATATAGAAGACGGCCCTGGGCACGTCGGAGACGAAGTGGAGCTCCTTGGCGTGGACATAGATGTCCCCGGGGAGGATGTTCTCGGTGATGATGGACTTGACGAGGGCGGACTTGTCGTACTTCTCCTCGTAATACGCCTTGGCGCTCTGGATAGCCACGGCCAGCATACAGCAATAGCTGGCGGCCAGCTCGTCCGTCCCCTCCACGAACACGGCGTACTCGATGTTCTGCTCGGAGCCCGCCAGGGGCCGGAAGGTCTTGCCCGCCAGGACCTTCACCTTCTCGCCGGGGAGCGGCAGGATGCCGGCGGCGTCCGCGATATGCGATCCCATCATGGAAAGCTCGCTGGTGGCGATCACGTTGCCCTCGCTGTCGACGACGCCCAGGCACCGTGTGGTGGCTTCCTTCATCTGGACTACCACGCTCTGAAAGATCCTGCTGGACATAAGCAATCCTCCCAAATAAGTTGTTCAGAGTTACGTAAACCGAATTCGTGATTTTGACATAACCCATAATAACCAATATTGCGCCATTTTTCAAGTGGAAAAAAAACATTTTGTCAAGTTTTTTTCCGCAAGGCCCTCCGTCAAACGTACAAAATGGAGAAAAACTCCCATATTTTGGTTGTCATACCCCCCGGAGCTTTCGAATACCATGGTACAAACTTCATTGGAGGTGCTTCCATGTTTATCATAACAGCCAAATTCGACAGGAAAAAGCTCATCCTCGGCGCCCTCATTCTGGTGGTGCTGGCGGCCGCCGCCCTTCTGCTCCTTCTCCCCTCGGACGAGAGCGCCTCCGCCGGGAGCTTCGACGCGGTGGTGAAGACCAACGAACAGCGCGTCCGCTATCTGGAATCCTTCGGCTGGAAGGTGTCCCAAGATCCCATCGAGGAGCAGGCCGTTACCATCCCCAAGGATTTTTCCCAGGTCTACGCCGCCTATAACGCCCTCCAGAAAAAACAGGGCTTCGACCTCAAAAAATACGCCGGCCTCCAGGCGGTGCGCTACACCTACGAGATCGCCAACCACCCCACCGCCACCGGCCGGGTGGTGGCGGACATGATCGTCTACCGGGGCGCGGTCATCGCCGCCGACATCCAGTGCGTCAGCGCCGACGGCTTCATGGAGACGCTCGCCTTCCCCGCCTCATAACGCTACTTCTTCTTCCTCGGGGCGAAGGGCCCGGTGAAGTTCCCCTTCTCGTCCATGGGGGCGAACAGCGTCACCTGTACGTCGTGCTCCATGCCGAAGCCCCCGTCGTCCCCCCAGTAGCGCCCGTCGGGCTGGACCATCCACTCAAAGGAAAGGCTCCCGTCCTCCTCCCGGTAGATCCAGCACCGGAACCGGCACCGGGGCGTAAAGGGCATCGTCAGGTCCTGCCGCCAGCCGCCCTCCTCCACGCCGGGGAAGCGAACGAACCGCCCCTCCCGGTCGGTGATGCGCGCAGCATCGCCGGGGCTTCCCTCACGCCGGAGGGTGATCCCCACGTTCACATATCCGCCGAAGCCGTTGGGGACCTCGTCGTAGGTGAAGAAAAGCCCGCCGCCCAGATCGCAGCTGTGCTTGCCCCGCGGGGCCAGGATCCCGTCCAAAAGGCTCATCTCACGCTCTCCTTCCCGTGATAAAGCTCCCATACCGCCCTGTCCGCGTCCTCATAGACGCGCTGGGCGTCCATGGTGAGGAATTTCCCGTGGTCGTAAAGGATCCGCCCGTCCACGACGGTCATCACCACGTCGCTCCCCTGGGCGCTGTACGCGGCCAGCGCCAACGGGTCGAGACACGGGCGCATGTGGGGTCCCCTAAGGGACAGGGCGGCGAAGTCCGCCTTTTTCCCCACCCGAAGCTCCCCGGTGTCCTCCCGGCCCTGGGCCCTGGCGCCGTTTAAGGTCGCCATGCGCAGGGTCACCCCGGCGGGCATGACCGTGGGGTCACCGGTATAGCCGTTGTGCAGGAGGGACGCCAGGTGCAGCTCCTCCGGCATATTGAGGTTGTTGTTGGAGGCCGCCCCGTCGGTGCCCAGCGCCACGTTGAGCCCCAGCTCCAGCATCCGCGGTACAGGCGCGAAGCCGCTGCCCAGCTTCATGTTGCTGGAGGGACAGTGGACGACGCTGACGCCCCGCTCCCGCAAAAGCCTCATGTCCTCCTCCGTCACCCACACACAGTGGGCGGCGAGGGCGGTACAGTCGAAGGCCCCGAGGTCCGCAAACCACCGGGCCGGGGTGACGCCGTATTTTTGCACGCACTCGTCGTGCTCCTTCTTCGTCTCCGAGAGGTGGATGTGGAGATCCCCCCGCCGCTCCCGAACGAGGTCCGCGTAGTATTTCACCACCGGCGCGGTGCAGGTATACTCGGCGTGGACGCAAAAATCGATCTTCACCCGCCCGTTCCCGGCGTTGTGGTACCGGTCATAAAGCGCCAGGGACTCCCTCACCCGGTAGTTGTCCTCCGGCCTCTCCGTGGGGTCGAAGCACTGGACGGGCCGGCAGAGGTTGGCCTTCATCCCGCACGCCAGCACCGCCTCCGCCGTCTCCTGAGGCTCCATGTACATATCCGTGAAGGACGTGGTGCCGGCGGCGATCATCTCCAAAAGCGCAAGCTCCGTCCCCGCCCTGATCATCGCCGGCGTCAGCCGGTCCTCGATGCGGAAGACCGTGTCGAAGAGCCAGCTCTGGAGGGGCAGATCGCTGCCCACCCCCCGCAGGAGCGTCATGGGCGTATGGGTGTGGGCGTTCACAAGGCCGGGGATCAGCATGGTCCCGGCCATGTCCCGCTCCTCGTCGTAGGGAACGGCGGGGGCTTTATCGCTCAAATAGTCGATCCTGTCCCCGTCCACGCCCAGAAAACCGTTTGTAAGGACCGTATACCCGCCGTCCCCGCCTTCAAGGACGACGGCGTTTTTGTATAAGCGTCTCATATGTCACCTCAGATGTGGGCGATGATGTCCTTCACGTAGGCGGTGAAGGGTCCCTCGATGGCGTTGGCCGTCTCGATGACCTCCTCGGAGGTCAAAGGCTTCGGCAGGACCCCGGCAGCCATGTTGGTCATGACGGAGAGAGCCAACAGCGGAAGGCCGCAGTGGGCGGCGGTCAGCGCCTCCGTCACCGTGGACATCCCCACGGCGTCCCCGCCCAAAGCCCGGATGGCCCGGATCTCCGCCGGCGTCTCATATTGCGGCCCCGGCGAGAACCAGTAGACCCCCTCGTGGACGGTGAGGGAGGAGCCTTTCGCCAGCTCCAGCGCCAGCGCCCGCAGGGCCGGGGTGTAGGCAGAGCCCATGTCGAAAAACCGCGGCCCGAAGGCGTCCACATTGGGCCCCCGCATGGGGGAAGCGCCCATCAGCTTGATGTGGTCGGCGATGACCATGATGTCCCCGGGCTTATAGGCGGTGTTCACCGCCCCGGCGGCGTTGGTGAGGATGAGCGCCCGGATCCCCAAAAGCTTCAGCACCCGCACCGGGATGCTCAGCTCCTCGAAGTCGTACCCCTCGTAGTAGTGGAACCGCCCGGACATGCACACGACCCTGCGCCCCGCCACGGTGCCGAAGACCATCTCCCCGGCGTGCCCCACGGCGGTGGAGACAAGAAAGTTGGGGATCTCCCCGTAGGGCACGGTGACGGCGTCCTCCGGCTCTCCGGCAAAATGCCCCAGCCCGGACCCCAGCACGATCCCCACCTCCGGCGCGCCGCCAAACCTCTCCAGCAGAAAGTCGGCGGCCTCCTTGTAAAACTCGTAGGTGTATTTCACGAAAACTCTCCTCTCATCCACCTCTCGGCGTCCTCCCGGTCGTGGAAAATGTAAATCTCCCGTCCCTCCCGGTATTGCTCCAACAGCCTGTATATCTCCGGCAGCGTCTCCGCCGGGAACGCCCGGATCCACGCGGTGAATTCCTGGTCCTCCTCCGTCTCGATCCATGGCATGTCCTCTCTCGGCTTTCCCCGGCGGCTTGCCACCCCCTGAAGGCACACCTCCACGGGGTAGTCCAGCAAAAATACCGTGTCCGCCGCCCGCAGCCGCGTCTCCAGCGTCCGGGCATAGTTCCCGTCGATGATCCACGCCGGCCTTTCCAGGATCTCCCGGAGCTTCTCATCAAACGTCTCCCGGCTGATGTGGGTCCCGTCCGGCCTGTGCCAGATCATGTCGAGATAGATGAGCGGCAGTCCCGTTTTGTCCCTCAGCGCCCTGGCGAAGGTGGACTTTCCCGCCCCGCTGGGCCCGATCACGAGCACGCGCCTCATCGTTTCCCCTCCGCAAATTCGTACGCCTCCCCGAGCCACGCCAGAAGCGCCCCGTCGATCTCCTCCGGCGACCCCACCAAAACGTGATGCGTCCACCTCCCCGGCGCGGCCTCAACGGTGACGGCGATACGTCCGTCATACACCGGCCTTCCCAGCCCAAAGGTGACGGTCAGAAACGGGTCAGGGCGGTCCGCCTTGCGCCTCACCGGCAGGAACGACGCGCAGGCAAAGAGATGCCGGTTCTTAAAGGAGATCTGCGTCTTCCTTACCTCGACCTTCGTCCCCGGCCACCGCCCCAAGATCTCCCCCTCCAGCCTCTCATAGATAGGCAGGGCGTCCATATGCCCGTCAAAAAACAGCAAAACGTCGTCGTTCATTTTCCTTCGCTCCCGCTTCCATCCACAACTCGCCGCACACAGGGGCTCACAGGCGCAGTCTCAAGCGCCCCGGACGGCAGCAGAAGCGGAAACCCCAGAAACGCCCTCCATGGCATCCAGCCCCGCCCGAAACCTGGCGGTCAGATTGGCAAAAACCTGAATCGAGCATTTTTTCCGGCGGCATGTACGTCGGAAAAAATTCCTTTTGTCACGCAAGTGTGCCGCTTGCGGCGCGCGCAGCGTGACGGCAGGGAAATTTCGTGTGAATTCCGCAGAATTCACACGAAGTTTCCCGCACGTTCCCCTTTGTCGGAAAAGGCCAACGGCCTTTTTCGACAGGCTGTCCGCCCTGTCGCGCTTTTTCAAAAGGCCGACGATCCGGTCCGGGTCGCCCGTCACATAGTGAAGTCCGTACCGCGTCACGTCCCCGCCCCCTTTTTTCCACTATTGTACATCATTTTCCCCGAAAATACAAGACGCGGGGCTTTACTTGCGGGCGGGGGCGTGTTAAAATTCCATTAACAACTTGTAAATGGGAGGTCCTTATGAGCGAGATCAGAGACATCGCCCTCGCCCCGTCCGGGGAGAAGAAGATCGCGTGGGCGCGGCGGTTCATGCCGCTTTTAAATTCCATCGAGGAGGATTTCCGGCGGGAAAAACCCTTCGCCGGCCTTAAAATGACCGTCTCCCTGCACCTGGAGGCCAAGTCCGCCGTGCTGTGCCGCGTCCTCATGGCCGGCGGCGCGGACCTCAGGATCACCGGGTGCAATCCCCTCTCCACCCAGGACGACGTGACGGCGGCGCTGGTACAGGGCGGGGCGCAGGTCTGGTCCGTCTATGGCTGTACGGCGGAGGAGTATGACCGCCACATGGCCGAGGCCCTCGCCTTCGGCCCCCACATCATCATCGACGACGGCGGGGACCTTACGAGTATGCTCCACCGGGACATGCGCTCTCTCCTCCCCGGCGTCATCGGCGGGTGCGAGGAGACGACCACCGGCATCATCCGCCTGCGCGCCATGGAGCGTGAGGGGGCTCTCGCGTTCCCCATGCTCACGGTAAACGACGCCAGGTGCAAGCACTTCTTCGACAACCGCTACGGCACGGGCCAGTCGGCGTGGGACGGCATCAACCGGGCCACGAATCTGGTGGTGGCCGGGAAAAACGTGGTCGTCGCCGGCTACGGCTGGTGCGGCCGGGGCATCGCCCTGCGGGCACGGGGCCTGGGCGCGCGGGTGACGGTGACGGAGATCGACCCCGTCAAGGCCCTGGAGGCTATGATGGACGGCTATGAGGTCAAGACCATGGACGAGGCCGCCGCCGAGGGCGACCTGTTCGTCACCTCCACCGGCTGCTGCAAGGTCATCACCGAGAGGCACTTTGAAAAGATGAAGGACGGCGCGATCCTCTGCAACGCCGGCCACTTCAACGTGGAGGTGGACGTGGACTGGCTGGAGCGCAACGCCCGTGACGCCGGCGAGGGCCGCACCGCCGTCACAAAGGGCTATACCCTTCCCAACGGCCGCACCCTCTTCGTCCTGGCCGAGGGCCGCCTTGTGAACCTGGCCTCCGGCGACGGCCACCCGGTGGAGATCATGGATATGTCCTTCGCCATCCAGGCCCTGGCCGCCAAATACATCGCCGACCACCGGGGGACTCTCCCTCGCGCCGTCATCGAGATCCCCGAAGAGATCGACACCGACGTCGCCCTCCGCAAGCTCTCCGCCTCCCACATGACCATCGACACCCTCACCCCCGAGCAGGAAAAATACCTCTCCTCCTGGGCCCTGTGAGGCGAAGAGCTTTGGGTTAGTTGTATTATACTACAAAACAAGCAATTTGTCAAGTATTTTTTAAGTATCGTGCCTGTAGAGGCGGGTTCCATTTGCCGGGACCGGTCTGTCATCCAGCGCTCGCTTCCCCCCTGCCCCCCTCCTACGAGGAGGGGGCCCGAAGACGGGGGCGGGTGCGATTTTTCGAGACCTTTCCATTATCGAAACCTCTTTTGCCCCTCCAAGGTCGGGGTGGCGCGAAGCGCCGGGGTGGTTCCGTCTATCTGACCGCTCTAACAATCGCACCCGCCCGGTTCCAGAGCCCTCCCCGCGGGGCGGGGAGGGGCAGGGGTGAGGTGGGAGCCGAAGGGCTTTGAGTGGCTGCGATGAACGCACCCACCTCATCCGGCGCCTGCGGGCGCCACCTTCCCCACTTTGTGGGGAAGGCTAGGACGGGGGACGGGGGACGAGGGACGAAGGCTCGAATACCCCGCCGCTGCGGCGGCACCCCTTTTTCCGAAAAAGGGGTCGGGGAACAAGGTTGCGGCGCTTCGCGCCGCGTTTATAAAAATTGCGCCGCATAGCGGCGCATCCTTTTTGAACCCCTTTCCGGGAAAGGGGGGTAGGGGGGATTCGAGCCCCCGTCCTTCGTCCCCCGTCCCCGCCGCAGCGGATAATTCAAAACAGCGGCGAAGCCGCAACCTTTTTGGTAGGGGCGGGTTCTAAACCCGCCCGTCCCCCGTCCCCGCCGTGCGGGCAAATAAAATCCGCGGCGAAGCCGCAACCTTTTTAAGCCCCCTCCTCGTAGGAGGGGGGCAGGGGGGTAGCGAGCGTGGGATGACAGAGCGGCGAATACTTTACTATACTAAAATGTTCCACGTGGAACATTTTAGTATAGTAAAGTAAACACCCTCATCAAAGGCCTTTTTCCGGCGGCGCGGCGTGGCGAAAGGGAAGCCCCTTGCGAAAGGTCCGCAGACCTTTCGCAAGGGGCTTTCCGCACGTTTCCCCTTGGCATCGAAATGCCAAAGGCATTTCGAGCCAGTTACTTCCCGTACTTCAAAAATCTTGACACGATCGTGGCAAGCTCGGCGCGGGTGAGGGCGCTCTTGGGGGAGAGGGTGGTGGCGGAGGTGCCGTTGATGATGCCGCGGCTGACGGCCCAGGTCATGGCGTCCACATTGTCCTCATCCAGCTCCTTGGCGTCGGTGAAGCCCTGGAGAGCCACGGAGGCGGTGACGTCCACGTCCTGGCCGGCCATCTTGGCGTAGAGGTAGAGGGCCTTGACGGCCTCCTCGCGGGTGATGGCGCCGTTGGGATCGAACCTGCCGTCCTTGGCGGCCATGATCTCATTTTCCTCCGCCCAGGCCACGGCCTTGGCGAACCAGTCGGTCTTGGCAACGTCCGTGGAGGCGCTGTCGGCCTTGGGGGCGGGGGTGTCGGCGAGGCGGTGGAGGACCGTGGCGACCATGGCGCGCAGGGCCGTCTCCCGGGGGGCGAAGACGCTGTCGGCGGTGCCGTTCATGATGCCCTTCTCACGCATCTCATAGGCGGGCTCAAAGTACCAGGCGGTGGGGATCACGTCCCGGTAGTTGGCGCCCTGGCTGCCGGGGAGGCGCGCGCCGGCGTCGGCGGGGGCCTTGGCGGTGAGCTCCAGGCAGCCGTTCATGGAGATGGTGCCGTCGGCGTTGCGGGTGATGCCGGAGGCGATGGCCTTGGCGGTATCCAGGGACTTGAACCAAGTCTCGTCCACCGCTTCGCCGGAGGCGTTGCCCTGATAGTAGTCGTTGGCCTTCAGGTAGTCGGTCTTGTTCTGGTTGCCCCTGGGGGCGATGCTGTCGTCGCTGCCGCCCTTGTAGGAGAGGAAGCCCGTGACCTCGAAGGCGGTGTCCAGGTCGGCGATGTTGGTGTACAGCGCCAGGTTGCCCTTGCCGTTATTGTAGGCCGTGCAGTTTTCCACCTTCACGCTGGGGTTGGAGTTGCCGGTAAAGCCGTTGGCCTTGTTGTCGAAGGCGATGGAGTTGACGATCCTATGCTCCACGGCGAAGTTTCCGCCGCCGAGCTTGAAGCCGTTGCCGTTGCCGGCGTTGACCTCCTTGCCGTCCACGATGTCATAGCCGTTCTTGAAGGCCACGGAATTTTTGATGGTGACGGCGCCGATGGTCGCGCCCCGGGCGAAGAGGTCCCAGCCATCGTCGGCGTTGTAGGCGGCGACGCACCCGTCGAAGACGTTGCCCACGCCGCAGGTGAGCTTGGCCTCGAAGCCGTCGGCGTCCTCGTAGCCGGCGTCGGCGTTGAGCCAGGAGGAGCAGTTGAGGACGGTGTTGTAGCTGGGCCAGTCGGGGATGTCGTCGCCGAAGTTGATGCGGCTGATGGAGATGCCCGTATTCAGGTTGTCATAGGTGCAGACCCTCTCCACCACGTTGTGGTTTCCGCCGATGTGGACGCCCTTGGCGGTGGAACGGGTGGAGTCAAAGCCGATGAGATGCCACCAGTCGCCATTGATGCGCAGTCCGTTGCCCTTCTCGCCCCAGTCGAGGACGGGACGGGTGGCGGCGGTGTCCGCGGCCTTCAGGGTGATGGGCTTTTCTTCGGTGCCGTTGATGCCCCGATCCACGGTGACACCGGAGGTCAGCTGATAGGTGCCCTCCATGAGGATAATGACGGCGCCGGGAGCCGGGTTTTTGAGGGCGTCGGCCAGGGTGGTGGGCTCGGCCTGCGTGCCCTTGGCGCCGGAGACGCCGTTGGGGGCGACGTAGATGGTGGTCCGCTCGTCCACGGCGTAATGGACGGTGGTGGTGACCGTCGCCTCGGCATAGCTTGTGAGTATCGCGCCGTCGGCGGTGAGAGCGTCCTGATCGGGGGTCACCACGGCGGTGAATTTGTTGTCCCCGGCGGTGAGGGTCACGGGGATCAGGGTCTTCCCGGCCTCCACGACGCCCTTGTAGATCTCCTTGCCGGCCGCGTCGGTGACGACGGCCTTGCCGCTGACGTTGACCCGCAGGTCAAGGTCCAGCTTCTCCTGGTTGGAGACGGTGGGGTTCCGGAAGGAGAAGGCGGGCGCGGCGGTCTTCTCCTCGGTTTCGCCGGTACCGCCGGAGGAGCCGGAGGCGGCGGAGGTGGTAAGGCTTATGTCGCTGAAGGTCACGTCCATATAGCGGGCGGCGAACATCCCTACGTAGACGTAACCGTCCACCTGGCTGAGCTCCCCGGGATACTGCTCGGTGTGCGTGACGCCGTTGTGGTCGGTGTAGGTCACGAAATAGCCCTCGTCGTTCTTCTCAAGCTTCAGCTTGAAGGACGTGAGCGCGGGGCTGAGGGTGGGGCCGCGGGAATCCAGGGAGGACTGGTTGGTGGCCTTGCCCACCAGGTTCCTGGCTACGTCGTCGGCGACGCCGCTCATGTCGGCAAGCCAGGCGCCGGCGAAGCCGTCGGGCTTCGTGGAGGAATACTCGGTGACGCCGGTGCGCGCCAGAGCGCCCACGCCCAGCCGCTTGTTGGAGACGGTGCTCAGGCCCGTCACGGCCAGCATGAAGGAGTTGGTCCACACAGGCGCGGTGCTGCCGTTGACGCCCACCTGGTCCAGAACGCCGATGCCGAAGCCCTCCTGGCCGTTGTTATACGTCCAGGTGTTGACGTTGGCGGTGGCGGTGAGCACGAAATTCGTGGTCTTGGGGTCGACGGCGGTGTAGTAGAAGGCCAGGCCGTCCTCGGCGGTGGGCTGGATCTTGCCCTTGCCCTCCTGGGAGACGACCCGGACGGTGTGGTCGTCCAGGACCTCACAGGTGTCGTTCTCGGGCTTGGTGCTGGTGCCGAAGGCGGAGAACACCCAGGCGATCCCCGCCTCGTCGGACACCGTGACCTCCAGGGCGTCGCAGGGCTCCCCCGTCTCCTCGCCGCGCAGGGCGGTCACGGTGACCTCCACCTTATCGCCCACCGCGAAGCCGCTCACCACGGCCTTGGTGGCGTTGAGGCCGGCGGTGGTGACGGTCTTGTCCCCGGCCTTGACGGTGTAGCCGGTGGCCTCCTGCACGGGATTCCACTCCACGGTGAGGCCGCCCTTGCCGTCGTTGACGGCGTATTTCATCACAGGCACGCCCAGGGGGAAGACAAAGTCGAAGTCCTTCGTCTCCGCGCCGGCGTGGACGGCCGTCTCCTCCTCACGGGTGGCCGCCACGGAGAAGACCACCTTGCCGGTGCCGGCGGGCGTGAAGGACAGCACGTGCTCGTCCTTCTCGGCCAGGGAGCTCGCGGTCTTGAGCTGCCAGCCGTCGCCGTCGCGCATGGTGACGGTAACTTGGTCCGCGCCGTCATAGCCCACGGCGGCGGTGACGGTGACGTTCACCTTGCCGGGGTCCTCGGGATCCAGCTCCACGCTCTTGATGGCGGGGGCGGCCACATCCGCCCAGGCGGCCCGGGGGGCCTTGACGCCCGCGCCCTCGGTGACCTCGATCTTGAAGAGGTAGTTGTTGCCGGTGGACCCGCCCAGATAGTAGGTCCCGGCCTCCTCAATGGCCATCTCGGAGATGTACAGCTCGTTCTTGACGCTCTCCACGCCGGAGGTGTACGCCACCTCCCCCGCCGCGTCAAAGATATCCACGTTGCGCCCGTCGCCGCCGCAGACCCACCAGACCTTGACGTTGGCGGGGCCGGAGGTGGCGAATTTGATGACGCTCTTGCCAAGGCTTGACGTGCCGCCGAAGTTGATGCGCTTCGTGCCGGCGAAATCGTCCGCGAAGGTCTTGCTGTTTTCGTTGACGGCGGCCTTGGCGCTCCAGATGACCGTGAAATACTCTCCCACAGCCTGCGCCTCGCCGTCGGCGAACTTACCGGCTTCAAAGGTCTCGAGCTCCGAGGCGTTCAGCACGTTCACCGTCTCGCCGGCGCTCTCGGTGACCTCCACCTTGAAGAGGTAGTTGTTGTTCGTCTCGCCGCCCAGGAAGTATGTACCCGCCTCGGCAAGCTCCAGGGTGGACAGATACTGCTTGTTCTTCTCATAGGTGCCGGCGGTCTTCACGACCACCTCGCCGGCGGCATTGAGGATGGCGTACTCCCGGTTGTCGTCGCCGCCCTGCGCCCACCAGATCTTCACCTTGGCGGGGCCGGCGGTGGTGAACTTCACGGCGTTCTTTTCGGTGGTCGCCTTGCCGCCGAAGTTGATGCGCTGGGCGGAGGAATAGCCGTCCTCCCAGGTCTTCTCACTGCCGTCCACCTTGGACTTGGCGGAGTAGATGACGGTGAAGTAGTCCTCCACCACCTCGGTGTCCCCGTCCTTCTTGTCGCCGGCGGCGAACGCCGTAAGGGCGCTGGCCTCCAGCACATGGACGTTGGCGTTGGGATTCGGCGCGATGAGCAGCGTGTCCTCCTCCGCCAGAGCCGTCACGGCGACGGTACTCAGGAGCATCGCGAGGACCAGCGCGAACGTCAGCGCCCTCTTTGCCGGATGTTTCATAGGTGAGTCTCCTCCTTTGAATGTTTTTTGCCAAACCTATCCTCAATTATCGCATTTCTCGGGGAGAAAATCAATACCTTGCCTAAAAATTTTCAAAAAATTCTTAGTTCCTTTGGTGAAGTTGACATAAAGAAAAAATCCTTGCGAAACTGTCCCTGTGATGGTAAAATAATAAGTTACAGCAAATCAAACGGAGGCACGCATGGTCGACATCATTCTGGACGCGGCGCTGGACACCCTGAAGCTCCTGCCGTTTCTCTATCTCACCTATCTCGTTTTGGAGTTCATCGAGCAGCGGGCGCAGGCCGGCTCGGTGCGGCTGGTGCGCCAGTCGGGCCTGTGGGGGCCCTTCGTGGGGGCGGCGCTGGGGATCGTGCCCCAGTGCGGCTTCTCCGCCTCGGCCTCCAACCTCTTCGCCCAGCGGCTCATCTCCGCCGGGACGCTGGTGGCGGTATTTCTGTCCACCTCCGACGAGATGCTCCCCATCATGATCTCCCGCGCCGTGGGGGCGGGGACGATTTTGAAGATCTTAGGCGTCAAGCTCCTGGCCGGCATCCTCGCCGGCATCCTGGCGGACAAGCTCTTCCGTCTCTGCCGCCACGAGGGAGAGACGGTGGACCTCCACGAGATGTGCGAGGAGGAGAACTGCGGCTGTGAGGAGCACGGCATCTTCGTCTCGGCGCTTCTCCACACCGTCCAGATCGCCGGCTTCGTGCTGATCATCAACCTGGCGCTGGGGCTTCTTCTGCACTTCATCGGGGAGGAAAATTTAAGCTCCCTCATCCTCAATAAGCCCGTGATCGGCCCGGTGATCTCGGCCCTGGTGGGGCTCATCCCCAACTGCGCCGCCAGCATCCTCATCACCGAGCTCTACCTTTCGGACGCCATGACCGCCGGGAGCCTCATCGCGGGACTGCTGTCCGCCTCGGGCGTGGGGCTTCTGGTGCTCTTTCGCGTCAACCGCCGTGCCATGGGGGACAACGTGAAGATCCTGGCCTACACCCTGGCCGTCTCCGTGGTCATCGGCGTCGCGCTGGATCTGGCGGGCGTCGTCTTTTAAGGAGGCCGCGTTATGAGATTTCCGGAGCTTCGAAGTCCCGAGGCGCTGATCGCGCTGGTGGAGGAGATCGGCTTTCTGCCGTTTTTTGTGAACCGGATCCCCGGCTTTTCCGTGGAGGAGTGCTGCCCCCGGGAGCTGTGGTTTGCCGAGGGCGTGGACGGGCCCTGGGAGTGGAAGGGGCCGGCGGCGCGGTCGGGAAAATGCGTCTACGGCAAGCTCTTTCGCGGCAAGGCGGGGTTCGTCAGCCGCCAGTGGCTGCCCGAGCTTGCCAATTTCCGCCGGGACGGCTACGACTTCGACGCCCGCTTCGACGACGGTCTCGCCAGCGTCCGCGACCGGGACGTCTACAACGCCGTGGCCGGCCGGGGCCCCATCCTGTCCGTGGACCTCCGGGAGCTCTTAGGCTATGGAAAGGGCGGCGCGCGTGGCTTCGACACCGTCATCACGCGCCTCCAGATGCAGACCTACGTCACCGTCGCGGATTTTATCTACCCCCTGGACCGCCACGGCCGCCCCTACGGCTGGGGCATTGCCCAGTACGCCACCCCCGAATCCCAGCTGGGCGGCGAGGCTGTGACCGCCTCCTACAACAAAACGCCCGAGGAATCGCGCTTGAGCGTCCTCGGGCAGCTCAAAAAGGTTTTGCCGGACGTGGAGGAGGGGGAGGTGTGGAGGCTGGTGAAGGGGTGAGGATGAGCTTGATGGGGGCCACGCTATGACAAGGGTAGTTCTACAATGCGCTTCCCGGAAGCCTCAGCGACGGGCAACGGGCTCGAATACCCCGCCGCTGCGGCGGCACCCCTTTTTCCGAAAAAGGGGTCAGGGGGAATAAGGTTGCGGCTTCGCCGCTTTTATAAAAAATGCGCCGCTATGCGGCGCAAACCTTTTTGGTAGGGGCGGGTTCTAAACCCGCCCGCCGATGACTGGGCGGTTATGGAAAACGGGCGGGTTTGGAACCCGCCCCTACTTATACCTTTTTCGAGAAGACCTCCTGATGGGTCAGGAGGCGCGGGGATTGGGTGGCCTCGGCGTCGGCCTCGTCCAGGGCGGCCTCGATGGGGTCGGCGGCGATGGTAAACGGGATACGGCGCTGGCGAATGACGGTCTTCGCGAAGATGTTGACCGCCACCGACGCGTTCATCCCCATCTCGGCACAGTAGGCGTCAAAAAGCCTCTTCACGTCCTCATCCATCCGCACGCTCAGTGTCACTTGGCTCATAGAAAGCGCTCCTTTCATGCGTTGTATGTACATTGTAGCGCAATTTATTCACGTTGTCAACTTTCACACAAAAAATTTGCGCCTTCCGGCGCAATAAAAAGCTTTGGGGCGGGTCTGGGACCCGCCCCTGATCGTGTTAGTTGAACCGCTCCCGGGCGGCGTAGGTGGTGTGGAGGAGCTCGTGGGCGCGATGTCCGCAGGGCTCGCCGAGGTAGTCGGCGTAGAGCTGCTGGATCTGGGTGTTGTTGTGGCTCTGGCGGACGGTCTGGCGCTCGTCCTCGCTGTAGAGGGCGGCGGAGCGCTTTTGCTTGTAGGTGTCCAGGATGTCGATGTCCTCGTTGGGGAGGAAGCAGGGCTTCACGTAGGGCTGGCCGCCGCCGGCCACACATCCGCCGGGGCATCCCATGATCTCGATGAAGGTATATTTGCTGGTGCCCGCGCGGACCTCATCCATCAGGACCTTGGCGTTCTTCATGCCGTGGGCCACGGCCACATTGACAGTGGTGCCGTCGATGTCGATGGCGGCCTCCTTGATGCCCTCTAAGCCCCGGACCTGCTCGAACTTCACAAGCTCGTGCTCTTTTCCGGTGAGGATGTGGTAAGCGGTACGCAGGGCCGCCTCCATGACGCCGCCGGTGACGCCGAAGATGACGCCCGCGCCGGTGTACTCGCCCAGGAGGTCCTGGTCAAACTCCTCGTCGGGGAGCTTTGTGAAGTTGATACCGGAACGGCGGATCAGGTCGCCCAGCTCACGGGTGGTGAGCACACAGTCCACATCGGGAAGGCCGTCTTTATTCTTGAGCTGGTCCCGCTCCTTCTCGAACTTCTTGGCGGTGCAGGGCATGACGGAGACGACGAAGATGTTTTTGGGGTCCAGGCCGTTGCGCTCGGCGTAGTAGGACTTGACGATGGCGCCGAACATCTCGTGGGGGGACTTGCAGGAGGAGAGATGATCCAGCTGGTCTCCGTAATAGTACTCGGCGTAGTTGACCCAACCGGGAGAGCAGGAGGTGATCATGGGCAGGACGCCGCCGTTCTTAATGCGGTTAACCAACTCGTTTGCTTCCTCCATAATGGTGAGATCCGCGCCGAAGTTGGTGTCGTAGACCTTATCGAAGCCCAGCCTATGGAGGGCGGCCACCATCTTGCCGGTGACGGGGGTGCCGATCTTCATGCCGAACTCCTCGCCCAGGGCGGCGCGGACGGCGGGGGCGGTCTGGACGACGATGTACTTGCCGGCCTTCTTCGCCTCGTCGATCTTGCCGATCTCGGACTTCTCCATCAAAGCGCCGGTGGGGCAGACGGAGACGCACTGGCCGCAGAGGATGCAGGGAGAATCCATAAAGCTGCGGTTCTCCGCGGGGCCCACGATGGTATTAAAGCCACGGTTCTCATAGCCCAGGACGGAGAGGCCGTGGGCGTTCTGGCATCTGGCGATGCAGCGGCCGCAGAGGATGCACTTGGAGGTATCGCGGATAATGCTGGGGCTCAGCTCGTCCACGGTGACGGGGGTGCGGGCGCCATCCTTATTGATGACACGGGCGCCGGTCATCTGAGCGACACGCAAAAGCTCGCAGGAGCCGTTCTTACCGCACTCCTGGCACCATGCGGAGTGATTGGAGAGCAACAGTTCCACGCTGGTACGGCGGGCCTGGACGGCCTTGGGCGAAGAGATGGTGATCTCCATGCCCTCGCTGACGGGGTAGACGCAGGAGGCCACAAGGCCCCGGGCGCCGGTGGCCTCCACCAGGCACACGCGGCAGGAGCCCTGGTTGCACTCGCCGTGGTTGAAGGTACAGAGGGACGGAATCTCATAGCCGCATCTTTTCGCGGCCTCCAGAATGGTGAGGCCGGCCTCGACCTGGTAGGGATGTCCCTCGATCTTGATATTCACTAATGACATTTCTCAGTCCCTCCCCTATTATTCCTTGATGATGGCCTTGAACTTGCAGGTGGACATGCAGGCGCCGCACTTCACGCATTTCTGCGGGTCGATCTCCATGGCGGCCAGCTTCTTGCCGGGGGCCACGTAGTCGGTGCGGGAGATGGCGGAGGCGGGGCACTGCTTGGCGCACATGCCGCAGCCGAAGCACTGGTCCTTCACGATCTTGTACTGCATCAGGTTCTTGCAGACGTGAGCCGGGCACTTCTTGTCGTTGATATGGGCGAGATACTCATCCATGAAGTGGGTCATCGTGGATTTCACGGGGTTGGCCGCGGTCTGTCCCAGGGCGCACAGGGAGCCGTTCTGAGTCACATGAACCAGCTCCTCCAGAGCGTCGATGTCCTCGGGCTCGCCCTTCCCCTCGGTGATCTTGGTCAGGATCTCCAGCATGCGTTTAGTGCCGATACGGCAGGGCGTGCACTTGCCGCAGGACTCGTCGCAGATGAACTCCATGTAGAACTTGGCCACGTCCACCATGCAGTTGTCCTCGTCCATGACGATGGCGCCGCCGGAGCCCATCATGGAGCCCTTGGCCACCAGGTTGTCAAAGTCGATGGGCTCATCCAGATATTCCTTAGTCAGACAGCCGCCGGAGGGACCGCCGGTCTGGATGGCCTTAAATTCCTTGCCGCCCGGGATACCGCCGCCGATGTCGTAGATCAGCTCCCGCAGGGTGGTGCCCATGGGGACCTCCACGAGGCCCACGTTGTTGATCTTGCCGCCCAGGGCGAAGACCTTGGTGCCCTTGCTGCGCTCGGTGCCGTACTGGGCGAACTTCTCCCAGCCCTCCCGCAGGATGTAGGGCACGCAGGCCAGCGTCTCCACGTTGTTGACGATGGTGGGGCACTGCCACAGGCCCTTCACCGCCGGGAACGGCGGGCGGGGCCGCGGCATACCGCGCTTGCCCTCGATGGAGTTCAAAAGGGCCGTCTCCTCGCCGCAGACGAAGGCGCCAGCGCCGAGACGGATATGTACGTTGAAGCTGAAATCGGTGCCCAGGATGTGCTCGCCGAGAAGGCCCAGGTCGTTGGCCTCACGGATGGCGATGCGCAGACGGCGCACGGCCACGGGGTACTCGGCGCGGACGTAGAAGTAGCCGTTCTTCGCGCCGATGGCGTAGCCGGCGATGACCATGCCCTCGATGACGGCGAGGGGGTTGCCCTCCAGGATGGAGCGGTCCATGAACGCGCCGGGGTCGCCCTCGTCGCCGTTGCAGACCACGTACTTCTCGTCGCCGGCCTCATTGTAGGCAAACTGCCACTTGCGGCCCGTGGGGAAGCCGCCGCCGCCGCGTCCGCGAAGGCCGGCCTTCAGGACCTCGTTGATGACGTCCTGGCGGTCCATGGTGAGGGCGCGCATCAGGCCCTGATACCCGCCGAAGCCCAGGGCCTCGTCGATGTTCTCCGGGTCGATGGTGCCGCAGCCGTGAAGGGCGATGCGGCGCTGTTTTTTATAGAAGTTGATGTCGTCCTGGCGCTGGACCTTCTCGCCGGTGGCGGGGTCCACGTAGAGAAGGCGCTCGACGATCTTGCCGCCGATGAGGTCCTTCTCCACAATCTCCTCCACGTCCTCCAGCTTCACCATGCGGTAAAGGGTGTCTTCGGGGAAGATCTTGCAGAAGGGGCCCTGGGAGCAGAAGCCGAAGCAGCCCACCTGGTTGACGGAGACCTTGTCGTGAAGGCCCTTCTCGTCGATGACCTGCTGGAATTTCTCACGGATCTCGGCGGAGTTGGAGCTGAGGCATCCGGTACCGCCGCAGAGCACCACGGCGCGCTTTCCGTCCTCGCCCTTGAACTTGCCGTCCAGACAGGCCGAGCACGCGGCGACCTTTTCCTGAAGCTGGGCGGGTGTCTTGATCATTTCCATATCAGCGTTCCTCCCTTTCCTTACGCGTTCCTGTAGGATGCAACGATATCGGGGACATCGCTGACCTTGACCTTGGGGTAGACCTTGCCGTTGATGGAGACGGCGGGGGCGATGCCGCAGGCGCCCAGGCACCGGAGGGCGTCCAGGGTGAAGAGCCCGTCCGCGGTAGTCTCGCCGCCCTTGATGCCCAGGACCTCGGCAAACTTATCGAAGACCTGTCCGCCGCCCTTGACGTAGCAGGCGGTGCCCAGGCAGCAGCCGATGACGTACTTTCCCTTGGGCTTCAGGGAGAAATAGGAGTAGAACGTCACCACGCCGTAGATCTCGGCCACCGAAATGCCGGTCTTCTCCGAGACGATCTCCTGGACCTCCAGCGGTATGTAGCCGTACTCGTTCTGGATGTCGCTGAGGATCATCATCAGCGGTGTGGGCTCGTCCACGTACCGGTCGCAGATCTCACGGATCTTCGCCACGGCGGTTTCGCTCAAATGAGCCATAAGAAAATACCTCCTGTATTTCGAATTTCCTCTTTCAAGAAAGCCGGAGACGCCTTCGGCGCGCTCCACGCCGTCATTGTTAATAGAATAACATTTCTCCTGTCAGGTTGCAAGTGTTGTTTTCTTCTTTTTTATGCAGGAATCGCGGTTTTTTTCGAACAAACTGCCAACTCCGTGCCCTATTTGGGGTTCTCTGTCAGAACATGGCGATCCAGCCCTGGATGAAGACCAGGAGGATGATGACGGGCAGGACGTAGGCCACGTAGGGGCGCAGGCGCTTGGGGAAGCGCAGGCCCTCCCCGGCGTCGGCCTCGGCGATGAAGTTATCCCACCCCCAGCCGTAACGGGAGGTGCAGAAGAAGACGTAGACGAGACTGCCCAGGGGCAGAAGGTTGTTGCTGACGATGAAATCCTCCAGGTCCAAAATCGTGGTCCCGTCGCCCAGGGGCTGGAAGCCGGAGAGGACGTTGAAGCCGAGGATACAGGGCATGGACAGGAGGAGAATGGCGACGAGGTTCACCGCCACCGCCTTTTTCCGGCTCCAGCCCCACAGGTCCATGGCGAAGGAGAGGATGTTTTCAAAGACGGCGATGATGGTGGACCCGGCGGCGAAGAGCATACACAGGAAAAAGAGGGACCCCCAGATCCGCCCGCCGGCCATGTTGTTGAAGATGTTGGGAAGGGTGATGAAGATGAGGGACGGCCCCTGGCCGGGTTCGATGCCGTAGGCGAAGCAGGCGGGGAAGATGATGAGCCCCGCGATGAGGGCCACGGCGGTGTCCAGGCCCGTGACGAAAATGGCCTCGCCGGGGAGGGAGCGCTTTTTGTCGATGTAGCTTCCGAAAATGGCGATGGAGCCGATGCCGATGCTCAACGTGAAGAACGCCTGGCCCATGGCGTTGAAGATGACGTCGGCCAGCCCCTCCTGGGCGGCCTTTTTAAAGTCGGGCTTGAGGTAGAAGGAAAGCCCCTCCCCCGCCCCGGGCAAAAAGGCGGAGTGGACCGCCAGGACGACCATGAGGCCAAGCAAGAGGAGCATCATGACCTTGGTGATCTTCTCCACGCCCCCCTGGAGCCCCAGACTGCACACGAAAAAGCAGACGATGACCACCGCCGCCATGCACGCCGCCATAAGCCACGGCTGTCCCATGAGGGCGGTAAACTCTCCCTCCACCGCCGCCGCGTCCATCCCCTCATAGTGGCCGGTGAGGGTGCGGATGAAATAGAGCAGGATCCACCCGCCGATGGTGGTGTAGAACATCATGAGAAGGTAGTTGCCCGCCATGCCGGTGTATTTGTGGAGGTGCCACTTGGTGCCACGGGGCTCCAGCTTGTCGAAGGACATGGCGATGCTGGCTTGACTTCCCCGGCCCACGGCGTATTCCATGACCATGATGGGCAGGCCTAAAATCACCAGGAAGAAGAGGTAGACGAGCACGAAGGCCGCGCCGCCGGATCGGCCCACCACATAGGGAAAGCGCCAGACGTTGCCAAGTCCGATGGCGCACCCCGCCGAGATGAGGATGAAGCCCAGCCGGGTGCCGAATTTTTCCCGCTTCATGGTGTCCCCTCCTTAAAAAGCTCGTAGATCATATCCGGATAATCGCTCATGATGGCGTCCGCGCCCTTGGAGGCCAGGTCGGCGGCCAGAGAAGCGTCGTTGACGGTCCAATACTGCACGGCGATGTTGTGCCGGTGGGCGTAGTTCACAAGGCGGGTGGTGCCCAGCTTCACCACGTAGTCCTCGTCGGGGATCTGGAGCGCCACGAAGTGGTAAAACCCCTCCGGCTTGTCGATGCCGAGGAGGGAGTTGAGGTAGAGCTCCACCACCTCCATGACTCCGGCGGAGCGGAGCATATCCGGGTAGGTCTTGTCCATGTACTCCGTGACCTCCCCGTGGAAGGTGCCGATGATGGCCCGGGAGAGCATATCCCGCGCCTTCAGGACCTCGTAGATCCGGTCCGCGGCCTTGCACCCCCGCTCGCCGTCGTCCTTGATCTCGATGATGAACCGGTACTCCCCGTACCCGTCCAGGAAATCGAAGAGGTCCTCCAGCCGCAGGACCCGCAGGTCCTCCGGGATGTCCTCCCCCCGCAGGCCCCGGTAGGGCGTCTCGCCGGAGGCGTTCACGAAGTTCTCCCCCATGTTGAGCGCCCGCAGCTCCTCGTAGGTGTGGTCGGCGGGCTTCACATCCGTATGGCCGAAGACCTCGGCGGCGTCGGAGGTGCGGTCCAGCGTCTCGTCGTGGAGCAAAATGAGCTCGTCGTCCTTTGTGAGGGCCAGGTCGAACTCGAAGATGTCCACCCGGAAATCCGCCTCCGCCACGTTCCGGAAGGCCGCCAGCGTATTCTCCGGCGCGATCCCCCCGCCGGACCGGTGGGCGGACACCATGGGCCGTCCCGTTTGGGAGATATAGGGATTGTCACACCCCGCCACGCTCACCGGCGCGGCCCCGGACCAGTCGTGGGTCACCACGAGGTATAAAGCCAGCGCCAGGACGGCCAGCACCGCCAGCACGATCCCCACGATCATCAGCGCCTTTTTCCAGCCCTTCATCACACCGCCTCCCGAAATTTGGCTGATCGTTTCACTCGGTAACCATACCACATTCGAGAAGATTTTGCAATACGCAATGGGAAGGAGGGGTGGGTACCTACTTACAGGACCGCTCTGTCATCCTACGCTCGCTTCCACCCTGCCCCCCTCCTACGAGGAGGGGGCACTGAGACGGGGGCGGGTGCGGGTTATCGGGACCGGTCCGTCACGAAACGTGGCACGGGCGGGTTTGGAACCCGCCCCTACAGTTTTTGGATCATTTTCAATTAAGGTTGTACGGGCCGCCCCCGATTCACGCCGTGTAGGGGCGGGTTCCAAACCCGCCCGTCCTCTCCCATCAAATTTCCCCCGCCTTTATGGTTTCTTAAACGATTTTCCCCTTTTCTCCTAAGATTTTCGGCGGTATAATAGGGGCGCAACGGAAAAGGGAGAGTGAAGGGGTATGGAAAACATTTTGATTTGCGACGACGACCGGGACATTGTTTCGGCGCTGAAAATTTATCTCTCCGGGCAGGGGTACGGGCTTTATGAGGCGTACACCGGGGCGCAGGCGCTGGAGATGGTGCGCGCACACGACATCCATCTGGTGCTCATGGACATCATGATGCCGGAGCTGGACGGCATCTCCGCCACCAGCCGCCTGAGGCAGGAGTGCAACATTCCCATCATCCTCCTCACCGCCAAGAGCGAGGACACAGACAAGGTCCTGGGCCTCGACGTGGGGGCGGACGACTACATCACCAAGCCCTTCAACCCCGTGGAGGTCCTGGCGCGGGTAAAAAGCCAGCTGCGGCGGTACACCACCCTCGGCGGCATGGAGCGGCGGCCGGACCACATCGTCATCGGCGGGGTGGACCTGGACGACGCGGGCAAGTCCGTCACGGTGGACGGCGAGGCCGTCTCCCTCACGCCCACGGAATTTGCCATTTTGCGGCTTTTGATGCAAAACCCCGGCAAGGTCTTCTCCTCCTCCTCCATCTACGCCCACGTCTCCGGCGGCTACGCCCTCTCGGCGGAGGCGTCCGTGGCCGTCCACATCCGGCACCTGCGGGAGAAGATCGAGATCACCCCCTCCGAGCCCCGGTACATCAAGGTGGTCTGGGGGCAGGGGTACAAATTTGAGGTGATGAAATGAAAAAGGCGGTCTATTCCTTCCCCATGAAGGCCCTGGCGGTGCTTTTGCTGACCCTGGACAGCCTGTTCACCGGGTTCTACGGCGCGGTGGCCATCATTGCCTGGGACATCGGCTTTTATGAAGTGCCTGGCAGCATCGGGAACTACGCCGCGTCCATGAGGTACCTTTTGGATGCTGGCTGGCTTTCTGAGGAAATGTATAATTCCCACCTCTACGGCCTCGAGCGGGAGCTCTCCGAGTTCATCTTCTCCAACCGCTACGCCGCCATCGCCCTGGCGGCGGTGGGGCTTCTTCTCTTCCTGGTGCTCTTCGTCTACCTCATGGCCGCCGCCGGCCGGCGCGGGGGCCGGGAGGGCATCGTCCTGAGCCCCCTGGACAAGGTCCCCTTCGACGTCACCCTGGGCATGGGGGTCATGGCCGTCGGGATGCTCGGCCTGATCATCACCGAGTCCGGCGGGGACGACCTCTTCGTGCTGGGTGTAACGATCGCGGGCGCCGTCCTCATCCTGCTCACCGTCGTCTATGTGCTATACACCTTCTCCGCCCGCATCAAGGCCGGGGGCTGGTGGCGCAACACCGTCGTTTTCCTGCTCCTGCGGCTCACTTGGCGGTGCCTCAAGGCGGTGGGGCGGTTCCTTCTCCGGCTTTTCCGGGCGCTGTGGATGGAATGGCGCGTGGCGCTGGGCTTCGCGGGGTACTTCCTGGCTGATTTTGTGGGTGTCCTCATCTTCCTGGAGGGCATGGACAGCGACGTCGAGTTTCTCGGATTAGTGCTCCTGTGCGCCGTGAATCTGGCGGCCTTTTCCGTGCTCGTCCTGGGCGCGCACCAGTTCGCCGTGCTCAAAAAGGCCGGGGAGAAGCTGGCCGCCGGGGAGCTGGAGACGAAGGTGGACACGAAGAAGATGTACTTCGACTACCGCCGCCACGGGGAAAACCTCAACTCCATCGGCGACGGCATGAGCGCCGCCGTGGAACAAAGGATGCGCTCCGAGCGTCTAAAGACTGAGCTCATTACCAACGTCTCCCACGACATCAAGACGCCCCTCACCTCCATCGTCAACTACGTGGACCTCCTGCGAAAGCCCCACTCCGAGGAGGAGGGGCGGCAGTATCTGGATGTTCTGGCCCGCCAGTCGGACAGGCTCCGCCGCCTCACCCTGGACCTGGTGGAGGCCAGCAAGGCCAGCACCGGCAATCTCCCCACCGAGCTTGTGCCCACCAACACCGCCGAACTCATCAGCCAGGCGGTGGCCGAGTACGCCGAGCGGTTCGCCCAGAGCGGCTTAGAGCCCGTGGTCACCGTCCCCGACAAGCCCGTCACGGTCCTGGCCGACGGGCGGCACCTGTGGCGGGTGCTGGATAACCTCCTGGGCAACGCCGTCAAGTACGCCCAGCCGGGGACGCGGGTCTATATCGACGTCCGGCGGCTGGACGGGCAGGGCGTCCTCTCCGTGAAAAACATCTCCCGGGACCGCCTGAACGTCCCCGCCGACGAGCTCATGGAGCGCTTCGTCCGGGGCGACCGCAGCCGCCATACCGAGGGCTCGGGCCTGGGCCTGAGCATCGCCCTCTCCCTCACCGAGCTCATGGGCGGCGCCTTCAACATCACCGTCGACGGCGACCTCTTCAAGGCGGAGGTCAGCCTGAAGGAGGTATATCCGTGAACAAAAAAAGACGGGTCCTCCCCGTTCTCATCTGCGTTCTTCTGCTTTTCGCCGTAGCCGCCGGCCTCTTTTTCGCCCTGGGCGGCACGGACGCGGTCAGGCGCGCCGTCAACCGCCACCGGGCGCTGACCGCCCTCAGCGACGACGACCTTCGGGAGGCGTTTCGCGTTATGGGCGAGAAAAACCCGGAGGCCCAGGCGTACCTGGACGGCTACTCCGGCGTCACGCCCTACGACCTGACGCTGGACCTCACCGGCGAGCTCACCGGGGGGAGCGTTCCCTATCTCACCCAATGGGACAGCCGCTGGGGCTACTGCCGCTACGGCGACGGGCTTCTGGGCTGGACCGGCTGCGGTCCCACGGCCCTCTCCATGGTAGCCATGGGCCTCACCGGCGACGGCACGCTGACCCCGGCGTACATAGCCTCCTTCGCCATCGACGAGGGCTACTGCGTCCCCGGCAACGGCACCGCCTGGGCGCTCTTCTCCGAGGGCGCGGAAAAGCTGGGCCTGGGCCCAAAGGAGCTCCCCCTCTGGGAGGCCACCATGCGCGCGGAGCTCACGGCCGGCCGCCCCATCATCTGCATCATGGGCCCCGGCCATTTCACCGACACCGGCCACTACATCGTCCTCACCGCCTGCACCGACGCCGGCTTCACCGTCCT
The DNA here is from genome assembly GCA_947588605.1 of uncultured Oscillospiraceae bacterium. Classification (GTDB taxonomy): domain Bacteria; phylum Bacillota; class Clostridia; order Oscillospirales; family Oscillospiraceae; genus RUG626. Next base: position 80,245 of record CANPYK010000007.1, read on the forward strand.
CGACCCCTACCGCCCCTCCAACTGCAAGACCTGGACCTACGAGGAGCTCGAGGGGGAGATCAAGAATCTGTGGTCGTATGGGAATTGAATGATCCCGCTGTTTATGGAAACAGCGAGAAAGCACTTGACTTTTTGACTTTGTGATTATATAATATGGGTGGAGACCGTTCAGCGGTGCCACAACTTAGACACGATACGCTATGACCCGGGGTTGCAGCCCCAAACCACAGCGTGAGCCGTCTGTTACAGCAGACGGCTCACTTCTTTTTTATCCGCTGCGGCGGGGATGGGGCTCGAATCTCGTCCCCCGTCTTAGCCTTCCCCGCAGGGCGGCTACGCCCGCAGGCGCGTTTCGGAGCGCAACCGCCGCGCAGCGGCGGCTCTTAGCGCGGAGATGGAAGGTGGCGCCCGCAGGCGCCGGATGAGGTGGGAGGGTGCGTTCATCAGAACCGCTCAAAGCCCTTCGGCTCCCACCTCACCCCTGCCCCTCCCCGCCCTGCGGGGAGGGCTCTAAGTCGGGGGGCAGGTACGTTATTCAGTAATGTTTCGGCAACACACCGGCCCCTACTTCATCATTCCCGCCAGCATCTTGAAAATATCGCCTCGGCGAATCGTCGGCGGCAGGGGCACCGGCTTGCCGGTGAGGACCTTGGCAAGGGTAGTGAGGTCGGCTTCGGTGACCGGGGCGTCGGGGGCGAAGGAGGGGTCTCTTGGAAAAATGCCCTTCTCCATGGCCATGTCTACCGCCGCGCCGTAGGGGTGGTCGGCGGGGAGGCCGGAGGGCCAGGGGCCCTGCTTTTGTTGGATGCGCTCCACGCGCCGTTTCGCCGCGGGCCAGCCGAAGATCGTCTCCGCCAGCTCCCCGCGAGTCATGAGCTTGTCCGCCCGGACGGTGTTGTCCCGGAAGGCGGGGCACAGGCCCTTTTCGGCCAGGCGTTTGGCGGCCTCGAAGGCGTCGTCCCCCTCCCCCAGGTCGGCGAAGGGGCTGATCGCCATGAGCTCCGACACCGTCACGACCTTATACCCCCGGTCGGTGAGGAGCTTGAGCTGGATAGCCAGCCCGTCGGCGATGGGGGTGCGGCGGGCCATGTTGAACCCGTCCTTCTGGAAGATGATCTGCCCGCACATGCTCTCCGGGTCCTCGGTCAGCGCCTTCTCCAGGGGCCGCCAGGTGGCCTCCACCTCCGCCTCGTAGCTGGGAAGCGGCAGCCAGCCCGCGCCGTCGAAGCTGGCGGCCATGTACTGGTAGCCCATGAGGGCCAGGGCGTCGTAGCTTGTAAGGCCGGGGGAGATCTTGTCCACGTAGTGGGGCGGGCGGGAGAGGCGTACGGTATAGCCGTGCCGCTCCTTTAAAAGGTCGTGGAGCTTTTGAAGGTCCGCCACGGCCTTGTCGATGTCCCCCAGGTACGTGCGGCTTGCGTAGACCACGTTCTTGGGCCCGTAGAGGACGTGGGCGTAGGTGTGGCTGGTGATCTCGTGGCCGCCGGCGATGAGGCGGTCGATCTCGTCCTTACAGACCTGGGCGCCGCCCTCGCCGTCGTGGCCGAAGTCCGGGTAGTGGTCGAATTTCTTCCCGCCCCAGGCCGCCGAGCCCTCGGCTCCGGCCTCGTCGGGGTAATTGCCGGCGGTGGAGCCCACCACGTCGAAGGTCCCCCGGGCGCCGAAGCTTTCCAGCGTGTCCGCCAGGGTCATGGTGAGGCCCTTCTGATGCTTCCCGCCGGGGTTGGGCGGCATCCGGCTGGGGCCGTCGTCAAAGGTCATGGCCACCACGCGCTTATCCGTCTTCACCCGCTCGATGCGCCGCACCGGCGAGACGTACACCGGCGTCCGGGCCTTGATCTGGGCGTCGAACCGGTGCTTCACCTTCTTGGCAAGCCCGATGCCCTTCGTGACAATAGACATAGCGATCTCTCCTTACCTGTGAAGTATATCCCTGCCGGCGCAGTAGGCCACGTAGGCCGCGCCGACGCAGAGATTTTTGACCCCGCCCAGCCGCCGCCGGAGGGCGAATTGGGAAAGCCCCTTGCGGACGCGGGAGGTGTTTCGGACAAATACCGGCCGGCACCGGCCGGCCCGCAGGGCCCCCTCCAGCGCCTCGGGCGTGGGCGCGGAACAATCCAGAAGCGTGTAGCAGTTTCCCACCTCGCCGGCCTCGTGGGCGTCGCTGCCGCCGGTCATGAAAAGCCCGTGGCGGCGGGCGAAGTCCTCCGCCATGGCGTTGGCGTTTTCGTTGTGGAAATACGCCCTGGCGTTGGCGCACTCGGCCCCGTCCAGGGCCTCCGCCGCCGCCTCCAGATCCCGGTCCGCCCTGGCGAAGGGGTGGGCGATGACCGCCAGCCCCCCGTGCTCCCGGATGGTCCGGGCGGCCTCCTCCAGCGTGGGCAGGGCCTTGGGGCATAGGAAGGGCTCCCGGCAGAAAAGGGCCAGCACGTGCCCCGCCGCGGTGGATACCTCGCACCCCGGCAGCAGGAGGACGCCCGCCCGCTCCTCGGGCGAACTGAGGGTAAAGGCGTTGTGGTCGCAGACGGCAAGGGCGTCCAGCCCACGCTTTTTCGCGGCCTGAGCCAGAGCATTAAGCCCCGAGCGCCCGTCCGGGGAGGCGTCCGAGTGGACGTGGAGATCGACCTTCAGCTCCATCTAACGCCCTCCCCGCTTCAAAAGCGACCCATAATACCGCAGGGCGGGCCGCAGGTCCCGCCACTCCCACACGCCGTCGGCTGTCCGGGGGTCGAAGAAGGCCCCCACGGCGCCCAGGGCGCGTTTTTTCTGTCCGGCCTTCCAGTAGCCCGCCGCCGCCAGGAGGTCCGAGGCGGTGAAGGCCATGCGCTTGCCGGTTTTGGCCCCGGCGGCGTCCTCCGGGAGGGACTTGTCCGGGTTGCCCCGGTCCCAGGCAAGGCGGAACCACTCCCGGCTGAACCCGGCCTTGGCCGCCCGCGTCAGGGGGTAGGTGCCCCAGACCCGGGGGTTGACCTCCAAAAGCCGGGGCTTCCCCTCGCTGTCCCGCTTGAATTCCGCCATAAAGAGCCCGGAAAACCCGGTCCGCGCCGCCAGGGCGGCGGCGTAGGCGGTGAGATCCTCGTCCTCCACGGCCTCACAGCAGCTGGAGGGCCCGCCGGTGACGGGGTACTCCCGGACGCGCCGGTGGCAGATGCTCCGCCGGACATGGCCGTTCTCGGCGAGGACCGAGCACCCCAGCCCGTCGCCGGGGAGGTATTGCTGGCAGAGGGGCTCCTCGCCGGTGAGCGCCGTAAACCGCGCCCGCGCCGCCGCCAGCTCCGCCGGGTCCCGGCAGATGCGGTAGCGCTCCGAGGCCGTGATGCCGAATTTCTCCCCGCACCGGGGCTTCACCACGCAGGGAAACTCCGCCGTCTCCGGCGTGTACGCCTCCGGCACGGGAATGTGGAGCTCCCGGGCAAGCTCCGCCACGGCCTCCTTGTCGTTGAGGGTATCGAGGGCGGCCCTGTCCGGCAGCAGCGTCCCCGCCACATTTTCGAACCGTTGGGCGTTTTCGGGTTCGGTCAGCACGGCCAGGGTGGCCGCGCCCACCGGCAGGAGGGCGGGCTTTTCCCCCTCGGCCTCATAGAGCTCCCGGCACAGGTCATAAAGGGCGTCGGCGTACCCCTCCGACGGGAGGGCGCGGGCCTCGGCGCAGTACCGGGAGGCGAACCCCACCGCCGCGCCCTGCCCTGCCCGCTCACAGCAGACCACGCGCACATTTTGTTCCCCCAGGTCCCGAATGACCGCCAGGGCCATGCGGTAGTGGACGTCGGTCACAACGGCGGTCATAGCGGCACCTCTTTTCACGTCTTTTGCCCCATTCTACCACACCCCGCCCTCCATTTCAACCCAAAAGAGGAACGGAGCCCCATACTGCACAATGAGCCGTCTACCACAAGCAGACGGCTCAGCCTGTCGAAAAAGGCCTGCGGCCTTTTCCGACAAAGGGGAACGTGCGAAACCCCTGGCCTGAATTCCGCGGAATTCAGGCCAGGGGTTTCTGCTGTCACGCTGCGCGCGCCGCAAGCGGCACACTTGCGTGACAAAAGGTATTTTTTCCGACGTACATGCCGCCGGAAAAAATGCTCGCTGAGAGTTTTTTGACAAACAGAGCCGTCTGCCACAAGCAGACGGCTCTGTGTTTCCTGTTGAGGGGGATCAGTCCTTCTCCTGCTCGAACGCCGCGTCCAGGGCGTTGGCTCTGGCGCGCCTGCGGCGGCGGGAGCGGAGGATGAGGAGGAGGACGACGGCGAGGACGGCGATGACCGGGACGAGGATGGGGAGGGCGATGACCAGGTCCTTGAAGGCGGTCTTGAAGAAGTCCCCCACGGCCTCCACGGTATCCATGAAGCCGTCGCCGATCTGCTGCCAGTAGGTGCGGTGGGGCTCCTCCCGCTTGGTGTACGCCTCCACCTCCCGGACCGTCAGGTTCACGGTGGAGTAGTCCACCTCGGTCTGCCAATTGCGCAGGGTGGACTCCAGGGACTCGATCTGATAGCGCACCTCGGAAAGGCGCGACTCGATCTCGATCATCTCCCCCACCGTCTCGCACCGTGCCAGCATGTCGAGGAGCCGCTCCTGCTCGATGCCGTAGGCGTCCCGGCGGGCCTGGGTGTCGTAGAACTGGGCGGTGATGTTCTCGGCGCGGCTGGAGAGGTTCACCACGCTGCCCACGGCGTCCAGGCCCTCGGTCATCTCGGCGAAGCGCTGGGCGGGCACGCGGATGACGTACCGGGCCGTGCGGTAGACCGTGCTGCCGTAGGTGCGGTCGGCATAGCTCAGGTCGGAGACGTTGGTGGATTCAAAAAATGCCCCGTAGGCCCCGACCATGTCCTCCACAGCCCGGACGGACGCCTCGAAGTCCATGGTTTCCACCGTCACGTCGGCGGTGTAGATCATCTTCTCGCTTAAGGTCGTGGGCTTTTGGGTCCCGGTCAGGGACTCAAGGCCCGGCGCCTCCTCACCGCTCCACTCCCCCGGTTTTTCCGTGGCCGGTTCCGTGCCATAACCGCCGGCAACGTTGACGTCGAAGGCTTCGTCGCCCACCGCCCCCTTGGCGGCGCAGGCCCCCAGGGCCAGCGCCAGGACAAGGGCCAGGGCCAAGAATGTCATCCGTCTCTTTTTCATAGGGTCCACCCGTCCTTTCCGTATGGTCTATACGGTTTAGACGGATAAAGCGCGGGAAAAGTTCCCGTTTTCGGGGAATCTTTTAAAAATCAGCGGTAAAAGCCCCCTCCAGCTCCTCCTCGATCTCCATGAGCCGGTTATATTTCGCCGTGCGCTCGCCCCGGCTGGGGGCGCCGGTCTTGATGAAGGGGGCGCTGACGGCCACGGCGAGGTCGGCGATGGTGGTGTCCGGCGTCTCGCCGGAGCGGTGGGAAATAATAGGGACATACCCGGCCCGCTTCGCCGTCTCCACGGCGTCAAAGGTGCCGGAGAGAGTGCCGATCTGGTTCATTTTGATGAGGACGGCGTTCCCGGCCCCCAGCTCCACGCCCTTTTCGATACGTTTGGCGTTGGTGACGAAGAGGTCGTCCCCCACAAGCCGCACCCGCTTTCCCAGCCGCGCCGTGAGCTCCGCCCAGCCGTCCCAGTCCTCCTCGCCAAGGCCGTCCTCGATGGAGAGGATGGGGTAGCGGTCGCACCAGCTCTCCCACCGGTCGATGAGCGCACCGGCGGTGAGCTTTTCCCGGCGTTTTGGGAGGAAATAGCCGTCCTCGGCCTGCCACTCGCTGGCGGCGGCGTCGATGGCGAACATGAACTCCCGCCCCGGCTCAAAGCCGGCGCTTTGTACCGCCTCAGAGAGGGCCCGCAGGGCCGCCTCGTCGCTCTCCAGCTCCGGGGCGAAGCCGCCCTCGTCCCCCACGCCGGGGGATTTGACGAGTTTGCCCAGCGCGTGGAAGACCTCCGCGCACCAGCGCACGCCCTCGGAGAGTGTGGGCGCGCCCACGGGGACGATCATGAACTCCTGCACGTCCACCTGATTGCCGGCGTGGGCCCCGCCGTTTAAGACGTTCATCATGGGCACGGGCAGCCGCCCGGCCCCCGCGCCGCCCAGGTACTCCCACAGCGGCAGGCCGGCGCTGACCGCCGCCGCCCGCGCCGCCGCCACGGAGGCGGCCAGCACCGCGTTGGCCCCCAGGCGGGAGAGGTTCTCCGTCCCGTCCAGGTCCCGAAGGACGCGGTCGATTTGCCGCTGGGCAAAGGCGTCGACGCCCCGAAGCGCCCGGCAGATCTCGCCGTTCACCGCCTCCACCGCCCCCAGGACCCCGCGCCCGCCATAGCGGCCCGCGTCCCCGTCCCGGCGCTCCCACGCCTCGAAGCTCCCCGTGGACGCCCCCGACGGCACCGCGGCCACCCCCACGGCCCCGTCCTCCAGCGTCACCCGCGCCTCCACCGTAGGATTTCCCCGCGAGTCCAATATCTCCCGCCCGCGCATGTCGCAGATCGCAACGAATTTTTCCATATGCTTCCTCCTGAGATGGTTTGGGGTTAGTATGCCCAGGGGAGGGGCGGGTATGCGGGGCGGGTGCGGTTTTTAACCTCCCCCCTGGGGGAGGTGGCGCGAAGCGCCGGAAGGGTTCCCCTGTCCTAGCCTTCCCCGCAAGGCGGGGAAGGTGGCGCCCGCAGGCGCCGGATGAGGTGCGTGCGTTCATCGCAGCCGCCCAAGGCCCTTCGGCTCCCACCTCACCCCTCCCCCTCCCCGCCCTGCGGGGAGGGCTCTGAGACGGAGGCGGGTGCGGGTTGTCGATACCACTCTGTCATCCCACGCTCGCTTCCCCCCTGCCCCCCTCCTACGAGGAGGGGGCTCCGAGACGGAGGCGGGTGCGTATTTTCGGAAGCGTTCCGTCACGCAACGTGGCACGGGCGGGTTTGGAACCCGCCCCTACATTTTCCCAGGTTGTCTTCGATCCCCGCCGTAGGGGCCGCCTCTCTTGGCGGCCCGCGTTTTTATGACCTCCAATAGCAATTGAATGGGATAAACTTCCAAATCCTCTGTAGGGGCGGACCCATGTGTCCGCCCGTGCGCGGTTGCGTGACGGGAACGGGAACGATAAAACGGGAAATGCCGGTCAACGGGGGAAAGGGCCAACCTGGGCGGCGGCCCGTACGGCGTTGTTCGGGACGGGTCAATAGACGAAGGGCGGGTCGCCGAGACGGCGACCCCTACGGTGTATATTGCAAACCAGCAAAATAATCGCACCACCCCCGCCGCCTTTGAATGCCTGTTTACACCACCTTCACGATCCCGTACCTCGCCGCCAGGAGGGCCCAGTTTTGGTCGAAGCGGCGCATGATGTTCCAGTAGCCGACGCCGAGGAGGGCGAATTCGTCGGTGAGGGACAGCTTGGCCTCCACGCTGCGCACGTCCTCGAACCAAACGATGTGCTTTTTTCCGGCGGCGTAATACTCGAAGTACGGCGACTGGGCCGTCTCGTCGAAGCGGATCTCCGCGCCGTAGCGGGCGGCGCGGAGGACGGCGCCCTGGTTGCCGATGTTCTCCGCCCGGGAGACGCCCTGCTCGTAAGGGAGCGTCCAGTCGTAGCCGTAATTGGGCACGCCCATGAGGATCTTGGCGGTGGGGATCGCGCTCACGGCGTACCGCACCACCCGCCGCACCTGGTCTAAGGGCGCCACCGCCATAGGCGGGCCGTAGGTGTAGCCCCACTCATAGGTCATGAGCAGCACCCGGTCCACGATGGAGCCGATGGCGGGGTAGTCGTGGGCCTCGTAGAGAAGGCCCTGCTGGGAGGCGCTGGTCTTTGGGGCCAGGTCCGCGCTGACGGTGAAGCCCCGGGGGCGCATGATCTCCACGGCGCGGCGCAGGAAATTCTGATACCCCTCCGCGTCCTCCGGGGCGATGTACTCAAAGTCCATGTCCACGCCCACGTAGCCCTTCTTCTCCATGACCCCGGCGAGGTTGGTGAGCACCGTGGTCTGGAGCGCCTCGTCGGCGAAGAGCCGGGAGGCCCGGGCGGTGGAGAAGCCGCCGGACTCGTCAAGGCTGGAGAAGACGAGGATGGGCGCGGTATTGACCTCGTAGGCCCGGGCAATGAGGGCAGTATCGCCCTCGGCGGGGATGAGCGCCCCCGTCTCCCGGAAGCCGTAGGTGAAGATGGCAAGGTAGGTGAGGTACGGCAGGGCCCTTTGGAGCGTGGCGCGGGCGATACTGGGGTAGGCGTAGCCCAGGGTGACGATGTCCCGGAGTTTGCCGCCCTGGAAGCGCACGGTGAGCTGCTGGCCGGGGCGGATGACGGTATTGCCGATGAGCTCCGGGTTATTTTGCAAAAGCTCCACCACGGTGATGCCGTACCGGCGGGCGATGGACCAGAGCGTATCCCCCGTTTGCACCGTGTGGACGACACTGGGGAGCGTCACGATGAGCGCCTGGCCCACCACCAGGGCCTGGTCGGCGGCAAGGCCGTTGTCGGCGCGAAGGCGCGATACCGACGTGCCGTACCGCCGGGCGATGGACCAGAGCGTGTCGCCCCGGCGGACGATGTGTATGAGCATATGGATCCCTCCTCGGTCCAATATACGGCCCGGTTTTCCGTTTGTTCACATTCTTTTTCTTTACCGGGCGGGAAAACCGTGATACAATAGGGGCAATTGTGACAACGGAGGCGCGTCATGAACCGTCCGGCAGTAAAAAAGAGAAAACCAAACAATCTGGCCCTGGCCTTCGCCATTCCGCTGGTGGGGATGCTGATCTTCATGGCCGTTCGCACTTTTGAGCCCTTCGGGGACCTCACCATGCTCTACTCCGATATGTACTACCAGTATTTCCCTTTCTTCGTGGCGTTCCGTGGGGCGCTCCGGAAGGGGACGGGGCTTTTATATAACTGGAGCGTGGGGATGGGCGTGGACTATCTGGGCCTCATCTCCTACTACCTGGCCTCCCCCCTCAACCTGCTGTCGGTCCTGGTGCCGGAGGGGTGGCTGCTCAAGTATTTCGCCCTTCTCGTGCCCCTGAAGCTGGGGCTGGCGGGGCTCTTTTTCGCCCTCTTTCTCAAGAAGATTTTTGGGCGCGACGACTTCTCCATCGCCCTCTTCGGGAGCTTTTACGCCCTGTGCGCCTGGGCCCTGGGGTACCAGTGGAACGTGATGTGGCTGGACACCTTCGCCCTCCTGCCCCTGGTGGCGCTGGGGACGGTGGCGCTTTTGCGGGACAAAAAATTCTTCCTCTACACCGTCACGCTCTTTCTATCCGTCTACGCCAACTACTACATCGGCTTTTTCACCTGCATCTTTGTGTTCCTCTCCTTCTTCTGCTATGAGATCTGCCGCTTTCGGGGATTCAAGCGGCTGCTTGCGGATCTTGTCCGCATCGGCTTCTTCTCCGTCCTCGCCATCGGCATGACGGCTATTTTGGAGCTTCCCGCGTTGGCGGCCCTCCAGAACACCTACTCCAGCGTCAACAACTTCCCCGAGGGCTTCACCCTGAACATCGCCGACGAGAACACCTGGCGGGGACTGCTCTCCGCCATGCGCACCGTGGCGGGGAACATGGCCGGCGGGGTGGAGACGACCTTCATGGAGGGCCTTCCCAACCTCTACTGCGGCGTGGGGACCGTCCTTCTGGCCTTCCTTTTCCTCACCTCCGGGGAGGTGAAGGTCCGGGACAAGATCTGCTCGGTGCTGCTGCTCCTCTTCTTCATGGTCAGCTTCATCATCCGCAAGCTCGACTACATCTGGCACGGGTTCCACTTCACCAACATGATCCCCTATCGGTTCAGCTTCCTCTTCAGCTTCGTGCTCCTCTATATGGCCTACCGGGCCTACCTTATGCGGGAGCGGTTCCGGCTTTGGCAGATCGGCGTTGCCGGCCTTCTGGCGCTGTTGATCCTCGCCGCCGGGGAGCATCAGGGGGACCCGGTGTTCGTCGCCTATAATCTGGGGTTCTTCATCCTCTACGTCGGCGTCCTCCTGGCCTACGTGCTCCTGCAAAGCCCCGGCCGGGAGGAGCCCGAGGCCGCCGAGGCGGACGAAGCGGCTGAGGCTGTGGAGACGGTCGAGCCGGCCGGGGATGCCGGGGACGGGGCCGTGGAGGGACCGGCGGAGGAGCCGGAGGCGGAGCCCGGGCCGGGCCCCGAGGTCCTGCGGTTCCTGGAAAGGCGCCGGCGCATCACCTCCGCCGTGCTCCTGGCGGTCATGGGGGTGGAGATCGCCGCGAACATCGCCAATTTCGGCCGCTTTTTCCCCGGCACCGACGTCTCCGCCTACCCCCGGGGCAAGGAGAACACCGTCGCCGCCGTGGCGGCCATGAAGGAGCTGGAGGCGGACACGCCCTTCTACCGGGCGGAGACCTCCCACTCCCAGGCCCTCAACGACGGGGCGCTCCTGGGCTACAACGGCATCTCCACCTTCACAAGCTCCGCCAACGTCCGGGTGACCAACTTCATGCGGGCTTTGGGCTACGGGGCCCAGGACAATTATAACCGCTACTACTTTGAGGAGAGCTCCCCCGTCTCCAGCCTGTTCCTGGACCTCAAATACATGATCGAGCGAGAGGGGATCGTCAAGGAAAACGACTACTTCTCCCCGGTGCGGACCTTCGGGAACGTGACGCTCCTTCAAAATAACGCCTATCTCCCCCTGGGCTTCCTGGCGGAGAGTGAGCTGGGCGAGGTGGAATTTGACCTCACGGCCGACCCCTTCCTCTTCCAGAACGGCCTGCTCACCGCCGCCTCCGGCGTGGAGGACCCCGTCTGGCATCTCGCCCCCACCACCGGCCTTGCCATTGATTCCACCGGCGGGGTGGAGCTCACCCCCTACCCCGCCAGCCGCTACGCCTACTACACCTGCGGAGGCGAGGCCGGCGCGGTCACCTTCACCTACATCGCCGACAGGGCGGGGCTTTTCTGCGTCCATCTGAACCTCTCGGCGCGCAACAGCTTCCGCCTTTACAAAAACGACGTGGAGCTGGCCAACGAGACGTATTCCCTGCCCCAAATGATGTCCGTGGCCCAAGTGGAGCCGGGGGACGAGGTCAGGATCCGGATGTCCTGCGGCGCCAATACCCGCGGCTCCATGACCGTCAAGGCCGCCATTCTGGACGGCGAGGTCTTCGACCGGGCCTACGGCGTCCTGTCCGCCTCCACGCTGGAGCTCACCGCCTTTGACACCACAAGCTTCGAGGGCGTCGCCGACTGCGACCGGGACGGCCTTCTCTACATAAGCGTGGCCGATGACGGCAACTGGCGCGCCCAGGTGGACGGGGAGGACACAGAGCCCGTGCTGGTGGGCGATTGCATGATGGCCCTGCCCGTCACCGCGGGCCTGCACACCGTCTCCTTCCGCTACGAAAACCGTGCCTTCTCGATAGGCTGGAAAATAACCCTCGCCAGCGCCGCCCTCTTCCTCGCCGTCTCATACCTTACCTACCGGCCAAAGCTGAAGCTGAAACAGGGGAAGCACCAGAAGGGCGGACGGAAAGGGTAAGTCATCTCCGGCCGCCGATACCGTTCTCACGTCCCACGCTCGCTTCCCCCCTGCCCCCCTCCTACGAGGAGGGGGCTTAAAAAAGGTTTGCGGCTTCGCCGCAGATTTGATTTGCCCGCTGCGGCGGGGACGAGGGACGGAGGAACGGGCGGGTTTGGAACCCGCCCCTACCAAAAAGGTTTTGCGCCGCTTTGCGGCGCAATTTTTATATAAACGCGGCGCAAAGCGCCGCAACCTTATTCCCCCGACCCCTTTTTCGGAAAAAGGGGTGCCGCCGCAGCGGCGGGGTATTCGAGCCTTCGTCCCTCGTCCTAGCCTTCCCCACAAAGTGGGGAAGGTGGCGCCCGCAGGCGCCGGATGAGGTGCGTGCGTTCATCGAAGCCAGTTGCAGTCCTTCGGCTCCCACCTCACCCCTCCCCCTCCATCTCCGCGCTAAGAGCCGCCGCTTCGCGGCGGTTGCGCTACGAAACGCGCCTGCGGGCGCAGCCGCCCCGCGGGGAGGGCTCTAAATTGGGGGTGGGTGCGCTCATTTGGGCGGTCGGATAGACGGAACCACCCCGGCGCTTCGCGCCACCCCGACCTTGGAGGGGCAAATGGACACGCGCAAACCTTTTCCCCGCCGGCGCGTAGGATGGGGGGAAGGAAGTGATATTATGCTGACCGTTTTTCCCTACGACCGCTCGGCCGCGGTGGCGTACGCGCGGCGGTGGGCGGTGGGGCGTGATCCCCGGTACTATGACTTTGAGGAGATCGGCGGGGACTGCACGAATTTTGCCTCCCAGTGCCTTTTCGCCGGGGCGGGGACGATGAATTTCACCCCCGTCCTGGGGTGGTACTACCGGTCGGCCAATGACCGCACCGCCTCCTGGACAGGGGTGGAATATTTATATAACTTTCTTGTAAGCAACGACGGCCCAGGGCCGTGGGCGGTGGAGGTCCCGCGTTCTGATGCGCGGCCCGGGGACATCGTCCAGCTGGGCGGCGGGGCGGGGTTTTACCACTCCCCCGTCATCGTGGCCGTGAGGCCGGAGATCCTGGTCTGCGCCCATACCTATGACGCGCTGGACCGGCCCCTGGACAGCTACGTCTTTGAGCGGGCGCGGTTTTTGCGCGTTGAGGGCGTGCGGCGGGACGTTTAGTGAAGCTGGGAGAAGACCTCGCCGATCTTCTCGGCGATCACCAGCTCGGCGAGGCCGTCCATGGGCGTGGCGGACTTGTTGATGAGCACCAGGTGGGGGCCCCGGAAGTAGTGGATGAGGCCCGCCGCCGGGTAGACGGCGAGGCTCGTGCCGCCGATGATCAAGAGGTCCGCCCTGGCGATCTCGGTGACGGCGCGGGTGAGTACGTCCTGGTCCAGGCCCTCCTCGTAGAGGACGATGTCCGGGCGCACCACGCCGCCGCAGGAGCACCGGGGCGTCTCCCTGGCGTTCTGGACGAAGTCCGCGCCGTAGCGCTTGCCGCACCGGACGCAGTAGTTTTTCAAAAGCGTCCCGTGGAGCTCCAGGACGTTCCGGCTCCCGGCGGCCTGATGGAGGCCGTCGATGTTCTGGGTCACCACGGCCCGCAGCTTTCCGCGCCGCTCAAGCTGGGCCAAATATTTGTGGGCCGCGTTGGGCTGGGCGTCCCGGACGATGAGCTTGTCCCGGTAGAAGCGGTAGAACTCGTCGGGGTACCGCTCAAAGAAGCTGTGGCTCAGGATCTCCTCCGGGGGGTATTTATACTTCTGGTTGTAGAGCCCGTCCACACCGCGAAAATCCGGGATGCCGCTCTCCGTGGACACGCCGGCGCCGCCGAAGAAGACGACGCGGTCCGCGCCGTCGATGAGCTTTTGGAGCTTTTCGATCTTTTCGTCCATGGCTGACCCTCCTCAATAATTGACAAGACCATTGTAGCAGTTTATAATGGGAATATCAAGCGAAAGAGAGGAAAAACCATGTCCGTCTTCTCCCTGCTGGCCGGCATCTCCGGCCCCGCTATCGTCTACGGCCTTGTGGTCCCGGTGGCGATCTTCGCCGTCCTCGTCCTGGGCTTCAAGCTTATCCTCACCCTCATCCGCTCTATCCGCGACAAGCGCTACGAGCGCGCCTATCAGGCCAAAAAAGCCGCCCAGGCCAAGGCCGCCGAGGAGGAGCGCAAGGAGGACGGCAAATAAGTCCCGTCCAGGCATGAAAAAGCCCCGGAAAACCGGGGCTTTTTGCTGTTATTTGGGTCTTTGGTTGCGCTCGTAAATAGCGGCGAGGCCGGTGAGGAGGAGGGTGTCGTTGACCTGGATCTTCCGGCGGCAGAGGGGGGCGATGAAGGCGGCGACGCCGCCGGTGGCGACGACGGTGGCGCTCTCGCCCAGCTCGGCCTCCACGCGCTCGATCATGCCGTCCAGCATGGCGGCGGCGCCCAATATAGCGCCGGAGCGCATACTGTCCACGGTGTTGGTGCCGATGACGTGCCGGGGGGCCTCCATGGAGATGTTGGGCAGCTGGCTGGTGCCGGAGCTCAGGGCCGAGAGGCCCAAGGCCACGCCGGGGGCGATGGCGCCGCCGATGAAGGAGCCCTGCCGGTTGAGGACGGACAGGGTGGTGGCGGTGCCCATGTCGATGAGGATAAGGGGCGGGGTGTAGAGCTTCAGCGCCCCCGCGGCGGCGGCCACCAGGTCCGCGCCGGTCTGGGCCGGGTCGTCGATGAGGATGTTGACCCCGGTCTTCACGCCCTTGCCCAGGATGAGGGGCCTGACGCCCGCCGTCAGCTCCACGGCCCTGGCGATAGCGCCCGTCACCGGCGGCACTACCGAGGAGACAATGGCGCCGTCCGGCGTCCCCGCGTCCAGGCCGAAAAAGTCAAAGAAGTTCCGGATGTCCCCGGCGTACTCAAAGGCCGTCTTCGCCGTATTCGTGGCAAGACGCGCCGTCCGGACGAGCTCGAACCCGTCCATGAGCCCCAGGACGATGTGGGTGTTGCCGATATCCACAGCCAACAGCATAGCGCCGCCTCCTTTTAGAAAAACCGCTCCGGCTGGGCGTGGACGCGGCTGATGAGGACCTCCACCTCCGGGAAGCTCTCCGCCACCGTCTCCGCCAGCACCGGTACCACCACGTTTTCCGTGGAGAAGTGTCCGGCGTCGATGAGGTTGAGGCCCAGCTCCTTGGCGTCGATGAACTGGTGGTGCTTCAAGTCGGCGGTGACGTAGGTGTCCGCGCCGGCCTCAAACGCCTCGAACATATTGCCGCCTCCGGCGCCGCCCAGGACAGCCACCCGGTTCACCGGCCTACCCGCGTCCACGTACCGAAGGCCATTGGCGTGGAGGGCGGACTTCACCCGGCCCAGGAAGTCGGAGAGGCTCTGCTCGGGTACAGTCCCCACCCGGCCGCAGGCCTCCTGGCCGAAGGTCTCCGTGTCCTCCAGGCCCAGCGCGGCGGCCAGGGCGTCGTTGACGCCGCCGAGGGTGATGTCCAGGTTCGTGTGCATACAGATGGCCGCCAGGTTCGCCCGCGCCAGCGCCAGGACGCGCTGACCGGTGACGTCGGAGTCCGTCACGTGCTTGAGCTCGAAAAACAGCGGGTGGTGGGAGAGGATGAGGTCCGCCCCCAGCTCCCGGGCCTCCCCGATGACGTCCAGCGTGATGTCCAGCGCGCACAGAACGCGGTTCACCTCGTCGTCCCAAGCGCCCACCAGAAGCCCCACGTTGTCAAAGCCAAGCTTCAGGTCCGTGGGGGCAAGCTCGTTGAGTCTTGCGAAAATGTCCTTTACCTTTGCCATGTTGAAACCTCCCTGATGGCGTTCTCCACAAGCTTTTGTTGGCGGGAGAGCTTTTCATAGGCCGCGCTGTCCTCCCGCGCACCCTTTCTGAGGCCCGCCAGGGCCCGGTCCAGCCGCGCCCGCTCCCGCTCCAGACACCCCGGCAGCAGGGGGTCCCCCGTGAGGGCCCGCAGAAGGTCGAAGCCCCCCTCGCCCGTTTGAGCGCGGAAGGCGAGGTACACCTTCCCGGCGTCCTCCACTAAGACCGCCTCCTCGCAGACAAACCCGGCCCCCGCCAGCCACGACGCGAGCTCCGCGAGCTTGCTCTGGGGCTGGAGGACCAGCCGCGCCTCGGCGATCCAGGGGCAGGCTGAGATTATGTCAACCATCGTCTCCCCGCCCATGCCGGCGATGACCACGGTCTCGAAGCGCCCCGGCACGGCCTTCAGCCCGTCGGAGAGGTAAAAGTCGATTTTTCCCAGCGCGTCCCGCTCCCCGGCGGTGCTTTTGGCGCGCTCCAGGGGGCCCGCGTTTACGTCCGACGCGGCCACGCGCCGGAAAAGCCCGTTTTCCGCGAACCACACGGGCACGGCCCCGTGGTCCGTCCCCACGTCGATGACGCTCCCGCCGGACCCGGCGAGCGCCGCCACGGCGGCAAGTCTCGGTGACAGCCTGATCATAGCGCTCCTATACGACGGAAGGCGGACAGCTTGTCCGCCTTCCCCGTGTTTCCGTTTTTTTACGCCTCGCTGGCGAGGAAGTCGTTGAGCTCGTCGAGGAAGGTGTCCGGGTCCACGCCGTGGGTGAGGCACGCCTGCTCGATGGTCTCGCCGGTGGCCAGGGCGCAGCCCAGGCAGTGCATCCCGATGTTGAGGAA
>CANPYK010000008.1 GCA_947588605.1 uncultured Oscillospiraceae bacterium
TCAAACTCCGGCAGGGGGATGTGGAAATAGAGCATGGACGACACGGTCTTTCCCTCCCGCTCGTTCAATTCCTCCACGGTCCGCCGGTACCAGTCAATTTGATCGGTGTGGATGGAGTCATAATCCGTGGGGTCCATGGAGGCGTAGTCGTTGGAATCCAACAGGAAAAGGGCCTCATTCAAGCTCCCGTCGGCGTTTCGGACCTCAATGAGGTCGTTGTAACGCCCGTAGATGTCCGGCTGGACCTGGGAGAAGAGCAGATGTCCCCCGTGGTCGAAGGTGTAGGCGGTCAGCGTTTCGTTCAGCTCGTCGGCGTCGAACTCCGCCAGCAGCTCCGTCTCGTGATTGCCGTAGACGAAGGCCCAGAGGATGCCTATCTTCTCCATGAAGTCGCAGACGTACACCAGCGGCGTGCGGTTGTCGGCGCTCAGGGACTGGAGGGGAATTGGGTAGACCAAATCCCCGGTGATAATGATGAGGTCGGGCCGCGCATCCTGGATTGAAAATAGATGCTCTCAAAGGCCGCCCGGTCCTGTTTTTATGTGGAGAGGGTCCCGCCGATGTGGAGGTCCGTGAGCTGCAGGACCTTGAGGGTGTCGTTTTTCGTGTGGATGATGAAGCGTCCGTCCGCCTCATGCTCTATGGAGGCGATGTTCTGAGGCTCGAAGGGCGAGGAACCGACGGTCAGGTATGGGTACAGCGGCAGGCCATAGCTGTCCCGCCAAAGGACGGTCCCCGCAAGGAGAGCGACCCAGAGGGCCAAGTAGATCACCCGCCTTGCAAGCCTGTTCCCCCGTCCGCGCTCCTTTTTGGACAGCGGCAGGAGGATCGCAAGACGCAAAAAGTAGAAGATCAGCGCCAAGGGCAGGATGAAGAGATACCGGGTCCAGTCCTTCAGGACGATCACCGACACGGCGTATACGGTAAGCGTGACCATGAGCCAGATGAGGGCGGTAAGCCATTCCCGACGCGTTTTTTTCTGCCCCTCTTTCATGCCCACACCTCCATACACGGCGATAAAGTTCCAGCATCTCAAACAGGCCCAATTATATCATGAGCCCTTGGATATTTCAACTTTTTTGCCAAGACTGTGTGCATGAACAGTCTCTAATCAGCGCGAATTCTTCCCCCCGGCAGCCTGCGTATATTTGTTATCTTTCGTCTTGTTATACTATTCCCCTTCCCCAAAATTGTGGGGGTTCCACACAATTATTGAGTGCCGGTTGCAAGTATTTCGATCATCAGCCTTGCTCCCAAACTGAACGCATCGTGGAAGCGTCTTTCGCCCATTGAAGCAGATACAGTGAGGCAATCGTCCTTTATTGCGTCAAGAATGGCGTTTTCCTGCTTATCGAGGGTTGCACGCAACTTTTTCTCATTTTCGTGTATCCGTTTTAAAATCTCTTTTTCATCCGGCGTCGGCCGGCCCATTTGCTCGACCGGGCAGATGTTGCCGCAATAGAATTCGTTAATTAGATTCTCCATCTTCACCCCTCCTTGGCAACACACAATACCGCAGAGGGACGGAAAAGTCGAGTGAAACCGTGTTGGCAAAACGGAGAAACCGTGTGTAATGCAGACCTTCGGGAAGGGCTTTATATTTGTTGCTCTACGTATTGTTAATACTATTCCCCTCCCAAAAATTGCAGGGGGTCCCCCGCAGAATTTGAGGGGCTTTGGTAGGGACTCTGACTCTGCTTCGCTTGATAGAGTATGGCAGAGGAAAAGAAGCTTATTTTCCTCAACTGTGACTTCTCCCATCCGCATACGTTCAGCCTCCTGGATGACCGCGTTCTTCACGGAGCGGAACTCTTTCTGCTCAGAGAGGCGCAGGCGCTTTCGACGTTCGTCCTTGTAGTAGCTGTCTACCTCCGCTTGCAGGTCGAGCCACTTCATGTAGCACTCATGCACTGCGGGGACGGTTTCGAGCTCATCCACGATTCTATCCACCTTGTCCTTGAGATTCTTCTTGAGGTAGCCGTAGGACTTCTTGCCCTTGACCGTGTCCAGCTCCTTGGACAGCTCCAGCATCATCGGCGCTATCTGAGGACAGGCGCACAAGCCGTCACGGATTTCGCTGACCAGCTCTTGCAGGGACTGCCGCGCCTCGTTGACCAGCTCGTCTCTCATTTCAGACTTCTGCTCGTATGTGTGTAGCAGTTCCTGCTTGAAGATGTCGTTGACCAGACCGGACTTGATTTTCCTTATCCCGTCACGACTGAGGTAGCCCTCACCGCTCGCCGACCACGCCATCATGTGGACGTGTGGGTGGTTGCCCTCGTTGTGGAACGCGGCGTACCAGCGGAAGTCGTTTGGCGCTATCCGCACGGCCTCGGCTATGTCGTTGCGGTGCGCGCGGAGAAGGTTTCGCCATGAGCTCGCGTTGTCGTAGCCCAGCCGCTCCGCGTCCTCGCGCTTCAGAGAGATGATGTGTGTCCACACGTTGCCGGTGACGGACTCCATCTCTGCAAAATCATGTGTACCCTCCTGAAAATATGTACGCTCGACTATTGACTATCCGCTCGTATTAGTGTATAGTCTATTTGAGATGAGGCTATCGTAACACACGGCTTTGAATTTGTCAATACTTCTATTTTTATTTATAGTCTATTTTTAAGGAGGCTTCTCACATGGACTTTGCTTCGATGACTTTTCCGCTTACCATTGATGTCTCAGGCACTCAGTATTGGATCGGTGACGAGGGGCCGTACAAGTTAGGCATGGCGGCAACAGAGTTTCTGGCGGATGAGGACAGTGCTAACGGTTCTCTCAGAGAGGAATTGGAGAATTGCCTGAGAGTTTTTAACGGAGTGTTCCACTCTTTTGTAGATTCCTTTACCGGAACTCAGGAACAAATGAACAGGTTCATGCAGAACTCTGTTTTATGTACTGTCGGCTACGGGTACCATGCCGTCCCCGGCAGCATCTACCTTGTGGAGCGGTACACCTTTACCTCTCTGCGTGACTTCCTCCTTGTAGAGTTGGGGAAGGGTATCCTCTACGGCAACTCTCCGCGTCAGTGCAGGCTGTGCGGGAGGTGGTACTTCCATGAGAAGGGTGACCGGACGATCTACTGCGACCGTGTGGCTCCCGGTGAGACAGAGCGCACCTGCCGGGAGGTGGGAGCGCGGGCAGTGTTTGAGAAAAAGATCCAGGACGAGGAAGCCTGGAAGATCTACAAGCGGGCGTACAAAAAATATTACGCGAGGCTGATGAAGGGCACCATGACCCAGGAGGAGTTCAAGGCATGGGCGGATGAGGCCGCGGCGGAGAGGGACAAGGCGCTCAGGCAGCTGCAGAGGGAAAAAATTAGTGAGGTGTTGATGGCGGAGATATTCAGGGAGTTGAGGGAGAAGCTGAACAGACAATAATAGAGCAGCCCCGCCGGAGCGTGACGCTTCGGGCGGGGCTGCTGTGTTGTGATCCCTGTCAGCGGGAGAGGTCTATGTTTTCACCCGCAAGCCCGACATGGGCACCGTGCTTGGCCTCGTCGGACTCCGGGTGGGCCAAGAGCCATTTGTTGCGGGCGGTCATGTAGGTGTCCTCGGCGTTTTTGGGGGCGATATTGGGCATCGGGAAATTGGTGCCTCTCGGCAGGACAATGGCTACCCGGAAGGGCTCGCCGGGGGTGATGCTACAGGGGGCGTAGTGGAGCGTGGTGGCGTAGACCTCCACCGGGACGCTGCCGGGGGCGCGGAAAGCTTTGACCTTGGCAGTATCCAAAACGCCGTTTTCCACCTCATCGAGGCGGGCGACCAGGAGGATGTACTCCCCCTCGCCGATGTTGAGCTCGCTGTCCCGGTGGTACTCCAGACAGTTGAGCTTGGAGTTGCGGCCCCAGCACATGCCGATCTCCACGGGCATCCCGCCGTAGAAGTTGTTCTGAAACTCGGCGTAATTGCAGGTGGCCTCCAGCGCCGGGATGCTGGGCTCGTAGGCCGTGCCGCTCTCCGGCAGGGGGATCGTTTTCACGGCGTTTATGAGGCAAGTGGTGTCGTAGCCCTCTAAAACGCGGCCATAGGGCTTAAATTCGGGGTCGCAGACGGAATAAATTGTCATTTTTCGCACCTCACATCAGCTTCGGAAACAGGGATTTCATGGCGGGGTAGATTTCTTTGAATTGGTTGTAGCGCTCATCATAGAGCGCTGTCAGCTTCGGTTCCGGCTCGGTGGTAGAAGCCACAGTCACCAGCTTGTCGCAGGCTTCCTGGACAGAGGCAAATTTCCCATCCGCCACCATGGCAAGGATCGCGCCGCCGTAGCCGGGGCCCTGCTCCGTGGCCACCATGTCGAGGGGGATGCCCAGCACATTGGCTAAAATCTTGCGCCACAGCGGCGATTTCGCCCCGCCGCCGCAGATATTGGAGCGGGGGATGCTAATCCCCAGGCTCTTCGCCACCTCGAAGCTGTCGCGAATCGCAAACGCCACGCCCTCCAGCACGGCCTGCGTCATATCCGCGTGGCTGGTGTCCATGGTGAGGCCGGTGAAGGTCCCCCGGGCGTTCACGTCGTTGATGGGGCTGCGCTCGCCCATGAGGTAGGGTAGAAAATAGACGTGGTTGCGCCCCAGCTTGGCGTCGTCGATTTTCGCCTGTTCACGGGCATAGTCCGTATCGCCGGAGACCTCGTCCATCCACCACTTGTTGCAGCTGGCGGCGGAGAGCATACATCCCATGAGATGCCAGCCGCCGTCGGCGTGGGCGAAGGCGTGCAGGGCGTTGTGCGGGTCCACGCCGAACTTATCCGAGGAGATGAACACGGTCCCGGAGGTGCCGAGGGATATGTTGCACCCGCCCGCGCCCACGGTGCCGGTCCCCACCGCCGCGGCGGCGTTGTCCCCGGCCCCGGTGCAGACCTTGACGGTGTCGGAAAGGCCCAGTTCCCTGGCGATTTCGGGTTTTAACGTTCCCACACATTCCCAGCTTTCGTGGAGCTTGGGGAGCTGGGATTCGGAGACGCCGCAGATTTCCAGCATTTCCTGGGACCAGCGCTTGTGCTCTACATCCAACAGCAGCATCCCGGAGGCGTCGGAGTAGTCGGTGGCGTGGACGCCGGTCATTTTGTAGACCAGGTAATCTTTCGGGAGCATGATTTTCGCGATTTTTCGGAACTTTTCCGGCTCGTTCGCGCGCATCCACAAAAGCTTCGGCGCGGTAAACCCGGCAAAGGCGATGTTGGCGGTATAGCGGCTCAGCTTGTCCCGCCCCACCACCTCATTGAGATAGTCCGTCTCCCTCGCCGTCCGCCCGTCGTTCCACAAAATGGCGGGCCGGAGAACCGCATCGTCCTCGTCCAGCGCCACCAGCCCGTGCATCTGCCCGCCCAGGCCGATGGCCCGGACCTCCCCGGCATCCACGCCGGAGACAAGCTCCGGGACGCCCGCCAGCACGGCGCGCCACCAATCCTCCGGCTCCTGCTCGCTCCAGCCGGGGTGAGGGAAGCTGATAGGATACTCCTTTGTGACCTCCCGGACAACATTTCCGCCCTCGTCCACCAGCAGCAGCTTCACCGCCGAGGTGCCAAGGTCGACGCCGATGTAGACCATAGTACCGCCTCCTTAATAGAATCAAAGTAAATAATTGATTCGCACAGGCTCACGCCCCGTCAGCTCCCGGCTTCTCTCGTCGGGCTGGGAGGTGCCGATGTGGAAGGTGAAGCTTTTGCCGTCAACAAGGCGCTCCCCCTCGTCGTTCACCACAGTCAGGGCGCTGTGGGGGATGGGAATGGTGAGCTCCTGCGTCTCCCCGGCCCTCAGGAACACCCGCTGGAACGCGCACAGGGACGGGTTCCGGGGCGAAAAGGCCGAGTCCTCGCACCGGACGTAGATTTGGACCACATCGCCGGTGTTCCGCCCGCCACGGTTCTCCACGGAGACGCGGGCCGTCAGCGCCCCGCCGCTTTCCGCAAGCTTCGCCTTTGTCACAACAACGTCGGAGTACGTGAGGCCGAAGCCGAAGGGGTACAGGGCCGGGACCTCCATGTAGCGGTAGGTCCGGCGGGCCATGGAGTAGTCCTCAAAGTCCGGCAGGTCGTCCAGAGATTCATAGAAGGTCACGGGCAGCTTGCCGGAGGGGGACATGTCGCCGAAGAGAAGCTTGGCGGCGGCCCTGCCGCCCTGGGCGCCGGGATACCAGAGGTCCAGAATGGCGTCAAAGTGCTCCCGCGCAAAGGAGAGGTCCACGTCGCTGCCGGCCATGAGGCACAGGACGGTGGGCTTGCCCGTCTTCGCCACCGTCTCCATGAGCTTCCGCTGGGATTCCGGCAGCCGGAGGTCCGTCTTGTCCCCGGAGGCGTAGCTGTTGGAGGCGTCGCCCTCCTCGCCCTCCAGCGTCCAGTCGAGGCCGAGGCAGAGGATCACCGCGTCGCTGGCCTCCGCCACGGCTTGGGCCTCGGCCAGCCGGTCGTCCGGGCGGCTCAGGGGCTCATAGCGGTCCTTGTAGAGGTGCGAACCTATGGCGGTGAGCACCCGGACACCGCTGCCCTCCAGGTAGTCGAGGATTCCCTCCTGCACCGTCCAGTAGCGGGAGGCGTAGCCGTTATAATTGCCGACCAGGGCGTCCCGGCTGTCGGCGTTGGGGCCGATGACCGCCAGGGTCTTGATTATCTCCTTATGTAAGGGCAGAAGCCCGTTGTTCTTCAAAAGCACCGCGCTCTCCAGCGCCGCCTTTTCCGCCAAGGCCAGGTGTTCCAGGGCCTCCACCACCGTGAGGGGGACGCTGTCGTACTCGCTCCCGTCCATGAGCCCCAGAAGATAGCGCGTCGTGAAGAGCCGGACGGCGGCCTCGGTGACGGTTTCCTCGGAGACCAGTCCCTCCTCCACGGCCTTTAGAATAAAGTGGTAGGTGTCGCCGCAGTTGAGGTCGCACCCCCGGTTGATGGCCAGCGCCGCCGCGTCCACCGCGTCCTTCGCCACGCCGTGGCCGGTGAAGAAATCCTTGATGGCCCAGCAGTCGGAGACGAAATGCCCCTCAAAGCCCCACTCGCCCCGGAGCTTCTCCTGCAAAACCGCGCTGGCGCAGGCAGGCTCGCCGTTCACCCGGTTGTACGCCCCCATGACGGCCTCCACCTTCGCCTCCCGGACCAGCGTCTCGAAGGCCGGCAGGTACGTCTCCGCCATGTCCTTCTTGGAAACAATGGCATTAAACCGGTGCCGCTCCCCCTCCGGGCCGGAGTGGACGGCGAAGTGCTTGGCGCAGGCGGCGGCCCGCATCGTCTCCCCTTCGCCCTGGAGGCCCTTCACAAAGGCCGCGCCGAGGACGGAGGTGAGGACCGGGTCCTCGCCGTACGTCTCGTGGCCACGCCCCCAGCGGGGGTCGCGGAAGATGTTCACGTTGGGGGACCAGAAGGTCAGGCCCTTGAAGATGTCCCGGTCCCCGTGGGCGCTCAGGGCGTTATACTTGGCCCGCGCCTCCAGGGAGATGACCTCCGCCTCGGCCCGCAGCAATTCCGGGTCGAACGCGGCGGCAAGACCGATGGCCTGCGGGAAAACCGTGGCCTTCCCCGCCCGCGCCACACCGTGGAGGGCCTCGCTCCACCAGTTGTAGGCCGGGATGCCCAACCTTGGGATGGCCGGGGCGTCGTACCGAAGCTGCCCGGCCCGCTCCTCTAAGGTCATTTGGGCCACCAGGGCCTTGGCTTTCTCTCGCGCTTGCGCTCTATTCATAAAAAAGTCCTCCGTTTACCAGATTCTGTACTTCCCGCCCAGGGCTAAAAGGGCGAACATGTAAAGGCAGTTGTCGTAATAGCGCCGATCCCCGCGCCGCAGGGGCGTGTCCCAAAAGTCCCGGACGCACCGGAGGGCCGCGCCTTCAAGGGGCCGGGGAGCGCAGAGGGCGCTCTCGGCCAGGGTGGCGGTGATGGCCACGGGGTGGAGGGCGATGCCGGGGAGGACCGTCCCATCTACAGTATAAATCCCACGTGGATCCTCCGCAACCGTCTCCAGGAAAAATTTCCGTATTCTTTCTGTGATCTCCGCCTGCCACGTCTCCCCGCGAAAGCCGCCGAACCAGGCGTAGTCCATGGCGATGTTGGCGGCGGTCCGGTAGGCGTCGGAGTAGTGCCAGTCGTGGCGGCCGAAGCGCTCCTGGAGGCGCGTCAGAGGCGAGCCGTCGAACTCCGCGTACTCCGCCGAGAGACCCGTCACCGGGTGGCAGGCCCGTTGGAGGTAGGCGCGGCTGGCCTCCGCCGCCTTTTTCCAGAAGGGACGGTCCCCGTGGTCGGCAAGGAGCGCAAACAGCTCGTAAAAGTGGGGCAGATGGTAGGACGGGTCGGTGAAATCCGCCTCCGGGATGAAGCGGATAAGGCCGTTGCCCCGGTCCCACATATTCCGCCCCGGACCGGAATCCTCCTTGTGGAGGCATGTGCGCAGAATGGTCCTGGCCCAGACGGAGTAGTTGAGGTCCCCCTCCCCGTCGCCCCAGCGGTGGGAGGCGAAAAAGAGGGCCATGGCGAAATATTCCTCCCCGTCCGGCGCGGGGCCGCGGGCGTTGGGGACGCCCTTGGGACTGACGGACCAGGCAAAATAACCGCTGTTTTTTCCCTCGGCCATATACATGTGGCGAAGGGTCCACCGCCAGAGACGGTCAAATTCCTCTTTTTTGTCGAGCTGGACGCAGATCATCATGCCGTAGGACATCCCCTCGGTGCGCACGTCCAGGTTCCCGGTGTCCAGGATATAGGCCGTATCCGGGCCGGATTCAAAGTAAAACCTGTCGGGGCCGTAAAAGATCTCGCGGAAGCACGCCTCCACGCGCCGATCCCGGAGATCGGCGTCGATCCCGGCCTCCGCCAGGGCGTCTCTATAGTAAATGGGTTCCATAGCTTCACCTTTAAACAGAAGTCTGGCCGCCGCATGAAAATACGGCGGCCATGTATGGGGGAGAAAAGTGAGGGAAAAGGCTTATTCTTTGACGCTCCCGATGGTCATGCCGGTGACGAAGTAGCGCTGGAGGAAGGGGTAGAGGCAGATGATGGGGAGCATGGTGACCACCGTGGCCGCCGCGCGGACGGTGACGGGAGTGACGGCCGCCGCCGCGCCGGGGGCGCCGGGGTTGGCGGTGCCGCCCTGCTGCATGACGGAGCTTAAGAGCTTCATGAGCTCGTACTGGAGGGTGGTGTACTCAGGGCTCATGCGGTTATAGAGCATGGCGTCGAACCAGGAGTTCCACTGGCCCACGGCCACGAAGAGGGCGACGGTGGCGTAGACGGGCTTGCAAAGGGGAGAGATGATACTGACGAAAATGCGGAAGTCCCCCGCGCCGTCGATCTTGGCCGATTCCTCCAGCGCCCCCGGAAGGCCCTCCATGTAGGTGCGCATGACCATCATGTTGAAGGCGCTGATCATGCCGGGGATCACGTAGACCCAGAAGGAGCTGGTGAGTCCCAGGTTCCGGTAGAGGATGAGGGTGGGGATCATGCCGCCGCTCACATACATGGTGATGACCCAGAAAAGGGACAGCTGGGAGCGGAACAAAAACTGCTTGCGGCTCACCACGTAGGCCAGCAGGGCGTTGGTTGCCAGGGCCAGCACCGTGCCGATGACGGTGCGCAGGACGCTGATGTACGCGCCGGTGATGATGTTCTGGCGGCTAAAGACGGTCTTGTAGTTTTGCAGGGTAAAGATCCTGGGCCAGAGGTGGATGCCGCCCCGCACGGCGTCGATGCCGTCGTTGAAGGAGAGCACCACGGTGTTGAGCACCGGGTAGAGGGTGATGACACAGAAGGCCACCAGGAATATGGTGTTGCAGACGGTGAAGATCTTGTCGGCCGCGCTGCGCTTCATTTTTGCGGTGTTCTTTTTCATCTCGCGCCTCCTCAGAACAGCTTCTCTTCGCCGGTCTTCTTGGCAATCTGGTTGGCGGCGACGATGAGGATAATGGCGACCACGCTCTTGAAGATACCGGCGGCGGTACCCAGGGAGTAGTCGTTCTGACCGACGCCCCAGGTCAGCGTGTAGATGTCGATGGTGTCCGCCACGCTCTTGATGAGGCCGTTGCCCAGGAGGTACTGGACCTCAAAGCCGGCGTTCAGGACGTTGCCCACGTTCATGATGAGCAGGATGATGATGGTGGGCTTGATGCCGGGGAGGGTGATGTTCTTGATCTTCGCCCAGCGGCCCGCGCCGTCGATGGTGGCGGCCTCGTAGAGACTGGGGTCGATGGAGGTAATGGCCGCCAGATACACGATGGCGTTCCAGCCCGTCTCCTTCCAGACGTTGGCGAAAGCCACGATGGGCCAGAAGTAGCCCTTGTGGGCAAAGAAGTTGATGGGGCTGTCCAGAATGCCCACCTTGACCAAAAGCTCATTGATGATGCCTGAGGAGGACAGGGCGTCGTGGAGGATGCCCGTGACGATGATCCAGCTCAAAAAGTGGGGCAGATAGGAGACGGTCTGGACCAGCTTTTTCCCGGCCATGAGCCGGACCTCGTTTAAGAGGATGGCGAAGACGATGGCCATGACGAAGGTGCACACCAAGTTCAATACGCCCATGGCCAGGGTGTTGCGGATGACCTGCAGGAAGGTGGCGTCGGAGAACAGGAACTTGAATTTGTCCAGCCCCACAAACTGTGAGCCGAAGAAGCCGTCCTTGGCCTTGTAGTTCTGGAAGGCCATGATCCACCCGCCCAGGGGCAGATAGTAGAAGATGATGCCGTAGATGACGAAGCAGACGGTGCAGATCATCAGGAATTTTTGCCGTTTGATCTCTCTCCAGGAGATGCGTTTGGATTTCACATTCTGACCTCCTTTTATAGCCGTTTACTCATTCCGGGCGGGGTGAGCCCGCCCGGAATGGCGGGGGCGTCAGCCGGCGCGGCGGTTGAGCTCCTCCTGCATCTCCGCGAGGAACGCGCCGGGGTCCACGGCGTTGTAGGCGCTCATGTAGTCGCTCCACTCCTTGTCAAAGTCGGAGGCCATGACCACTCTGGGCAGCCACTCGTGCTTGACCTCGCCCATCTTGGTCCAGGCGACGCCGCCCGGCGTGGCGGTGGTCATATTGTTGGAGTAGGAATACATGGGGAACCAGGGGGCGTTGTGCTCCACCACGGAGCCGATCATATCGGGGTAATTCTCCGCGCCGTAGGCCTCGAAGCACTTGACCAGGGGCTCGGCCAGACCCTGGAAGAACTCGGAGGTCTGCTCGTTGGGCTGCATGGCGTTGATCCCGTCGCGGCTGGTGCCCAGGTACTGGGGCATGTAGGAGTAGTTGCAGAAATGGCTGGCCTGATAGGACTTGTCGGCGGCCTTCGTGCGCATCTCTTCGGTGCGGTAATAAAGACCATTCTCGTCCACCAAGTAGTCAACGCCCTCGATGCCCCAGAAGCGCAGGTCGTGGATTTCCTGATCCAGAAGGTCGTTGAGGAACTTGAAGGCGGCGTCGGGGTCCGGGCAGCTGGTGGTGACGGCCACGCCGCTGGAGTTGTTGAGGGTGTCGTCATAGGTGTGCCAGCGGTTGTCCATACCCTCGTCGATGGTGAGGCCCAGGGGCACGTAGTTGCAGCCCTGCTTGTCGAGGCCCTGCTGCTTGAACACATCGTTGATGGTGTAGGCGAAGTTCCACCACTGGTCGCACATGCCCAGGACACGGCCGGTGGACAGCTTGGCTATGTACTCGTCGTAGGTCTGGGTGGCGAACTCGATGTCGATGTTGCCGGCCTTGTACTCCTTGTTGAGCTTCTGGAAGTAGCGCTTGGCGGTGGGAGTGGTGTTGTAGTCCACGATGGTGGGCGTGCCGGAGGAGGCGTCCACGATGACGGAGCCGTCGTTGGGGTAGCCGTCCAGGAACTCAGGGGCATTTTCGATGCAGTAGTATTTCCAGTCCTCGTAGAGCATGGTGTAGGGGATGACCTTCATGCCGTCGCCCATGGTGGGGTTAGCCTCGGCGTAGCGGGTGAGCACGTCAAAATACTGATCCAAGGTGTGGATCTCAGGGTAGCCGGCCCACTCCAGGACGCGGACCTGGATCCAGAAGGCCTCGTCGTTGTGGGTGGTGGCGCGGCTCTCGCCGTAGGTGTTCTGGAACACGTTGGCCCAGTAGATGTGGCCGTCCTCCTGGCGGAAGGAGTTCCACTCCTCGTCGGAGTACATCTCCTTGAGGTTGGGGTACTTCTCCAGGTACTCGTCCCAGGGGACCAGGATCCCCTCGTCGTAGAGGGCCATCATGCCGTCGCCGCCGTCGATGAAATCGGGGTAATCCTGGCTTGCGATGATGGAGCCCACGGCCTCGGAGGCGGACTGGCCGGTGAGCCACGTCTCCTTGACCTTCACGCCGGTCTTCTCGGCGATGAGGTTCATGATCTCGTTGTCGTCGTTGATCTCGGAGCCCGGCATGGCGATGAACATGGTGAACTCGTAGATGCCGTCCTCGTTTCTCCCGTCCTTTTTGCCGCAGCCGGCCACGCCCAGGACCATGACCAGCGCCAGCAAAGCGGCGAGAACACATGTTAGCTTTCTCGTTTTCATATGCTGCCTCCTATAATCCAAAATTCGTCCCTCCCACGGGATGCGGCGGCGCTTTGCCGCGCTTTGAAAAAATTATAGCCGTTCACAATTTCTTAAACAACCGGGAAATTCTATAAAAAACCCCGATATTTTCTACGACCTGCCGAAGATCGGGGCAAATTTGGCCGGGAATCTGTGGAGGATAACAATACCCCTCGCCGGCTTTGGCGAGGGGCGGGGCTGATTTATTCAACTGTGAGGCAGAAGGGGACGGCGGGGATCCCGGCGCTGTTGTAGAGGTTCACAAGATACCACGCCGTCCAGGCAAACCGGACCGTCACGGGGCCCGCGTCCCGCCGGAGCGTGAGAACGAGGCGGTCCCCCAGCGCCGCGGCCTCGAAGGCCACCGGTCCGGCGGCGTCCGTCACCTCCGCGGCCTGAAGGGTGCCGCCGCGGATCTCCAGGCCCGTTCCGGCGTTTTGAAAGAAGATCTCGATCCGTCGTCCCTCCCGGAGCGCCCTTGTGGGAGCGGGCGGGTCGCAGAGGAGGGACTGTCCGTAGACGTGCCCCAGCGCCAGCTTCGCCAGACGCTCCCCCACCACCCGCTTGTCCTTGGGGTGGATGTCGAACCGCTCCCCGGCGTCGGAGACGGAGCAGAGGAAGGTGTCTGGGTCCGCCTCCGACGCCAGACGCTGGCACTCGCGGACCGTGGAGAACCCGTCATTGTGGAAGCCGAACCAGGACTCCCAGCCGGGAAGCTGGACGATGAGGAAGGACAGCTGCTCCCCCCAAAGTCCCCGCCAGTCCGCCATGAGGGCCGCCAGCATGTCCCGGTAGAGCCGCCCCCGGCTCCCGTTGTCGTCGGACTCCCCCTGATACCAGAGGACGCCCCGGACAGGGAAAGGCGCGATGGCCTTCACCATGCGTTCATAAAGCGCCCCCGGCCGGTTCTGAGGCAGGGGGAGGGCGGCAAGCCCCGGCGGCAGGGGCGGCTGGGCGGCCAGGAAGGCGTCGATCTCCCGCTGATCGGGGGTCCTTGGCAGCATGAACTCGTTGAAGGGGTTGTGGAAGGGGTCGCCGGCGGCGTTGTCCGGCTTTTGCGCCATGGCGTGCCGGTACGTCTCCGGGTCGATGGAGCGAAACGCCTCGGCGTCGGCCTCCAGCCACTCGTGGCCCGCCCGCTTTACGCTCTCCCGGCTCATCCAGGCGCAGGAGGGCGTGCCGCCCCAGTTACACCCCACGATCCCCACGGGGACGCCGAGCGCCTCCGCCAGGGACTTTTGAAAATAGTACCCCACGGCGGAGAAATAATCCCGCTCCTCCCCCACAGCCCTGCGCCAGACGCCCACGCGGGAATAGTCGAAGTCCCGCTCCTGCCCCTCGTAGGCGAGCTTCGGCACGTCGTAAAAGCGCAGGTCCGGGTAGTCCCTCGTCTCCCCGGCGCGGTGCTTCTCATACCGGAGCCAAAATTCCATGTTGGACTGGCCGCCGGCGATCCACACCTCCCCCACGGCGATGTCGGTGAGGGTGAGGGCCCGGTCCCCGGATCGGACGGTGAGAATGAGGTCCCGTCCGGCGTCCCTGGGGGGCAGGTCCGCCCGCCAACGACCCAGGCTGTCGGCTGTCGCTTCTCCGCGAGCCCCGTCCAGGGTGAACTCCACCGGCGCTCCCGGCGCGGCGGTCCCCCAAAACGCCAGGGGCTTTCCCCGCTGGAGCACCATGCCGGACTGAAAGATATTGGCCAGG
Organism: uncultured Oscillospiraceae bacterium; assembly: GCA_947588605.1. GTDB lineage: Bacteria > Bacillota > Clostridia > Oscillospirales > Oscillospiraceae > RUG626. The sequence goes on from CANPYK010000008.1 coordinate 14,185, forward strand.
GTCAGCAACCCGTTCACGCTCCTTTCAAACGCTCTCACTGTCTGCTCTTTCTGTATCGGGAGGGCGTACAGCCCTTGATCTCGATGAATTTGGAGATGAAGTAGTTGATGTCGTGGTAGCCCACCTCCTCGGCGATGTCGCCCACCTTCTTGTCCGTGTGCAGGAGGAGCTTTGCCGCCTCGTTGACCCGGTGGAGGGCCAGGTAGTTCTTGAAGGACTGGCCGTAGGCCTTGCGGAAGACCTGGCCCAAGTAGGAGCTGTTGATGTAGTATTTGCGCCCCAGGTCCTGGAGGGTCAGGTTCTCGGCGTAGTTCTCCCGGATCTCCCGCTCGATGTCCCGGAGGATGCCGGAGGGCTCGCTGTGCCGGAGCTGCGTGAGGTAATCGGCGTAGTCGCAGGCAAACCGGGCTAAATGCCGGCTGCTGCCCCGGAGAAAGCCCTGCTCCACGGAGCTTGCGCTGATGAGGTGCAGGATCTCCTCCTGGTCGGCCTCGCTGTCGAGGCTGGAGGCCAGATGGACCAGGCGGAAGAGGAGGTAGTTGAAATTGACGTTGATGCCCCGGCGCTTCATGCCGCGCAATTGCATCTGGGCAAAGAGCGCCTGGACACGCTCCTCGATGAGGCCGTGGTCCCCGCGCTCGATGGCCTCGATGAGAGCGTCCAGCTCCCGCCGTAGAAGGACCGTCCGCTCCTCCTCCGGCGGCTCCTGGAGCTCGTGCTCGTACCAATAGACGGGCTTTTGACTGCGAAAGGCGATGAGGTTGCGCATGGTCCCCACGGACTCGTAGGACTGGGCGATGTCGGCGATGTCCGCTACCCTGCGGCCCACGATGAAGCGCAGCTCCCGCTGGACCGACACGCCCAGCTGCCGGTGGAGCTGCTGGAGGAAGAGCGCGTCGGTGACGCCCCGTTCCTCCGCCATAGTGCCGCAGTACACAAGCCCCATGGCGTAGCTCTGGCGGGCGTGGGAGAGCTCCAGCACACAGTGGCCGGCATCCCCCTGGAGAAGCTGGCGGCAGTTAGCGTAGATCTGGTTGCGCGGAAGTGCCAGCTCCCCCTCGTCCCCGTCGGCGTCGGCCTCGGCGGCCAGCTCGATCTCCACATACCGCACCCCCGGCGAAAGGCGTAGGTGGGAGCGCACGTACTCCAGATCCTCCGCCGTCCCCATCCCGTAGAGGAGGGAGATGAGCCGCCGGGTCAGGTACTCCTGCTCGTATCTCTGCCCCATCCGGGCGTCCTGGGAGGCGCTGCTGGACCGGCGGAGGATGGCCAAAAGGTCGTCGCGCTCGATGGGCTTTAAGAGGTAGTCCATGCAACCGTAGCGCAGCGCCTGTTGGGCGAAGGCAAACTCCCCGTAGCCGGAGAGGATCACGAAGCTGGCGTCGGAGATCCGCTCCCGCTTCACCGTCTCCAAAAGCTCCAGCCCCGTCATCTCCGGCATCATCACGTCCGCGATCACCAGATCCACCCGGTTTTCACGCAGGTACTCCAGGGCCTCCTTCCCGTTTTGGCAGACAGCGGCGATCTCATAACCCTCCTCCTGCCAGTTGATCAGCACCTCCAGGCCCTGGGCGATAAAGACCTCGTCGTCCACAAGCAGTACCTTCAGCATGTCACTCAGCCCTTTCCGTCTTGCAAAGCGGTATTTTTATGGTGAAAACGGTGCCCACACCCTTTTCGCTCTCCAGCTCGAAGGCGACCTCGCCGTCGGTCATCATCCGGATGCGCAGGCAGGCGTTGACGATGCCCACCCGGCCCTTGCCCCGGAGCATGTCGATGCTGGCCCCGCGCATCCGCTCCTCCAGCGCCCTTGCCTCGTCCTCCTCCATGCCGCCGCCGGTGTCCTCCACCTCGATGCACAGGTCCTCCCCCTCGACGCCCACCCGGACGAAGATCCAGCCGGGGCAGGTGGTGCTCTCAATGCCGTGGACGCAGGCGTTCTCCACAAAGGTGGTGACGGTCAGCTTCGGCACCAGAATGTCCTCGCACGCCGGGTCCGCCTCCACCCGGTAGCTGAGCCGGTCCCCGAAGCGGTACTTCTGGAGCGCCAGATACGCCTCCACGAACTCCAGCTCCCGCCGGACGGTGTTGGTGTCGCTGGACCAGTCCACGTTCTGGTGCTCCATGATGGCCAGCTTCTCCACCATGTCCGCCGTCTCCCGCTCGTCCTTCAAAATGCTGTGCATCCGGATGCTCTCCAGGGCGTTGAAGAGGAAGTGGGGGTTTATCTGGCTCTGGAGGGCCAGAAGCTCCGCGTTTTGCCGGGCGATGTCCATCTCCTGCTCCCGCAGGCGGTTGCGGTAGACCTGGTCGATGAGATCGTTCATCCGCACGGCCATGCGGTTATAGTTGTCCATGAGCCCGCCGATCTCATCCTTTCCGTTATCGCCGGGGATGGTGATGAGCTCCTCGCTGTCCACCTGGTTGAAAACATCCCCCAGCTTAAAAATTCTGGAGTTGATGGAGCGCTCTATGAGGTTCATGATGAGTAGCGGCGCCAGGATATTGAAAAGGAGCAGCAGCGTGATGGTGACGGCGTTGTCCCGGAGGAAGGCCACGATCCCATTGGTTCGCCGCAGCACCCGGACGGTCAGCACCTCGCCGTAGAGCTCAAAATCCTCCTCCAGGGCCACGTCCTTCTGCCGGGTGAAGGGCAGGTACAGATCTCCCTGGTTGTTGGGTCCCTCGCTTGAGAGGATGACCTTGTCTCCGCAGCAGATATACACGGGAAAATCATAGTTCATATTGATGGTGTCCGCCACCAGGGAGCTGTAGTTGAGATCGATCTTCACAAACTTCTCCGTCTTGTCTTCCCAGGAAAACCGGGCCAGGTTCCGAAGAAGAGAGATCTTCCGGCCGTCGGCGGGGGTGTCGTAGAGGATGAGCTGTGTGTCCGGGGAGCTCTGGGAATAACGTCGGAACCATGCCTCGCTTTGCACCTCCGAGACCCGCAGGAACCCGCCGCCGTTGACGATCCCCTCATTGTCCGCGTAGATGGTGACGACGCTGTTGTCAATGTGGGAGATGCCCTTCAGCACCGACTGGCCCGTGATCTTCTGATAGGCCGCGTAGTATTCCTCCGGGCTCTCGTAAGCCTCGGCCAAAAATTCCCGCACGGAGTCGTCCAGGTAAATGGTCCTGGCAATCACCGCCGGAGTCTCCGTAAAGTTGGTGACGTTATACTGCACGGCGCTGGCCACGTCCGCCATCTGACGGCGCTGCTCCGAGCGCTCCGCGCGAATGAGGCTCAGGAGGATCACCGCGTCCGTCAGGACGATGGGCACGATGACACAGAAATAATAGAGATACCTGAGCTTCTTTCGAAGGCTTAGATCGTTGAGCGCCCTGCCCAGACGCTCCGCAAGGCCGCTCCCGGCCTGCCGCAGTCTCTTCACCGCTCCGCCCCCTGACCTATAATTTCCCGTGGAAAGTCCTGCAATTTGCCCCTTGCCTCAAGCCCCCTTAAGGAAGTATCCTGTAAGCGCAGGACTTTATCTTGGTTCATGGAAAATAATATAATAAGTTTCGTCCCGTGTCAACACATTTTTCAACAAAATGACGAAAACAGGGGGTCTATTTCGTGCGCGGTTTGTTCAGTATTGACAGCCCCTTGATGCGTTTTCTCAGCAGGGTCGCGGACCTGATGATCGTGAATATCCTTTTTCTCGTGACCAGCATCCCCGTTGTCACCATCGGCGCGTCGCTGACTGCCCTCAACTACGTGACCTTTCGGATGGCCGTGGGCACGGAGGGGCAGGTCGGCAGGGATTATTTTCGCTCCTTCCGGCAAAATTTCCGTCAGGCCACGGCAATTTGGGTCGTGCTTTTGCTCTTCGCCTTCGTTTTGCAGTACGACGTGCGCCTCACTTGGGGTGCGGGCGGGACGATGAACGCCGTGGTTTTGGGCGTCGGCCTTGTGGGGTGCGTCGCGCTGGTGATAGAGCTTTTATACGTGTTCCCGGTCCTGGCTAAGTTTGACAACACCGTCCGCGGCACCATGAAAAATGCCCTGGGCCTGGCGCTCCGGCATCCGGGCCGGACGATTTCCCTGTTCATGCTGCCCTTCGCCCTGGGGCTTTTGACGTTCTACACCGTGACGACCATGCGCTGGGGAATCCTGGCGTGGGTGGCCATCGGTTTTTCCGGGGTAGCGTACTGCAACGCCTTCCCCATGAAAAAGACCTTTGAGGAGCTGGTAGGCCCCATGACCGCCGCCGTGGAGAAGGACGAGGGCGGGGACGGGGACGAGTGAGCTTGGATTTCAGGGCGCAAGCCCAAAAAAATAGGGCCCGGCGGCTACTCCATTTTTATAGCCGCCGGAGTCACAAAAAAGGAGGTAAAAACTCCCGGCGTTCCGGGTGCGGCAGTGTGGAGACCTGTCGTAAAAGCCCAGAGGCTGTGCCTTGGGTGAGGTATCGGGGCAAGTTCACCCCGTATCAGAACGAAGCAAATGTCAGAAGTCATTTTGAAAAACCTGAAGAAGGTCTATGAGGGCAACGTCACGGCGGTCCACGACGTGAACCTCACCATCGCCGACAAGGAGTTCATCGTCCTGGTCGGCCCCTCCGGCTGCGGAAAGTCCACCACCTTGAGAATGGTGGCCGGCCTGGAGGAGATTAGCGGCGGCGAGCTCTACATCGACGGGAAGCTCTGCAACAACGTGGAGCCCAAGGACCGGGACATCGCCATGGTCTTCCAGTCCTACGCCCTCTACCCCCACATGACCGTCTACAACAACATGGCCTTCGCCCTCAAGCTCAAGAAGGTCCCCAAGGACGAGATCGACAAGAAGGTCCGCGAGGTCGCTGAAATTCCCGACATCACCCAGTACCTGGAGCGCAAGCCCAAGGCCCTCTCCGGCGGCCAGCGGCAGCGCGTGGCCATCGGCCGCGCCATGGTCCGCGACCCCAAGGTGTTCCTCATGGACGAGCCTCTTTCCAACCTGGACGCGAAGCTCCGCAACCAGATGCGCGCCGAGATCATTAAGCTCCGCTCCCGCATCAACACCACCTTCATGTACGTGACCCACGACCAGACGGAGGCCATGACGTTGGGCGACCGCATCGTCATCATGAAGGACGGCTTCGTCAACCAGATCGGCACGCCCACCGAGGTCTTCGACAAGCCCGTAAACCTGTTTGTCGCCGGCTTTATCGGGATGCCTGTGATGAACTTCTTCGATAACTGCAAGCTCCTTTTGGAGAACGGCAAATATTACGCCCAGATCCGCAACGCCAAGTTTGAGCTGGACCCCTTCCAGCAGAAGGCCCTCAAGCAGAACAACCAGCAGCCCTGCGACATCGTGGCCGGCATCCGTCCCCAGCACATCACGGTGGGCGAGGGCGAGCTGACGGCCACTATCGAAGTCAACGAGATGCTGGGCTCGGAGGTGAACCTCCACGCCCGGTCCGAACAGGACGAGGTGGTCATGGTGATCCCCACTGTCGATTTGAAAGTCGACGTTTCGGCGGGCTCCAAGGTGAACTTCACCGCCCAGCCCAAACTCATCCAGCTCTTCGACAAGGAGACGGGCTTCAATCTCATCTGGCACGACAAACAAAGCGCCGATGCCTGCGCCCCCGTGTGCAAGAGCTATAATTTCTGATCGCTCCTAACTTTCTTTTTCATGTTACTTCCATGCAACAGGTCCGGCATTTCAAATGCCGGACCTGTCAGTTTGTCAAAAAAACACTTATGCCAAGGAAAAACAAGCGTACGGGAATCTGAAAATGGCAAATATGGTGGTTTGGGCTGGTGAAATGGAGTTATTCCAGCTCCATTTTGCCAGCTTTTTTAGGTTCATCGCAGCATATTTAAGCCTCACCCAGCGTTCTACGCGGGCCAGGCCTCGGTGGTGAGTGTAGCGCATCGCGTGCTTCTCCTTTGCATCCGCGAACACGCGCTCTATCGTCTCTTTTCGCTTGGCATACAGTTTCTTGCCCAGGGGGTTTAGACGTATCTGCTCCACTATGTCCAGGTACTCTTGCCATATATGCGTTTGCAGCGCCTTCTGCCCCTTCTCGTTAGCTCCGCATTTTGCCTTGTATGGGCAGTCTTTGCAGCTTTTTGGCGCTGTCCTGTATGTCCTCCTGCCGTCCTTGTCCGTTGTCGTATGCCTCAATATCCCTCCGTGGGGACAGGTAAAGCTGTCATTTACTGGGTCATATTCGTAATTCCACGGCCTGTATGTCCCGTCCTTGTAGTTCTTCCTCGTATACGGCAACACCGGTATCCTGCCGTCGTCCAATGTCTTTTTCGCTATCCAAGGGGTCTTGTACCCCGCGTCCATAACTATGTACTCGCTCTCAGGAAAACGCTCTGTTACTTCCTCATACACCTTGTCCCACGCCACACTGTCGCTCACATTGCCTGCCGTGACCTCTACACCTAAGATAAAACCATTTTTGTCGCACGCCGTGTGCGCCTCGTAGGCGAACTGCCTCTCGTGTTCTCCCTTCACGAACATCCCGCACTCAGGGTCCGTGGTGGAGACCGTCTTCTCTATCGTTTCACCGTCATTGCTGTCATCGTCATCATCGATCGGCTTCTTCCCCAGCTTTTCCCGTTCCTCGTTCACTTCACGACGGAGCTGCTCGTCGTAGACCTTCGCCGCCTTCTTCACCTGTTCCTTCTGGAACTTCTTTTTGTTGGCCGATGCCTTGATGTGCGTCCCGTCGATGTATACCTCACTGGGGTCAATCATTCTGTTGTTGATGGCTTTGTTCAGAATGTGCGCGAAAATCTCCTCCGTCAATTCCGGAGGGAACCTCTTGCAAAAGGCGTAGCTCACAGTGGCGAAATGGGGGATGTGGTCAAGGAGGCTGTACCCCAAAAACCAGCGGAAGGCTATGGAGTCGTTGACTCTACGCCAAGTCTCCCGCAGCGACACGATGCCATACAGGTGCTGCAGCAGCACGATCTTGATGATCACCACCGGGTCAATGGGCGGCCGGCCTGTGTGCTTGTAATACGGCTCCAGGAGCGCGTATATCCAGTCATAGTCCATGACCTTCTCTATCTTTCGCAGCAGATGGTCTTTTGGCACCAACGCGTCTATGTCCGTCAGCACCACGTCCCGCCGGGAGTCCTTGTTCCATTCATCCATACCGTTCACCTCTTGGATATTTTACAACGTTTGATCAGGGAATGGTAGGTTTTTTGACAAACTGACAGGTCCGGCATTTCAAATGCCGGACCTGTTGTTTTTGGTGCGTTTACGCAACAAATAAAGGGGCTGTGAAAAAAGTCCCTGCGCCATAAATTTACTATATAAAAAGGTTATGTGGAATCCAGAAAAATCGGATCTCACATAACCTTTTTGCGTATTTAATTTTGGACTGAACGACTTTTTTCACAGCCCCTATTCCCCTCCCAAAAATTGCAGGGGGTCCCCCGCAGAATTTGAGGGGCCGTGGTTGACGGTGTACAGCAGAGGGGAAAGGCTCTTTTTGCTTATAGCGGTCAAATTTTTGATGCCTTGACTTTTCAGCTGTTCGGAGTTACTATGTACTCCTCGAAAGCCCTTTTTTGCCCCCTCTTTTGGGGAGTTATCCGAATCGTCCAGGCCGCTTTCTGCACGGAAGGTGGCCTGACCCACAAGTTGACCCACTGGCGGAAAGGTGGGGGTGGAAACAGTGGAGCGGGCAGCAGGAACGAGCTGCTGATTTCGGAGGGAAAAAGGGCGGAAAGCCTTAGAAATGCCTGGATTTTTATGCCGAGGCCAGTTTGTAATCATGAGGTCGCGAGTTCGAATCTCGCATCCAGCTCCAGAATTGCAGGTTAAAACTACTATTTGTAGCCAAAACGCCTGCGCCGCAAGGGTTTTGAGGCCGTTCCAGAGCGAACTGGAACGACCTCAAAATTTTCCTATTTTTCCTCGTTTCATCTAAACTGGAGAGATTTGAACTGGCGACATCAATAATTGAATAGGAGCTGCACAAATGCCGGGTCAAATGATCCGGCGTATTTTTTTGCCCTGACTGGATGGCTTCAACAGTTATTTTCGTTGACTAAAAACAGGTGTACGGATATAATCCCCTTAACCACAACCGGAGGTGAGCAAATGGATTTGCGGGATCTGCCCAAGTCTTTGCAAAATGACCACCGGGGATATGGAAACTGCGCGGAGGTGAACGGAGCCATAAGCTATGAGGTGGCGTGGGACCTCCGAGAAAAGTATCTGCGGATGGAGCGTCCGGCTCCTGTCGAGACAAACATCATACATCAAGCGCCGGGGATATGAAGCCCCGGCAATTTTATTAAGGAGAGGTTATTCTATGGACATTAAAACCACTGCGACAGACGTGCATCAGCGGATGAAGCCCGACTGCCCCCTCATCGGCCAGGACGGGAACATCTTCAACCTGATGGGCATCGCCTCGCGGACGCTCCGGGACAACGGGCTTGACGATGCGGCAAAGGAGATGTGCGAGCGCATCCGGGGGTCCGGCAACTACTACAAGGCCCTTGGCATCATCGGGGAGTACGTCAACATCACGTCCGTTGACGAGCAGGAAAACGAGAACAAGCCCAACGAGGGCATGAAAATGTATTGAGGAGGAAAGCTTATGAAAGAAATTAGTGAAGAAGCAAAAACCCGGTTTTTTGAGGAGGTCGGTATCTGTCTGAAGCGGGGCGGCTTTCAAACCGGTCCCGTGGAGGATGGGTTTATGCCGGTTTTCTGGCAGGAGGCCCCGCTGTGCCGGGTGAACGGCGTGGGCGGGGTCAGGTACCGCAGCGAGGTGACGCGGGACCCCGGCTCGGAGGCGGCGCTGAACCGGGCGATAGACATCGTCAACGTCACCGAAGAATATATGCGGCTTCTGGAAAAGGCGCCGCAGCTCAACGCCACGGGGCTCGACGAGAGCTATAAGTGCCTTAACGAGTTCAACAGCGCCGTGCTGGCCGCCCATCACACCCCCCGCTATGGCTGGGATTTCGTGACTTGGTGCCGGGATTACAGCGGCGAAGGTGTGACGCAGGGTCATTACGTCGGCGGCGATTACGAGGGAGCCAACGGTGAATCAGGCGATGTACATCCCGCAGGAGGGTTTACTTGACCATCAGCGCCACGAGCCTCTGGAGCACGGTGGCGACCTGAGCGCGGGAGGCGGTGCCGGTGGGGTCAAGATGGCCGGAACCGTCGCCCTGGAGGAGGCCGACAGACACGGCCCAGCTCATGGCGTCCACGGCCCAGTCCCCCACGTCGGCGGCGTCGGTGAACGCGACGAGGTCGTCGGTCCCGGTAGTGTCGATGCCGACATTCTTCGCGTACCGGTAGAGCATCAGGGCCATCTCCTGGCGGGTGGCGCCACGGTCAGGCTCGAAGGTGCTCCTGTCGGTGCCGGCGATGACGCCGGTCTCGGCGGCCCAGGCGACGCTCTCGGTGTACCAGGTGTCTTCTGCCACATCGGGGAAGGTGATCTTCCCGTCGGAGGCCGCTTCGCTCTCCAGACGCCACAGGACGGTGGCCAGCATGGCGCGGCTCATGTCTGTCCCGGGCTCGAAGGTGGTTTCGCTGATGCCGTTGAACAGCTCATGGCTGGAGGCGAAGTCCACGGCGTCCTCGAACCAGTCGCCGGCGTCCACGTCCTCGAAGCTCTTGCTGTTGTTGACGATCTTCACGGTGGCGGTGCCGTCCAAAAGGACGTAGGCGGTCCCGTCCTCCACAAAGGACTTGGGAACGACCGCCTCCGTGCCGTCCTCGGAAACGACCACGGCCACCTCGCCGTCCTTCAGCTCAAACGCGGCCTTGACGCCGCCGGGGATCTCATCGACGGTCTCGCCGCCGGCGGAGACCCGGACGGAGACGGTGTCCTCGGTCTTTTCAACGGACACGGTCACGTCGCCTGCCTTGCCCAGATCGGCCAGAGCCTCGTCCGGGAGGGTGACGGAGCCCACGGGGGTCTCCACCTTCAGGTCCGCGTCTGTCTTTTCGGCCAGGTCCTCAACGGTCTTGCCGGGGACGGTGACTTCGGCCTTCGTTACATCGCCGGAGATCTTGGGGGCCACGACCACGGTGTCGCTGTCGTTGGCCTCGGCCTGCTTGACGATCTCGCGGCCCGTGGATTCGGTGACCGTGACGGAGGCCTCGCCGTCCTTGACGGAGGCGTCGGGCGTGGCGGTGGTCTCGGTGGTGGTCTCGCCGTCCTCGGTCTTGTCGCCGGTGGTCACTTCGGCGGCGGGGATGCTGGGAGCGACGTACACCCTCACCTCGACCTCGGCCTCAGCGCTCTTAAAGGAGCTTTCCGTCGCCGCAAGGCGGACAAGGTACTTTCCGGCGGAAAGTCCGGGTATGGTCTCCGCGCCCCGCTCCACAGGCATCCACGTCTCGTCCTCAGCGTCGGCAGCTCTGTATTCGTAAGTCTTTTCCGCGTCAAGACCCCTGATGCTGCCGTTGGCGCTGGAAGCGGAGCTGGTCGTACCCGTGGTGAGCGAGGGGGCTTCGGGCCTCGCGGGAACGGGCAGGAGCTGGGGATAGGTTTCTTCAACAGAGCTATCCACAATGGTGAGGTCGGTCCCCATCCAATCGGGATCAATGGGCAGAGTGCCGTCCTCTGTCACTTCAACAGTCTCACCGTTTATGGTGTATGTGTGGGTGGAATCAAAACCGGTCAACGTTTCATTCGTATAGTTGATTTTGATTGCTTTAGACATATCCGGGCAGGTAACCTCTTTGGTAACAAAATTGCCGGCGTAATCCACAGCAACCAGATAATACTTCTTCTTCCCGGCTTCCAGCTCTTCTTTAAGGGGTACTTCGACGGTCTTGGTCTGGCCCAGTTCCTCTTTTTCCATGTCGGCGGCGACTCGGGCCATCACATAGTTCTGTTCTTTACCAGACTCTCTATCCGCCATCATAAGGTCAGTCGTATTGCTCACCGTGCCTATGGTGAGCAGGAGAACGGCGGCTACATACCTGTTGTCCTGCACGGGCACCGCAAGGTAACCGGTCTGGCCCACATCATCCCATCCGTACATCAGGCCGTCTTCAATAGTAGGCTTCGTGTTATCCAATGTGATGATAGTCGTCCAAATGGCGCCGTCCGCGAGCTTGTCCTCTAAGATGTTGAAGCCGCCGTGCGCCCAACTGGTGGTCCGTTCCGTATAAAGCTCAGGCGGAGCTATGACCTCGATCTTAAACTCCGTGCCTTCCGGGTATTTTTGCCAAGTTGATTTATCATAGCCGTACCATAGGGTTATATTACGACTGGGATCAAGTTTTTCGGAAGGTGAAGTTCCAACGGGTAGTTCCCATTGATCAAAGTAAGAACTAGTTCCCTGTATTGAGATCGAATCGAACTCATTACTATATGTGCCGCCGGAATAGCTGGAATAGGCGGCGTTTCCCCAGGTATAGCGATCCCAGCACTGCGTAAACGTATCCTCGCCCGGTTTTTTGGCGGAAAGCACCGTATGCACAATGGCCGGTACACGAATGAAGGTGGGGTGTATCCTGAGGATATCTGTTGTGTTGGTAATCGACATATTCCGCTCAGGAATAAAGCCGCTCTCGTCGGCAAAGCGGTTATCGCCGATGGTAAACTCGGTGCTGGGGTACTCATACGAGTTCTTTGCGTCGATGTAGTTGACCTTTCCGTCAGGCCTTGTATAGCTGCGGTTGGTTTCCTCGTCAAACTCGTTGGCGGTGATCCGGTCGAACATAGAAGGCTCTGAGAAGTTGCCGTAGTAGGCCAGGAAGGGCACAGAGAGGTTCACCGTGTCCTTCGTTGTTCCGGTCATGGAGATATAGCCCTCCACAAAGGCGCCCTTGGGGTTATTTTCTGCGAAATATGCCTTGTCCTTCTGGGACAGCTCGATGGTCACTGCCACCTTGATAGACCCGCCTGCCGGAACCGTAACTGCCGTTGCGTTACTTCCGTTCACCCGGAAGGTGACGTTGGAGGTGAGCCTGATATCCTGCGGGCTCATGTACTTGCCGTCCTCATCCTCGAATATCTCCGGCGTCATCACCGTGGAACCGAGGGCGTAGGTGAGAGGTATATCATCAGAAAGATTCCTAATCGTGAAGGAGAAGGAGTATATACCCTTTCTTTCCGCGTCGTCGCCGAGCTCCGCCTTGACCTTGCCGTCGGCCCAGCTGTCCGTGGCCTCTTTGTCCATGACGATGTAGGCGAGGGAGGATGTGGCGGCGCCGACGTTGGCAAGCCCCGCGCCCTGCTGCCGCACGGGATAGAATAAATTGTATTCGCTTTCCGGGTCGGTGAGGGGCTGCGCGGTACTCATCAAAAGACTGGTGACAAGGGCGCGCTGCGTTTCAAACGCGTTTTTGTCCCTTTCTAAAAGATCTTCCTCTTCCAGGCGCTGGGCAACCACTGCGGCCTGACCCGCGATGGAGGGGGTCGCCATGGAGGTGCCGCTCATGGACTCATATCCGCCCGGAACCGTGGAATAGATGTTGCCGCCGGGGGCGGTGATCTCCGGCTTGATAGCCAGATTGCCCGTGGTGCCCCAGGAACTGAAATCGCACATTTCGCCGCCCTGGATGTTTACGCTGGTCGTAACCAGGTCTTTAACAACGCGCATCGTCCCGGTATAAAGGCCATCAGCATTCTTAGTCGATCTTTTTAATACTTCATCCTTATCACGCAATGACATGAGGGCGCACGGAATCTTCTCGCTGGAAGCGTCGAGATCAGGAATCAGATCTATGCGCACATTGTTATAAATCACAAGACCTACAGCGCCGTGCTGCGCAGCCCACTCATGCTTTGTAGGGAACTTGACTGCGGCACCGCGGGATGCAAATATGATTTTACCTTTAAAATAGTCCTCGGGGTAATCTTCGTAAGCATCTTCGTCGCCGTATTTTTTATGATCGTTCTCGTCATAGGGATCGCCCAGGAAGACATACTCATAATCAGTACCGGTGCCACCTTCCGAAGTATCGAGCTCTATCCACGCTGGTATGCCCACCGTGTCTGAGTCAATCATGACAGTGGCGTATTCCTCAAAGGAGGCACCTTTTCCAGTGATCGTCGTGTTGACGGCCGCCGCCACCGTCAGAGCATTGGTGAGGGAGCCGGGGGAGCCGCCCGTAGCCATGGGGATGTCCTCGGCGTAGTTCAGGCCGTAGGCGTTGGCATAGTTATTATACGGGAAATAGCCGTTATTGCCCGCGCCGCACGCCACCAGGGCGCCGGAATCGACCATCTTGTCGAACACAGAGCCATCTACAAGGCCATTGCTCGATGTGTTGAGGAAAAAGCTCCTGCCGGTATTGTCGTTACACAGGCTGAGGTTAATGGAGTCACAGCCAAGCATGATTGCGTCCTCGATGGCGCGGAAATAGGTCGATTCTACCGCACTCGCACCGCTGAACACCTTCATGAACACAATCTGCGCGTCCGGGGCAACGCCCACGACGGGGTGCTCCATCTCCGTATATTTCATATATGTTGGAGTTTCGCCCTCGCCCTCCACAGGCACGTATCTGTTCGCGGCGGCAATGCCAGCCACGTGCATCCCATGCTCCGGCGAGGCGCTACTGGCAGTAACTGGATCAACGCTGACGTCGAACCGATTTTTATCATTTCCAGCTTGCGGATAGTTAAATACAAACGGAAACTTTTCGTTTTGATAGGCACCCTTCGCAAAATCCCGCTGATTCGGTTGGTTAGATATTTCAGTATATGCTTTAAGTTGGGGAATCTTTTCTGCTAACTTCTCCTGGGTCAGCAGCTTATCGGTATAGTCTTTTCCTGTCTCTTCTTTAAGCTGCTCCAGACTGTATTTCAGAGCGCCAGCGTCAAAGGACGGGTGCTCGATATCAATACCCGTGTCGATGACGGCGATCAGCTGCCCGGCGCCGGTATAACCACCTTCCCAAGCTTCATTAGCGCCCACCATCTCGGTGGCGGAGGCGCTCACCGTATGAGTGGTGCTCTCCACATCCACGATGGGGTCGATGGCCTGGACCTCGGGGACGATGTACAATTCAACGAAGTCCTCGGGGAAATTCTCCCGGAGGTAGGCCGCGATGCGCTCCACGTCGCCGTATCTCACCGTGGCGTCGAAGGCGTCGGTGATGACGGTGTAGTTCGCCTCCGGGGCGAACGCGCCCTCGCCGCCGAAGAGGTCCCGGTCAACGGCGGCGGCCATATCGTTCTGGACCTGCTCCAGGGCACTCATGTAGGCGGCGGCTTCCTCGTTGTTTTCGGAGATTTCCTCCGTAGTATAGCCGGCCCCCAGCGCCCCGTCACCGTTCAGCCGGACGAGAATGACGGTGGGCTCCTCCGGGTCGGGGGCCTCGGGACCCGGTGTCTCGCCGTTGCTCCCGGCAGCCGCCGCGCCGCCGTCTTCCACGGCGGAAGCCTCCGCCGCCGAGGCCGTGACAGTCATCCCCAGCACCAGCACCAGCGCCAGAACCAGGCATAGGAGTTTTTTGACTGTTTTCATATAGGTTCACCTCTCAAAAAAGTATACTTTTGCGAATTAGAGTAAAAACAACCAATCTGTTACCCATTATACCGCATCGTCTCCTATGATGCAAGAAAAAAACAGGTCTATTTCAGCCTCCCTCGAAATCTTTTGCGAAGGGTTCCCATCGCAAATTTCGATAATTTCTTAACAAACCCCCTTGACAACCGCTCCGAAGTGTGTTATATTTTTAACGTAAACAGGGAGTAGCCCCCCGAACAGGGGTCGCGGCGCTGACAGCACGGTCCTTCTCAGGACCCGGCGGCGCGGTCTTTATGACAGCGAGACGTTTACGGCGGATTTGCCGTGAGCGTCTTTTTTGTTGATTCGGCGGCTCCTCCCAAACACCACACAATCTTTTTAAGGAGGTCACATCTATGCCAAACATCCACATCCCCCTCGGCGCCGTTCTCGGCGTCCTCGCCGGCGTCCTCGTCGTCGCGCTCCTGGTCATGGGCTACCTGAAAGCGCCCCCGGACACCGCGTACATCATCTCCGGCCTTGGCAAAAAGCGCATCCTCATCGGCAAGGCCGGCTGGCGCGTCCCCTTCTTTGAGCGGGTGGACAAGCTGTCCCTCCGGGTCATGCAGGTGGACGTGAAGACCAGCGAGGCCGTGCCCACCAACGAGTTCATCAACGTCACCGTAGACGGCGTGGCCAACATCAAGATAAGCTCCGACCCCGAGCTCCTGAAAAAGGCGTCGGAGGCCCTTCTGGGCATGAACCGCCAGGAGCTCGTCAGCCTCGTCACCCAGGTCCTGGAGGGCAACATGCGTGAGATCGTGGGCTCCGTGGGCCTCAAGGAGATGGTCCAGGACCGCCAGGGCGTGGCCAAGAAGATCACGGAGAACGTGGTCCCCGACATGCAAAAGCTTGGTATCGAGGTGGTGAACTTCAACATCCAGAACTTCAAGGACGGCGCGGGCACCATCGAGAACATGGGCATCGACAACGTGGAGCAGATCCGCAAGAACGCCCAGATCGCCAAGGCCAACGCCCAGCGGGACATCGCCATCGCCAACGCCAACGCCGAGCAGGAGGCCAACGCCGTGAAGGTCCAGGCCGACAAGATGATCGCCGAGCAGAACGCCGAGCTGGCCGTCCAGCAGGCCGACATGAAGGTCCGCGCCGACACCAAGAAGGCCGAGGCCGACGCGGCCTACTCCATCCAGCAGGAGCAGCAGCGCAAGACCATCGAGGTCACGAAGGCCAACGCCGACATCGCCCGGCGCGAGAAGGAGGCGGAGCTTGCCGAGCGCGAGATCGCCCTTCGGGAGCGCAAGCTGGACGCCGAGGTCCGCAAGGAGGCCGACGCCCTCAAGTACAAGGCCGAGAAGGAGGCCGAGGCCGACCTCATCCGCCGCCAGCGGGAGGCCGAGGCCCAGCGCTACGAGGCCGAGCAGCAGGCGGAGGCCAAAAGGGCCGAGGCGGAAGCCCTCCGTTACGCCATGGAGCAGGAGGCCGAGGGCATCCGAGCCCGCGGCATCGCCGAGGCGGAGGCCATCGAGAAGAAGGCCGAGGCCCAGAAGAAGATGGGCGAGGCGTCCATCCTGGAGATGTACCTGAAGGCCCTCCCGGAGGTCGTGGCCAGCGCCGCCGGACCCCTTGCCCAGACCGACAAGATCGTCATGTACGGCGACGGCAACTCCACCAAGCTCATCAAAGACGTTATGTCAACCGCCAACCAGGTGGTAGACGGCATGAAGGAGTCCACCGGCATCGACCTTGCCACCCTCCTCGCCTCCTTCCTGGGCGCCAAGGCCGCCGCAAGCACCGAGGAATTCCCCGCCGAATGACCTCAATCGACCTACCCGGGCCGCCCGTCAGGGCGGCCCGGGCGCGATTTATCGGGACCGCTCTATCGTCCAACCCTCGCTGCCCCCCTGCCCCCCTCCTACGAGGAGGGGGCTTTTAAAAGGTTGCGGCTTCGCCGCAGATTTTGATTTGCCCGCTGCGGCGGGGACGGGGGACGGGGGACGAGGGGGCGGGCGGGTTTAGAACCCGCCCCTACAGTAAAAATTGCGTTCAATCATCGCCGTACGGGCCGCTGCCCACAGCGGCCCGCGTTGCAATGACCTCCCACGCCGGTTGAATGGGATAGCCTTCCAGATTCCCTGTAGGGGCGGGTTCCAAACCCGCCCGTGCCACGTTGCGGGATGGAACGGTTTCGATAAAACGCATCCGTCCCCGGTAAAAAAGCCCCTCCCTTGGGAGGGGGGCAGGGGGGCAGGGGAGTCGGTCGCGGCGCCGCGGATTTTTGACGAAAAAAAGAAAAAATGACTTTCACAATGGGGAATATGGTGCTATAATAAGATTGACATAATCTGAGGGAGGCGCGCCATGTCCGCACCTGTGATCACCGACAACAAAAAGAAAATCAAACGGGGCTTCCTCGCCATCGTCACCGGGCGCACGTTTCTCATCGTGGTGCTGCTCCTCATCCAGCTGGGGCTGCTGGTCTGGGGGTTCGAGCGGCTGGGGGAGTACATCCACTTAGGGTCCGCCTTCGCCTCGGCGCTGATGCTCATTTACATCATGAACACGGACTCCGACCCCACGGTGAAGCTCACCTGGAGCTTCATCATCGCCCTGGTGCCCGTGCTGGGGATCCCGCTCTATTTCTACATCAAGCTGGACCTGGGCCACCGGGCGGTGCAGAAGGCCATCTCCCGCCAGATCCGGGAGACGGCGGCCTACTTCCCCCTCCACCCGGAGGAGGACCGGGACGTGACGGCGAAGCTGCGCGCCGTCCTGCCGGAGGCGGCGTCCATCTCCCATTACCTCACCTCCACCGCCGGCTTCCCGCCCTATGAGCGCAGCGAGGTCACCTACTTTCCCGTGGGGGAGCGGAAGTTCGAGGCCATGCTCCGGGACCTGGAGTCCGCCGAGAGCTTCATCTTCATGGAATATTTCATCCTCTCCCCCGGCCGGATGTGGGACGCCATCCTGGACATCCTGAAGCGCAAGGTGCAGGCGGGCGTGGAGGTCCGCTTCATGTACGACGGCACCTGCGCCTTCGGGGACCTGCCCTACTCCTACCCCAAGGAGCTGGAGGCCCTGGGCATCCGCTGTAAGATGTTCGCCCCGGTGCGGCCTTTAGTCTCCACCCACTACAACAACCGGGACCACCGGAAGATCCTGGTGGTGGACGGCAAGGTCGCCTACACCGGCGGGGTCAACATCGGCGACGAGTACATCAACGAAAAGCCCCGCTTCGGCCACTGGAAGGACACGGCCATCCGTGTCCGGGGGGAGGCGGTGCGGTCCTTCACCCTCATGTTCCTCCAGATGTGGAACGCCAGCGAGCGCGCCGCCGGGTGCCGCTATGACCGGTACCTCCCCGCGCCGGAGGACATCGCCGTGGACGCCCCCGGGGCCGTCATCCCTTACGGCGACAGCCCCATGGACCGGGAGCGGGTGGGGGAGACGGTGTACCTGCACCTCCTCAATACCGCCAGGGAGTACGTGTGGATCATGACGCCCTACCTCATCCTGGACGGGGAGACCGTCGCCGCCCTCACCATCGCCGCCAAGCGCGGCGTGGACGTGCGCCTCATCCTCCCGCACATCCCGGACAAAAAGTACGCCTTCTGGCTGGCCAAGAGCCATTACCGGGAGCTTGTCAACGCCGGCGTGAAGCTCTATGAGTACACCCCCGGCTTTGTCCACGCCAAGGTCTTCCTCGTGGACGGCCGCATGGGCACCGTGGGCACGGTGAACCTGGATTACCGCAGTCTCTACCACCATTTTGAGTGCGGGGCCCTGCTCATCGACACCCCCTGCCTTGCGGACATCCGGGCGGATTTTGAGGACACCCTGGAAAAGTCCCACCGGGTGACCCGGGAGGACATCGACCACGAGAAATTCCACGTCAAATTCTTCGGGGGGCTTTTGAAGATCGTCGCGCCCCTGATGTGACCGGAGGTGAAAGAAATGGTAAAGCTTCTCCACGCCGCGGATTTCCACATGGACTCGCCCTTTTACTCCCTCCCGGAGGAGAAGGCGGCCCTCCGGCGGCGGGAACAGCGGGAGCTTCTGGAGAAGCTCGCCGCCGCGGCGGAGGACGTGGACGTCGTCCTTCTGGCCGGGGACCTCTTCGACGCCAACGCCGGGTATTGGGAGACCTGCGAGACGCTGAAAAACGTCCTGGGGTCCCTGAAGGCCCAGGTCTTCATCGCCCCCGGCAACCACGACTACTACACGTCCCGTTCCCCCTACGCCTTCATGGACCTGCCCGAGAATGTCCACGTCTTCAAGGTCCCTCAGATGCGCTCCTTCGAGCTGCCGGAGCTGGGGGTGCGGGTCTGGGGCGCGGGCTTCGTCTCCACGGGCTCGGATGACCTCCTGCGGGGCTTCCGCGTCCCGCAAAGCGACCTTGTGGAGCTCATGGTCCTCCACGCCGACCTCGCCCCCGCCTCCCGCTACGACCCCATCACCCAGGAGGACATCGCCGCATCCGGCCTTGACTACCTGGCCCTGGGCCACGTCCACGCCTATTCCGGCATCCGCAAGGCCGGGAGGACCGCCTACGCCTACCCCGGCTGCCTGGAGGGGCGCGGCTTTGACGAGACGGGCCCCAAGGGCTTTATCCGGGGGGAGATCGCGAAGGACGCGTGCGCTCTGGACTTCGTCCCTCTGGCTACACGGGAGTACCGTGTCCTGGAGGCCGACCTCACCGACGCCGCCGACGCCCTGGAGGCCGCCAGGGCCGCCGTGGGGCAGGGGAGCCCCAGGGACGTGGCGCGGCTTCTTTTGAAGGGCGAATTTTCCGGCGAGGTGGACACGTCCGCCATCGAGCGGGCCCTGGGGGATAAATTCTTCCACCTCACGGTGAAGGACCTCACCCGCCCCCGCCGGGGCGTATGGGACGGGGCGGGGGACGACACCCTGACCGGCCTCTTCCTCGCCGACCTGAAGGCCCGGTACGACGAGGCCCCGGACGAGGAAAGCCGCGAGGCCCTTCTCCTGGCGGCCCGTTACGGCCTTGCCGCCCTGGAGGGCAGAGAGGAGTGGAGACCGTGAAGATCCGCAAAATGACGGCCACCTTCGGCAAGCTGAAAAACGAGACGCTGGAGTTCACACCCGGCCTCAACATCATCGAGGCCCCCAACGAGTCCGGCAAGACCACCTGGTGCGCCTTTTTGAACGCCATGCTCTACGGCATCGACACCTCCGAGCGGGACAAGGCCGGGCGCCTGTCCGTGAAGACCCGCTACCGCCCCTGGGACGGCGGGGCCATGGTGGGCACCGTGGAGCTTACCAAGGACGGCAGGGAGATCACCATCCAGCGCACGGGCCGTGGCACCGCGCCCATGAAGAACTTCTACGCCGTCTACTCCCACACCGCCGACTTCATCCGCGATTACGACGGCGACACCGCCGGCGAGGCCCTCACCGGCGTGTCCCGCCAGGTCTTTGAGCGCACGGCCTTCATCCGCCGCCCGGATCTGCGGGTCAACCAGACCTCGGAGCTGGAGAGCAAGATCGCCGCCCTCGTCTCCACCGGCGACGAGAACACCTCCTACACCCGGTCCGACGAGCTTTTGCGCCTGTGGCAGCGCAGGCTGCGCTTCAATAAGTCAGGCTCCATCCCCGCCCTGGAGCAGGAGCTTCGGGAAGCCAGGGCCGAGCTTGAGAAGATCGAGGCCTCCGGCGAGACGGTGGCCGACCTGCGCGCCAACATGGCCCGGCAGGAAAAGCAGATCGAGCTTATGCAGGAGGACCTGAAGGTCCACGAAAAGCTGGCCCGGCGCAACGCCGCCAGGGAGCTGGAGAAGGCCCGCGTCAACGCCGACGCGGCGGACAGGCGCGTTTCCGAGCTCACGGACTTCCTCACCCGGGACGGACATCTCATGACCCGGGAGGACACCAACGCCATCCGGGAGAAGGCCGCCGCCATCGGCCCTCTGCAGAAGGTGGCCGGGGAGGCCGAGCGCGCCCTGTGGCGGGCGGAGAAGGCCCTGGTGGACGCCGCCAACCGCCGGGAGGCGTCGCCCCTCAACGGCTTTGACGAAAAAGCCGTGGCGGCGGACCTCCAGCGGGGCCGGGACCTGGCCGAGCGCGCTCAGAAAACCAAGGAGCCCCGGATCCCTCTCGTCATCCCCATCGTCCTCTGGGTCCTGGCCGTGGCGGGGCTCATCATTTCCACCGGCCTTCTGACGCCGCTTTTCAAGGGCGCGGGAACGCTGGCCGCCCTTTTCTCCTTCAACCTCATCGGCGTCGTCGCCTCGCTCCTGGTGGGGGCGGCGGGGCTCATCCTCTTCTTCGTCAAGCCCCCCAAAAGGCGCTCCGCCGCCGACGAGCTGGAGGAGCTCCTGGCCGGCTACGGCGTCATGAGCCTGGATAAGCTCTCCTCCCTCCATGAGACGTACCTGGCGCTGGGCCGGGAGGAGGAGCACCGCCGCGCCGAGCGGGACGCGGCCCGCCAAAGCTACGACGCCGCCCGCGAGGCCGCCCAGGAGGCCGGCCGGGAGGCGGTGGACTTCGTTGCCCGCTTCATGCCGGAGGTGAGCTCCGGCGAGGCGGTCCAGGAGGCCCTGACAGAGGCCGAGCGTGCCCTGGACGAGCTCTCCCGCGCCCGCTTTGACGCGACCTCCGCCCGGAACATCTACGAGACGCTGAAGGCGGAGTACGACGACACCGTGGAGGTGGACGACTCCTATCTGCCCATGCCCATGCGCAACCGGGAGGACACCCTGGCGGCGCTGGAGCGGGCGAAGGCGTCCCTCACCGAGGCCACCCGCGCCTACGACCTGGCCACCGGCGCCCAGCGCGTCCAGGGGGACCCCGCCGTCATCGAGGGCCGCGTCCGCGCCCTCACCGAGCGCCTGGAGGAGGAAAACCGCCGCTACAACGCCCTGGACCTGGCCGTGGGGGCCCTCCGGGAGGCCAACACCGCTATCCAGACCCGCTTCTCCCCGGAGGTCAGCCGCCGCGCCAGCCAGATCATGGAAAAGCTCACCGCCGGCAAATACGAAAAGCTCACCTTCGACAAGGGCTTCGACGCCGGCGCCAAGGAGGCCGCCAGCCCCGAGTCCCGCAACGTCCTCGCCCTCTCCGACGGCACGGCGGACGAGGTCTACCTCTCCCTGCGCCTTGCCATGTGCGACCTCCTCCTGGGCGGCGACGACCCCTGCCCCATCATCCTGGACGACGCCCTGGCAAACTTCGACGACGCCCGCTGCCGGGCCGCCCTGGAGCTTCTTCAAGACATGTCCCAAACCCGCCAGATCATCCTCTTCACCTGCCACTCCCGCGAAAAACGCCTTTTGGGCATGGCATGACCCAAGCCCCCCAAAAGCCCCTCTCCCGAGGGGCTTTTTTCTGTGCCCCCGCCGTGCCAAAAGTCCCTCCCAAGCTGGGGTGGTTCTATACCCCATGATCCCGCGGCGGCGGGAAAAAGGTTTGCGGCTTACGCCGCAGATTTTGATTCCAACCCGCCCGCCCCCGCCGCCGCGTCACCAAACATCCCAAAATCCCGCCGTAGGGGTCGCCGTCCCCGGCGACCCGCCCATCGTCTATTGACACATATCGAACAACGCCGTACGGGCCGCATCTCCGCGCTAAGAGCCGCCGCTTCGCGGCGGTTGCGCTCCGAAACGCGCCTGCGGGCGCAGGCCCACAGCGGCCCTGCCCCGGTTGACCGACGTGTACCGTTTAATCGGAACCGTTCCCGTTCCGCAACGTGGCACGGGCGGACACATGGGTCCGCCCCTACGGAGAATGTGGGAGGTTATCCCATTCAACAGATATGGGAAATCATCGAAACGCGGGTCGCCGTCCCCGGCGACCCGCCCACCGTCTATTGACACGTCCCGAACAACGCCGTACGGGCCGCTGCCCACAGCGGCCCTTGCCCCCGATAAACGGCATTTTCCGTTCTATCGGAACTATTCCTGTCACACAACGCGGCATGGGCGGGTTTGGAACCCGCCCCTACAGGGAATATGGAAGGTTATTCCATTCAACCGACGTCGGCGGTCACCGAAACGCGGGCCGCTGTGGGCAGCGGCCCGTACGGCGTTCATCGGGGACAATCCAAACCCTGCAACGCGGGTCGCCGAGACGGCGACCCCTACGGCGTTCATTGAAAACATCCAAAAACTGTAGGGGCGGGTTCTAAACCCGCCCTTCCTTCGTCCCCCGTCCCCGCTCCTTCCCCCACAAAATTCAAATTTCTTTCCCCCCGCTCTTGTACTCCCTTGCTTTTTTTGTTATAATATGATTTTATGAGAATAGTACCCTAAGGAGAAGAGCGGAAAGTGAGTTATGTTTGGAAAGTCCGGGGGTTTGAGCGGGAGGCGGCGGTGGGACTGTGCCGGGGCGGGGTGAATCCGCTGTCGGCGGTGGTGCTGGCAAGCCGGGGCGTTTCGGACCTTGGGCAGGTGCGGGAGATTTTGGCCGACGGCCTTTCCGCGCTGACCGACCCCATGGACATGATCGACATGGACAGGGCCGCCGCACGGGTGGCCCGGGCCATCGCGGAGCGCGAGCACGTGGCCGTCTACGGAGACTACGACGTGGACGGCATCACCGCCAGCTCCATGGTGGCCGAGTACCTGCGGGGCAAGGGCCTTGTCTGCGACATCTACATACCCGAGCGCCTGGAGGAGGGCTACGGCGTCCGGTCCGCGGCGCTGGACGCCATCCGGGACCAGGGCGCGACGCTGGTCATCACCGTGGACTGCGGCATCACCGCCGTGGAGGAGGCAAGGCACGCCAAGAGCATCGGCCTCGACCTTGTGATCACCGACCACCACGAGTGCGTGGGGGGCCTCCCGGAGGCCGTGGCGGCGGTGGACCCCAAGCGGCCGGACTGCCCCTCCGTCTCCAAGGGCCTGGCCGGCGTGGGCGTGGCCTTCAAGCTCCTCTGCGCCGTGGAGGGGCCGGGGCGGGAGGAGGCGCTTTTGGAGCGCTTTTCCGACCTTGTGGCCACCGGCACCGTGGCGGACGTGATGCCCGTCACCGGGGAGAACCGGGTCCTCATCAAGCGGGGCCTTGAGCGCATGGGCCTGGGCCTGCGCCCCGGCCTGCGGGAGCTGCGGGCCGCCGCCGGACAGGAGGGCAAGGCCCCCAACGTGAGCAACGTGGGCTTCGCCCTGGCCCCCCGCATCAACGCCGCCGGACGGCTGGGCAGCACCGACGTGGCGGTGGAGCTGCTGCTGACGGACGACTCCCGCCGCGCCGCGCAGCTCGCCGCGCGGCTGTGCGACATGAACCGGGAGCGCCAGCGCATCGAGGGGGAGATGTTCGAGGAGGCTTTACATATGCTGGAGAAGGACCCCCCGGAGGGGCGGCCCATCGTCCTGGCCTCCGATCAATGGCACCAGGGCGTCTGCGGCATCGTGGCCTCGCGGCTTTCCGAGCGCTTCGGCCTGCCCGCCGTGATGATCTGCTTAAAGGACGGCGTGGGCCGGGGCTCCTGCCGGAGCGTGGACGGCTTCAACCTCTTCGACGCCCTCGCCGCCTGTCAGGATACCCTCCTGGGCTTCGGGGGCCACGAGATGGCCGCCGGCCTCACCGTCCGGGCCGAGCGGGTGGACGACCTGCGCCGCGCCCTGGGGGAGCGGTACGCCGCTCTGGACCTCAGGCAGGCCCGGCGCACCCTGGCCATCGATCTGGAGGTCGTCAAGCCCGAGCTTCTCTCCTTGCGCAACGTGGAGGCTCTGGAGGAGCTGGAGCCTTACGGCCCCGGCAACCCCCAGCCGGTCCTCTGTATGCGGAACGTCACCGTGGAGAACGCCGCCGCCCTCTCCGAGGGGCGCCACACCAAGCTGTGGGTGAGCCTGCGCGGCCAGGTCTTCGAGACGGTCTTCTTCGGCAAGAGCCCGGAGGAGCTGGGCGTGCGCGTGGGGGAGCGCGCCCACATCGCCTTCACCCCCCAGATCAACGATTTCCGGGGCCGCCGGGGCGTCCAGCTGTGCCTTGCGGACTTCGTCCCGGTCAAATAGTCATTTTTCAGGTGAACGTATGGACATTTCCCGACAAACAACAGACATCGACGCCCTTTGCGAGGAGCGCTACCGGAAGCTGGAGGAGGCCATCGCCCAATCCACCCAGATAAAGAGCACCGAGCGCATCCGCAGGGCCTATGAATACGCCCGCGCCGCCCACGGCGACCAGCTCAGGAAGGACGGCAGCCCCTACATCACCCACCCCCTGGCCGCCGCCGTCATCGTGGCGGAGATGGGCCTGGACGAGGAGTCCGTCATCGCCGCGCTCCTCCACGACGTCATCGAGGACACCGAGGTGACCCACGAGGACGTGGCCAAGCAGTTCGGCGAGTCCGTGGCCGCCATCGTGGAGGGCGTCACGAAGCTCACCAAAATGCGCTACACCTCCAAGGAGGAGGAGCAGATGGAGAACCTCCGGAAGATGCTCCTGGCCATGGCCAGGGACATCCGGGTGGTTCTCATCAAAATGGCCGACCGCCTCCACAACATGCGCACCATGGAGTATCAGTCCTCCCAGAAGCAGCTGGAGAAGTCCCGGGAGACCATGGAGATCTACGCCCCCATCGCCCACCGGCTGGGGATGCAGAAGATCAAGCTGGAGCTGGAGGACCTGTCCCTTCTCTACCTCGACCCCGTGGGCTACCGGGAGATCGAGGCGGCCCTTCAGGAGCGGGAGACGAAGAACGCCGGCTTCATGGAGCGCACCGAGGCCGCCATCCGCCGGAGGATGGAGGAGGCCCACGTCACCTGCGCCGTCCAGTCCCGGACCAAGGACATCTACTCCATCTACCGCAAAATGTACGGCAAGTCCATGGAATTTGAGGAGATCATGGACATCTACGCCTTCCGGGTCATCGTGGACGACATTGCCGAGTGCTACAACGTCTTAGGGTGCATCCACGAGCTCTATAAGCCCGTGCCCGGGCGGTTCAAGGACTACATCGGCACGCCCAAGCCCAACATGTACCAGTCCCTCCACACCACCGTCATCGGCTCGGAGGGCATCCCCTTCGAGGTCCAGATCCGCACCTGGGAGATGCACCGCACCGCCGAGTACGGCATCGCCGCCCACTGGAAGTATAAGGACGGCATCCAGGGCCGGGCCGACGAGGACAAATTCGCCTGGATCCGCAACCTCCTGGAGACGCAGGAGGACTCGGACGCCTCGGATTTCATCTCCAACCTCAAGGTGGACATGTTCGCCGACGAGGTCTACGTCTTCACCCCCCACGGGGACGTGAAGGCCCTCCCCGCCGGGGCCACGCCCATCGACTTTGCCTACTCCATCCACTCCGCCATCGGCAACCGCATGACCTGCGCCAAGGTCAACGGGCGCATCGTGCCCTTCTCCCACGTCCTGCAAAACGGCGACGTGGTGGAGGTCATCACCTCCAGCACCTCCAAGGGCCCCAGCCGCGACTGGCTGACGCTGGTGAAGTCCTCCGAGGCCCGCAACAAGATCCGCCAGTGGTTCAAAAAGGAGCGCCGGGAGGAGAACATCGTCACCGGCCGCGCCGCCTTTGAGGCGGAGATGCGCCGCCAGGCGGTGCCCCTCACCGTCCTCAGCGACGAGAAGGCCCTGCCCCGGCTCTTGGAGCGCCTGTCCGTCTCGGCCCTGGACGACATGTACGCCTCCATCGGCTACGGGGGCCTCTCTGCACAGAAGACGGTGAACAACATCAAAGACGAGATGCGCCTTATCGAGCGCACCGCCAAAAAGCTGGGCGCTTCCCCCGTCTGGGCCAGCGCCGACGGCAAGCAGCCCCACCCGGTGAACGGCATCGTGGTGGAGGGCATCGACAACTGTCTCGTGAAATTCTCCCACTGCTGTATGCCCGTGCCGGGGGACGAGGTGGTGGGCTTCATCACCCGGGGCTACGGCGTCTCCATCCACCGCACGGACTGCCGGAACTACGCCTCCTCCGCCGAGCGCGAGGAGGAGCGGGACCGCTGGATCCGGGTCCACTGGGCGCCGGGGGAGGACGACCTTTATTCCACCGCCATCGCCATCACCGCCGAGGACCGGGACGGCCTGGTCATGGACATCGCCACGGTCTTAAGCTCCCTGAAGGTGAAGGTGGACGCCCTCACCGCCCGGAACCAGCAGGGCCTGGCCACCGTCTACATCACCATGCGCGTCCACGACAAATCGGAGCTGGCCGCCGCCATGACCAAGATCATGAACGTGCGGAATGTGAAAGAAGTGAAACGCCAGGGGGCATAATTTGGCTTGTAAGGAGGGATCGGCTTGCGCGCGGTCGTGACAAGGGTGTCCTCCGCGTCGGTGGAGATCGACGGGGAGACCGTGGGGCGGATCGGACGGGGATTCCTGGTGCTCCTGGGGGTCCACCGGGACGATACGGAAGAGGACGCCGGGAGGCTGGCGGACAAGGTCTGCGGCCTTCGCGTTTTCCGGGACGAGAATGAAAAAATGAATTTGAATTTGGCCAGCGTGGGGGGAAGCATCCTGTGCGTCTCCCAGTTCACGCTCTTCGCGGACACCGGCTCCCGCCGCCCGGGCTTTACGGAGGCGGCGCGGCCGGATACGGCGGTGCCGCTCTACGAGCTCTTCATGGCCCGGTGCCGGGAGAGGGGCTTCACCGTGGAGCACGGTGAGTTCGGCGCGGATATGAAGGTCGCCTCCGTCAACGACGGCCCGGTGACCATACTACTGGATACGAAAGGTTGAAAGGTTTCGGCTGACGCCGAGGCTCCCACCTCACCCCTACCCCTCCCCGCCCAGGCGGGGAGGGCAGAAAGGAGCGTTTTATGCTGATCAAAACCCTGCCCCTTGGGCATATGGAGGCCAACTGCTACGTGGTCGCGGACGAGAGGACGCTGGAGTGCGCCGTCATCGACCCGGGCGACGAGTTCAACACCGTGATGGACTACCTGGAGGAGACGAAGCTTATTCCCCGGGCCATTTTCCTGACTCACGGCCACTACGACCACACCGGCGCCGCCGCCGCGCTCCATGAGGAGACGGGCGCGCCCCTCTTCATCCACAAGGCGGATTTTTGTGAGACGCCGGAGGCGTGCCGCTACGCCGGCCCCCCGGACACCCGCTTCTGGTCCGACGGGGACGTGGTGACGGTGGGGTCCCTGCGCTTTCGGGTGATGGAGACGCCGGGCCACTCCCCCGGTTCCGTGACGTTGGTGTGCGAGGACTGCCTCTTCACCGGGGACACCCTCTTCGCCGGCTCCTGCGGCCGGACGGACCTTCCCGGCGGGGACACGGACGCGCTGATGATGTCTCTCCGCAGGCTCGGGGACATGCCGGGGAATTACGAGGTCTACCCCGGCCACATGGAGCCCACCACCCTGGACGTGGAGAAGGCCTCCAACCCCTATGTGAGGTACGCCAAGGGCCTATGAAGCTGTATCTTGTGGGACACGACTACAAATACGCCGTGGAGCAAATCATGCTGGCCCTCTTCCCCGGCGAGCGCCCGGAGTACCCGGACACGCCCCCGGAGGCGGGGGAGAACTGGGCGCGGGTGGAGCTTGCGGGCGGCTGCTGTACGGCGGAGCTGTGCGTCGGCGAAAAGAAAAGTGAAGCTAAGCAACTTTACTCAGATAAAATGTTCCACGTGGAACATTTTAAAGTACGGGAGGAGCAGAAGGCCCTGAAGCTCGCGTTTTACCGGGCGGCCATGGAACTCCTGCCGAAAAAGCCCGTCTGGGGCGCGCTCACGGGCATCCGTCCGGGGACGCTGATGACCAGGATGCTGGCCGAGGGCCTTTCCGAGGAGGCGGCTCTGCGGCGGATGGAGGAGGAATACTTCGTCGCCCCGGAGCGGGCGCGGCTGTGCCTCGACACGGCGAAGGCCTCCCTGGCGGCGGAGCGGGCGCTTGAGCCCCGGGACGTGGCGCTCTACGTGGGCATCCCCTTCTGCCCCACCCGCTGTGCCTACTGCTCCTTCGTGAGCCAGAGCGTGGAGAAGTCCATGGGCCTCATCCCCGCCTTTCTGGAGGCGCTCCGCCGGGAGATCCGTGCCACGGCCGAGACGGCCCGGCGGCTGAATCTCCGGCCCGTGAGCGTCTACTTCGGCGGCGGCACGCCCACCACGCTGTCGGCTGACCAACTGGAAACGCTGATCGGCTGGCTTTCGGAGGAATTCGACCTCTCGGCGGTCCGGGAGTTTTGTGTGGAGGCGGGGCGGCCGGACACTGTCACGGCGGAGAAGCTGCGGGCCCTCCGGGGCGTGACGAGGCTGAGCATCAACCCCCAGTCCATGTCGGACGCGGTACTGACGGCCATCGGACGCCGCCACACGGCGCAGGACATCCGCGCGGCCTACGCCTTAGCCCGGGCGTGCGGGGATTTCCAGATCAACATGGACCTCATCGCGGGGCTCCCGGCGGACACGCCGGAGGGCTTTGAGCGGACGGTGGAGGAGGTCCTGGCCCTGGGTCCGGAGAACGTCACCGTCCACACCCTGGCCCTGAAAAAGGGGTCCAAGATCACGGAGGAGGACACCGCCCGCCCGGACGGGGAGGCCGTGGCGCGGATGCTGGACACCGCCGGCGCGCGCCTTACCGCCGCCGGGTACGCGCCCTACTACCTCTACCGGCAGAAATTCATGTCCGGCGGCTTTGAGAACGTGGGCTGGGCCAAGCCGGGGACGGAGAGCCTTTATAACATCCTCATTATGGAGGAGCTTTGCACCATCCTCGCCATGGGCGGCGGGGCCTCCACCAAGCTGGTGGACCGGAAAAGCGGCCGCATCGAGCGGGTCTTCGACCCCAAATACCCCAAGGAGTACGTGGAAAACATGGACAGGATCGTGGCGGACAAGGAGAAGATCGTCACGTTTTACAAGGAGACGGGAGGTATCGGCGATGGCATTTGACCTGGAGAAAATAAACGACCTGGCAAGCTCGGACCCGGCGGCGCTGGTGCGCCTGGCGGACGAAAACTACTTCGGCCGGGTAAACCGGGCCGCCGACGCCATCTGCGAAAATCTCACGCGGTGCCCCATCGTCCTCCTCTCCGGCCCCAGCGGGGCGGGGAAGACCACCACCGCCAAGAACATCGAGACGGAGCTGGAGCGCCGGGGCGTCAATTCCCACACCATCTCCATGGACAACTACTTCAACACCCTGGACCAGCGCACCTGCCCCCGGACGCCGGAGGGGGACATCGACTTCGAGTCCCCGCGCCTCATGGACATGGAGCTTTTGAACGAGCACTTCGCCATGTTGGCCCGTGGGGAGGAGATCCGCGTCCCCTACTTCATGTTCACCCGCCAGAAGCGCTCGGCCAGCCGCTTCACCCCCATGCGCCTTCGGGAAAACGAGGTGGCCATTTTTGAGGGCATCCACGCCCTCAACGACGAGATCACCGACAAAAACCCCGGCGCCTTCAAGCTCTACATCTCCGCAAGCTCCCCCATCGTCTTCCCGGACGGCCAAATCTTCAAGCCCGAGTGGGTGCGCCTTGTGCGCCGGGTGGTGCGGGACAACAACTTCCGGGGCGCGGACGCGGAATATACTCTCTCCCTGTGGAAAAACGTGATGCGCGGCGAGCGGGAGCACATCACCCCCTTCATCCCCAAGGCGGACATGAGCTTCGACACCGCCCTGGAGTACGAGATGAACGTCCTGGCCCCCCAGGCCCTGCCCCTCTTCGAGGAGCTCACCGCCGGCAAGCCCGCCTTCGAGGAGGTCCGCGAGCTCATTCCCCTCCTGCGCCGCTTCACCCCCATGGACGCATCCCACGTCCCCGCCACGTCGCTCCTCCGCGAGTTCATCGGCGGCGGGGTGTACAAGTACTGAGACAAAAAGTGATAAAAAGGCAGGAAAAGGGCACTTTTCCTGCCTTTTTTGGCTGGAAAAGCGGATTTGCAAGGGGTGATGGGGGAAAATAAGGGGAGGGTGAGAAAAAAGTTATGTCAATCTTGCTTTTTTGCCGCGGAGGGTGTATGATATAAAATGACGAAATTTGCGGGAGGTGGGGCGTGTGGACAAGCTTTTGGGGATCTACATCCATATCCCCTTCTGCGCCGGGAAGTGCGCGTACTGCGACTTTTACTCCCTGGTGGGCCGGGAGGACATGATCCCGCGCTACCAGAAGGCCCTCCTCCAGCACATCCGGGAGTCCTCCCAGCAGCTCCAGGGCTACATCATCGACACCATCTACATCGGCGGGGGCACGCCCAGCTTTTACGGGGCGAAGAACCTGACGGCGCTGATGGCGGCGCTGAAAAAATACGGCCGGGTCATGGTGGACGGGGAGTTCACGGTGGAGGTCAACCCCGAGAGCATCGACTACCCCCAGATGGTGAAGCTCCGCCGCGCCGGGTTCAACCGCCTGTCCATCGGGGCCCAGTCGGCCAACGACGGGATCTTAAAGAGCATCGGGCGGCTCCACAACTTCGCCAAGGTAGAGGAGACGGTCCTGAACGCCAGGAAGGCGGGGTTTGAGAACGTGTCCTTAGACCTCATCTACGGCCTTCCCAGCCAGACCAGGGACGACTGGGCCGACACCCTCACCAAAGCCATGGCCTTAAAGCCGGACCACCTGAGCTGTTACGGGCTGAAGATCGAGGAGGGCACGGCCCTTTACCAGTTCAAGGGCTCGCCCTTCATCCCCGACGACGACCTCCAGGCGGATATGTACCTCTACGCCGTGGACGCTCTGAACCGCAACGGCTACCGGCAGTATGAGGTGTCCAATTTCGCCCGCCGGGGGTTCGCTTCCCGGCACAACCTGAAATACTGGCAGATGGGGGAATACATGGGCTTCGGCGCGGCGGCGCACTCCTGCGTCTCCGGCCAGCGCTACAGCTGCATCGCCGACATGGAGCTCTACGCCGACAACATCCTCAAGGGCCGGAGCGTGGTGGACCACGCCGAGTCCGTCACGGACTTCGAGCGGGCGGGGGAGTACCTGATGCTGGGGCTTCGGACCACCAGGGGCATCTCGGAGAAGGAATATTACGACATCTTCCCCTGCAAGTTCGATATGGCCCAGAAGCTCATGGACGACTATGTGGCGCGGGGATGGATGACCCGCAATGAGGACCGCTGGAGCTTCACGCCGGAGGGGTTTTTGCTCTCCAACGCGCTGATCGGCGAGATTTTGGACGCCCAGACGAAGCAGCGCATGAACATCGTCTCCCCCTGGAAGCGGGAGGAGGACGAGGCGTACCAGTTTTCCATGTTCTCCAAGCGCCCGGGGGAGGTCCAGCTGTTCCATGGCATCAGCTAGCAGACACTAAAAACTGTTATCTTCTGTAATCGGATGTTCCTCAAAATTTAACACTTTGCCTGTTGATTTTTCCGGCGTTTACAGGTATGATAGGTGAACAGACAAAAAAGCCGTTTATTTGACAAAAAGGGATGAAGAGATGGCAAAAGGGAAGAGAGCGAAGAAGACGCGCGTGAGCGGCGCCACCGTGGCGGTCATTGTGCTGGCGGTGGTGGTAGTCGCGGCCGTGGCCGGCGTGCTGGGCCTGGGCGCGTATGTGGCGGGGCTGGACACCGTCTACCCCAATATCTCCGTGGCCGGCGTGGACATCGGCGGCATGAGCTATGACAAGGCGCACAGCACCCTGCTGAACGCCGACCTTGGCGTGCCCGCCGGGGTCACGGCTACGGCGAAGCTCACGGACCTCGTGTCCGTCTCCGTCACCAGCGACGAGGCGGGGCTTACCTATTCCGTGACGGACGCGGTGGACACGGCCTACGCCGTCGGGCGGGGCGATGGGTTCTTCGCCGATATGTTCTCCTATCTTGACTGCCTGCGCAGGCCCCACGAGATCACCTCCTCCTCCCAGTTCAACGAGCCCGGCGTCCGGGCCATCATCGCCGGACAGGCCGCGCTGGCCGACCACCCCGCCGAGGACGCCGCCTGGCAGCGCTCCGGGGACGAGATCCTGGTGACAAAGGGCCGCGACGGCTACACCGTGGATCAGGAGGCGGTCTACGAGTATATCAGGCGATCGCTCCTGGCGGGCATGTCCGCCGAGACGGACGAGTTCGCGGAAGGAGTCGTCGCCGGCATCCCCGGCGGGGAGCCGGATTTTGACGCCATCTACGCGGAGATCTTCAAGGCGCCCCAGGACGCCTACTTTGACGCCGAGAGCGGCGCCGCCGTGGCCCCCGCGAGGGGCGTGAGCTTCGATGTCGCCGCGGCGAAGGCGCTGTTCGCGGGCCTCGACGCCGGGGAGACCATGACCGTCCCGCTCATCTACACCGACCCCGAGATCTCCGGCGAGGACATCAACGCCATGCTCTTCCGGGATAAGCTGGCGGAGATGAACACCACCCTTTCCGGCAGCAGCGCCAACCGTATCACCAACGTCACCCTGGCCGCCCGGGCCGTCAACGGCACGGTCCTCAACCCCGGCGACGAGTTCAGCTTCAACGGCATCGTGGGCAAGCGCACGGAGGAGAAGGGCTACAAGCAGGCCACCGGATACGCCGGCGGCACCACCGTCCCCATGGTGGGCGGCGGCATCTGCCAGGTGAGCTCCACCATCTACTACTGCACGCTTCTGGCGGACCTCGAGATCACCAACCGCGCCAACCACGGCCTCACCGTCAGCTACCTGCCCGCCGGACTGGACGCCACCGTCAGCTGGGGGACCATCGATTTCAAGTTCAAAAACAACCGCACCTACCCCATCCGCGTCGACGCCTGGGTCAAGGACAAGACGCTCTATGTGGAGCTCTGGGGCACGAAGGTGGACGACATCACCATCGAGCTGGAGTCCAACGTCCTGAAGACCCTCGAGCCCAAGGTGGAGGAGCGGGTGGACGAGACGCTGAAGCCCGGACAGACCAAGGTCGTGAGCAAGGGCAAGACCGGGTGCGTTTCCGAGTCCTATAAGCTCTATTACGACGGCGAGGGGAACCTCATCAAGCGGGTGCTCATCACCAAGGACACCTATTACGCCGAGAAGAAGATCGTCGCCGTGGGCCCCGAGCCCTCCGACCCCGTCGGTCCCACCACGCCCACCGGCCCCGAGACCACGGACCCCAAGCCCACGGAGCCCGAGACGACCGACCCCGGCCCCACCGTCCCGGAGCCCACAGACCCGGAGATGACGGGACCCGAGACGACAGAGCCCGAGACGACAGAGCCCGAGACGACAGAGCCTGAGACCACCGATCCCGAGACCACGGGTCCCGAGGAGACAGACCCCGACGACCCCGGCTACGACGACCCCGCCCCCGACCCCACCGACGAGGAGGACGAGGAAGGCGAAGGAACCTTAGGCAACGGATAAAAAACTGACCCCCGGGCCCATGCCCGGGGGTCATCAAATCCCCCCAATCGACCATTTTTTCCGGCGGCATGTACGTCGGAAAAAATACCTTTTGTTTTGCGGAGTGTGCGAGCGAAGCGAGTGCGCGGAGCAAAACAGCAGGAAAGCCCTCCGCGAAAGGTCCGCAGACCTTTCGCGGAGGGCTTTCCGCACGTTCCCCCCTTGGCATTTGAAGGCCGCAACGCGGCCTTCAAAGCCAGTTATATCACTTCGTTCTTCATCGCCTCGATGGGGTTATCCTTCTTGATGCCCGACATGGCGTAGAGCATGGAGGCGAAGACGACGAGGAAGACGCTGGCGACGGCGATGGCGACGGCGGACCAGGGGAGGTAGAAGTCCGTGTCCATGCCGGCCTGGACGGCGCGGAAGATGAGGTACGTGACGCCGAAGGCGGCGGGGATGCCGTAGAGGAGGGCCTTGGCGCCGTAAAGGAGGCACTCGAAGTTCATCATCCGGTCAAAGCCCCGGTCGGTCATGCCGACGGATCTGAGCATGGCGAACTCCCGGCGGCGCAGGAGGATGTTGGTGGAGATGGTGTTGAAGACGTTGAGCGCCGCGATGAGGGAGATGAGGGTGATGAAGCCGTAGGAGATGACGCGGACCACGGTGACGATGCTGCGGCGGGCGGCGGTGTCGGCGTAGAGGTCGGTGAAGTCCCCCTCGCTCAGCTCGTACCCCGCGGCCTGCGCGGCGGCGACCAGGTCCGTCAGGCCGTTTTCGTGGTCGGAGACGGTGAAGAACATCTCGATCCGCTCGCCGCCGGAACGGTCTATCCGAGGGATCTCGGAGAGGGGCATAAGGATGATGATGGTGTCCATAGAGGTGTTGCCGTTGACGCCGGGGATCAGATCCTCCGTGACGAGGCCGATCTCATAGGTCTCGGCGTAGGTGAACCGCTCCTCGATAGCCGCGTCCTGCTCCTCAGGGGACATGGCCCTGTATTCCTCCGTGTTGTAGAATTCATCCGCGGCGTCATGGTCCACGAGCCGCAGGGTCAGGGTCTTCAGGTCCTCCCGGAAGAGGTCGTACCCCTCCATGCGCTGGGTGTCCGTGTTGAAGCCCCGGATGCGGCCGCGGACGACGAGCTTGGGATCTTCTCCCATGTACTCCTCCTCGTCAAGGCCGTGGGCGCGCAGATAGGCCCGGTAGGCGCTGTCCTCCACGCCGTAGACGTGGGCGAAGATGTTGAAGCTGACCTCCCCCTCGGAATCGCCCATGATGAGCTCCCAGGTCCGTTCCGGCACCATGTCACGGGTAAGCTCGATGCCCTCCACGTTCATGGCCGTTCGGACGCCGGTGACAGTCTCGACGCTGTCCACCTGGGAGAATAGTTGCGTGAGGGCCCCCAGGTCGCCGGCGCCGGGATCGGTGTCGGAGGGCTCGGCGGTGTTCTTGTAGCTGTAGAGATAGATGTCGTAGTCGTAGTCGTCAAAGACCGCCATGACCATGTCCGTGAGATACCGGCAGAAGGAGCTGGCGGAGATGAAGAGGACCACGGACATGAAGAGGGACACCACCGTGGCCCGGTAGCCCTTCCGGTTGCGCTTGAAGTGCTTGGAGGCGATGGCCCCCTCCAGGCCGAAGAGCTTGTAGGTGAGCCTGCTTGTGCGGACCTCCCGGGGCTTTACCCGCACGTCGCCGGACTGGCGGATAGCCTCGATGGCGGAGACGCGCCGGGCGCGGCGGGAGGGGACCCAGGCGGAGATCAGCACCGTCACAAGGCCGATGACCGCCGCCGCGAGGATGGATACCGGCGTGACCCGCAGCGTCAGCGCGGGCACGGCGGAGCCGGCGCCGATGCTGTCGGAGAGCAGATTCCCCAGGGAGCCGCCGATGAAGTGGAAGGTCACCCCCATGCCCAGCATCCCGGAGAGGATGCCCAGGGGGATGCCGATGGCGCTCACCGTCATGGCCTCGGTGAAGACCATGGAGCGGATCTGCTTCTTCGTGGCCCCTACGCTGCGCAGAAGCCCGAACTGCTTCGTCCGCTCGGCCACGGAGATGGAGAAGGCGTTGTAGATGAGGCTCACGGAGCCGAACATGATGAGGCCGATGAGGATGGCGGCGAAGCTGTAGAGGACGGTGTTGAAGGTGTCGTACCGGGCCACGCCCAGGGTCATGAGGTATTCGTCGTTGTCCACGGAGCCGAACCGGTCCCGGTAGTCCGCCTGCATCTCGTAGGTGTCCCGGGGGTTATTGAGGAGGAGCCATCCGTTTAAAAGGGCGCCGGTGTCCTGGTCGTCCCAGCAGGTGAGGCCGGTGACGGCGGCGCCGGAGTCCCTGCCGAAGCGGGTGTTGTCCAGATACCCCACCACGGTGAAGGTTTTTGTCTCACGGACCCGCAGGGTCTCGTCACTCAGGAGCGGGCCGTCTCCAAAGCCGAGGGTCACGCCGTCCACGACCCGGTCCCCCAGGTCCAGCGTCACGGTGTCGCCCAGGTGGGTGTACTGGTCGCCCAGCATGATTTGGGGGAGGACGATCTCATGGGGGTTCTCCGGGAGCCGCCCGGAGGAGAGGGACACGGGCATCCGGTCCATGAAAGCCGCGTCCGCGCCGAGAATGGCGCAGAGGATGGGGGCTTCCTCGTCCTCATGATCCGGGTCCCCCCTCACCACGGCCCAGTTCACCTGGGCCCAGGCGGCGGAGTCCGTGCGTTCGTCCGCTTCCAGCTCCTGCCGGCCTTCCGCGTCCACGTTGAAGAAGACCGCGTGCCATTTGCCCTCGTAGGCCACCATGATGTCCTGGAGGTAGCGCTGGAAGCTGGAGACGCTGACGGTGACGGCGGTGATCATGGCCGCCGAGAGGAGGATGCCCACGACGGTCACCAGGGTGCGGACCTTGTTTTTGAGAAGGGTCTTGTGGGTGACTTTCGAGAGAATGTTCATCTTCTCGTCACCTCGTCCCGGATGATCCTGCCGTCCTCGATGGCGATGACCCGGTCGGCCTGGAGGGCGATGGACTCGTCATGGGTGATGACGATAAGGGTCTGGCCGTAGCGGCGGTTGGAGTATTTGAGGAGGTCCACGATCTCCTGGCTGGCCTTGGAGTCCAGGTTGCCCGTGGGCTCGTCGGCCAGGACCACCGCCGGGGCGTTCATCAGGGCCCTGCCGATGGAGACGCGCTGCTGCTGGCCGCCGGAGAGCTGGTTGGGCAGGTGCTTCTCCCGGCCCACGAGGCCCAGGGTGTCCAGGAGCTCCTTTAGCCGCTGTTCGTTGACCTTGCGGCCGTCCATGAGTACCGGGAGGGTGATGTTCTCCCGCACGTCCAGGACGGGGATGAGGTTATAAAACTGGTAGATGAGCCCCACCTCCCGCCGGCGGAAGATGGCCAGCTGTTCCTCGTTCTTGGCGTAGACGTCCTGCCCGTCCATAAAGACCTTCCCGGACGTGGGGGTGTCCACGCCGCCCAGAATGTGCAAGAGGGTGGATTTCCCCGACCCGGAGGGGCCGATAATGGCCAGGAACTGGCCCTTCTCCACGGAAAACGAGACCCCGTCCAGCGCGCGCACCTGATTCGTGCCCGTGCCGTAGGTCTTGGTGAGATTCTCGACGCGCAAGATCTCCATATGTGTGCCTCCTTTTGGCTTGATACGGACATTGTAGCAGGACAAGGTGACGCGGCGGTGACGGGGAGGTGACAAAAATGTCATATAAAGGGGGGAGCGGCGGGGACGGTTCCGTCCCCCGTCCCTCGTCTTAGCCTTCCCCGCAGGGCGGGGAAGGTGGCGCCGCAGCGCCGGATGAGGTGGGAGGTACGTTCATCCACACGGTTGCAATCCTTCGGCTCCCACCTCACCCCTGCCCCTCCCCGCCCTGCGGGGAGGGCTCTTCGTCGGGGGCGGGTGCGTTTTCATCTCATCACACCGTTGACCGGTAAAACCTCAGCAAAAACCTTGCCCCGCCGGCCGTGTTTTCGGCTGTGAGGGCGCCGTCGGAGCGGGAGAGGATGGTGCGGGCGAGGGCGAGGCCGATGCCGGCGGAGTCGGGGGAGGCGTTTTGGCCGCGGTAGAAGCGCTCGAAGATGTGGGGCAGGTCCTCCGGGGCGATGCCGCCGCCGGTGTCCGTGACGGCAAGCTCGGTGAAAAGCGGCGTCTCCCGGGCGGTGACGGTGACGGACCCGCCGGCGGGGGTGTGCTCCAGGCAGTTTTTCAGGATGTTGCCCAGGGCCTCGGAAAGCCATGGAAGGTCGCCGGTGACGGCCTCCTCCCCGGAAAAATCGGCGATGAGCTCCACACCCCGGACCTCGAAGGGGATGAGTAGGGGAGAGGCGGCGGCGCGAAAGAGCTGGGCGGCGGTGAAGGTCGTCCTCTGGAGCTCCACCGTCCCGGCGTCCAGGCGCGAGAGCTTCAAAAGCGCCGAGACGAGCCACTCCGTGCGCGTCAGCTGCCGCGTCAGGTCCCGCACCAGCTCTGCACGCCGCTCCGGCGTCAGGTCCGGGTCTGCCAGCATGGCGGCGGCCAGATTCATGCTGGTGAGGGGCGTTTTCAGCTGGTGGGAGATGTCCGCCAGGGAGTCGGCCAGCGTCAGCTTGTCCTTTTTGAGGGCGTCCGAGCGCTCCCGCAGGGCCACCAGGAGCTTGGCAAGCTCCGATTGGAGGATGGACAGCTCCCCCTCGGAGAAGCGGTCCAGATCAAAGCTCTCCCCGCCGTGAAGGATCCGGTCCAGCTCGTCAGCCAGCCGCGCCATGGCCCGGTAGCGCCGGCGGGCAAGGAAGCATTGGGCCGTCAGGACGCACGCCGTCAGCGCCAGCGCCACCGCGCCGGCCTCACGGGAGAGGACAAAGCCCACCAGGGTGAAGGCCGCGCCCAGCAGGAGACTTGCCAGAAGCTCCCGGCGGAAGGCGCGGTTTCGCAACAGATCCCTCATACGCCCACCTTGTAGCCCAGGCCCCGGACGGTCCGGATGAGCTGGGGGTCGGCGGGGTCGTCCTCGATCTTGTCCCGGAGACGTTTTATGTAAACCGTCAGCGTGTTGTCGTTGACGAAGTCCCCGGCCGCGTCCCAGATCTCCTCCAGGAGCTTCTGGCGGGTGAGGACCCGGCCCCGGTTGTTGAGGAAGACCAGCAGGAGCTTGTATTCCAGCGCCGAGAGAAAGAGCTCCCGGCCGTTTTTGGTGACCTGGGCCTTCTCCGTGTCCACCCGCACGGGGCCGAGCTCGATGACGCTGCCGGTCTTGCCGGCGCGGCGCAGGACGGAGCGAATGCGGCTCACCAGCTCCCGGGGGCGGAAGGGTTTGGCGATGTAGTCGTCCGCGCCCAGGTCGAGGCCGGTGACAACGGAAAATTCGTCGCCCGAGGCGGTGAGGAAGATGACGGGCAGGTCCGTCTCCCGCTTGATGGCGGAGCACACGGCAAAGCCGTTGCCGTCGGCAAGGGACACGTCCAGCAGGACCAGATCGAACTCGCCCGGAAGCCGCGCCAGCGCCTCCCTCTGCCCGCTCACCGCCTCCACCGCGAACCCCTCCAGCCGCAAAAAGTCCCGGAGGTTGGTGGTAATGGCGGGGTCGTCCTCCACCAGAAGAAGATTTGGCATATGGGTGCCTCCTTTTTGAGGGGATGGGGGTATTATAATGCAACGCGCGGGGAATTGCAAGCCGGGGGACGAGAGGACGGTTGCGCCGGAGGCGCAATTGATTTAAACGCGCCGCTTGCGGCGCAACCTTTTTGAGGCTCCCCTTCGTAAGGGGAGCTGTCGAGCGAAGCGAGACTGAGGGATCGAGGGTTGGTCGATAGAGCCCTATCATCCCACGCTCGCTGTCCCCCTGCCCCCCTCCTACGAGGAGGGGGCGAAAAAGGTTGCGCCGCGTTGCGGCGCGGTTTTGATTTGCCCGCGCGGCGGGGACGGGGGCTCGAATCCCCCCTGCCCCCTTTGCCCCAAAGGGGGTCAAAAAGGATGCGCCGCTTTGCGGCGCAATTTTTTATAAACGCGGCGCGAAGCGCCGCAACCTTATTCTCCTTGACCCCTTTTTCGGAAAAAGGGGTGCCGCCGCGGCGGCGGGTATTCGAGCCTTCGTCCCCCGTCCCCCGTCTTGGCCTTCCCCACAAAGTGGGGAAGGTGGCGCCCGCAGGCGCCGGATGAGGTGGGTGCGTTCATCGCAGCCGCTCAAAGCCCTTCGGCTCCCACCTCACCCCTCCCCCTCCCCGCCCCGCGGGGAGGGCCCTTAATCGGGGGCAGGTGCGATTATTTGGGCGGTCGGATAGACGGAACCACCCCGGCGCTTCGCGCCACCCCGACCTGGGAGGGGCAAGATTACCTGCGCGTTTTTTAGCCCCTCCTACGGAGGGGACAGCCGCGAAGCGGCAGGGGTGGTTTCGTGCGGCGGCGGGGGCGGGTGGGTGGGAATTTAAATATGCGGCGAAGGCGCAAACCTTTTCCCGCCGCGCCGCCTCCGAGGGGCGGGGCGTCAGCCTTTCTTCCGTTTCCCGATCTCCTCGTGCAGATACTCCAGCGCGTCGTGGAGGGTGCCGATGCGGTCGATGAGGCCGGCGGAGACGGCTTCGTCGCCGTAGATGACGGTGCCTACGTCGGCGGCGAGCTCGCCGGTTTTCAGCATGAGCTCGGTGAACTTCTCCCGGGTGATGTGAGAATTTTCCGTGACGAAGCGGACGATGCGCTCCTGGATCTTGCCGAAGTAGTTGTAGGTCTGGGGCACACCGATGACCACGCCGGTGAGGCGGACGGGGTGGATGGTCATGGCCGCCGAGGGGGCGATCATGCTCATCTTGGCCGCCACGGCCAGGGGCACGCCGATGGAGTGGCCGCCGCCTAAAACCAGGGAGACGGTGGGCTTGGACATGCCGGCAATGAGCTCGGCGATGGCAAGGCCGGCCTCCACGTCGCCGCCCTGGGTGTTGAGCAGGATGAGAAGGCCGTCGATCTCCTCCGATTCCTCGATGGCGGCAAGCTGGGGCATGACGTGCTCATACTTCGTGGCTTTGTTGTCCGCCGGCAGGAGCTGGTGGCCCTCGATCTGGCCCACGATGGTGAGGCACTGGATGGTCCCGCGATTAGAGCGCACCGTGGAGGAGCCCATGTCCTCGATCTGGTCCTTCTGGTAGATCTCCTCGGGCTTATGTTCGTTGTTGTCAGGCATAGAAATCCCCCCTTCGGTCAGTGTGCCCGGAGGGGGGAATTTTTATGCGAGTTTCCGTTATTTGGAGGCGTAGACCGCTTTCATGGCCTTGTAGGTCATGTAGCAGTCGTGCTTGGCCACGATCTCGTAGGGGGCGTGCATGGAGAGGACCGGCACGCCGGCGTCTACGGTGTCGATGTTGCGGTTGCCCATGTAGCAGGCCACGGTGCCGCCGCCACCCTCGTCGACTTTGCCCAGCTCGGCGTACTGCCAGGTGACGCCGTTCTCGGCAAAAATGCCTCTTATTTTGCCCATGACCTCGGCGCTGGCGTCGTTGGAGCCGGATTTGCCGCCGCGGCCGGTGAATTTGGCGATGGCCACGCCGTAATTGAGCTTGGAGTTGTTGCGCAGCTCGCTGACCTCCGGCCAGGTGGGGTCGAAGGCGTTGGTCACGTCGGCGCTGACGCAGAAGGAGTTGGCAAAGCAGTGGGCGAGCTTCACGCCCTGCCCGTCGCAGATGTCGCCCATGAAGCACTCGAAAGCCTGGGAGATCATGCCCGTGACGCCCACGGAGCCGATCTCCTCCTTGTCCGCCAGGATGCACACGGCTGTCTTCTCGGGGCCCTCTGTCTCGTAGATGCCCTGGAGCTCGGCGAAGGCGCAGACGCGGTCGTCGTGGCCGTAGCCGGCGATGAGGGAGCGGTCAAGGCCCGCCTCCCGCACGGGGAAGGCCGGGACGGCCTCGATCTCGGCGGAGAGGAAGTCCTCCTCGGTGATGCCGTACTTGTCGTGCAGGATCTTCATGACGTTGAGCTTCACCCGGTCCGCGCCGGTGTCGTCCTTCACCGGCAGGGAGCCCAGGATGATGTTGAGCTTCTCGCCGGGGATGGCCTTGGCCAGGGGCTGTTCGGACTGCTTGGCCGCCAGGTGGGGGAGAAGGTCGGAGACGTAGAGGATGGGGTCGGTCGGGTCCGCGCCGATGTTGACGGCGACGGTCTTGCCGTCCTTCAGCGCCACGACGCCGTGGAGCTCCAGGGGGATGGTCACCCACTGGTACTTGCGGATGCCGCCGTAGTAGTGGGTCTTGAAGTACGCAAGCTCATTTTGCTCGTAGAGGGGGACCTGCTTCAGGTCCAGGCGCGGGGAGTCGATGTGCGCCGCGCAGATGTTGGCGCCGGCGGCCATGGAGGAGCGGCCCACCACGGCCAGCAGGAGCATCTTGCCCCGGACGGCGCGGTAAATTTTGTCGCCGGCCTTCAGGGGGCGGGGGGCGTCGTAGGCGGTGAAGCCGTGCTCCTCCGCCAGCCTCACGGCCTCGACGACGGCCAGACGCTCGGTCTTGGCCTTCTGGAGAAAGTCCATGTACTTTTGGCAGTACGCGTCGGAGGCGGCAAGGCCGGCCTCGTCCAAAAGGTCGTGGACGTGCTTTTGCTTGTAGAAAAGTTCATCGCGGAGCTCAGACATTTTTTGTATACCTCCTGAAAAATTCCTGACAGCGCAGGAAAAATTCCTGCCGGTCGGAAAAATCGTTGACAAGCTTATGGGCGCAGCGGCGCTCAAAGTAGGCGTCGTCCCGCTGGGCGTTGACCCGCGCCTCGGCGTAGCTGCGGTCGATGCCGTCCCGGAGCATGATCCGGCGGATACGCGTCTCCCGGGGGGCGGTGACGAACACCGTGTCGTCGCAAAGGCCGGAAAGGCCGCTTTCAAAAAGGGCGATGGCGTCGATGGCGGCGAGAAGCGCGCCGCTCTCTTTGGCCCTCTCCAGCCGCCCGTAGAGCTCGGCGGCTACGCGGGGGTGGGCGATACGGTTGAGGGCGGCAAGCTCGCCGGGGCTTTGGAAGACGGCGGCGGCCAGGGCGCGGCGGTCGAGCCGCCCGTCCCGGACGGTGCCGGGGAAGCGGCGGCCGATGGCGTCCAAAAGGTCCTCCGAGGTGTCCAGCAGCTCCCCGTAGACCCGGTCGCAGTCGAAGACCACGCCGCCCAGGGACTCCACGGCCCGGAGGGCGGTGGTTTTGCCCGCGCCGGTGGGGCCGGTGATGCCCACGACCTTCATTCTACCACCGCCCCCAGGAGATTTTCAATAGTTTCTTTGGGTAAAGCGCCAAGACGGACAAGTTTCGCAAACTTCCCCGTGAGATCCACCACCGTGGAGGGCACCCCGCCGGGGCAGTCGCCCCGGAGGACGGCGTCGATGCGGCCGTTCATGGCCTCAAAGGCGTCCTCGGCGCGGGTGAGGGAGGGACACCCGGAGAGATTGGCGCTGGTGCCGGTGAGGGGGAAGGGGAGAAGGCGCAAAAGGGCCAGAACGGCGGGATGGTCCGGGACGCGGATGCCCACGCCCTCGCCCCCGGCGGTGACAACGTCCGGCACGCCGGGGCGGCGCTTTAAAATGACGGTCAGGGGCCCGGGCCAGAGGACGGCCAGCTTGCGGGCCGCGTCCGTGACATGACAAAACCGCTCCGCCGCCGTAAGGTCCGGGACGAAGAGGCTGACGGGCTTCGTCTCCGGCCGGCCCTTGGCGGCGAAAATTTTCCGGACGGCAGGCTCGGAAAGGCCGTTTGCCGCCAGGCCGTACACCGTCTCCGTAGGGACGGAGGCCACGCCGCCGCGCCGCAGGATGTCCGCGCACCGGTCTATCTCGTCGGGGCCAAGAAACAGCGTCTCCACGGTCAATCCTCTCCTTTCAGCCGCTCCGCCTGGTCCTGGGTGATGAGGGCGTCGATGAGCGGGTCCAGGCGCCCCCGGAGGGTGGGCTCCAGGGGGAAGTTTTTCGTCTCCCCGGTGAGGCGGTGGTCGGTGACCCGGGCCTGGGGGAAGTTGTAGGTGCGGATGCGCTCGGACCGGTCGCCGCTGCCCACCTGGCTTTTCCGCTGGGCGGCCACGGCGGCGTC
Organism: uncultured Oscillospiraceae bacterium; assembly: GCA_947588605.1. Classification (GTDB taxonomy): domain Bacteria; phylum Bacillota; class Clostridia; order Oscillospirales; family Oscillospiraceae; genus RUG626. Next base: position 57,813 of record CANPYK010000008.1, read on the forward strand.
CCGCCGGCGGCGTTCGGCGTCGGCCAGGCGGGAGGCCAGGATCTTCATGGCCCGGTCCTTATTTTTATATTGGCTGCGCTCGTCCTGGCACTCCACCACCGTCCCGGTGGGCAGGTGCGTGATGCGGATGGCGGACTCCGTCTTGTTGACCTTCTGGCCCCCCGCGCCGGTGGAACGGAAGGTGTCGATCTGCAGGTCTTTGGGGTCGAGCTCAAACTCCGTCTCCTCCAGCTCCGGCAGGACCGCCACGGTGGCGGCGCTGGTCTGGATGCGCCCGGCGGATTCCGTCACCGGGACGCGCTGGACACGGTGGACGCCGGACTCGAACTTCAGGCGCGACCAGGCGCCCCGGCCGTCCACCAGGAAGCTTATCTCCTTGATGCCGCCAAGCTCCGTCTCGTTGATGCCGGCGATCTCCAGCTTCCAGCCCCGCGCCTCGGCGTAGAGGGCGTACATCCGGTAGAGGTCGGCGGCGAAGAGGGCCGATTCCTCCCCGCCCACACCGCCGCGGATCTCCATGACCACGCCCCGGTCGTCGTTGGGGTCCTTTGGGAGAAGGAGAAGCTTCAGCTCCCGCTCCGTCTCCTCAAGGCCCTCCCGGGCGGCGTCCAGCTCCTCCCGGGCCATGGGGCCCAGCTCCGGGTCGGAGAGGAGGGCTTTCGCCTCCTCCAGGGCCGCGCCGTGGGCACGCCAGCGGCGGTAGGCGTCCGCCAGGGGCTCCAGGTCTTTGAGCTCCCGGGCGGTTTTGGCGTAGAGGGCGGGGTCGGAGTAGACCTCCGGGGTCTCCAGCTCCCGCCGCAGGGCGGCGGCTTTCGTTTCAAGGTCGGCTAATTGTTCGAACATAGAGGCTCCTTTGGAAAAAAGGGCGGGCCGCCGGTGGGGCGGCCCGGTTTTTGGTTAGCGGGGCAGTCTGCGGGCCAGCGCGCCCAGGGAGGGAAAGTAGGGGATCGAGGGGGCGGGGGCGGGAGACGGTTTGGGCACGGCTTCGCCGTCGGCGGCGCGCTCGATACTTTCCACGTCGTCGTCGGAGTAAAAGTGGTCCTGCATAATATGGCGGATCTCGTGCTCCAGACAGGCGCGCTGGGCCGCCGGGGACAGGCGGCGGCTGATATAGATGTCGAAGGTGCCGTCGTCATTGGGGACGGTGACGCCCCGGACCGTCTCCGGAAAGTCCGCGTAACGCACGAACCAGCGGGGCGTCCACATATCAGTCGACGCCCGTGTCGGCGCGGCGGAGGGCCTCGATGACCGCCACGGCGCGGCGGACGTCCTCGGGCGTCGCTTCCTTGGCCACGGAGAAGAGCATCCGGCACTCGGTGCGGGAGCGGAGCATGTCCAGATAGTCGTAGAGCTCGCTGTCCTCCAGGGTGTGGAAGGGGCCGGGGTCGGAGGCCTGGCCCTTGAGGTAGGCCATGGTCACGTGGAAATATTCGGCGATCTTGTGGAGGGTGGTGTCCCGGGGGGAGGTGCGGCCGCGCTTCCAGGTGCTCAGGGCCGCCTGGGAGATGCCGGTGGCCTTGGCCACCTGATAGGGGGTGACGCCGCGTTCTTGGCAAAGCTTCACAAAAACCTCGTACATTTTTTGTTCACTCCTACAAATAGTTATTTTTGCTTGGAAAATTGCTTGACTTTTGAAAGCGAACGAAGTATAATGCAGATATCGAGCAAAACAAAGCTTTAATACACTTTGTTCAGCTTTCATGTATAGTCAAAATAGACTATTCGCTCGGAGGCGGCCCGGGAGGAGCGCGCCGGAGGGAATGTTTATTTTGATTATCATACCACAAAAACAGAAGTATTGTCAAGCTTCAGAAAGGAGAAAAGAAGAAAAAATGTTTGGCTGGGACCGTGGAGTCTACGGCGGCAGGGTCTGGGGGGAGGACGGCACGGGGCTCCGGTGCGACCGGTGCGGGTGCGAGTTCTTCGTCGGGGACGCCTTCGGGTGGATGAACGGGGAGAGGGTGTGCGCCGACTGCGCCGACGAGGAATGGAAGGAGCTGACGCCGGAGGAGAAGCTGGAGCTTCTCGGATTTGAGGTAGAAAGGATGAGGATCTGGTGACTATCGCGCAACTGGAGGCGGGGGTGGAGGCTTGCATCGCCCACTGCCAGGAGACGGGAGACGCCCCGGTGGCGTACGTGCTCCATAAGTTTCTGGACGTGACGGAGGAGGAGCTGGCGGGGTATCTGGAGCGGGGCGAGCGGGCCATGAAGGGGGAGCTTCCCAAGGATGTGGGGACCATGCGGCGGTTTCGCATCGCCCGCCGGTGGGACGAGTTCAAGACGTTCTACTGGCTGGGACAGGCCCGGAAGGACCCGAAGAACGCAAGCTTTGCCATGTTCAACTTAAAGCAGGCGGAGAACGGCGGCTACGCCGAGAAGGAGGGGAAGACGGAGAAGGTGACGGTGACGCTGAAGCTCCAGGGTGTCGGCGGAGAGGAGGGGATGAAGTGACGTGGAGGTGAGCTGGGATCTGGGGACGGCCAATGTAAAGCAGCTGGCGTTTTTCTTGGCCCGGACGCCCTTCGTGGCCTACGGCGGGGCCAAGGGCGGCGGGAAGACCTGGGCGGTGCGCACCAAGGCGGTGGGCGGCGCGGCGGTGAATCCCGGCCTTCGGGTGCTCATCATGCGCCGGACCTACCCGGAGCTGGAGGAAAACCACATCGGGCCCATTTTGCGCTCGGTGCCCAAGGAGGCGGCATCGTACAACGCCACCACGCGGCGGCTCACGTTCGTCAACGGCTCCACGGTGAAGTTCGGCCACTGGCAGGGGGAGCTCAGCGAGCTGGAGTACCAGGGACAGGAGTTCGACTGGATCTTCATCGACGAGGCCACGCAATTCACGGAACGGGCGTTCCACTATCTGAAGGGGTGCCTGAGGGGCGTGAGCCCCTACGACAAGCGGCTCTACCTCACCTGCAACCCCGGCGGGGTGGGGCACTCCTGGGTAAAGCGGCTCTTCATCGACCGGGACTATCGGGTGAGCGCGGACCCGGAGGAGACGGAGGACCCGGCGGACTACACCTTCATCCCCGCCACGGTGGAGGACAACAAATATCTGCTGGAGCGCTCGCCCATGTACATGCGGATGCTCTCACAGATGCCGGAGAACGTCCGCCGGGCCATGCGCTACGGGGACTGGGACGCCCTGGCGGGGAGCTATTTTGCCGAGCTCCGGCGGGAGAGGCACTGCTTCGAGCCCTTCGCCATGCCGAAACACTGGCGGCGGTATCGGACCGTCGACTACGGCCTCGATATGCTGGCGGTGCTGTGGGTGGCCTCCGACGAGGAGGGGAGGAGCTACGTCTACCGGGAGTGGGCACAGCCGGGGCTCCTGGTCCGGGAGGCGGCGGCGGGGATCTTGCAAAGGACCCTCCCCGGGGAGAAGATCGAGGCCACCTTCGCCCCGCCGGACCTGTGGAGCCGGCAGAAGGACACGGGCCGGACCATGGAGGAGCTGTTCGCCGCCTCCGGCGTGCCCCTGACGCGGGCGGACAATGACCGGGTCCGGGGACACATGATGGTGAAGGACATGCTGGCCCTTCGGGAGGACGGAAGGCCGGGACTGCTCATTTCCACGGGGTGCAAACGGCTTTTGCGGGACATGACGGCCATTCAGGCGGACACGGAAAACCCGGGGGACGCGGCACGCGAGCCCCATGAGCTCACACATACCGTGGACGCGCTCCGGTATTACTGCGTGTCCCGGACGCTGGCGGCGGACCGGACATGCCGGGCCGGGGAGGAAGAGGACGAGGAGTCGTGGCGCAGCTATTTTGGAGGCGAGGCCACGGAGGAGTATTTATGGTATGGAGGAGAGTATGGCTTTTAAGCTCAAGCAGGGAGACGCCTTCGCGCTCCCGGTGAAGATCAGGATAAACGGCACGGACGTGCCCGTGGGGGATGTGGAACGGGCGGAATTCACGGTGGGGAAGGTACGCAAGACTTACCCGGAGGAGGCGTCCTTTGATGAGGAAAACGGGCGGTTCCTGGTACCGCTGACCCAGGAGGACACGTTCTCCCTGCCGGAGGACGAGGGACTGCGGTTCGACGTGCGCGTGAGGTTCCGCGGCGGGGCGGTCATCGGCACCCAGAAGGTCACGGTGGCGCTGGTGGACAACGCCGAAAGCGAGGAGGTGATCTGATGGCGCGCATCACGGCGAATGTGGGGGAGAGGGTCTTCAACATCTCCTCCTGGCATGGCGTGAACGAGGCGCCGGAGGGGCAGGCGCGGTTGAAGCTGGGGGAGGCCGCCGTCATGCGGAACTTTTGCGTCACCTCCGGCGGGGCGCTGAAGAAGAGGCCGGGGAGCCGGGACGTGGCGGGGCTTTTGAACGCGTACACCGCCCACGTCCGGGAGGGGTCCCGGCAGGCGGTGGTGACGGACAAGGCAGGCGGGCGGAGCCGGGAGCTTTTCCCGAGGCTGGCGGCCAATGACGCGGGCGTTGTGGTGACGGCGGGCAGCGGCGTTTCCGTGGCGGCCAAGGACGCCGGGGCGTACAAGGGGTACTACTTTGCCCACGGCGGCAGGGTCTGGCGGCTGGAGGAGTGCGTCATCACGCCGGGGACCGGGACCGAGGCCATCGACGGCGGGCGGGTCACACCGGGGGAGATGGTCGCCGTGGCGTCCGGGACCGAGCGGTGGTCCAAGGAGGGCGGTAGCGTCTACTCCGGGACGAGGAGCCTGGAGACATGGCCGGAGGCGGCGCTGGCCGGCGAGAATGTGCCCGGGGCCGTTCCCCTCAAAGAAGCGGGGCTCTACGCCGTGCTGAGCGGCGGCCCGTCCACGCAGAACGCCCCCGCGGGGACGGATGTGGGCTGGGCAAGCCAGAACGTGGGCGGGTACTTCGTGAGGGACGGGGCGCTCTACCGGTACTACGGGGCGAAGACAGACAGCTGCTCGAAGAAGGAGCGGTGGAGGAAGTACGTCTGCACCAGGAGCTCCTACGGGTACACCTACTACACCGAGGGGGACTGGACCTTCAGGAGCAACTTTACCTTGTCCCCCGGCGCGACCGATGAGGGGTACTCGTCTTTCCGGTTCAATTCCGGCAACGGGACCTTCACTCTCTCCGGTTCCCAGGTGACGGTGCACAGCGGCGAGCAGGGGGACGTGGGGAAAACGTATTATCAGTTAGATGGAGAAAGCACCGTCATTCAAAAAACCGTCACGGGTATATTTGACCCGGATATTTACTATTCCCGTACCCACGGCAGCTCATATACAAAAAGGGCCAACGGGCCCTATACCGGCTACAACACCAGCTACGGCGTGGGGGCAAGTATGGGTTCGGTGGACGTGCCGGAGGGGGCGCGGCCCGAGGCGGAAAAGGGGTATACCTACGTCACCACCTTCAGCAGCGGCGGGGTCCAGTACACCGTCATGCGGTCCGGGTCGGACTACTACTGCTACGCGAAGGACACGGAAACGCCGGTGGGGAGCTACGAGAAGAGCTTCAGCTTCTGGGCGGTTCCCCTCACGGTGAGCGCGGACACGGCGACGTGGTACGGGTCCGAGACATACGCCGAGGCCAACGAGGGCGGGGACCGGGAGGTCCGGGGCATCTGGTCCGGGCGCGTGGGGGACCGGGAGGTCCTGTGCGCCGCCTGCGGCGGGGTGCTGTGGGAGCTTTTGGAGGACGGCGGGGTTTGGAGCAAGATATCCGCCGGGAATATGGATACCTCCCAGGACGTGCACATGTTCGGGTTCGATGAGAAGCTCTACATCCTCAACGGGAAGCAGTATCTCGTCTGGGACGGGGAGCGCCTGGATGAGGTAGAGGGCTATCGGCCGCTGGTGGCGGTGAGCGTGGAGCCTACCGGCGGCGGGACGCTGCTGGAGAATGTGAACAGGCTCACGGCGGGAAGACGGTGTTGGTTTTCCCCGGACGGGGAGGCGACGGTGTTTCAGCTGCCGGAGAAGAATATCGCCTCCGTGGACGAGGTGAAGAGCCTGTCCGGGGACCCGGTGGGGGCCTACACTACGGACCTGGAGGCCGGGACGGTGACCTTTGCGTCGCCTCCTCCCAGGGGAGTCAATACGGTGGAGATCGGGTGGAGCGCCGGGGAGACGCTGCGGGGGCAGGTGTGCGCCATGCGGTTTGCGGAGCTCTACAACGGGGCGCAGGATTCCCGGGTATTCCTCTACGGGGACGGGTCCAACCGGGCGCTCTACTCGGGGCTTGACAGCGACGGGCGGCCCCGGGCGGACTACTTCCCGGACCTCTATGAGGCCGCCGTCGGAGACGCCAACACGCCCATCACGGCGATGATCCGGCACTATAACCGGCTTCTCGCCTTCAAGCCGGATTCGGCCTGGTCCATCGGGTATGACACCATTACGCTGGTGGACGGGACGGTGACGGCGGGGTTCACGGTGACGCCGGTGAACCGGTCCATCGGCAACTGCGCCGACGGGCAGGCGCAGCTGGTGCAGAACCGGCCCCGGACGCTGGACGGGCGGAGCGTCATGGAGTGGAAGGCCACCAGCGCCTCCGGCATCACCGGGGACCAGCGCAACGCCGAGCGGGTGAGCCAGCGGGTGGACAGCTCCATAAGGCAGTTCGATCTTGCCAAGGCCCGGACCTTTTACGACAAGTTCAGCCATGAGTATTACGTGATCGGCGAGGACGGAACGGCCATCGTGCAGAATCTGGACGTGGACGCCTGGTATGTGTACACGGGCCTTGACGTCACCTGCATGATCAACTACCGGGATGAGCTCTACTACGGCACCAGGGACGGGCATCTGCGGCATTTTTCGGACCGGTACTTCTCCGACAACGGGGAGGCCATTGACGCCTACTGGGAGTCGGGGGCGATGAGCTTTTCCGAGGATTTCCGGCGGAAATATTCCGCCATGATCTGGGTGGGGGTCAAGCCGGAGGACAACGGGTTTCTGGAGGTCACCGCCCAGACGGACCGGAAGAGCGATTTCGCGGTGTACGAGGTGGAGGGCCCCGATTCCGGCGCGGTGCCGGAGATGGAGCGGGTGAAGCTCAAGGCGAAGAAGTTTACGTATTACAAGCTTATCTTGCGCAACAACACGGCGGATAAGACGGCGACGGTGGTCAGCGCGGACATGCGCCTGCGGGGCGCGGCGTTTGTGAAATAAAGGAAAGGAGAACGATATGACGGACATTTCGGTGTATGACGACAGCTTCCTCAACGAGGAGCAGAAGAAGCAGATCCGGGCCTTCACCCAGGAGTGGTGGAGGGCCCACGAGGCGGGGGACCAGGCGGGGATGGACGCCGCCCACGCCGCGGCGGAGCGGGTCCGGGCCACGGCGGGCTACTCCGGCGGCGACGGGGGCTGGGAGTACCACGAGCTGGGCGGCGGCAAGGCCGGGGCCGGCGGGTCCGGCGGGGCCCTGGGACAGGGGACGCCGGCGGCGCTGGAAAGCTACGAGCCCCGGGAGAAGGCGGTCAATGACCTTTACGACGCGGCGCTGGGGCGCGAGCTTGCGGGACTGAAGACGGCCTATGAGGCCAATGTCGCGGCGGTGAAGGAGAGCCGGGAGGCTGTTCCTCGGGTCTTCCAGGACGAGAAAAACGACCTGGCGGCCCAGAGCGCCATGGCGGAGCGGAATTTCGACGAGTACGCCGCCGGGACGGGGCTGGCCTCCGGGGCGAAGGGACAGGCGAGGCTGGCCATGGAGAACACACGCCAGGCCGGGATGAGCGCCCTTAACGCCCAGGAGGGGGCGGCCCTTGCCGAGGCCGACCGGCAGGAGGCGGAGCTCAAGCGGGCCTATCAGGACGGCATCGCGAAGGCGGTGGCCGAGGGGGCCTACGAGCGGGCGGCGGCGCTGCTGGAGGAGTACCGGAAGGCCGAGGAGTCCCGCGTCAGCGTGAGCCAGAAGCAGGCGGACGAGTATTTCCGCTGGCGGCAGGAGCTCACGAAGGAGCTGGAGGCCGAGGCGGAGAGGCTGAGAAAGGAAGCGGGCGTCTGAGCGCCGGCGGGAAAGGAGAGAGACATGGAATTTTTGACGGTTTTGCTCCTGGCGGCGATCGCCGTGGAGGTGTGGGTCCTGGTCGCCCGTGGCCGGGGGCCCGGAGACAAGGGGGACGCGATGCCCGAACGAGAGGAGACGGCGGAGACGGAGAGCTTTGAAAAGCGCTGGCGGGAGGGGATCGACGCCATGATGGGGTACGATCTCAAGGCCGCGCGGGCCGCGGTGAGGAGGGATGAGGATGAGACGTGAGCCAACGCCCGAGAGCGTGTGGGCCCTTTACGACCGGGGACGGAGGTTCAAGGAGGCGGTGGACCTCTATGAGACGGTGAACACCAACGAGAACTTCTTCATCGGCAAGCAGTGGGAGGGCGTCCGGTCCAACGGACTGCCTACGCCGGTGTTCAACATCCTCAAAAGGGACGTGTGCTTCCTCGTCTCCCTGGTCACCAGCGACAACCTGACGGTGGAGGCCGCGGCGCTGGCGGCGTCGGCGAATACGGAGAAGCTCCGGGGGCCGGTGCGGGTGCTCAACGAGGAGCTGGAGAGGCTTTTCGAGCACAACCGGGTGACGGCGCTCTTACGGGAGTTTGCCAGGGACGCCGCCGTGCGGGGCGACGGGTGCCTTTACAGCTACTGGGACGCGGAGGAGGGGACGGTGCGGACGGAGATCCTGAAAAACACCATGGTCCACTTCGGCGACCCCAACGAGCGGCATGTCCAGAAGCAGCCGTACATCCTCATCGAGAGCCGCGAGCGTGTGGAGGAGCTGCGGCGCAGGGCGAGGGACTACGGCTGCGGGACCTTCGAGGACATCGTGCCCGACGGGGATCAGACGGGCGTCGAGGACGTCCACAGGACGGACGACAAGGCCACCAGGCTCTTCCTCATGTGGCGGGACCGGGAGACGGGGCTTATCTGGGGGTATGAGTGCGCGAGGGGCTGTACGGTGCGGCCGGCCTTCTGCATGGGCCTGCGGCTCTACCCCTTAGTGTGGATGAGCTGGGACAACGTCCAGGACAGCTACCACGGGCAGGCTATGCTCACGGGGCTCATCCCCAACCAGATCTTCATCAACAAGATGTGGGCCATGTCCATGCTGAGCCTGATGACCACGGCGTATCCCAAGATCATCTACGACAGGACGCGCATCCCCAAGTGGACCAACCAGGTGGGACAGGCCATCGGCATCGCCGGCGGGGACGTGAGCTCCGCCGCCAGGGCCCTGACGCCGGCGGCCGTCTCGCCCCAGGTGACGTCCTTCATCGACGCGGCCATCGACCAGACCAACGCCAACCTCGGGGCCACCAACGTGGCGCTGGGGGACGCCCGGCCGGACAACACCTCCGCCATCATCGCCCTCCAGCGGGCGGCGGCCACGCCCAGCGAGCTGACCAAGCAGGCGCTTCGGGAGTGCGTGGAGGAGCTGGCCCGGGTGTATTTGGAGTTCATCGGCGCCTTTTACGGGGTGCGGACGGCGGATGTGGAGACGCCGGCGCGGGTGCGGGAGGCCATGGAGTTCGCGGGGCTCACGCCGCCGGAGGAGGTACCGGGGGAGTTCGACTTCGGCGTTTTCCGGGAGATGCCCATGGCGCTGAGGATCGACGTGGGCGCCAGCGCGTATTTTTCCGAGATCGCCTCCATCCAGACGCTGGACAACCTGCTGACCCAGGGGAAGATCGATATTCTCCAGTATCTGGAGCGCATCCCGGACGGGTACGTCAGCGACAGGCGGGGACTCATCGCCGAGATCAGGCGGGAGAGAGAAAAGAAGGAGGAGTAAACCATGGAAAACGAGAAGGACATTTTTTCCGAAGGCTGGGGCGACGAGGGGATCGTCGCGGACGAGCGAGTTTCCGAGGAGCTGCCCGAGGAGGAAGCGCCGGAGGCGGAGGAGGGGACCGAGGTCCCGGAGAGCCCTCCGGCGCAGGCGGGCAAGAGGGACGAGGGGGAGATCCGGCGGTTCGTCCGGGCGTTCCCCCAGGTCCGGGGGGAGGACATCCCCCGGGAGGTCTGGGAGCGGGTCCGGGAGGGCGTGGGCCTGACGGAGGCGTTCCTGGGATACGAGGCGCGCAGGCTCCGGGAGGAGAACGAGCGGCTCCGGCGCGCCGGGGAACAGCGAGCGCGCAACGCCGCCAGGTCCGCCGGCAGTCAGGCGGGCCGGGGGTCCGGAGGGGTGAAGGCGGACGCCTTTGACGAGGGGTGGGAGATGCACTGACCCCTTCAGGCGCTGCGCGCCAGCTCCCCCACGGGGGAGCTTACGGGAAAGGAGGTGAGGGAGTGGATCGGCGGTGAAACGGGGCGGCCCTGAGGGGCCGGAGGAAGGAAAAATCAGAAAAACTTTTTGAAATTTGAAAGGAGAAAACATTTATGGCGATCAATTTGGCAAAGAGAGCGTCGGACAAGGTGGTGGAGCGGTTCAAGCTGGGGTCCTGCACCGAGGGGATCTTCTCCAACCGGTGGAAGTGGACGGGGGTGTCCACGGTGACGGTGTATTCCGTGGACAAGCTGCCCCTCCAGAGCTACGACAAGACCAAGGCGGAGGGCAGCCGGTTCGGGACCCTCACGGAGCTGGGCGACACGGTGCAGGAGATGACGGTCACCGACGACAAGGCCTTCAACGGGTCCATCGACAAGGGCAACAACACCGCCCAGATGATGATCAAGGCGGCCTCCGGCGTCCTCAGACGTCAGACCGACGAGGTCATCATCCCCTACGTGGACACCTACCGGCTCAAGAAGCTGGCCGAGGGCGCGGGCCTTACGGAGACGGGCGTGACGCTGACGAAGGAGAACGCCGTGGAGACCATCATGAAGGCCGGCGTGAAGATGAGCAACGCCAGGGTGCCCCGGGAGGGCCGGGTGCTCTTCATGGGCGAGAGCGAGGCCATCAAGGTGAAGCTGGCCGACCAGGTGGTGGGTACGGAGAAGCTGGCCGAGGAGGCCATCGTCTCCGGCGTGTGCGGGACCATCGACGGGATGCAGGTCCGGGTGGTGCCCGACGAGTACATGCCCGAAAATGTGGTCTTCCTCATCGTGCGCCGGGGCGCGGCCGTGGCGCCCAAGAAGATCGAGACGTACCGCATCCTGGAGGAGCATCCCGACATCGACGGCGCGGTGGTCCAGGGACGGCTCCTGCACGACTGCTTCGTGCTGGAGACCCTGAAGGACGGCATCCTGGCGGCCAAGTCCGCCGGGGAATGAGAGTAGACCGCGCGGGATCATAAAATTCCCTCCCCGGCATATCGGGGAGGGGGAAAGGGAGGCGAAGGTATGGAGGAGGAGCTGAGGACGCCGGGAACGGTGGAGGTCGAGCTGGGTACGTTCGGGCTCATCCCCGGTCCCAAGGGGGACACCGGCGAGCGGGGGCCCAGGGGGTACGGCATCGAATCGGCGGTGCTGAACCCGGATTTTACGCTGACGCTCAGGTTTGAGGACGGCGAAAGCTACACCACCCCGGCGATCCGGGGCCAGGACGGCGTGGGCGTGAAGGAGGTCCGGCTCACGCCGGGGGCTTACGGCGAGAAGAATTACGCCGACAAGCTCACGGTGGAGCTGACGGACGGGAAGCTTTTTGACTTCGAGGTCTTCAACCGCGCCGCGGAGTTTTACGACAAGGCGGAGGCGGCGAAGGACGCCGCCGAGGACGCCAGGAGCGGGTCGGAGACGGCGCGGGACGAGGCCGTCAGCGCCGCCGGGACGGCGGCGGAGGACGCGGTGCGGCAGATCGAGTCGGCATTCGTGGAGATCGGCAAAGAGGAAGTTGAAGCGATGTGGTGACCTCCGGCGAAAGACCGGAGGGGAGCGCGCGGCATAGAATAGGAAAGGAGACAGACATATGAAATTTGCCGGAAACGAGACGGTCGCGGCGCTGATCGGGAAGATCAAGGAGGCGCTGGGGCTGAAGATGGACAAGAGCGTGTACGACCCGGACGGGGACGGGAAGGTGGCAAGCGCGGTGAACGCGGACAGCGCCGCCTCCGCGACGGACGCGGAGAAGCTGAACGGCAAGGCCGCCAGCGAGTATCTGCTGGGCACGGACATGACGGAGCTGAGCGCCGAGGACGTGGACGGCCTCTGGAACGGCTGAGAGGAGGCGTAGGATGGCGAGGAAATTCGCGGGGGCGGCGGGCCTTGCGAGGCTCGTGGCCCTCGTCAAGGCGGCGCTGGCCGGCAAGGCGGACAAGGCGGAGACGGAAGCCGCCGCGAAGACGGCTCTGGCCTCCGGCGTGACCTTCGACGACGGGAGCACCTTCCAGGAGAAGCTGGACGCCGGGGAGCTGACGGGGCCTCCGGGGGCTGCCGGGGCGCCGGGGAAGGACGGGGCGCCGGGGAAGGATGGCACCAACGGTAAAGACGGCGCGGTCGGTCCCGCCGGGCCCAATGAGCTGAACGAGAGCACGAAGACGGCGTTTAACGGGCTGCTCAAAGGAACGGGGTCGGCGGTGGCACAGGCGGCGGATGGGACGGATTATCTCTCTCCTGACAAGGCGGATGAAAGATATGTGCGGGGGAATCGGAACGTCAATTGGCTTACTTATAACGAAGAGTATAGTCTGATGAACCCAATGGCTTTCCAATTTAGCGCGGATGTCCCCGAGGACTTCGATTTCAAGAAGACCGGTATGTTGCAGATAGATTTTTCCGTGTATTCCCCCAATAACGAAATATATCTCAGTGATTTAAGTATCATTGCTCCGATGGCGTTTATTCCCTATTCCGGGCTTTCCTCCGTCGCCTGGGCAAGAGGCGGCCCCGACTGTCTGGTACCCTGCATACTGGAAACCATGAGCTATGATGGCGAAGGGACCAAGTCCGTTACAGTGACGGTGCGGCTGCCGGGCTGGTATATAAAGACGGCTCTTGACCCGGAGACGCGCAGTTATACGGCTGCCATTGAGTCTCTTGATGCAAGGACGGAAATTACCGACGCAAGCTGTTCCATACTTTTTGAAAATCCGATGAAGTAAGGAGCGGAAGAAATGGCGCGCCGCAGGCGCTCCTTTTAGAGCCCCCTCCTCGCAGGAGGGGGGCAGGGGGGAAGCGAGGGTGACGGGACAGAGCGGTTGACGAGAGCCTCGATCCCTCAGTCGCTTCGCGACAGCTCATCTACGCGCCAAGAGCCGCCGCGTTGCGGCGGTTGCGCTCCGAAACGCGCCTGCGGGCGCAGCCCTTACGAAGGGGAGCCTACGCAACCCGGAAGGGCTCAGAAGACGGGGGAGCGGGCGGCCTCTTTTGGCCGCCCGCGTGGGGGACGGGATGGGAAAAAGAGGAAAGGCAGGAAAGAGAGGAGAAAGAGTTGAAGGAAAACATGTGCAAGGGGCTCATTGCCGCTGCGCTTTCGGCGGTGGGGGCCTATTTTCGGGAGCTTCTGGGACCGGTGGCGGTGCTGGCGGCGGTCATGGTGATGGACTACGCCACCGGCCTTGCCCACGCCTGGGAGGCGGGTGAGCTGAGCTCCGGGACGGGGCTTCGGGGCATCGTCAAGAAGCTGGGGTATCTCGCGGCGGTGGGCGTGGCCGTGGTGGTGGACTGGATCGTTCAGACCGCGGCGGGGAGCGCCGGGGCGGACCTGGGAGGCTTCTACGCCTTCGGGCTTCTGGTGGCCGTCTGGCTCATTTTGAACGAGTGTATTTCCATTCTGGAGAATCTGAGTAAGCTGGGCGTGCCGCTGCCGGCGTTTCTCAGGAGGATCGTGGAGAAGCTGAAAGACAACGCGGAGGCGGGAGGAGAGCATGAGGCTGACTGAATGTCTGCTGACGGAAAACGACTGCTATAAGGGCGGGCGGACCATTATGCCGAAGGGGGTGATGGTCCACTCCACCGGGGCCAACAACCCCAATATCCGGCGGTACGCCCAGCCCACGGTGGGAAGCGCCGGGTATGAGGAGACGCTGGGCGTTCTGGGGGTCAACCGGAACGCCAACGACTGGAACAGGGGCGGGGTCAAGAAGTGCGTCCACGCTTTTGTGGGGCTTTTGGCCGACGGGACCGTGGGGACGGCGCAGACCCTGCCCTGGGAGGCCCGTGGGTGGCACGCCGGGACCGGCGCGCGGGGGAGCGCCAACAACACCCACATTGCCTTTGAGATCTGCGAGGACGGGCTTCTGGACCCCGGGTATTTTGCCCTGGTGTACCGGGAGGCGGCGGAGCTGACGGCGCATTTGTGCGAGCGCTTTGGGCTCGACCCGCTGGCCGACGGGGTGGTCATCTGCCACGCCGAGGGGCACAGGCGGGGGATCGCGTCGGACCACGTGGACGTGGAGCACTGGTGGCCCCGGTTCGGGAAGACGATGGACGATTTTCGCCGGGAAGTGGCGGAAAGGATGGAGGAGAACATGACGGGAGAGGAGATCTACAGGAGGCTCAATGAGTATCTGAGGACCAGGCCGGTGCCGGCGTGGGCGGAGAAGGAGCTCCAAGAGGCGGTGGCGCTGGGCATCACCGACGGGACGGAGCCCATGGCGCTCATCCCGCGCTATCAGGCGGCCATCATGGCCAGAAGGGCTGTGGAGAAGGAGGCCGGGACGGTATGAAGACGGCGGAGGACATCTTCGGCGCCGCCATGGGGCTCATGGATGAGCTGGACGGCGAGGGCAACCCCCGGAACGCCGACACGGCGGAGTATGAGCGCCGCGCGGCGGGGATCGTGAACATGATGATCGCCGAGTACCGTATCCTGGACGGGCAGAACGGGGGCTTCGTGCCGGTGGAGGCGCTGGGCGACCCGGTGCTGAAGATCCCGGACACCTACGCACTGGGGGTCATGCACTACGGTCTGGCGGCCAACCTGCTGGCGGACGAGAACCCCGCCGCCGCCGGGTTTTACGAGCAGAGGTACGAGGAGCTGAGGAACATCTACTTCTCCCGCCGCATGGCCGACGGCGAGGGGGTCGTGGAGGACCTGTACGGCGGGGTGGAGTTCGGGAAGTTCGGGAGGTGGTGAGGGAAGAGGGCTTGGGGGCCCGCGATGGGGGGAAGGGAGCTGTCGACCGACGCTCGCTTCCCCCCCTGCCCCCCTCCTACGAGGAGGGGGCGAAAAAGGTTGCGGCTTCGCCGCGGTTTTGGATTTATCCGCTGCGGCGGGGACGGGGAGACGGGCGGGTTTAGAACCCGCCCCTACAGTTTAAATTGCGTTCAATCAACGCCGTACGGGCCGCCGCCCACGGCGGCCCGCGTTTTGATGATTTCCGGTGTCGGTTGAATGGGATCACCTTCCTTTTTTTGTAGGGGCGGACCCATGTGTCCGCCCGTGCCACGTTGCGGGACGGAACGGTTCCGATAAAACGGAAATTGGTGGTTATCGGAGGGTGGGAAATATAAAAATGCGGCGAAGCCGCAAACCTTTTTCCGCCGCCATGGAGGACCCTTCCGCCTCGCTGCGCTCGGCACCTCCCCCAGGGGGGAGGTTATAAAGGCTTTTCTCTGCCGGGGGAAACGCAAACCTTTTCCCGTTGTTGGGGTTCCGGGGCAAAATCGGGCGAATAGGGACAAATCGGGGTGGAATATACTGCATCGTAGAGAAGAATGGGGGGCGAGGAAGATGCTTGCGTTGACATTCGCGGCGCTGCTGTCATATCCGCTGCTGCTGTTGAGGCTGGAGGATCGGGCCGGGTCTTTTCCGAGGCCGCTGACGGCGCAGGAGGAGAGGGACTGTTTGGAGCGGGCTTCGCAGGGGGACGAGGAGGCCCGGAATACGCTTATAGAGCACAATCTGCGGCTGGTGGCGCATATCGTCAAGAAATACTACACAAAGACACGGGACCAGGACGACCTTATCTCCATCGGCACCATCGGGCTCATCAAGGGCATCTCCACCTACAAGCCCGACAAGGGGGTGCGGCTGGCCACCTATGCCAGCCGGTGTATCGAAAACGAGATCCTTATGTATTTCCGGGCTCAGCGCAAGTCCGCCGGGGACGTGTCGCTGTCGGAGACCATCGACTCCGACGCCGAGGGGGGAAATCTGTCCCTCATGGACGTGGTCTGCGCCGAGGACGACGTTTTCGAGCGTCTGAGCTCCCAGGATGTGTACGCGCGGCTGCGCCGCCATGTGCGGGAGGGGCTGGAGCCGCGGGAGCGGGAGATCGTCACCCTCCGGTACGGCCTTGCCGGCGGGCGGCGGCTGACGCAGAAGGAGACGGCGGAAAAGCTGGGCATCTCTCGGTCCTATGTCTCCCGCATTGAGAAAAAGGCGCTGGAAAAGCTGAAGACCCTCCTTGAGGACGAGGAGCGGGTGTGATACAATATCCATAAAAACGGAAAAACCTTGTCATATGCCGGCCTTTCTTGCGACTATCAAAGTGAGGAGATCACAAAGGGGGTGGACGCGCCCATGAGGGACGAGGCGATCGTTGAGCTCTACTTTGCCCGAAACGAGCGAGCCATCGAGGAGACCCGGCGGAAATACGGGGGCTACTGCTCCGCGCTGGCCCAGAGGCTTCTGGGCCTTCGGGAGGACGCGGAGGAGTGCGTCCAGGACACGTATCTGGCGGCCTGGAACACCATCCCCCCGGAGCGGCCCAACGTGCTGCGGGTGTTTTTAGGGCGGATCACCCGGAATCTGGCCATCAGCCGCTGGCGGAAGAACCGGGCGGCGAAGCGCTGCGCCGCCATGGAGCTCCAGCTGGACGAGCTTGCCGACTGCGTCCCCTCGGAGGCCAGCGTGGAGCGGGAGATCGAGCGGCGGGAGCTGGGGCGGCGTATTTCCGCGTGGCTCGACACCCTCCCGAAGGGCGACAGGGATCTCTTCATCCGGCGGTACTGGTACGCCGAGAGCCCGGAGGCGCTGGGGCGGGAGCTGGGGCTGAAGCCCAACACCGTCTCCCAGCGGCTGCGGAGACTGAGACTGGCTTTACGGGACAAGCTTGAGAAGGAGGGACTGACAGATGAAGAAGGATGACATCTACGACGGCGTCACGGACGTGAACGACGGCCACGTGACGGCCGCGAAAAACGGGAAAAGGAAGAAGGGCCTGCTTATCGGCCTCGCGGCGGCGATCGTTTTGGCGGCGGGCGCGGGGGGCTATGCCTGGTGGCGGTCCCACTGGGAGGTCCCGCCCGAGGTGCTCGGTCAGGCCCGGCCCCTCCGGCAGGCCGTCTACCCGGAGCGGGCGGAATACCCCGAGGAGGGCGTTTTCGGCGTGGACGAGGACGCGTGGGACAAGTGGCGGGAGGAGACGGGCGCGAGACGGCTCACCCCGGAGGAGACGGACGCCATGGAGGGCGCCTGGGAAAGGCTCCTGCCGGCCCTCATCGGCGCGGCGGGGGAGGAGGACGCGGCCTGCTCGCCCGCCAACGTGTATATGGCCCTCTCCATGATGGCGGAGACGACGGCGGGGGATTCACATTGGCAGATCATGGACCTGTTGGGGGCGAAGAGCATGGAGGCCCAGCGCTCGCTCGCCAAGCGCCTGTGGAACGCCCTTTATAACGACGACGGGACCTATTCCTGCCTCCTGGCCAATTCCCTGTGGCTCCGGGACGATACGGAGTATGAGTACGGGGCCCTGAAGACTCTGGCGGAGGACTACTACGCCTCCTCCTTCGCGGGCAAGATGGGCAGCGACGACTTTGACCGCCTCCTCCACGACTGGATGAACAGCCAGACCGGGGGCCTTCTCAAGGGCCAGATCGACGGCATCGCCCTGGAGCCGGCCACGGCCCTGGCGCTGGTGAGCACCGCCTACTTCGGCGACCGGTGGAATGTGGAATTTTCCCCGGAATTTTCGGACAAAATGACCTTCCACGGGCTGAGCGGCGATTATGAGCGGGACTTCATGCACAGGACCTACGAGGGGACCTACTACTGGGCGGACAAGTTCGCCGGCGTGGAGCTGAGCTTTGAGTCCGGCGGGTCCATGCGGTTTTTACTGCCGGACGAGGGCGTCACGATGGAGGAGGTCCTCCGCGACCCCATGGCCCTCGCGTTCCTCACCGAAAGCTCCCTTTGGGAGGACTTCGCGGACAACGCAAGGCTCATGCGCATCACGTTGAGCCTTCCGAAGTTCGATGTGACCAGCGACCTGAAGCTCATCGAGACGCTGAAGGGCCTGGGCGTCACCGACGTGTTCGACCCGGCCAGGGCGGATTTCAGCCCCATTCTGACGGGGAGCAGGCTGGACGGAGAGCCGGTTTATGTAAGCCAGGCCCTCCACGGCGCCCGGGTCAAGGTGGACGAGGAGGGGTGCGAGGCGGCGGCCTATACCCTTATGGCCATGGCCGGCAGCGCCGGACCCTCCGAGGACGCCGAGGTCATCGAGGTCGACCTGGACCGGCCCTTCCTTTATAGCCTTATGTCCGGCGGCGTGCCGCTGTTCGCCGGCGCGGTGCGGGAGTGATCCCGGAGGTGACGACATGAAGAAAGAGGACATCTATAACGGCATCACCGACATCCGCGCCGACCTTGTGGAGAGCGCGGGGCAGCGCCGCAAAAAGCCCTTCCCCTGGCGGGGGGTGGTGGCGGCGTGCCTGGCCCTGGCGCTCATCGCCGGGGGGACGCTGGCGGCGCTGTCCCGGGGCTCGGGGCGCAGCGAGGCCCCCAGCGGCTATACCGGCGGCGATGCCTCGGAACCGCCCACCAAACCTGCCGGCGTGTCCGGCGGGTCCCCCGGGTCCTCCGGTTCGGGGAATCCTGTGGCGGAGCTGTGCGGAGCCGTCTTCCCCCAGGCCGTGCCGTATCCCGAGGATGAGAGGGACGCGGCGGCGTGGGAGGACTATCAGGCCGAGCACCGGCTGAGCCCCGACGTCGCCGAGGCCCTGGGCGGCTACCTCCATGCCGCCGTCCCGGCGCTTTTGGACGGGTCCGGCAACGCCGTCTGCTCCCCGGTGAGCGTTTTTACCGCCCTCGCCATGCTCGGCGAGACGGCGCGGGGGGAGACGCGGGCGCAAATTTTGGAGCTGCTGGGGTTTGAGGACGTGGAGACGCTTCGAGCCGCGACGGCTGAGCTCATGACCGACCTCTATAACGACGACGGCGCGGAGGTGGTGCGGCTGGCAAGCTCCCTGTGGCTTCGGGACGACGTGGGGGAGGACGCCTACAACAAGGAGACGCTGGCGACTCTGGCGGGGGACTATTACGCCTCCGCCTATGCCGGGACGCCGGGGACGGAGGAGATGGACGACGCCCTGCAGGGCTGGCTCAACGGGCAGACCGGGGGACTTCTCCGGGACAGCGTGGAGAAGGTGAAGCTTCAGCCCGACACCGTGGCGGCCCTGGCCTCCGCCGTCTATTTCAGCGGCAAGTGGCATCAGGGCTTTCGGGAGGAGAACACCCGCCGGATGACCTTCCACGCCCCCGGCGGGGACCGGGAGGCGGACTTCATGAACGGCGTCTTCACTATCTATTATTACCCCTTTGAGGACTTCACCGGCGTGGAGCTGGCCTTCGAGCTGGGCGGGGCCATGCGCCTCATCCTCCCCCGGGAGGGGACGGACCCGCGGGTGCTTTTGAAAAGCGCGGAGGCACGGGATTTCCTCCTGAGTCCGGACCTCAACGGGACGGTGGGCCGGGAGGCGCGGGTCAGCCTGTCCCTGCCCAAGTTCGACGTGACCTGCGACGCGGACCTCATCGGCGTGCTCCAAAGCCTTGGCGTGACGGACGCCTTCGACCCCGGCGCGGCGGACCTCAGCGGCCTTGCGGGGCTTCCGGGGGAGATCTATATCCAGACCGCGATCCACTCCGTCCGGGTGAAGACGGACGAGAAGGGGTGCGAGGCGGCGGCCTACACCGTCATGATGGGCGTGCCCACCTCCCCTCCGCCTCCGGAGGAACGCGTCGACCTCGTCTTCGACCGGCCGTTCCTCTTCTCCGTCATGGAGGAGGGCGTGCCGATCTTCGCGGGAGTCGTCAGCGAGCCGTAAGAAGCGATGATATCACCCGCAAAAAGACTGCCTTGGGGCGGTCTTTTTGCATTTTCTGTGAAAAATGGGGAGAAAGTTCTTGTAAAATTCTCAAAAAGGAGTATAGTATACATATATTTGTGCCGGGCCATGCCGGCAGATAGGGGGTACACTATGTTTTGTCATAATTGCGGCGCCAAGCTTCCCGATGGCGCCAAGTTTTGCGGCAGCTGCGGAACGCGGGTCGAGCCGTTGACGCCCGCCGCGCCGGTGGTTCCTGTTGAGCCGGTGGTTCCTGTTGAGCCGGCGGTCCCCGTGGAGCCGGTGGTTCCTGTTGAGCCGGTAGTCCCCGTGGAGCCGGTGGTTCCGGCGGAGCCGGTGGTTCCCGTTGAACCGGTTGTTCCGGTGGAGCCGGTGGTTCCTGTTGAGCCGGTGGTTCCGGTTGAGCCGGTGGTTCCGGTTGAGCCGGTGGTTCCGGTTGAGCCGGTGATTCCCGTGGTGCCGGAGGCCCCTGTTGCGGCCGCGCCGGTTGTCGAAGACAGCCCGAGCGTGACGGTACCGGGCCCGGAGATGCCGCGCCCGTCCGATTTCACGCCCCCGCGGACGGCCTCCGCCGCCCCGGTCAATGCCGCCCCGGTCAACGCCGCCGTGGCACAGGCCGTACATACCGCCGCGCCCGTCTATACGCCCGCGCCCGCCCCGGCGCGCAAGGGCCCGAAGAAGACCAAGCATAACGCCGGACGCATCGTCCTCAGCGTCTTTTTGAGCATCCTCCTGTGCGTCTCGCTCCTGGCCTCCACGCTGGTGACTGTGGTGAAGTTCAAGGTCAAACGGGATGAGCTCAACCAGTACGTCCAGCAGCTCATCGACGAGAAGGGCACGAAGGGCGTGCTCGATATGATCCTGGGCGCCGGCGGCACCAAGACCGACCGCGACGCCGGGAGCTCCAAAAAGGCCGCCTCCCTGAGCGTGGCCGTGACAGGCGCGCCCCGTGTGGCCAGCACCATGAGCAGCGCGGACCTGGATCTGGGCGACATCGACCTTTCGGACCTGGAGAACGTGGACGAGCTCCTGGACCAGGTCTCCGAGAAGCTTTACGACAACGTAAAAGACAAGACCGGCTGGGAGGACGTGGAACAGAAGGATATCCGAAAGGCCCTTGACGATCCTCTGGTGGACGAGTTCCTGGATCAGGCTACCAAGGACCTGGTGGACAATGTCCTCAGCGAGGACGCATCCGCCGGCAAGGGCCTGACGCCCGAGAGCATCACGGATTTCGTGGAGGAGCACAAGGACGAGATCGAGGACATTGTCAAGGACGTTGGCTATACGGGCGAGATCAAGATCGACACCGACAATCTGAAGGATGCCATCCGCGAAAGCATTGGCGACGGCATTTCCGTGGAGAGCCTGCCTGAGGAGATCACCGAGGGCATCAACAAGTTCGATGAGATCTATGACCTGGTGGCCGGACCCGCGTTCTACGCCCTTTGGGCGCTCACGGCGCTTTTGATCGTCCTGCTCATTGTCGTCAATCGCCACCGCATTTCCGCCGTCCTCTACTGCGTCGGCATCCCGGCCCTCATTCTGGGCCTTATCTTCCTGGCCGGCTGGTGCGCCATGCAGCTCTACCCGGCCCTGAAGGAGAATCTGCTGGGTATGATCCTCGGCTATCTGGGCCAGACCATCCTGCTCACCGGCGCCTGCCTCACCGGCATCGGAGCCCTCTTCGTCATCATCAAGCTCATCATTGGAGCGGTGCAGAAGAAAAAGGCGTGACTTAAATAACCCCCAAAGCCCCCACGGCGTCGCCGTGGGGGCTTTCAGCTTGGGGGGAGGCGGGATGGGTGCGTTCATCGGAAGCGCCCTCATGTCACACGTTCGCTTCCCCCCTGTCCCCTCCTACGAGGAGGGGACACTGAGACGGGGGCGGGTGCGGGTTATCGGGACCGTTTCCGTCACGTAACGTGGCACGGGCGGGTTTGGAACCCGCCCCTACAGTTTCAAATTACGTTCAATCTATGCCGTACGGGCCGCCGCCCACGGCGGCCCACGTTGCGGGGTTCGGATTGTTTTCGATAAACGCCGTAGGGGTCGCCGTCCTCGGCGACCCGCGTTTTGAGGATTTCCGATGTTATTTATATGGGATAACCTTCCACATTCCCTGTAGGGGCGGGTTCTAAACCCGCCCGTCCTTCGCTCATACGGATGCCCATATGAAAGGAGACGCCGCGAATGGCGTATAGCGAGGTCGCCGGGTCAATACCGGAAGGCGCAGAATTGGGCGCTGGAGCCGGAGTAGAGGGAGGCGTCCTTTAGGCGGCGGGAGAGGGTGGAGCGAAGGCCGGTGAGGGACATCATCACGTAGTATTCAAAGTCGTCCTTTAAGTAGGGATTGGAGTACCGGGCGACGATTTCCCTTGCCTCGTCCGTGAGGCGGCCCATGGCCTCGGAGAGGTCGGCGTAGTCCGGGAGGGCCTTCAGGGCCTCCTGGAGGCGGGCCTCCATATCACCCCGGAAAACTAAAGCGTTCACATATGGCCGGCCAGCGGCGTCTGTGGCGCAGAAGCCGTCGGCGGTGAGGGCGCGGAGGTTCTCCCTGTCGGCCTCGGAAAACCGCTCCGGGTCGGCCCCCTCCGCCACCGAACGGAGGGTGAGGAGGGCGTCGGGCGCGTCCCGGCGGTAGCGGCGCTCATGGAAGACGGGGTCCCCCGGCATGGCCTGATAGCCCAGCCAGCTCATGCCGTCCCACTCGCTGCCGTTGTTGTTGAAGAACGACTCCGGCAGGCGGCAGGAGGCGCCCTGCTCAAAGCCGATGATGCCCCAGCTCCCGCCGTCGGCCCGGCGGAACCTGGTGTGGATGCCCTTTGTGAACCGGGATATCTCCAGAAGCTGTTCCAGGTAGAAGGCGAAGAACATTTGCGCGTCCTGCTCACTGTAATCGCCGGCGGTCACGCCCAGCGTCCGGGCCTCCCGCAGGGCCTTCCCCGCCAGGTCCCAAAGGTCCCGGGCGCGGCGCTCCGTAAAGGCGCAGACGAGCTCGCCGATCTCGTTCTGGCACTCCCTGGGGGTGATGAAAAAGCCGGTCAGGACCTTCCCACCCTCCACCTTTTTCAGGAGCTCCGCCCTTAAAAGCAGCTCCACCTCCTCCTCCATGTAGGGGGCGGCGATGCCCAGCTCCAGGGCCAGCTCCCGGACGGTGCAGGGGTTGTTGTGGGCCTCGCAGAGGATGTTTACGGGGATCTTCCGCTCCACAGCCGTCCAGGGGAGCCCGGAGGGCTGGCCGCCGGAGGCGACAAAGGAGATCGTCTCCGGGTCGTAGCTTCTTTTGCCGAATTCTCTTGCCATAGTCATTCCTTCCTTCAAGGTTTGTCTGGCGCGGTAGAGCCGTGAGGTGACGGTCCCCTCGGGGACGCCGAGGGCGCGGGCGATGTCGCGCAGCTTCTGCCCGCGCATGTAGTAGGCCAGGAGGATATCCCGGTAGTCCGCCGAGATGAACGCCAGCTCCTGGCGCAGGAGCCTGAGCTCGTCGCCGCGGATCAGCGCCCGCTCCGGGTCGGCGCCCTCGTCCTCCGGCTCCCGGTCCTCAAGGTCCGTTTCCAGCCGGGCGCGGCGATGCTTTTTGTCCGCCCAGGCGCTGTAGCGGTTGCGGGCGATCCTCCACACCCAGCTGGAGAAATGCTTCGGCACGACGCCCTTTTTGAGGGCCGCGACGGCGTTCAGGAGGATATCGCCGGTCAGGTCCTCCGCCTCGTGGCTGCTGCCCGTCTTTTTCAGGCAGAAGTAGAAGATCTTCTCCGCGTATGTCCCCAAAAGGACGTGCTGATAGAAATCGTTTTCGCTTCCCGTCATGTGCTCACCCCGCTTTCACCCATATAGTGCGGCCATTTTGAATTTCACTGCAAAAAAAGTTGAATTTTTTGCGGGCCCGATATCAGGATACCACAAAACCGTGCCGGAAGCTATACCGGGTTGAAAAACGGGGCCGGAGGGGGTATAATGGGGCGCAAGGGAGAAAAAGGAGGGACGAAAGATGGCGGAGAGGATCGTGGTGGTGGACGACGAGCGGGAGATCGCGGACCTTTTGGAGCTCTATCTTACCAACGACGGGTATACGGTCCGGAAGTTTTATACGGGCGCGGAGGCCCTGGCGGATATCGAGAGGGAGGAGCCGGATCTGGCGCTTCTCGACGTGATGCTCCCGGATACGGACGGGTTCAGGCTGCTGAGGAAGATCCGGGAGCGGTATTATTTCCCGGTCATCATGCTCACCGCCCGTGTCCAGGACGGGGACAAGATCATGGGGCTGACCATGGGGGCGGACGACTACATCACCAAGCCCTTCAACCCGCTGGAGGTGGCGGCCAGGGTGAAGACCCAGCTGCGGCGCTACCGGCGGTACAACAGCGCCGGGGCGGGGGAGAGCGGGCCTCGGGAGGAGTATGACATCCGGGGGCTGGTCATCAACCGGGAGACACACCGGTGTACGCTCTACGGGGAGGAGATCCACCTGACGCCCCTGGAGTTCTCCATTTTGTGGGTTTTGTGCGAGCGGCAGGGGACCGTGGTGCCCTCGGAGGAGCTTTTTGAGGCGGTGTGGGGGGAGAAGTACCTGCAAAACAGTGCCAACACCGTCATGGCCCACGTGGGGCGGCTCCGGGAGAAGCTGCGCGAGCCGGCGCGAAAGCCGAAATTCGTGAAGACCGTCTGGGGGGTGGGATACACCGTTGAAAAATAAGGCGCCGAAGAAGCCGGACGAGTACCGGTATCTCAAGACGAAGCTCCTGCGCCGCACGGCCCTCGTTGTGGCGGTGACTGCGGCGGGGATGCTTTTCCTCTACTCCAGCCTCATCAGCGGACTTGTGGGCTCGGGGGTCATCACCGACTCCGTCGTGGGCTTTTTGGAGGTGGTCCTGGGGGACTACAAGACCGCCGCCGCGGTGTATCAGACCGTCTTCCGGGAGTACCGGGGCCTCACGTTCCTGCTGGGGGTGCTGTTCATCGCCCTTATCGCCCTGAGCTTCTATGTGAGGAGCTTTGTCAAATACTTCAAGGCCATCAACCGGGGCATCGACGGGCTCCTGCGGGAGGACGACGCCGAGATCCAGCTTCTCCCGGAGCTGGAGGCGGTGGAAAAAAAGCTCAACGCCGCCAAGCGCTCCCTCCGGGACCGGAAGCGGGCGCTGGAGGACGCGGAACAGCGCAAGAACGACCTCATCATGTATCTGGCCCACGATTTGAAAACGCCCCTGGCGTCGGTCATCGGGTATCTGGAGCTTCTGCGGGACGAACAGCGCATCGCCCCGGCGCTGAGGGAGCACTATCTGTCCGTCACGCTGGACAAGGCCCAGAGGCTGGAGGACTTGATCAACGAGTTTTTCGAGATCACCCGGTTCAATTTAAGCCACATCGAGCTTCAATACGGGGACATCGACCTTGTAAGGCTCTTAGAGCAGCTGGTCTACGAGTTCGGGCCGCTTTTCCGGGAAAAGGGCTTCACCTGCGCTCTGCGGCTTCCCGAGAGCCTGCCCCTCCGGTGCGACGCGGACAAGCTCCAGCGGGTGTTCGATAACCTCCTTCGCAACGCCGTCCTCTACGGGAAGGAGGGGACGGAGATCGCCGTTACCGCCCGGGCGGAGGCGGGCTTTGCCGTGGTAGAGGTGGCAAACCGGGGGGATGACATCCCGCCGGAGAAGCTTGGAAGGCTCTTCGAGCAGTTTTACCGCCTGGACGCCGCCCGGAGCTCCCGCACCGGCGGGGCGGGGCTGGGACTGGCCATTGCCAAGCAAATCGTGGAGCTCCACGGCGGGCGGATCGAGGCCCGCAGCGAAGGCGGCGTCACGACATTTACGGTCCGATTGCCGGCCGTTAGAAAATCGTAAGATTTTGTGAAGAAAATCTTCACGGGTCCTTCATGTTGACATAAAACATTTTTCTCCCGTTTCCGGTATCATGGGACATACCGGAAACGGGAGAATTTTTGTGACGGTTCTGTCATCTCCCTGTCATCGTCCAGTCACACGGGGAGAGTAATATTGCAGGTATCACACCAAGGGAGCGATCGTATGCCGAGAAAACGCCTCACCCAGCTGATCCCCGCCCTCCTGCCCCTGCGGCGGTGGGAGCGGAAGAAGGTTTTTTATTTGAAAATGCGGCTGGACAAATGCCGCTACGCCGTGGAGCGCTCCTCCGTGGCCCTGCCCTTTTGCGTTTTTGAGGCCGGGGAGGTCATGGTCAACCCCCATACGGGCCAGGATATCCGCTACCAGCACAACAAGGTCCACAACCTGACGCTGGCGGCGAGGAGCCTCAGCGGCGTGCTTATCCGGCCGGGGGAGACCTTCTCCTTCTGGCGGCTCGTCCGGGACGCGGACCGGGAGGAGCCCTATCTTCCTGGGCTGGAGCTTATCGACGGCCGGATCGTCCCGGCTTACGGCGGCGGACTTTGCCAGCTCTCCGGACTTCTGCATCTTGTGTTCCTCCACTCGCCCCTGACGGTGACGGAACGCCACGGGCATCCCACAGAGGACCTGCCGCCCAACCCCGGCGCGGCGCTGCGGGGCACGGACGCCACGGTGAACGAGGGGTGGCTGGACCTGCGGGTCCGAAACGACACGGGGAACACCTTTCAGGTGGAGGCGGGGCCGGAGGGGGCGCTTCTGCGCGTCAGGCTACTGTCCCTCACGCCCGAGGGGAGACGCTATGAGGTCCAAAACCCCTCCGTCCTCTACCGCCGGGAGGAGGGGCGCGTCTACGAGTACGCCGAGGTCTCCCGGACGGAGACGGACGTCGTCACCGGTGAGAAGCAGGCGCGGCATCTCTATACAAACGTCAGTGAGATCCGGTATCCCTTGCCGGACAATATCGAGATACAAGGAGAGTGAAACTTATGACGAAAAAGACGGTGGCCGTGCTCTTTGGCGGCGTGTCCCCGGAGCACGGCGTATCCCTGGAATCCGCCGCCGCGGTGCTGGAGAACATGGATAAAGACAAGTATATCCCCCTCCCCGTGGGAATCACACGGGCGGGGGACTGGTACCGCTACGACGGGCCGGCGGAGAGGATCAGGGCGGACGCCTGGGCATCCGACAGGGACGAGCTTACCCCGGTCACCGTGAGCCTGAGCCGATCGGAACGGGGCTTTTTGGAGCTGCGCGGCGGGTGCTGTACGCCCCTCCCCGTGGACGCAGTCTTTCCCGTGCTCCACGGGCGAAACGGCGAGGACGGGACGGTGCAGGGGGTCATGGAGCTGGCAGGCATCCCCCTGGTGGGGTGCGGCGTGCTGGCCTCGGCGCTGTGCATGGACAAGGACCGTGCCCACCGGCTGGTCCGTGAGGCCGGCGTGGCGGTGCCCAGGGCGGTGACCTTTGATAAGGCGGATCGGGACAAGGCTCCTGCCCTTCTGGAGGGGTTTGCGTACCCTCTCTACGTCAAGCCTCTGCGGGCGGGGTCCTCCTTCGGCATCACCCGCGTCACCGCGCCGGAGGGGCTTCGGCCCGCCATCGACGGGGCGCTTGCCTACGACACCGCCGTCACCGTGGAGGAGGAGATCCCCGGCTTCGAGGTGGGGTGCGCCGTCATGGGGACGGACAAGCTCACCGTGGGGCGGGTGGACGAGGTGGAGGTATCCGGCGGCTTTTTCGGCTTTGAGGAGAAGTACCGGGGCCGCGATTCTCAGGTCCACATGCCCGCCCGGATAAGCCCGGAGAAGGAGCGGGAGATCCGGGACACCGCCGTCAAGATCTACCGGGCGCTGGGGTGCGCCGGCTTTGCGCGGGTGGACATGTTCCTGACGCCGGAGGGACGGATCGTCTTCAACGAGGTCAACACCATCCCCGGCTTCACTGCCCACAGCCGCTTCCCCCGGATGCTGGAAGGCGTCGGGTTGTCCTTCCGGGAAGTGCTGGACCGCCTCATCACGGACGCCCTGGAAGGGAAAGACAGGTGAAAATCGTATGAACTTTCAAAATTCCGACGCCCACGCCAGAGAGCGGGCGTGGATCGAGCTGGATATGGCGGCGCTGGAGCACAATGTCGCCGCGCTGAAGGGCCTTATGAGGCCGGGGTGCGAGCTTATGGCGGTGCTGAAGGCCGACGCTTACGGGCACGGGGCGGACGCTGTTGCCCCGGCACTGGACGCGCTGGGCGTGCGTGCCTATGCCGTGGCGAATATCGACGAGGGCGTGCGCCTCCGGCGGCTGGGCGTGCGGGGGGAAGTCCTCATCTTCGGCTATACGCCGCCGGGGCGGGCGGCGACGCTGGCGGCCATGGACCTGACGCAGACCGTGGGGAGCCCGGACTACGCCAGGGCCCTCTCCTTCCGGGGCCTCTCGGTGAAATGCGCCTTGGAGATCGACACCGGGATGCGCCGCTCGGGGCTTTCTTGGGAGGATGAGGCGGGGGCGGCGGAAATATTCACCCTCCCCGGCATCCGCGTCACCCAGGTCTATACCCACCTGAGCTGTTCAGACAGCCTGGAGCCGGAGGAC
This sequence comes from uncultured Oscillospiraceae bacterium, assembly GCA_947588605.1. GTDB lineage: Bacteria > Bacillota > Clostridia > Oscillospirales > Oscillospiraceae > RUG626. The sequence goes on from CANPYK010000008.1 coordinate 86,093, forward strand.
GTGGCGTGGACAGGGGAGCAGCTGAGGCGGTTTTGGGGGGTTCTGGACGCGGCGAAGCGCCGGGGCATCTCCATCCCAAAAATCCACATCCAGAGCACCTACGGCCTGCTCAACTACCCGGACCTAGCCTGCGACTACGTGCGGGTGGGTATCGCCCTCTACGGGGTGCTGAGTTATGTAAACCGACCCACGAGGGTAACGCCTGACCTGCGGCCGGTGCTGGCCCTGAAAACGGTGGTCACGGACCTCCGGGCAGTCCGCGCCGGGGAGGCGGTGGGGTACGGACGGGCGTATGTGGCCCCGCGGGACGCCGTCGTCGCCACCCTGGCCGTGGGCTACCGGGATGGCGTGCCGCGGCCCCTCTCGGGGTCGGGCTATGTGGTGATTCGGGGCCGCCTCGCGCCCATCGTGGGGAAGATCTGCATGGACAACATGACCGTGGACGCCTCCGCCATCCCGGATATCCGGGTAGGGGACACGGCCACGGTCATTGGCGGGCTCCTTTCGGCCCCCTTGGTGGCGGAGCAGGCCGGGGCCTTCACCCCGGAGCTCCTGGGCCGGCTCAGCCCGGACCTGCCGGTGGTGCGGCTCAATACCCCACCTGCCGGATGACATACCCGCCCCGGCCGTCCAGGGTGATCAGCGTCCCGCCCCGCTGGGCGGTTTCGTGGGCGATGCCGGGGTAGGCGAGGAAGTCGATGGATTTGGAGTAGACCAGGTCCACGCCCTTATAGTGGACGCCCAGGTTGTTCAAGTGGTCATGGCCCACGAAGACGGCCTGGGTGCTCTTTTTCTCCAAAATGGCCTCGAAAAAGCCGCTGTCGTGATCCGGGCAGCTCACGCCCTCGCCGTTTTCCCCAAAGAGATACCGGGCCTCCGGGTCGCCGCGCTCCAGGGCGTCGGCGGCGTCGGCGAAGGCGCGGAAGGGGATGTGCATGAAGACGAAGGAGGGCACGGTACGGCCATTCTCACGGGCGAGGGCGTCCACCGTTTCCCGGTACCAGTCGATCTGATTGGCGTGGACGGAGTCGTAGTCGTTGACCTCGGAGCTGCCCGTCACGTAGTCGTTGGAGTCGATGAGAAAGCACACACGCTCCAGGCTCCCGTCCGGGTTTTCGATGCGCAGAAGCTGGTTATAGCGCCCGTAGATATCCGGCTGGGTGTCGGCGTAGAGCAGGGGACAGGACGGGTCGTTTTTCATCTGCCGGAAGATGCCGTTCAGGGTCCTGACGTCGTATTTGGCGATGAGCTCGGTGTCGTGGTTGCCGTAGACCATGACCCAGGGGATGCCCACGCTGTTCATAAACTCCGCCAGCTGCCACAGAGGTACCAGATTGTTGGTGCTGAAGCTCTGGAGGGGGATGGGGTAGACCAGGTCCCCGGTGATGATAATGAGGTCCGGTTGGGTCCTTTTTATGAGGTCATAGCAGGCGTTGAAGGCCCGCCGGTCAAGGCCGATGGTGGTGACGCTCCCGCCGATGTGGGTATCCGTGAGCTGGAGGATCTTGAACCCCTCGTGGTCGGCCCGGAGGGTGTAGACGCCGGTCTCCGGGTCGTAGGTGGCCGTGCTGTGATGCTCAAAGACCGAGTAGTCCATGGTCCCGATGTAGCGCCCGTTGTAGTTGGTACCGTCCAGGATGACGGAGAGGCCCGCCAGCAGGAGGACCGCTAGGGACGCAAGGCTCGCAAGCCGCACCGTCAGGCGTTTGCGCTTGAGGGAGGCGTAGGGACGGAAGGGTGGATTGATGAGGATTCTCACGATGAAATATCCCGCCGCCAGGGCGAGGACGGGGAGGTAGAGGACGAGGCTTTCAAAAATGACCGCGCTCGTCCCGTAGAGCGCCAGCACGACAGCCCAGTAGATTGCCCACCGCGTAAGAGCCCGCCGCCGCTCCCGGAGGGGGTCCGGGGCGTCCAAATTGTCCCCGTCCGACACAAGCTCCGGCTCCACGTGGGCGAGACGAAGCCGCCCCAGGCCCCAAAACGCGGCCAAAAACGCCGCAGGACAGGAAATACCCAGCGCGATAACGGGGACGATCCGGTCCCCGGCCAGCAGCGCCGTCAGGAAGGATACCGCCCAGACGACGCACGCCGTCAGGAACCTCCCACGGCCCAGACGGGAGCGCTCGAAGCTCAAATAGTCCGCCGCCGCGTGGGTGACGTTGATCTTCCCCACAAAAGAGCATCGAAACCAGAGGACGGCAAAGAGCGCCGCAAAGGCCGGAATGGCCAGAAAGCCGCCGCTCACGAAAAACCGCAGGACCGGTTCAAGCTCCGTGACCGTGCGCGCCTGCCGCGCGCTCACGGCCCAGGCGGTGAGCAGCGCAGCCGCGCCGCCCAGCGCCGCCCCGGCGTAGGAA
>CANPYK010000009.1 GCA_947588605.1 uncultured Oscillospiraceae bacterium
GGTTATTTTTCCACACAAAAACAGGGGCTGTGAAAAGCCGAGCTTATATCTGCTCTTTTTTCACAGCCCCTTTTTTTATACTAATATCTATTTAAAACAAGCCATTCGCGACGGTCTTTTTCGCGTCAAGCGGCGTCAATACAGTATTCCCTGCGGCGTCTTCCAAGCCTTACGCGAAAAATCCTCGCCGCTCGGTGTCTCCTTTTAAATAGATATTAGTATTATTTCGCGATGGCGGAGGGGGCAGCGATATGGGAAAGGACAGGAAAAAGGGCGGCGGGCTCTTTGACGACTTGTTCGGCGGCTTTTTTGACTTCAACGGCGACGGCAGGACCGACATCGGCGAGGAGTGGGTCGCGCTTAAGATCCTCGAGGAGATCGACAGAGAGGAGAGGGAGCGGGAGAAAGAGGATCGCTACACGCTCATTGACCCGTGGGACGAGTGGCGTTTCTACTGCCGCGACGGCTCGGAGTACGGTCTCGACCCTTACGCCTTTTCCAGTGAGGCGCTTTACGAGGAGGCCCTGGAGGAGGCGGAGCGGAAGGCGGCCGAGGAGGCGGAGCGCCAGAGGTACGCCTGGCGCGAGACCTGCGATTTCAACAACTACGGCATCGACCCGGAGGATTTTGAGACCGAGGAGGCGTATAACGACGCCGTGGAGGAGCGCAAACGCTCCTGGGCGGAGTACCTTTCAGAGGATGTGCGGGAGCGGGCGGAGGAGCTGGGCGTCGATCCGGAGCTTTATATCGACGAGCAGGATTTCCTTTTTGAGCTTGAGCTGGCGGAGATTCGAATCCGTCGTGCCGCCCTCGCGCCGGAACCGGGACCAAAAATTAACGCTTCGCTTGCCAAGGCCCTGGCCTCCGGACGGAAGACCGCCGTGCTGAACGCCCTGCGCAAGGGCTTCCCGGACGCGAAGCTCTCGCTCGGCGTGCGGATCAGCATGGACCCCCTGGACGGGGCCGGCGAAAAGTGCGCCTATGTGCTGGAGCATATTCAAAACGAGGACGGGAAGTGGGTGCTGGCCTACACAAGCCAGGACGCCGCGGAAAAGGACGGCAGGGGCTCGGTCCTCACCGTCCCTCAGGAGATAGGCCTTCGCAGTATCGTCAGGATAAAAGGCATCGCCGGCGTCCTCTTTCGCTCCCGGAGCAGCTCCTTCTGCCTGGAGAAGCAGGAAATCGAAACCCTCCTGGCGGAGCTCCCCGTCCGGGGTTCCCCCTGGGATGCCATCTGCACAAGACGGACCGCCGCTGTGAGGGACATCCCCTAAGACTAATATCTATTTAAAAGGAGACACCGAGCGGCGCGAAAAAGACCGTCGCGAATGGTTTCTTTTAATTAGATATTCGTATTATATAGCAGGTAACGAAAAAAGCCCGGCTGGGAATGGCGTCTCAGCAGGGAATGGCATCTTTTCGCTTTTATAACTTTTCAAAATAAAATCACCCCGTTTCCAATAAGAATTCGGAAACGGGGAAACTTTTTTGGTACGGTTATTCATAGGGGACTTTGTAATACTAATATCTAATTAAAATAAGACATTCGCGACGGTCTTTTTCGCGTCATGCTGCGTCAGCCGCCTTGGGAATACATACAGTATTCCCTGCGGCGTCTTCCTTGCCTGACACGAAAAATCCTCGCCGCTCGGTGTCTTCTTTTAAATAGATATTAGTATAAAAAAGCAGAAACCGGAAAAGGAAATATTTTCTGTTTCTCCAAATCTCTCGAAAAAAGTGAAAAAAGAATGTAAGATTATATCGTGATTTGCGAAGTCAATATAAAAATACCTTGGAAAGGCGGAGAAAGGGGGCGTGCGGATGGAGGATGCGGTTTTGCTCAAAAAACTGCGTCACGATCCCGACGCGGGCATGGAGCTTCTGACGGAGCAGTACGCGGGACTGGTCTTCGGTGTGGTCCGGGGAAAGCTGCGCACGCCGCCCTTCAGCGGGGAGGACATCGAGGATTGCGTAGCGGATGTGTTTTTGGAGTTTTATGACGGCCTTGCCCGGTTTGATCCCGCGAAGGGCAGCATCCGGGCGTGGCTGTGTATCATCGCCCGGAACCGGGCGGTGGACCGGGTGCGAAGGCGGTACGCCGGGCCGGACATGGTGTCCCTGGAGGACAGCCCGCTCCCGGCAGAGAAGGGCTCTCCGGAGGGGGAGGTCATCCGCCGGGAGGAGCGGGACCGAATGCTGGAAGAGCTGCGCAGATTGGATCCGGCGGACCGGGAGATCCTCTTCCGGAAATACACCCTGGCCCAGCCCTCCAGGGAGATCGCGGAGCGGATGGGCCTGACGGTCTCCAACGTGGACACCCGCGCCCACCGGGCCATTGAAAAGCTGCGGAAGAGAATGGAGGGAACGGACAATGGATGAACGGCTGACGGAAGTATTGGACAGCCTCTCCCCGGCGGAGCTGGACGGGCTGATCGGGGACCTCCCCCTTCACGAGGAGCCGGACCGGGAGGCCCTGGAGCGCCTGCGGGCGCGGGTGCGCGGGGCCCGTCCGCGCCGGAGGCGCGGGAAAAGACTGCGCCGGGGGCTGGCCACAGTGGCGGCGGCGGTGCTGGCGGTGGTTTTGCTTGGAAACGCTGGGCTTTTCGCGACGGCGGCCCAGTGGGCCCAGTCCGTCCTGGGCCTGGAGGCCGCGCCCATCCAGGGCTTCCGGGAGGACGGCACGGCGGACTTTCACGACCGGCGGGTGGACGACACCGCCACCCGGACCCTCCTGGTCAGCGAGGAGACGGAGGGTGTCGAATACCGGGTGGAGCTCTCCGACTTGACCTTCGAGGAGCCCCGCCGGGGGCACTGGCAGACATCCCCCCACGCCTACATCTACCTCTATGTGGACGGCCGGACGGCGGACTCCGGGGAACTGCGAGAGGGGCAAGAGGTGGTCCTGGCGGGCGGGCCGGGCACCTGCCTCTTAGTGGTGGTATCCACGGTGCGGGCCGAGATCACCGGCACTGTCACCAGAATTTATGGGGAGGTGGGACCATGAGAAAGCGGATGTTGGCCCTGGCGGCGGCGTTGGCGCTGTGCGTTGCCGGGTGCTCCGGCGGGCAGAGGCCCAAGGGCGGCTTCCAGCCGGATTTCACCACGGGCCTGGGCGCCCGGGTGGAGATGGCGGCGGTGGAGGATGGGTACTTCGCGGCGATCGATCATGAGGTGGCCTTCTATGTGGAGAAGTCCACACTGGACTACACCGTGTTCTGCGCGGACCCCACCTGCCAGCACCAGACCGGCACCTGCCTGGCCAAGCGCATCGGCGGCGCCGTGTACGCCACTCAGGTCTACGACGGGGAGCTCTATTTCACGGGCGGGGAATACAATGTGGATATCCTTCAGGCGGTGAAGACCGACGGCACCGGTCTTAGGGACGTGCGCACGCTCTTCGACCGGTCCAAGGACCGCTGGCCGGATGAGCAGCCCGGCAGCCATTTCCAATACGCCTACGCCATCCTGGACGTTCAGATCGTCTTCTGCCCCCGGTCCAGCGTGGTGTGCGTGTCGGGTATCGACGAGCCCATCGAGGACGCGAGGGTCCTCTTTTCCTACAACAGCGCCCATCCCCGGACGATCGACGGCTTCGAGGCCCACTGGGACGTGTGGGTGGACGGGGGGTGCTTCTACTACTGCGGCCTCAACTACCCCGGCGGGGAGATGAAGGGGTCCGCCAGCTGGCTTTTGTACCGGTACGACCCCAAAACGGAGGAGAACGCCCTCATATGGCGGAGCGATGAGATGGCGGGGACCCACGCCATCAACGGCTGGTATCTGAAGGACGGGGTGTTCTACTACTACGTGGTGCCCCAGAAGTACGAGGAGGTGGAGACCGGCCTCTATAGGTGCGACCTCAGCACCGGCGAGACCGTCCGGCTTTCAGACTGCCAGAGCGGCGACTGGGCGGAGTATGACAGCCAGTACATCTACCTCATCGACTACGACGCCGAGGCCATCACCGTGCTGTCATTGGAGACCGGGGCGGAGGTGACCGTTCTGGACCTGGAGGCCGCCCTCAGGGCGGACGGGCTGGACCTTCAGCACGGCGACGGCTTCTATGAGGATTTCAGCATCCCCGGCGCCGACGAGACGTACCTCTTCGTCTATTGCGACAGCGTGGAGGACTCGGAGACCGGCCATACCTTCCATCCCCTCTACGCCGTGGAGAAGGAGCGGTTCCCGGAGGGGGTCTGGCACCAGGTCATTTTGTATGACTGGTATGATTTCAACACAGATTGAGGGGGAAACGGAAATGGAGAGCACTCACACGCTGACCCTGCGGGGCCTCACCAAACGCTACGGGGACCTGACGGCCCTGGACCACGTGGACGTGACCTTCACGCCGGGGGTGTACGGCATTTTGGGTGCCAACGGCGCGGGGAAGTCCACCATGATGAACCTGATCGCCGATACCCTCCGGCGGACGGAGGGGGAGATCCTCTTTGACGGCACGGACATTTTGAAGCTGGGCCGGGACTTCCGGGCAAGGCTGGGGTATATGCCCCAGCAGCAGGGCTTTTACGAGGCCATGACGGCGGACACCTTCCTGCACTATATGGCGGAGGTAAAGGCCATTCCCAAGAGGCAGGCGCGGGCGCAGATCGGGGAGATCCTGTCCACCCTGCATCTGTCGGACGTGCGGCACAAGCGGCTGTCCGGCTTCTCCGGCGGGATGCGCCAGCGGGTCCTGCTGGCCCAGGCTCTGCTGGGGGACCCGGCGGTGGTGATCCTGGACGAGCCCACCGCCGGCCTTGATCCCCAGGAGCGCATCCGCACCCGGGAGTACATAGCGCAGATCGCGCGGGACCGGATCGTGCTGCTGGCCACCCATGTGGTGCCGGACGTGGAGACCATCGCCGCGCAAATCATGCTCATGAAAAAAGGGAAGATCGTGGCCATGGACAGCCCCGCCGCGCTTCTCCGGGCCGTGGCGCCCTATGTGGCGGAGCCCGTCACCGGGCGGCTGAGCCTGGAGGACGTGTACCTCTACTATCTGGGGGACTGACCATGGGCGAACTGAAACGTGTGTTATTCTTCCGGGGCACGATCCTGGTGCTCCTCCTGGCGGCGGTAGTGAATCTGTTCCTTTTCAACCGCCAACAGGAGGAGAACAACTGGGGCTTCCCCGCCCACAACGCCATACAGGAGCCGGTGGACGCCGATGCGGCCCGGGCGCTCTACAATGAGCTGGAGGCGCGGTACCGGAACGCGGACCCGGAGGCGGCCCTGGCGGAGGTCCGGCTTTTGGCCGGGGAGGCGGATCTGTACCGGGAGCTCCAGTCCAGCCTCCAATCCTGGGAGCTCTACGGGAAGGACGACCCCGACAACACCCAGTGGGTGCTGTACTATGAGGACGACTACGAGGAATACATGGAGCAGTGGCCGGAGGAGATGGAAAAGCTCCGCTCCGGCTGGGAGCCGGACTGGGAGGCCCTGAAAATACAGACCGAGGCGGCCTCCAAGCTGGAGGATCAGTTGACGCACCTGGTCGCATACAGGGATTACCCGGCTCAGGTCCAGGCGGCCAGTGAGCGGCTGAGTCGGTTCTCCATCTTCGGCAAGGAGGGCAGCTTCGCCCGCCGCAATCTGCAAAGGACGGCGGAGGACTTCGCCCCTCTGGAGGGCGCCCAATTGGCCCTGGGGCACGACGAGGCGTTGACGGCGCTGTTCTCCTATCCGCTGGCGGACTGGATCCTGGTGCTGGTGCTGGCTTACACCGCCATGGCCTTTCTGGACGAGCGGCAAAAGGGGCTCTGGCATATGCTCTACGCCGCCCCCGGCGGACGGACAAGGCTGGCCTTGCGGCGGGCGGCGGTCCTGGCGCTGGTCTCGCTGATGGCCACGGCGCTCCTGCACGGCGGCGTGCTGGTCCTGGGATTTATCCGGTACGGCGGCTGGGAGGATCTGGACCGGGCCGCCCAGTCTCTGCCCATTTTCAAGACCTTGCCTGTCGTTACGTCGGTGGGCGGGCTGTTGGTCCGGTATTTCCTCCTGCGGGCCGTCACGGCCTTCGTCATCGGCCTCCTGCTGTGGCTCCTGCTGTCCGCGGCCAACACCGGTGTCCGGTGGATGATCGTGGGGCTGGCGGCATTTCTGGCGGCGGAGTACGCCTGCTACACATATCTGCCGGACCAGAGCGTATTTCAGGTGCTGAAATACGGCAACATATTTTGCTGCATCGATCTGTCCGTGCTGTTCACCAGGTATGTGAATCTGGATGTGTTCGGCTGGCCTGTGAATATCCGGCGGCTGACGGAGGCGGGGTGTGTGCCTCTGGCGGCGGCGCTGGGGGCCGGGTGCGCGGCCCTCCAGGCAAACATGCGGCCTCGAAACCCGATTTCTCCCTTCGCCAGGTTGGGGCGCGCATGGAACGCCCTATGGGATAAGCTCCGGGGGAGGCTGCGCCTCACCTGGTTCGAGGCGTACAAGCTGTACGTCCTCCAGGGCGGGGTCCTGGTGCTGGCGGTGTTCCTGGTGCTCGTGGCCCGGTGCGACATGGCGGCCCAGCCAAACCGGACCCAGGCGGAGGAGTACGCCCTGCGGCTCCAGGGGCCGCTGACGGAGGAGAAGCTGGAAGAGATCGACAGCGTCCGGCAGGAGATAGATGAACGGTACGACCTGGTCCTCCACGCCAGCGATCGTCTCCAGAGCGGCGAGATCGACTGGTATACCTTCTCCGACATCGTGTCCGACAACACCAACATCACGGCGGAGCAGGTGGGCATCCGGCAGGTCCGGCTTCGGGCGGAGGAGCTGGCGGCCCGGGGGGAGGAGCTGGGCACTGACCTGTGGCTTCTGGACGAGACGCCCTACCAGTCCATATACGGCCCCGAGGCGTCGCCGCTCCGGTTGCGGTGGAACGTGCTGGTGCTGTTCGCGCTGTCCCTTCTGCTGGCGGGGACTATGGCCGCGGATCAGGCCGCCGGCCTCCGCTCCCTCCTGCGGGCCGGGGGCGGGGGACGGGGCGCGCTGCTTTTGCGGAAGTACCTTCTGGCCGGGTGCGGGGTGTTCCTGCTGTGGGCGGTCCCCACGGCGATGGAGCTGAAGACACTGATGGCCTCAGCGGACCCGGCCTCTTTGGCGGCGCCGGTGCAGTCCCTGGCCTTTTTGGAGGAATTCCCCCTGCCCGTATCCATCGGCCTGTTCCTGGCGGGGCTGTACCTCCTGCGCCTGCTGATCCTGCTGGCCCTGGGGTGCGGCGTGCTGTTCCTGTCCTCCCTGTTCCGCCGCCCGGAGCCTGCCTATGTCACCGCCTGCGCCGCCCTGGTGGTCCCCACAGTCCTGTGGACCTGGCTGGGCGTGGGGCCCCTGAAATTCCTGTCGGTCGGCAGAGCCGCCGACCTCATAGGCCTCCTTACGGAGCGCCAGGGACAGCCCGCCGCGGCGATGGTTGTAACCGCGGCCCTGTTGGCATTGGGAGCAATCTGCTGCTATGCCGCTTGGCGGCGTTGGCAGGGGCCGGGACAAAAGGAGCTCCGTGGCCACAGGGAATAGTGCCTCCTGATCCGGTTCACCTCATACTAATATCTATTTAAAAGGAGACACCGAGCGGCGAGGATTTTTCGTGTCAGACAAGGAAGCCGCCGCAGGGAATACTGTATGTATTCCCAAGGCGGCTGACGCCCCCGGGGTCCCCGGCGGGCAAAGCCCGCTGGGGAGAGGAGGAGCGAACACAGCGCCTGACTGCGCCCGCAGGCGTGTTTCGAGGCCAACCGCCGCGCAGCGGCGGCTCTTGGGCCGAGATGGGCGACCAACGGGAGCCCGAAGCAAAGCGTGTTCAGCGACGACGACGCGAAAAAGACCGTCGCAAATGTCTTATTTTAATTAGATATTAGTATAAGGATATCACGGTGAATGGTTTGCTTCCTCCGTGAGCTTCGTTTCCAGCCATGAGCTGTTTGTCGGGACCAGCGCCACGGAGTTTTCACCCAATGCCAACATGACCCGCGCCGACCTTGCCACCGTTCTCTGGAGGCTTGAAAGCAGCGTTGAGGCTGACGGCGGCACAGACTTCACCGACGTACCCAACAATGTCTACTACACCAACGCTGTGGAGTGGGCCAGCGTCAACCACGTCATCGAGGGCACGGCCCCTGGCATCTTTGCCCCGGTCAACAACGTGACACGTCAGGAGATGGTCACGATGATCTATCGGTATGTCCAAGCCCTCGGCATGGATACCGGCGATACCACAACATATTTTCAGGGACCGGACACCGGACGGGGGCACGAGCTCATGAGGCTCTGGATCCTACAGCCGCGGGAGGTGTATGACCTCATCGACTCCGCCGGGGTGTACCGCTTCGACGGGGCGAATTTCCGATATGAGCGTGGCACACGATGAATTGGAGGCACCGGCGGCCGGATATGAGGTGGACAGAGCTTCGCTCGACCTACTCTATCGGTACCGTCAGACCGAGAAATGTGAACGTCATGCGCACGCGGTCGCCGATGAGGGGGTAGATCTCGATGTTGTTCGCTAGGCCGGCGGCGCGGGAGAAGAGGGGCAGGTGGTAAAATTCTAGCGACTCCCCCTCCAGGGAGATGAAGCCTGTGGATTTGAAGGGCTCGTGGAGCGCGTAGGTGAGGCGCACGCCCTCCATGTCGCGGGTGAGCGCCCGCAGGAGCGCGTAGGCGGCCTCGATTTTGGCTAATTTGGCGAGATTGAGCACGCTGGTCCGCTGCTCGTTGGCTAAAATCAGGGCCGTCAAGTTGTCCAAAATCTGCTCCTGCTCCGGGTCTAAAGTGAAGTTCTCTCTTGAATTCTCTGTCATAAAAATCTCCTTTCAAATTTGAGTTTGGCAGGCGTTGACGCGCCCGCCTCTCCGCTTACTTACCGCAAAGGGGGGGACCCCCTCGCTCTATAACCGTGACCCGTTGTCAGCGGGAGAGGCGAGCGAGAGAAAAAGAGAGGATAAAATGACGCCAAAAAATACGAAAAACGGCGCGGAAATCCACTCCGTGACGTTTTTTCATGGATAAAAAATTTTTTTACTATTCTATCGCCCTGCGGCGGGATGAGGGGCTCAAGCTGATGCCATATCTCCGGCGTTTCCACAACTTTTTTCAAAATTACCCCACAAGTTTAATGACAAACCGAAACCAATGTGCTATACTGCCCTCATAAGGTAGCAGAGCCGAATCTTACGAAAGGAACCACTACCATGATCGCTACCATGTTTGCTTATCAGTACGAGCGCCAGCAGGCTATGTTCGAGGAATATAGCTTCGAGTTCGTGCGCCCAGTTCAGGATGAGCAGATGCGGGATCAGGTGTAGTCTTTATCACCGACTTCTTTCAAAACCGCCGCTTGTCCTGTGGGACAGGCGGTTTTTTCGTGGGAATTTGAAAGAAGGAGGTGTTTGACATGACCGTTCCGACCATCGACCTGCCCCTCACCGGGGCCAATATCGTGAAGCTCCGCAAAGCCGCGGGCCTCACCGTCCGGGACCTGCAGGCCGTCTTCGGCTTCACCACGCCCCAGGCCATCTACAAGTGGCAGTCAGGTGCGTCGCTGCCGACGGTAGACAATCTCATCGTCCTGGCAGCAGTGTTCAACGTGAAAATCGACGACATCCTCGTCGTCCACACCGCGGCAAATTCCGTCGTCGCATAGGGCAGGGGAGACCCTGCCCTGCGCCGGGCCCACGTTTGGGCCCGAGAAATAAATATTGGGGCGTAGCCAAGCGGTAAGGCGCCGGACTCTGACTCCGGTATTCGCTGGTTCAATTCCAGCCGCCCCAGCCATACGGAGAGTTGACCCGGCGGGTGCCGGGGCCTGCCTGCTAAGCTGTGCGTGCCCGAAAGGGCATCTGGGTCGGGACCAGAACTCTCCGCCAACGGAACCGTAGCTCAGCAGGTAGAGCGCCTGGTTGAAGCCCAAGGTGTCGCTGGTTCAATTCCAGCCGGTTCCACCACATGGGTCAGTAGCGCAGCGGCGACCGCAGCGGACTGTAAATCCGTGACACAGGAAACACCGAAGGTCCGAGTCCTTCCTGACCCACCAAAAAACGCATTCTTCCTTTGACAGAAAGAATGCGTTTTCCCTTTGGGCTGGAAACCGTTGATTTTCAAGGTTTTTCGGAGAACCGTCATAAAGTAACGGCGCTGTGTCATTTTCTCAGCACCGTTTTTTGCGCTTTCAGATTTTTCTGGCCTCACCAATGAGATAATCGTTAAAACAGGAGCAAATCGTAAAATGGCGTGAAAGCAGTATGCACACCGAAAAAAATGTGCTATAATATCCGCGAAGATTGTATAAAATAAGTACAGAGAGGGATTGCCATGAGAAAGCTGATTCAGCAAACGCTTTGCAATATTGAAGAGCATGAGAACTGCCATATTCTTTTAGCAGTAGAATCCGGCAGCCGGGCTTGGGGCTTTGCCTCTCCGGACAGCGACTATGATGTGCGGTTTATTTATGTCCGGCCAAAGGAGAGCTATCTGAAGCTGGAGCGTGTACGAGACGTGATTGAACTGCCCATCAACGATGTGTTGGATGTCAACGGGTGGGACGTGGATAAAACCCTAAAGCTGCTCCATGGCTCTAACCCCACGGTTTTTGAATGGTTTTCTTCTCCCATTGTGTATAGGTCAACAGAATTTGCCGAGCGTTTCAAGCCTATAATGCTCCGCTATTTTTCCTCCAAAAAAGGTCTCTGGCATTACTTACATATGGCGGAAAGCAACTATCGAGAATACCTCAAAGGTGAAGAGGTCAAGGCTAAAAAATACTTTTATGTGCTTCGACCTGTCCTCGCCTGCCGCTGGATTCTCGAAAAGGGTACGCCTCCGCCTATGCTTTTCTCAGAGCTGATGGAAAGTCAATTGCCCTCTTATCTGAAAAGCACAGTATGTGGTCTGCTGGAGTTGAAAGCCAACTCACCGGAAATTAAAATCATTCCTCGCATTGATATTCTGAACGAATATCTGGACAAAAACATCACTGAAATCAAGGAGCAAATCATCGGTCTCCCGGAGCGTCCTGCCCAAGGCTGGGAGGAGCTTGACAGCCTATTCCTAAGTGCACTGGATGCGTAACCCGTTTGCAGTCCTTTTTCACGAAAGCACTGAAAGCGCAAATAATCCTTGCTTTTTCCGCAATTTTGTGTTATAATTACCTCACACCATAAAGAGTACGCGAGGGACAGCCCCTATGACCGTACACCAACCTGCCGCAGGGTAAGGTGGTAAAGGCTGAACGATGGGCGATATAGTGACCGAGCGCCCGTCGTGACGATGGGCGCTTTTGTTGTGCTCTCCGTGGTGAATTTATGGAGGTGCGACTATGTACACAAAGAAATTCGCAATCATGAACGTCATCGGCAACGACGAAATCATCCTGAAGACCTTCGCTCCAGAAGAGAAGGAGCAGGCCATCGCCTACGGGAAGGAAGTCATCAAAGGCAACTTCACCGGCGTCATCGTCTGCGCCATCATCCAGGTGGACGAGAACGGAAACAAGGTGGGCAATTCAGTGCAGGTGTTCCGGGTGTGGGTGCAGGAGGACCGGGAAATGGGAATTTGATTGTATTTCCTCATTTCCTGTGCTATGATGGGAACGAAAACTCTCTCACGCTGTTAAGCCCTACGCTTCGCGAGTACGGAAAGGAAGTCGGCAATATGGGAAAGAAGAAAAGCGGCGGCTTTTTTGGCGGCTTGTTTGGCAGATTATTCGATTTCAACGGCGACGGCAAAACCGACCCTGGTGAGGAGTGGATCGCGTATAAGATTTTCGAGGAAACCGTCAAGGAGGAGAAGGAGAAACCGGAGGACGATTGGCACAGCTCCCAAGGCGACGAGCTCGATTCCTTTGACGAGGCGCTTTATGACCGGGAAAAAGCGGAGCGGGAGGAGCAGGAGCGCCAAAAATACGACTGGCGCGAAACGTGCGACGACAATGACTACGGCATTGACCCGGAGGACTTCGAAACGCAAGAGGAATATGAGGAGGCAATCGAGGAGCGAGAACAGGACTGGGCCGAATATCTGCCGATGGATGTATCGGAGCAGGCGGAGGAGCTGGGGCTTGACCCCAACGATTATTTTTCCGAGGAGGAATTTCTGGAGGAGCTGAGGGCCAGGCAAAGCGCCCGCGAGGCCCCCGTCCGCCAAAAGCCGGCGGTCCGGTCAAATCTGGCGTTGGCAAGGAGCCTCGGCACTGGGCGGAGAACTTCCGTGATCAACGCACTGCGCAAGGGGTTCTCGGACGAAAAACTCACGCTTGTGGCGCGCATCAGCATGGACCCGCTGGATGGTGCCGGCGAAAAGTGCGTCTACGTTCTGGAGCATGTCAGGAACCAGGAGGGGAAATGGGTGCTGGCCTACACAAGCGGCGCCGCCGCGAAAAAAGGCACCCCGGAGGTGCGTTTCACCGGCAGCCAGGAAATGGCCCTGCGCAGCATCGTCAGGATACAGGGCATTGCGGGCGTGCTCTTCCGCTCCCAAACGAAGTCGTTTTATCTGGACAAGCAGGCGATCATAGACCTTTTGGATGAGTTCCCCGTCCGCGACTCCGCCTGGGACGCGATCTGCGCGAGAAGGACCGTCGCCGCGCCGAAAAAGAGAAAATAAGATCCCGCCCAAAAACAACCAAAAAGCACTCTTTCCGTCAAAGAAAGAGTGCTGTTTTCATAATAGAGGGCTGAGAGGGAAACGCGGCGGGGACCGGGCGGACGGGTCACTTCAAATGTTCCCTTGTATAGATCGCGCCAAACAGGCACACGGTCCGCAGCGCCAGATCGAAGTCCGGGTCATTCCCGTGGGCCTCCAGGCCGTTCCGCTCCCGATAGAAGGTGTAATCCTTTTGGAACTGTTTCCCAAGCCCCGTGAGCTTTCCCAGCTCCTTGCCGATCTCCGGGGCGAAAGCCGTGTCATACCGGCCTGCCCAGGCGTCCCCGGGAGTTACCGTCACAGCCGGACGCAATTTGAACAGCCCTCTCCGATGAGTGTTCGCGTACTCCAGCTCTGCGGATTTGGCGAAGACATACCCGAACAGATTGGCAAAATATTTTTTCTCGCCGGTGAGCAGATCCCGGGGCTTTTCCGCCAGGATCTTCATGAAATGGCCAGCGTACCCGGAAGGCCCCTCCAGGGCGCGCGTAACCTCCTCCAGGGTCATCCCTGGGTCCAGAAGTCCATGGAATTGGGCACGATTGAATAGAGACTCTACGACGCTCTCCGGGACCTTGAAATCCTCGAAAGGCTTATTTTCAGGCGGTTCCTCGTCCAGCTTGAATTGATAGTTTTTGCCGGAATCGAAATAGATTTCCGTTATTTTCCCGGAGGAATTGACGTCAATAAAGACGTAATCCGTACTTGGCGCCGGCACGCTGACGTACACGGCGAGGCATCTCTTCCCGGGGGCGTATTTCGTGGCTGCGGCATCCCGGACGGAGGCCACCCGGGCCATGCGCGCGGTTATGGTCCCGTTCTTCGATTTGACGATTTCGCCCAATTCGCGGAAGAAGGAAGAAATCTTGTCGACAGTGGCTTCTCCGGGCCGTCCCTCCCCTCTGAGTTTTGCGTCCGGCGCGAAAATCGACAGGATCCGCTGGGGATCGCCGCCGGAGAAGGCATAGCGCACCGCCATCAGATCGTGCTCCTCGTCCAAAACGAGGCCGTTTTCATACTCATAGATCGCCACATCGCCGGAGAGAACGCAGACGCAGCTGACCGTTGCCCCCACGCGGATGTTCCCGCGCATTTTCTCGGGGACCTGCTCATATGTGTGGTCAAGCTCCAGCTCGCCGAATTCCGTGTCGATGATACAGCGTATGTATGTGTCCTGCCCTTCGCCCTCCAGCTGGAAATCCCCCTTGTACAGCCTCTTGACGGGGCCGCGCACGAGCATAAAGTTGTCGTGATATTCGTTCTCATTGAAGTGCTCGCTGTCGGGATCCCGGTTATTAAGAAGGCCGGTGGGGAGGATGGTCCCCGGCGCCAGAAGGAAGAGCTTACCGTTTTGCATACGGGGCTGGGCGTCCTCATAAGCGGCCTCATCCTGAAAATATTCAACAAGGGTGGGGAACGCCGCCATCTGCATTTTTACCGGATCCCCCTCCAGGAAGGAGGGCAGCACGTCCGCGTTGACAAGATTGACGACAGCCATCCCGCCGCTGCCGTCAGGGCGGGTCACAACGACGCGCCGCTCAAGCACGTCCGCGTCCTTGCGGTTGATATTCATGCCGTTGAGCCGGACCGTCCAGACGCAGTTCCCGGAGACGTGGGTGTCCAACCCGGTGACCTCAAAGCTTTTATTGGCGTCGTCGCGGGTGGCCCGGGCTATGAGCTGTACGCTTGCGTAGTGCCGGTTGAAATACGGAAAGCCGTAATACCCCACGATCGCCTTTCCACCCTGCACCACATGACCGACCATTCCGGTAAAGGTATCCTCGGATTCACAAATGAAATCAAGCCCCAGATTTTCCAGAAAATTCGCCATTCCAAAACCCTCCTCTATATAGCGCAATCCCGCAAAGCGTTTCCTTGCCTGTACACGGTCCCCCGATTGCCGGATGCTTACATTCTAACCCATTTTTCCGCCTTTTTCAACCGCAATCATATGGTTCCCTTGGCGCGCCGAAAGAAAGTCTGGGGTCAACGCACACCGTTATGGGCGGGGGAGAGGGTTATTCTATCGGTACCGTCAGACCGAGAAATGTGAACGTCATGCGCACGCGGTCGCCGATGAGGGGGTAGATCTCGATGTTGTCCGCGAGGGCGGCGGCGCGGGAAAAGAGGGGCGGGCGGAAAAACTCCAGCGACTCCCCCTCCAGGGAGCTGAAGCCTGTGGATTTGAAGGGCTCGTGGAGGGCGTAGGTGAGGCGCACGCCCTCCATGTCGCGGGTGAGCGCCCGCAGGAGAGCATAGGCAGCCTCGATTTTGGCGTATTTGGCAAGATTGAGCACGCTGGCCCGCCGCTCGTTTGCTAAAATCAGGGCCGTCAAGCCGTCCAAAATCTGCTCCTGCTCCGCATCTAAGCTGAAGTCCTCTCTTGAATTCTCTGTCATAAAAAATCTCCTTTCAAATTTGAGTTTGGCAGGCGTAGCCGCCCGCCCTTCCGCTTACTTACCGCGAAGGGGGGACCCCCTCGCCGTATAACCGTGCCGGGTTGTCAGCGGGAGAGACGAGCGAGAGAAAAAGAGAGGACAAAATGACGCTAAAAAATACGAAAAAACGGCGCGGAAATTTACTCCGCACCGTTTTTAATGGTTAAAAAATTTTTTTACTATTTTATCGCCCTGATGAGCAGCATCATGGGACGGTGCATCTCGTCGGCCATACCGGGCAACGCCAGCATCTCCACGGAAGGCTGGGCTTCTTCAACGTGGTCGAGGGTGAAGCCGGCGCGGCGGAGGCCCGTCAGGATTTGCGTCAGGGTGTGGTGAAATTTGAGGACCGGCTGGCCGAGGAAAACGGTCTCACGGGGACCAGGGTAGAAGTAGTTATCAACGGGCCACGCCGCAGGTACACCGTTCTCATTCAATAGCCACTCCTGCCGGACACCGGCGGTGAAAACAGGGTGTTCGATGTTAAAAAGGAATGTGCCTCCGGATTTCAGAGTGCGATAAACCTTCTCAAAAACCGGGTCCAGGTCGGGCACATAGTGGAGAACCAGATTGGAGATCACCAAATCGAACGCGGCTTTTGGGTAATCGTATTCCTCCAAATCGCAGACCCGGTAGGTGACGCGCGGGTCTGCATTGCGCGCCTCTGCCTCCTGAATCATCCGCTGGCTCTGGTCGATACCCAGCACCCAGGCCGCGCCGTGTTCGGCGGCATATTTGCAGTGCCAGCCGTAGCCGCAGCCCAGGTCCAGCACGGTCTTGCCAACGAGCGGCGGGATGAGTGGCTCAAGCTGGTGCCACTCCCCAGCGGCGGAAAGCCCCTCCCGGCTCCGGGGCATTTGGGCGTAGGCGGTGAAAAAATCGTCGGTGTCGTAGAGATTGTCCATAAAATCAGAACCTCAAAGCAAAATCGGCTTCAGAATACCACATCCGGATCAGGCGTACCGGAGCTTTTTGGAGTGCGGCCCCTGCTTGCTGTTGTAGAGGAAGATGGGAATGAGCGCCAGGAACGCGAAGCCCTGCTCCGGCAGGGTAAAGGGGCGGCCGTAAAGGGTCAGATCCCGGTTAATATACCAGATGCCAAAAATCTCATCGGTTCATCTGATCGTTGCGTGTTCATAGTCTATACCATTTTTCCGCCTTTTTCAACAATAATAACATGGGTTTCATTCTGCGGGGGAGTATGATATAATGTATTTATTCGAGGCGTTGCGCCGGAAAACTTGAGGATGTGGAGGTCGCTCTATGGAGCCGATGAATCTTGTAAGAGACAAGTTCTCGCAGGACTGCTCAATCGAAACAGTCTTGCATCTGCTTATGACACATTTTGATATGTCTGAGGAGGAAGCGCAGGCCCAGATCGATGAATATTTTGAGATCGTGGACTGGATGGACAAGCACCGCGACACATCGAAATAAAACTCCGGGGACAACGCCTTTCCCAAACGCAATTCGAACGCAAATTCCTTGCCTTTTTCGCGCTTTTGTGTTATAATAACCTCACACCATAAAGAGTACGCGAGGGACAGCCCCGATGACCGTACACCAACCTGCCGGAGGGTAAGGTGGTAAAGGCTGAACGATGGGCGGAAATAGCGACTGAGCGCCTGTCGTGACGATGGGCGCTTTTGTTGTGCTCTCCGTGGTGAATTTATGGAGGTGCAATCAATGTACACAAAGAAATTCGCGGTTATGAATGTCATCGGCAACGACGAGATAATCCTGAAGACCTTCGCCCCTGACGAGAAGGAGCGGGCCATCGCCTACGGGGAGGAGGTCGTCAAGCAACCCTTCACCGGCGTCATCGTCTGCGCCATTATCCGGGTGGACGAGAACGGCAACAAGGTCGGCAATTCGGCGCAGGTGTTCCGTGTGTGGGAGCGAGAGGGCGGCGAGAGTTACACAGCATTAACTAAAAAAGCCCGGCTGAGAAAGGACTCAACCGGACATTGGCCTGCGTGTAATTAATTATAGGAATTGAAGAAGCCAAGTAATATCAACAGTTTGTTGGCTGTCAGCAAGAAGCTTTATCTGAAGAAAGCCTGACGAAAAGAATAATAAATTCTTTACTAACAGTCATTCTCACTAAAAGCCAGTTCTGTCTCCCAAGAATCGTCTATCAACGAATTGCAGAATAAGACGTATTCTGATGCTTTGGCGTTTAGCAACGCAAATTGATCAGTAAATCTATATCTTTCACACAATCTGAGAAGGAAAAACAGATTACTAACGAGTTCTGCTACTTCTTCATCTGACATGATGTGAGGGTCAAACGTATCTAAAGAGAATTTGTGCATTATCGCGTCCAAATTGCGGATATAGGCAGTTTTTTGTTCAGAAGAGGCCCCCTCGTACTCCTTTAGAATGTCAACAGTTTTATTCATAATTGCTTTCCAAAGGCTCCTGCTACCGTGACACTTGAGGAACCAGCGTTCCGGATCGCTTAAAGGTCGTTCTTTGTTTATATCCGCCAACAACCGTTCAGATGTGTCCGTAATATATTCATAAGCAGTGTTGATTTGCAAGAGACATGACCAAAAATCGATTTTTTGGTTCACTATGTGAGACAGCTGCAAGTTTTCATTAGCCAACTTGCAAAGCTGGTCACTTAAAATGTCGATATTATTGTTGAGATCTTCATTTTCAGCTGACTTTTTTTCAATTTCAATGGTGTATGTGTTTAATTTATCTTTCAACTCTTTGATTTCCGACTCAAATTGTAACCGTTGCTGCTCAATAGCGTCATATATTTGCTGGTTGATTTTATCTGCCCGCACCCACCCGGGTGCATCCGTAATGTTTTTTAGGTCGGATAAAGCAGCGAGAGCAGCTGATTTTAAATTATCTTTATTGTTCCATTTTTTGATTACCCTTCCGGCACATACCTTTTTTCTGAACTCATCTAAGCGACGGACTTTCTCTGGCGTGGTCTCTGTTTTAGCTCTAGGCAACGAGTCAATATCCTCATGAATGAGAGCCAATACTGGTTTTCCGGAAAAAATTGCATAATCAAATTCCATTTCAGTATAACTTACGGTTTTTCCAGAACTGTCTTTTCCCATAGAACCATATTTACCAGCAATAATCAGAAGATAAAAATCACTGTCGTCGATTACTTGTTTGATCACATCCCACTGGGCCAAATTAGATGCAGGGAACAGTTCCATACCTGCAGGAATGCAATGAGATTCCAGTATCGCTTGAGTAATCTCCTTTCGTTCTTCTATTAAATCTTCATATGTAGAGCTGACAAATACTTGATATTTTATTTCCATATACTCATCTCCCCTGCAAGTCTTGTTTGAATTGAGATTAAAGCAGATGGTTTTATCTGCAAATTACACTATTAACAAGTCTCGTAGTTAGAGTATAACATAGACTAAATGAAAAGTCGACAAGTTTCAAAGAGACTTGTCGACTTTCTGGTCCGAGTGGTGGGATTCGGACCCACGTTCTCTTGCTCCCAAAGCAAGCGCGATACCAAACTTCGCCACACCCGGATATTTAATTTTCGTTTTTCACAGTTGTGGTCAACTATGTGGTCAAGTCCCTTTCCACGGGGGATTTTGTGGGGAGGGGAAACGGATTTCAGCTTAGAGCCGTGCGGCTTTTGAGAGGTTGACGCTTGACAAACCCCCGCCGATGTTACACGCTCCCAAATGTCGCGCCCTACCGACTGGGCTGCACCTGGATATTCGCGTTGCGCCCCCATTATACCCCCTCGCGGCTTATTTGGCAAGGGGTGGGGGTTGGAATTTTCGGCGGGGTGTGGTAGAATGGAGAAAACGCAAGGTGGGTGATCGTATGCGCATGAGAAAAAAACCGAATCTGGTGCCCCGCGTGGAGCGGTGCGCGGAGCTCCTGGAGCCCGCGCCGGAGGAGCGCCGGGGGCGGTGGCTTGCGGATTTCCCCGGCTTTTCGGCGCTCCACCTGGAGCTGGGGTGCGGCAAGGGCCGCTTCACGGTGTCCATGGCGGAGGCCGACCCCCGGGTGCTCTTCGTGGCCGTGGAGCGGGTGCTGGACGCCATGGTGGTGGCCATGGAGCGGGCGAAGGAGGCCGGGCTTGCCAACGTGCGCTTCCTGGACTTCGACGCCGCCGGGTGCGAGAGCGTCTTCGCCCCCGGCGAGGTGGACCGCCTCTACATCAACTTCCCGGACCCCTGGCGCAAATCCCGCCAGTTCAAGCGCCGCCTCACCGCGCCGTCCTTCCTGAAGATCTACGAGCACATTTTAAAGCCGGAGGGCGAGATCTGGTTCAAAACCGACAACCGCCCCCTCTTCGATTGGTCCGTGGAGCAGTTCGAGGCCGAGGGCTGGACGCTGACCCAGGTGACCCACGACCTCCCCGACGCCGACGCCGGCGCCATGACCGACTACGAGGCCAAATTCCGCGCCCAGGGCGTCCCCATCAACCGCCTGGTGGCCAGGAAATCCCGCTGAACCAAAAGCTCCCCGCCCCCACACCGGAGGCGAGGAGCTTTTTCGATGCCCTCTATTCATTCAACGATCCGCCCGTCCGTGGCGATGGTCACGACCCTCGTCGGGATCTCCCTCCCGCTGGCCCGGACCGCCCGTTTGACGGCGTTCTCAAGCCCGCCGCAGCAGGGGACCTCCATGCGGGCGACGGTGACGCTCTTCACGTCGTTCAGCGCGAGGATTTGCGTCAGCTTCCCGGCGTAGTCCGCCATATCCAGCTTCGGACAGCCAATCAGCGTGACCCTGCCCCGGATAAAGTCGTTGTGGAAATTCCCGTATGCGTAGGCGGTGCAGTCGGCGGCGATCAGCAGGTCCGCGCCGTTGAAATAGGGCGCGTTTACGGGAGCCAGCTTGATCTGCACCGGCCACTGGGAAAGGCGGCTGTGGACAGGCATATTTTTAGCCTGCGTTTCTTCGCGATGAATTTCTTTCGAAGCTGTGCCGGGGCAGCCGCAAGGCAATTTTTCTGCGCCCTTCGTCTGCTTGGCCGCCCTGACCGCCGCCTCGTCGTAGGCCGGCGCCTCCCGCTCCTCAAAGCGGATCGCCCCCGTCGGACAGGCGGGCAAGCAGTCGCCCAGCCCGTCGCAGTAGTCCTCACGCAAAAGCCTCGCCTTGCCGCCCACGAGCCCGATTGCTCCCTCGTGACAGGCCTCGGCGCAAATACCGCACCCGTTGCACTTTTCCTCGTCGATTTTGATGATTTTTCTGATCATTATGTATTCCTCCTGTTTTAAAACATCGCGCATTCCTTGACTTCCTGGAGTCATTATAGTACGATAAAAGAAACAAGTATGTTGTATTTCCAACAGAAATGAGGTTTTAATGAAAAAATATGTGACTGTCCTCAAAAGGACAAAGCTTTTCTCCGGCGTTGGGGAGGAGGACATCCTCCCGATGCTGAATTGTCTGAACGCAGTCGTTCGACAGGTTGGCAAGGGGGAATATGTGTTTCGACAGGGGGAGTATATCCGCAGCCTTATGATACTCGGTTCGGGTCGGCTCCACATTCAGAAAGAGGATTATTGGGGCAACCTTAATATTCTGAATGAGATTCGGCCCGGAGAGATGTTTGGGGAAGCCTATATTGTGCCAAACAGCGATCCTTTGATGAACGATGTCGTTGCCACTGAGGAAAGCACAATCCTCTTTTTCGATATGGAGCGGATCCTGACCGTATGTCCCTCCGCCTGCCCTTTTCACACCCAGCTTATAAAGAATATGGTTTATACAATCTCAGATAAGAACAAAAAACTTGTTCAAAAAATAAGCTATATATCCCAACGTTCCACAAGAGAAAAGCTGCTGTCCTACCTTTCCGACGAGGCGAAGCGGCAAAACAGCAGTTCGTTTTCCATTCCCTTTAACCGCCAACAGTTGGCGGATTTCCTGTCAGTGGATCGCAGCGCCATGTCCAACGAGCTCTGCAAGCTGCGGGACGTGGGAATGCTGGATTTTCACAAGAGCGAATTTACATTATACGACGTTTAAAAAGCGCCATGCCCCCCTCATCTCAACCCATTCGCGAACACCCAGGAGTAGAACAGCTCCTTTGGCGGCTTCACGTATTCATACTCCCGCAGGGAAGGCGTCGTATCTACGATCCTCACGGCCTGCGCCAGCACCTCTTCGGCGGACCTGCCCGCCACGTCGAGCTCCGCCTCGTTCACAAGGGGCGCTCGCTCCAGATTCTTCTGATTCATCTTTTCCTGAAGCTCAAAATCGATGAGCCCGCCTTCCGGCCGGTTCCTCATCTGTTCCCGAATCTGTCTCAGATCGCTGGATATCAGCTTGATCGTGATAAACTCCGTCCCCTTGAAAACAAGGGGAATGTCCGCCGTCCTCAGATCGTCGATATCGGAGGCGATGATGTTTTTATACCCCAGCCGGTGAAAGCACCACAGCATTGCCACCTGATTTTCCCAGCAGGTCAGCTCCTCCAGCTCGCCGCTCATGGGCTCGACGCCGTCCCGCGAAATAAATTCCGGCACCATGGGCTGTTCCACGCACGTGGTTTTATAGTGCGCCAGCAGTCCCCGGCACAAGGTGGTCTTCCCGATCCCGCTGGCCCCGTCACAAAAATAAAATCCTTCATCATAACCGCCTTTCCCGCCGGCATGATCGCCGGCGGGAAAACTTTTCACTTTTGATGTTCTCGCCCCGCGCCCCTCAGCTCTCCCAGCTCTCCACGTCAAGCCCCGTCAAAAACCTCCGGACCATGTCCAGGGCGTGGTTGGCGGCGGCGGTGCGGACGCGGTCGCGGTCGTGGCCCAGGTGGAGGTGGCGGGTGTAGGCGGCGCGGTGGGTGGCGAGGCTCACGAAGACGGTGCCCACCGGCGTGCCCAGCTCGTCGGTGCCGGGACCGGCGATGCCGGTGATGCCGATGCCCAGGTCCGATTCGAACCTCGCCCGCACCCCCTGGGCCATGGCCTCGGCCACGGAGGGGGAGACGACGCCGTCGTGCTCGATCATATCCGCCGGCACGCCCAGCAGCGCCGTCTTGGACGCCGGGGCGTAGGTGACCGCGCCGCCCAGATAGACCTCCGACGCGCCGGGCAGGTCCGTCATGCGCTTGGACACCAGCCCCCCGGTACAGCTCTCGGCGGCGGCCAGGGTGACGTTCTTCTCCTTCAAAAGCTGGAACACAGTGTTCTCCAGCGTATCCGTGTCGATGCCGTAGATGCAGCTGCCGATCTTCTCCCGGACCTCGGCGATGACCGGGGCCATCAGCCGCTCGGCCTCCTCGTCGGTCCTGGCCCGCGCCGTGACGCGCAGGCGCACCTCGCCGGACTTGGCGTAGGGGGCCAGGGTGGGATTTTGAAGCCGCAGCATGGTCTCCCGCAGCTTATCCTCCACGAAGGATTCACCCAGCCCGAAGATATGGATGTTGTGGCTGCGCAGCTCCAGATCCGAAAGCTTCCTCAGATACGGCATGGCGCAGGCGCGGAACATGGGCACGCACTCCCTGGGCGGGCCGGGGAGCATGAGCACCCGGACGCCGTCCGCCTCAAAGGCGCACCCCGGCGCGGTGCCGCAGTCGTTGTGGAAGACGGTACACCCCTCGGGCAAGAGAGCCTGCTGATAGTTGTTGTCCGTCATCTGGTGGCTGTGAAGGCGGTTAGCGAAGTAGTCCCGGATCTCCCGGGCCTCCCGCTCGTCAAAAATGAGCTTCTTCCCGAACGCCTCCGCCAGTGTCTGCTTGGTGAGGTCGTCGCAGGTGGGCCCCAGCCCCCCGGTGGTGATGAGGATGTCGGCCCGCGTCTTGGCGACGGCCACGGCGGCCTTGAGCCGCTCGGGATTGTCGCCCACCACGGTGTGATAATAGACGTTGATGCCCAGCTCCGAGAGCATTTGGGAGATGTCCCGGGCGTCGGTGTTGGCGATGTTGCCAAGTAGGAGCTCCGTGCCCACGGAGATGATCTCGGCGGTGTGTGTCATAAAAATGCCTCCTTGAAAAGGGGAAGAGACGGCGTTATTTGGCCTCTTCCTTGCCGGTTTTCTTATCCCGCTGGAAATACTTTTCCAGCTGCTCCTTCATGCTGTCGGGCATCCCCGTCTTCACCGGGAGGAACCGGGCGTTGGCCACCCTGGCGATCATGCCGGCGGCGAAGTCCGCGATGTCCCCCATGGACTCAGCGCACAGCGGGAAGAGAAGGTCGTTGTGGACATGGATGTCGGCGGTGTTGGAGCGCCTTGTGATGCCCAGGGCCGGCACGCCCCTGTCGGCGAAGGGAGCGGAGTCGGAGGAGTGGACCTTCTGGACGAGGTTGGCCGACCAGCCCACCTCGTGGGCGTAGCTTTCGGCGAAGTGCTTGAGGTCGTCCCCGCCGGTGACGTAGATCTCATTGGGCCCCAGGACGGTGCCGCACATGTCGAAGTTGAAGCAGAACTTGACGCTGTCCATCAGCTCCTCATGCCGGGCGATCCACGCCTTGGACCCCAGAAGCCCCTGCTCCTCGCTGCCGCACCAGATGAACCGCAAAGTGCGCCGGGGCGGATTTTGGAGGAAGTGGCGGTAGAGTCCCATGAGGGTGGCCGCGCCCGTGGCGTTGTCCCAGGAGCCCTCTCCCACGGGGACGGAATCGAAATGGGCGGTGAGGACGATGGACTCCTCCGGCTTTTCCGTGCCGGGGATCGCCGCCAGCACGTCACGGGAGGTGTTCTCCAGGTCCTCCTCCCGCAGCTCCAGATGCAGCGCCTTCACATGGTCCCGCACCAGCTCCGTGGCGTCCCGGGCGGTGATGGTGAAGCCGGGGATCCGCCCCAGCTCCTGCATTTTGGGCCGGATGGTCCGGGAGTAGAGGTCCTGGGCCGCCTCGCCGTCATACCACTTGCCCTGGATGGTCACAAAAGCGCTGGCGTGGCGCTCGTTAAGAAGCTTGTAGCCGTCGAAGCTCAGGCCGTTCAGAAGGACGGCGTACCCCTCCAGACTGCCGAGCCCGTCGTAGTCCTCCTCCACGCCCCGGGGGGCATAGTGGAGCTTCAGCGTCACGCCGCCCTCGGGGAGCTGTCCGGACAGGGCGTAGGGCACGCACTCCAGCGCCCGCCCCTCAGGCCCGCCCACGCGGACGGCATACGTTTTGATGTCGGCGGCGGGGACGGTGAACTCCATCAGCTCCCCCTGACCGCCGAGAGCTTTGATCTCGTCCAGCAGCATGTTGGCGGCGCGCAGCTCCTCCTCCGTCCCGCCGTAGCGGACGAAGCTGAGCTTTTCCACAAGTGACATCTGATACTGACCGTTTTCCATGATCGCATGACCTCCTGTTAATTTCCTTTATCTGTAAATCGGAACGCTTTCCTTCTTCATAACGGCCTCCTCCACCAGCCCCTGAACGTCCAGGGCGCTTTCGGCCTCCAGGACCTCGGCAAGACGCGGCTTGGTCCGCGGGTGCCGGGGAGTGAAGACTGTACAGCAGTCCTCGTAGGGAAGGATGCTGGTCTCAAAGGTGCCGATTTTTCGGGCGATCTCGATGATCTCCCGCTTGTCCATGCAAACTAAGGGCCGCAGGACCGGGATCCTCACCGGCTCCTGGGTCACCGCCATGGCCTCCATGGTCTGGCTGGCCACCTGCCCCAGGCTCTCCCCGGTGACGATAGCGCCGCAGCGGTTCTCCACGGCGATCTTCTCGCAGATGCGTGTCATGAACCGGCGCATGATGACGGTGAAATACTCCTCCGGGCAGTGGTCCCGGATCTCCTCCTGGATGTGGGTGAAGGGCACCACCTCCAGCGTCATCCGCCCGCACCAGGGGGCCAGGAGCCGCGCAAGCTCGATGACCTTCTCCTTGGCAAGCTCCGAGGTGTAGGGGAAGGAGAAGAAGTGCACGGGGATGATGTGAACGCCGCGTTTCGCGGTCATCCAGGTGCTCACCGGGCTGTCGATGCCGCCGGAGAGCATGGAAACGGCGCTCCCGCAGGACCCCACGGGCATCCCGCCCGCCCCCGGCGCGGGGACGGAGTGGACATACGCCGCCGCCTCCCGGACCTCCACCCGGACGGTGAGCTCCGGCTCGTGGACATTCACCTCCACCTCCGGGAACGCCTCCGCCAAAAGCCCGCCCACGTGCTGGCTAAGCTCGATGGAGGTCATGGGAAACGCCTTGTCCGAGCGCTTCGTCTCCACCTTGAAGCTGCGGGCCCGCGCGAAGTCCTCCGAAAGATAGTCCCGCGCCGTCTCGAAAATGGCGTCCGGATCCTTGGGGCAGGCGGCGGCCCGCACCACGGCCACAAAGCCGAAGATCTGCCGGGCCGCCTCGAAGGCCGCGTCCATGTCGGCCATTTCATCCAGCGGCTCCACGTACACCGTGGATTGGGCGGCGTACACGCGGAATTTCCCCACATGCGCCATCCTCCGCCGCACATTGGCCACCAGCTTGTCCTCAAACACCCGCCGGTTTAAGCCCTTCAACACGATCTCGCCCTGTTTGAGTAGTAAAATATCGTTCAATCCAGCTTCTCCTTTACCGTTATACTAATATCTATTTAAAAGAAGACACCGAGCGGCGAGGATTTTTCGTGTCAGGCAAGGAAGACGCCGCAGGGAATACTGTATGTATTCCCAAGGCGGCTGACGCCCCCGGGGTCCCCGGCGGGCAAAGCCCGCTGGGGAGAGGAGGAGCGAACACAGCGCCTGACTGCGCCCGCAGGCGTGTTTCGAGGCCAACCGCCGCGCAGCGGCGGCTCTTGGGCCGAGATGGGCGACCAACGGGAGCCCGAAGCAAAGCGTGTTCAGCGACGACGACGCGAAAAAGACCGTCGCAAATGTCTTATTTTAATTAGATATTAGTATTAACTTGTTTTCCCCACCTTAAAATCATACGCCCTATACTGCAGCGCCTCCGCCAGGTGTGGGACCTGGATGGTCTCGCTTCCGGCCAGGTCCGCGATGGTGCGGGCCACGCGCAGGAGGCGGTCGTGGCTGCGGGCGGTGAGGCCCAGACGTTCAAAGGCGCTCTTCATGAGCTTCTCCCCAGCCTCGTCCAGGGCGCAAAACTCCCGGAGGGGCTCGGGCCCTATCTGGGCGTTGCAGTTGATGGGCAGGCCCTTGAAGCGCTGGCGCTGGAGGTTTCTCGCGGCGTTGACACGCTCCCGGATAGCGGCGCTGGGCTCCGCCGGGGCGCGGTCGCGCAGCTCCTCAAACTCCACCGCCGGGACCTCGATGTGCATATCGATCCGGTCCAGAAGGGGCCCCGAGACCTTGGACCTGTATGCCTCCACGCTCTGCTGGGAGCAGGTGCACCGGCCCGAGGGGTGCCCGAACCAGCCGCACTTGCAGGGGTTCATGGCGCACACCAGCATGAACCGGCTGGGGTATACAGCCGTCCCGGCGGAGCGGGAGATGGTGACGCGTCCGTCCTCCAGAGGCTGGCGCAGGGCCTCGATCACGTCCCGGTGGAATTCCGGCAGCTCGTCGAGGAACAAAACCCCATTGTGCGCCAGGGAAATTTCCCCCGGCTGGAGCTGGGCGCCCCCGGCCATGGCCGCGTGGGACATGGTGTGGTGAGGGGAGCGGAAGGGCCGCTCGGTCATGATGTGCCGGTCCCCCACGGTCTTGCCCGCCGCGGAGTAAATGGCCGTCGTCTCCAGCTGTTCCCGCCGGGACATATCCGGCAAAATGGTGGGCAGGCGCTTGGCCAGCATGGACTTGCCCGCGCCGGGAGGGCCGATGAGCAGGATGTTGTGTCCGCCGGCGGCGGCCACCTCCAGGGCGCGCTTGGCGTTCTCCTGGCCCTTGACCTCGGAAAAATCCACGTCGTAGGCGGGCCGGGGCAGGACCTCCGGCTTCCCCGCCGGGGCGATGAGCCGGCGCCCGGCCAGGTGGTCTAAGATCTCCATGGCGTGATGGGCCGGGTAGACCGTGACGCCCCCGGCAAAGCTGGCCTCCTCGGCGTTCTGCGCCGGGACGAAAAGCTCCCGGACGCCGCTGCGGGCGGCCCGCATGGCCATGGAGAGCACGCCGGACACCGGCCGCAGCTCGCCGTTCAAGGAAAGCTCCCCGACGAACGCCTGCTCCGGCGAGATGGGCCTTATGGCCTCGCTGGCGGAGAGGATGCTGAGAAAGATGGGCAGATCGTAGAGCGTCCCGGCCTTCTTCCTGTCCGCCGGGGCCAGATTCACCGTGACGCGGGAGGGCGGGAACCGGTGTCCGCAGCTCTTGACGGCGGCCTTCACCCGCTCCCGGGACTCCTTCACCGCCGCGTCCGGCAGGCCCACGATGTCAAAATTCGGCAATCCCCCCGAGAGGGCGCACTCCACCGACACCTCGAACCCGTCGATCCCCGCGATCCCCAACGACCGCACGTTCCGCACCATAGTTCCATCTCCCTTCGTTAAAGTTGAACGCTCACTCCGATTTCCTGGCGCACAGCCAGTAGGGGAGGGCCACGAACAGCACCCCGCCGGTGACGTTCCCCAGCGTCACAAGGCCGATGTCCCGGACGTACTCCCAGAACATGGCGGACTTGTGGAGCACCGCCACGCCCAGGGAGGACATATTGGCCACGGAGTGCTCAAAGCCGCAGATCATAAAGGTGAAGATGCACCAGAAGACCATGATGAGCTTGCCGGACTCGGACTTCATCTTGAACCCGCACCACACGGCAAGGCACACCAGAATGTTGCATAGGATACCCCGGACGAACATCTGCCCGCCGGTGAGGGAGAGCTTGGCTGTGGCTAAAGCCGCGAAGGCGTCCGCCGTGGGGCCGGTGACAAGGCCGGTGAGGTCGTAGAGGAACACCCCCAGCCACGCCCCGGCGTAATTGCCCAGCCAGCAGAAGAGCCACAGCTTCATGGCGTCCACCGCCGAGACCCTTTTGCCCAGCACGCCGGCGGCCATCACCATATTGTTCCCGGTGAAAAGCTCGCTGCCCGCCATGAGCACAAGGCTCAGCGCGGCGGCGAAGGAAAAGGCGGAGGCAAGCTTCGCCACGCCCCCCGCCCCGGCCAGAAGGCCGCTGACGGTGACGGAGACGAAGCCCCCGAAGGCCACGTAGAGCCCCGCCAGGACGCTGGCGGCGAAGTACCCCAAAAGGGAGCGGCGCATAAAGCCCAGCTTCTTCTCCGCCGCGCCGCAGACGATCTCAAAATCCTGCTTGAACACGGTAAACCCCTCGCTTTCCGTCCGGCGCGTTTGCCCCCCGAGGGGCCGACATGCCAACAGAGGTATTATACACCATATTTTTCGCCGTGTCATTCTTTTTCTTCAATTTTGTTGTTGCTTTGCGCCGCGGTTTTTTGTATAATTACGGAAGACACGAGAAAAGACATGAGAAAAGATATGAGAAGGGGAGAGGACTATGAGCTTTTTCCGGTTTTTGCTGGCGCTGTTGATGTTCCTGCGGCTGGTTCCCGCGCCGGTGGCGGCCATGCCGGAGGAGCGGGTGGTCACCATGTCCTTCGCCGGCGACTGTACCATCTCCTCCAGCAACATCTCCCACCGGGTGGGGAACCTCAACTGGTACGCCCAAAACTACCCGCCCACCTACTTCCTGGAGAAGGTCTACCCCTATTTCGCCGAGGACGACATCACCGTCGTCAACTGCGAGACGGTCCTCTCCGACCGGGACCTGCCGGAGCGGGAGAAGACCTCCGAAGGGCCGCACTTCTGGTTCATCGGCCCCGCCTCCAACGCGAAAATCTTCTCCAGCTCCTCGGTGGAGGTGGCGTGCTTTGCCAATAACCACATGGACGACTACGGCGAGGAGGGCGTGAAGGACACCATCGCCGCCCTGGAGGCGGAAAACCTCCTGGTGGGTAAGGACGCCGTGCCCCTCTACGTGGAGCGCAACGGCGTCACCGTGGGCATCCTGGCCTGCGGCATCTGGAACCCCGGCGAGGAGGCCCTTTTGTACGACGCCCTGGAGGAGATGAAGGAAAAGTCCGACTTTCAGGTCATCTTCCCCCACGGAGGCCTTGAGAGCATCTACAAGCCCGAGGAGTGGCGCCGCACTGCCTTCCGCAACCTGGTGGACCGGGGCGCGGACCTCATCGTCGCCACCCACGCCCACCGCCTCCAGCCGGTGGAAACTTATAACGGCGGCACCATCGTCTACGGCATCGGCAACTTCTGCTTCGGCGGCAACAACGCCCCCGTCAACCGCACCTGCATCTATCAGTGTACCATCACCGTGACGCCGGACGGCATCGAGTTTGAGGACAACATCATCCCCTGCTACGTCTACACCGGCTCCGTCAACAACTGGCAGCCCGCCCCCATCCCGGAGTCCGACCCCAACTACCAGAAGGTCCTGGACTTCATGGCCTGGAAGCGGGATACGCCCATGTAAAAACCCTGAGGTGATTTCGTGGGATTTTTCCGTTTTCTCCTGGCGCTGTTGATGTTCCTGCGCCTGCTCCCCGCGCCGGTGGCGGCCCTGCCGGACTACCGGGAGGTGACCGTCAGCTTCGTGGGCGACTGCATGATCGCAAGCTCCAAGGGCCAGGCAAACCGAGGCAGCCTCAACTGGTACGCCCTCAACTATGAACCCACTTACTTCCTGGAGAAGGTCGCGCCCTACTTTGAAAGCGACGACATCACCGTGGCCAACTGCGAGACGGTCCTCACCGATGAGGAGCTCACCGAGCGCCCCAAACCCGGGACCCGGGCCTACTGGTACCGGGGCCCCGCCGCCAACGCCAAAATTTTCTCCAGCTCCTCCGTGGAGGTGGCGGGCGTGGCCAACAACCACACCTTCGACTACGACGATGCCGGCCGCGCCGACACCCTGGCGGCGCTGGAGGCCCAGGGCGTCGAAGCGGCGCAGGACAACGTCCCGGTCTACTACAAGACCAAGGGCGTCACCGTGGGCATCCTGGCCTGCCAGCTCTGGTACGCCGGGGCCGAGCGCAATTATTACGCCGCCCTCAAGGAGATGACGGACCGCTCCGACATTCAGATCGTCTACGCCCACGGCGGCGGCGAGAACACCTACGAGGTGGAGGACTGGCGCGTGACCGCCTTCCACGATCTGGTGGACCGCGGCGCGGACCTGTGCCTGTGCTCCCACGCCCACCGCCTCCAGCCCATGGAGCGCTACAAGGACGCCACCATCGTCTACGGCCTGGGCAACTTCTGCTACGGCGGGCGCGCTAACCCCATTAACCGCACCGTCATCTACCGCGCCAGCTTCCGCCTCAGTGACGGCGCCCTCTCCCTCTCCGACGAGCTCATCCCCTGCTACGTCTACACCGGCCCCACCAACAACTGGCAGCCCGCCCCCATCGACCCGTCGGACGAAAATTACCAAAAGATCCTGGACTTCATGGCGGGCAAGCTGGAGACCCCGGAATGACCCTATCCCTGGTCCCACGGGCGGGTTTAGAACCCGCCCCTACATTTTCCAATTTGCCTTCCATCCCCGCCGTGCGGGCCGCCGCCCACGGCGGCCCTTTTTTCAGGTTTCGGATTGCCCCAATCCACGCCGTAGGGGCGGGTTCCAAACCCGCCCGTGCCACGTTACGGGACGGGACTGGTTCCGATAACACGCGCCCCCTCCCGCCGGCCTCTTTTGTAACATGTCCTAAAAATGCTCTTGAAAAACGGAAATTTCACTTTACATTGGAGACTAAACGTGATAAAATTCACAATGTGTGGGTCAAGCGCCCGCACGGGCCTTTGTTTTTTAAAATTTGAATATAAGGAGAGAAGAACATGGCGAGAAAACTCAAGTCCATGGACGGCAACAACGCGGCCGCGTACGTGTCTTACGCGTTCACCGAGGTCGCGGGGATCTACCCCATCACGCCGTCCAGTCCCATGGCAGACTACGTCGATCAGTGGGCCGCCGCGGGTCAGAAGAACATTTTCGGGACTACCGTCAAGGTAGTGGAGATGCAGTCCGAGGCGGGCGCCTCGGGTACCGTCCACGGCTCTCTGGCCGCCGGCGCGCTGACCACGACCTACACCGCCTCCCAGGGCCTTCTTCTGATGATCCCCAACATGTACAAGATCGCCGGTGAGCTCCTCCCCTGCGTCTTCCATGTGTCCGCCCGTACCGTGGCCAGCCACGCCCTGAACATCTTCGGCGACCACTCCGACGTCATGGCCTGCCGCCAGACAGGCTTTGCCATGCTGGCCGAGGGCAGCGTCCAGGAGGTCATGGACCTGGCTCCCGTGGCGCACCTTGCCGCCATCAAGGGCCGCGTCCCCTTCATCAACTTCTTTGACGGCTTCCGCACCTCCCACGAGATCCAGAAGATCGCCATCTGGGACTACGCCGACCTTGCCGAGATGGTGGACATGGACGCCGTCAACGCCTTCCGCGCCCACGCCCTCAACCCCGAGCATCCCAACATGCGCGGCTCCCACGAGAACGGCGACATCTTCTTCCAGCACCGCGAGGCCTGCAACAAGTACTACGAGGCCCTGCCCGCCGTGGTCGAGGAGTACATGGATAAGGTCAACGCCAAGCTCGGCACCGACTACAAGCTCTTCAACTACTACGGCGCGCCTGACGCCGACCGCGTCATCGTCTGTATGGGCTCCTTCTGCGACGTGACCGACGAGGTCATCGACTACATGAACGCCCACGGCGAGAAGGTAGGCATCATCAAGGTCCGCCTCTACCGGCCCTTCGCCGCCGACCGGTTCCTGGCCGCCATCCCCGCGACCTGCAAGAAGCTGGCCGTCCTCGACCGCACCAAGGAGCCCGGCTCCCTGGGCGAGCCTCTGTATCTCGACGTGGTCACCGCCCTCGCCGCCGCCGGCCGCAGCGACATCAAGGTCGTTGGCGGGCGCTACGGCCTGGGGTCCAAGGACACGCCTCCCTCCAGCGTCTTCGCCGTCTACAAGGAGCTTGCCAAGGACGAGCCCAAGCACCAGTTCACCCTGGGCATCGTGGATGATGTGACGAACCTGAGCCTTCCCGAGGAGCCCGCCCCCAACACCGCCGCCCCCGGCACCATCGAGTGCAAGTTCTGGGGCCTCGGCGGCGACGGCACCGTGGGCGCCAACAAGAACTCCATCAAGATCATCGGCGACTACACCGACAAGTACGTCCAGGCGTACTTCCAGTACGACTCCAAGAAGACCGGCGGCGTCACCATCAGCCACCTGCGCTTCGGCGACAAGCCCATCAAGAGCCCCTACTACATCAACAAGGCCGACTTCGTGGCCTGCCACAACCCCAGCTACATCATCAAGCGCTATCCCATCGTCCGCGACGTGAAGCCCGGCGGCACCTTCCTCATCAACTGCCAGTGGACCCCCGAGGAGCTCAGCCACCATCTGGACGCCGCCTCCAAGCGCTACATCGCCAAGAACGGCATCCAGGTCTACACCATCAACGCCATTGATCTGGCCATTCAGGTGGGCATGGGCAAGCGCACCAACACCATCCTCCAGTCCGCCTTCTTCACCCTGGCGAAGGTCATGCCCCAGGAGGAGGCCATCCAGCACATGAAGGACGCCGCCACCAAGTCCTACTCCAAGAAGGGCATGGACATCGTGGCCAACAACCACAAGGCCATCGACGCCGGCGCCACCGCCTTCGTGAAGATCGACGTCCCCGCCGACTGGGCCGACGCTCAGGACGAGCCCGTGGCCAATACCCATGAAGGCCGCCCGGAGGTCGTCAAGCAGGTCGTGAACATCATGGAGCCCGTGGGCCGCATGGACGGCGACAGCCTCCCGGTCAGCGCCTTCATGGACCATGTGGACGGCCAGTTCGAGCAGGGCGCCGCCGCTTATGAGAAGCGCGGCGTGGCCGTCACCGTTCCCCACTGGGACGATACAAAGTGCATCCAGTGCAACAACTGCGCCTATGTCTGCCCCCACGCCACCATCCGCCCCTACGCCCTCACCGCCGAGGAGGTCGCCGCCGCTCCCGCGACGCTGC
Source organism: uncultured Oscillospiraceae bacterium (assembly GCA_947588605.1). Taxonomy (GTDB): domain Bacteria; phylum Bacillota; class Clostridia; order Oscillospirales; family Oscillospiraceae; genus RUG626. The sequence goes on from CANPYK010000009.1 coordinate 32,885, forward strand.
GCGCCGTCCCCGTCAAGGCCGGGAAGGGCAAGGGCGTCTACCAGTACACCATGGCCGTCAGCCCCTTGGACTGCATGGGCTGCGGCGTCTGCGTCGGCCAGTGCCCGACGGGCGCGCTCACCATGGTGCCCCAGGAGGGTGAGCTTCCCGAGCAGGAGACCTTCAACTACTGCGTGGCGAAGGTCGCCGACAAGCCCGACATGATGGACAACACCGTCAAGGGCAGCCAGTTCCGCAAGCCGCTCCTGGAGTTCTCCGGCTCCTGCGCCGGCTGCGCCGAGACCAGCTACGCCCGCCTCGTGACCCAGCTCTTCGGCGATCGGATGTACATCTCCAACGCCACCGGCTGCTCCTCCATCTGGGGCGGACCGGCCGCCACCTCCCCCTACACCGTCAACGCCGCCGGCCACGGCCCGGCGTGGGCCAACTCCCTCTTTGAGGACAACGCCGAGCACGGCCTCGGTATGTTCCTGGGCCAGAACGCCATCCGCACCCGCCTCGCCGCCAAGGTGAAGGAGCTTGTGGAGAGCGACGGCGCTCCCGAGGACGTGAAGACCTCCGGCGCCAAGTGGCTGGAAACCATGGACGACGGCGAGGCCAACAAGCCCGCCACCGACGCCCTGGTCGCCGCCCTTGAGGCCTGCGGCTGTGACAAGGCCAAGGAGATCCTCAGCCAGAAGGAGTATCTCAGCAAGAAGTCCGTCTGGATCTTCGGCGGCGACGGCTGGGCCTACGACATCGGCTTCGGCGGCGTGGACCACGTCCTTGCCTCCGGCAACAACGTGAACGTCTTCGTCTTCGACACCGAGGTTTATTCCAACACCGGCGGCCAGGCGTCCAAGGCCTCCAACATCGGCCAGGTGGCGCAGTTCGCCGCGGCCGGCAAGGAGATCAAGAAGAAGAGCCTCGCCGAGATCGCCATGTCCTACGGCTACATCTACGTGGCCCAGGTGGCCATGGGCGCCAACCCCAACCAGACCATCAAGGCCATCGCCGAGGCCGAGGCCTACAACGGCCCGTCCCTCATCATCGGCTACGCCCCCTGCGAGATGCACTCCATCAAGGGCGGCATGGTCAACTGCCAGAAGGAGATGAAGAAGGCGGTCGAGTGCGGCTACTGGAACCTGTTCCGGTTCAACCCCGCCGCCGAGCCCGGCAAGAAGTTCGTCCTCGACTCCAAGGCCCCCGCCGGCGGCTATCAGGAGTTCCTGATGAACGAGGCCCGCTACAGCGCCCTGACCCGCTCCTTCCCGGAGCGCGCCAAGGACCTCTTCGCCAAGAACGAAAAGGCCGCCATGGAGCGCTGGGACCACCTCAATCGCCTCGTGACGATGTATTCCCAGGAGTAATGCCTGACTGGCAGAGCGTATTATACCACAAAATAAGCAAATTGTCAAGTATTTCTTAGCAAAATAAAAGCAAAGGCGGGTCCCAGGCCCGCCTTTGCTTTATGCCCCTCCCAGGCCGGGGCGGTACTGCACGCGGCGGCGGGAAAAGGTTTGCGGCTTGCGCCGCGTTTTTATATTTGCCCGCCCCCGCCGCCGCACGAACCACCCCTGCCGCTTCGCGGCTGTCCCCGACCTTGGAGGGGCTGACGTGTCGGAGGGCGGGTGCGATTTGTCGGAACCGTTCTGTCATCCTACGCTCGCTTCCCCCCTGCCCCCCTCCTACGAGGAGGGGGTTCCTGGAGGGGGGCTGGCGCGATCTATCGGAACCGGTCGGATAACGCAATGTTTCTTGCCCCTCCCACGGAGGGGTGGCGCGAAGCGCCGGGGTGGTTCCGTCTATCCCACCGCCCAAATCATCGCACTCGCTTCCAATTCAGAGCCCTCCCCGCAGGGCGGGGAGGGGGAGGGGTGAGGTGGGAGCCGAAGGGCTTTGGGCGGCTGCGGTGAACGGACCCACCTCATCCGGCGCCTGCGGGCGCCACCTTCCCCACTTTGTGGGGAAGGCTAGGACGGGGGACGGGGGACGGGGGCTCGAATACCCCGCCGCCGCGGCGGCACCCCTTTTTCCGAAAAAGGGGTCGGGGGAATAAGGATGCGGCGCTTCGCGCCGCCTTTATAAAAAATTGCGCCGCAAAGCGGCGCAAAACCTTTTTTACCCCCTTTCCGGGAAAGGGGGGCAGGGGGGATTCGAGCCCCCGTCCCCGCCGCGCGGGCAAATCAAATCCGCGGCGAAGCCGCAACCTTTTTAAGCCCCCTCCTCGTAGGAGGGGGGCAGGGGGGCAGCGAGCGTTGGACATGAGAGCGGTCCCGATGACCCGTCCCCGTCCCGGGGGTCAATAGGCGGTTTGGTGGGCGGCGTAGTCGGCGGCGCGGAAGGAGTTGCGGTTGGCCTGGAGGAAGCGGGCGAAGGCGAGAACGGCGGCGGTTTTTGTCTCGTCCATGGTGGTATAGAGGGCTGTGCCGGAGGCGGGGTCGAAGCAGATCACGTCCTCGCCGCGGGTAAAGCTCAGGGGCCTGCCCTCCTCGTCAAAGCCGTAGACGGCGGTCACGTCGCCCTTGGGGTCGGAGGCGTAGACGATTTGCTCGTCGGAGTCGCGCCAGGTCACCAGCACCTTGTGTGTGCCCACGGAGACGCCGGCCGTCCCCAGGGACGGGCTCTGGCGCGTCACGGCGCCGGGCCAGACCTGGCATGACAGGACGATGCTCCCGAGCTCAGACTGCGCCAGCGCCGTAGACCGGCAAAATTCGGCGTAGAGCGCCTTGTCCGCCGCCTCCCGCGAATCGGCCCCGCAGGCGGACAGATACCGGTCCAGCTCGAAAAGGACCTGGTCGATGAGGTTGAGATACCCGTCGCGCTCGGAGCTGTCGGAGAGGAAGGAGGCGTACACCTGCCTTGTCAGCTTCAGGGCCTCGGCGGCGTTGGCGTTGTCGGAGATCATGTTCCCCGCGCCGTCGCCGGTAAAAAACATAAGCTCGGCAAGCTCGATCCGCGCCGGCGTTCCGTCGTCTATGGGCGCCTCGGGGTCAAAGAGCAGGTCCATGATGCCCGCCGGAGCCAGAAGGCCGCAGGTGGACATCTCCGCCTCGAAAAGCAGGTCGTTGACGGGCCCCGTCAGGGAATTGACGGCGCCGTGGAGCTTGTCCACGTCCTCATTGCTCAGATTCTTGAGCTGGTCCCCAAAGGCGTTTCCCAAAAGACCGCCCAGGAGACCACCCGCGGCTCCCGCGGCGGTGGTACCGCGCTGAAGGGAGACAAGGCAGGGCCTGTCGTAGTTCGGCGGCAGGACGAACTCCACCATGGAGCCCACGGGGACGGAGGAGCGAAGCTCCCGCATCCGCCCGGCAAGGTCACTGTAAGCGGCGGCAAGCGCCTCGTGGTCCGGCGGCGCGGCGGGATCGCCGGTCTCACGGGAGAGGAGGAGTGCGCAGATGCCGATGGCCCTGTCCAGCGCCTCGGCGCGGGCGAGGAAGCCGCTGATGGGCGCGCGCCCCACGGCGGTGAGGCCGTTGGAATCCCTGAGGTCCGTCGCCGCCTGCTCGAAGCCGGAAAAGCTCAAATAGGCCCGCAGAGCCGAGCGCATGGTCTCGGTGTCCGTCGCGCCGCCGGAGAGAAAGGCGGCGACGGTGTCGGCGTACCCCTTGGCGTCCCTGAGCGTCAGCGCCAGGGCATAATCGGGCGTGCCGTCGATGATGCTCTCCAAAAGCGTCATGCCGTTTTGAATGGATTCGGCGGCGGACACCAGGGAGTCAAGCCCGGTGAGCTCCAGGACCGCCCCGCGGATCTCCTCCGTGACCTTGCCGCCCACCGCCTCCAGGGCGGAGGAGGTCACCGCCTGCGCAAGGTCCCCGCCGCCTTCCGACACGTTTTGATAAATATCGCTCAGAAGGTCCGTTCCCGGGATCTCCAGCTCGCCCACCAGCTTCGAGACCGCGCCCTCAAAAAATTCCCGGCCCACGTCGGTCTTCTCCGGCAGGGCGAACTCCTGCGCGCCGAATTCCCGGAAAAAGCCGTTGAGGGTGATCGCCATGGAGCTTTTCAACTCCTCGACACACTCGTCCCGCTCCATGAGAAGCGTGACCGTCAGGTCCGTGAGATAGTCCACCCGCGCCTGCCGTGCCGCCGCGGCCGCGGCGCTGTCAAAGGCCGGCTCGTCGGGCGCATCGGGTACGTCAGTTTTATCAGGCTCACCGGGCTCACCGGGCTCATCGGGCTCGCCGGGGCCCTCGGAGGGGTCGGACGCGCCGGTGTCCGTGGGAGAAGCGTCCTCCTCCGCCGGCCCGCCCGCCTTTTTTTCGCCCCCGCATGACGCGAGAGACAGCGCCAGGGAGAAAGCCAAGATCCACGCGATGACCTTTTTCATATGTACCTCCTGACCGGAGCGCGGTCACAAACCCGCGCGTCCTCTTTTAAAAAAGCGGCTATTGCACTGATATTATAATCCTATCGTCATTAGTCGTCAAGAGCGATCGCCGCGGCGAAGGGGAGAAAAAACCTTCCCTCGCGGGGAGGGAAGGAAACAGCGGTCTTCGGTTTTCGGGTCAATCCCCCTCCGGCAGGAGATCCTCGTACTCCTGGGCGTCGCAGAGGGAGTCAGGGGGGAAGAACTCGTTGACGGGGAAGTCGATGCGGTTGAAGAGGGTGCAGGGGTCGTCGGATTGGGCGCCGCGGCACTCCTTTTCCGGGACGCAGTAGTCGTAGACGGGGATCAAAAGCTGGGAATCCCGCTCCAGGCGGACGATGGTGAACTGGCCCAGGGTGGCGAGGATCTGGCGTCCCGCGCCGCCGGAGACGATGGGGGAGTCGAAGAGCTCCAGGATATAGGGCGGCAGCTCCAGCGGCTCCGGCGTATCCTCGGCGCAGCTGTCCACCGCGTCCAGGCTCAGGATGATGGGGTCCACGGCCTCGACCACGGCCCTCGGCAGGTTGGTGCTGTCGATGACGCTGCGGTCCACGCAGCTGGGGCCCAGGTCGGAGGTGAAGATCTTGGCGCTGCCCTCGCTGCCGAAGAGCAGGACGCGCTTGGTGAAGCTGGCAAGGCCCTCGATGGGGGCGATGAGGCCGCTGGACATGCACACGTCGGCCCGGATCTTGTAGTAGAAGCGGATGTCCACGGTGTAGTACCCCCGGCTGAAGTTCACCGGCTCCACCATGGGGCTGGCCCAGAGAAGCTCGGCGGAACGGGCCCGGACGTTGAGGCCGTTGTCCAGGTTGGCCTGGGAGTTGGCGGTGAGGTACACCCGCAGATCTCTCAGGCAGTCCTTATCCTTGCAGGAGTCGTATATCTTGCTCGTATGTACGCATACGGCCTCCCGGACGGTGACGTCACTGGGCACGGGACCCGGTGCGATCCTTGAAGACATGGTAAAATTCCTCCTCTCGCGCCGGTTCCGGCGCGTATTTTCATTACAGTCTATGCCGCGGGAAATAAAATGTGTGAAGATGTTGCGCATCTCGCCGGCCTGTGGTACAATATATGAGTTAAAATGTCTTTTGAGAAAAGGGGATGGGCGCTTGTCTGTGATCCTGGGCATCGACCCCGGCGTGGCCACGGTGGGCTTCGGGGTCATCGAGCAGGCGGGGGCGGCGTCGCGCTTTCTCACCTGCGGGGCCATCACCACGCCGGCCCATACGCCCCTGTCGTCCCGGCTTTTCCAGATCCATCAGGATATGCTGGAGCTCATCGACACGTTCAAGCCCGACGCCATTTCCATCGAGGAGCTCTTTTTCAACACCAACATCACCACGGGCATCGACGTGGCCCACGGCCGGGGCGTCATAGTCCTGGCGGGATACGAGAAGAACGTGCCCATGTACGAATATACGCCCCTGCAGGTCAAACAGGCCATCACCGGCTACGGCAGGGCGGACAAGAAGCAGATGATGGAGATGGTCCGCCGGCTTTTGAAGCTCAAGGCCCCGGCAAAGCCCGACGACGCCTCGGACGCGCTGGCGCTGGCCATCTGCCACGCCCGGTTCGCCGGGTCGCTGCTCACATACGAAGGGGGAAGAAGCGAATGTTCTACTATATAGAGGGCAAGGTGGCCCATCTCGACAAGAACCTGGCGGTCATCGACGCCGGCGGCGTGGGGTTCGCGCTGAACGTCTCGACCAACACCCTGGCGCGCCTGCGGTCGGGGGAGCGGGCGCGGCTCTATACCTATATGAACGTGGCGGAGAACGCCCTGGACCTCTACGGTTTTTCAGAGCAGGCGGAGAAGCGGTGCTTTGAGCTCCTGCTGTCCGTCTCCGGCGTGGGGCCTCGGGTGGCGCTGAGCGTCCTGTCCGTCTGCACCCCGGAGTCCCTGGCCATGGCGGTGGTGACGGAGAACGAGAAGATGCTCACCGCCGCCCCCGGCGTGGGCAAGCGCGGCGCCCAGCGCATCATCCTGGAGCTCCGGGACAAAATAGCCAAGGACATGCCCACTCTGTCCGGCACGGGCAAGGGAGCGGCCGCCGTCCCCGCCGGCGTGCCGGGGAAGAAGCTCACCGACATCACCGGGGCCCTCACGGTCCTGGGTTACACCCCCCAGGAGATCACCGCCGCCCTCCATGGATTGGACATCGAGGCCATGAGCGTGGAGGAGGCCGTCAAGGTCGTCCTCAAGGGCTCGTTGAAGTAAGGAGGCGGCGGGATGATCGACTATTCCAAGGACACCCTGGATTCCGGCACGGATAACATTATGTCAACCAAATACATCCCCGAGGACGACGCGGAGGGGTCTCTGCGGCCCAGGACGCTGCGGGAGTACATCGGGCAGGAGAAGGCCAAGCAGAACCTGAGCGTCTTCATCGAGAGCGCCAAACGGCGGGGCGAGCCCCTGGACCATGTGATCCTCCACGGCCCTCCGGGGCTGGGGAAGACGACCCTGGCGGCCATCATCGCCAATGAAATGGGTTCCACCCTGCGCAAGACCTCCGGCCCCGCCATTGAAAAGCCCCGGGACCTGGCGGCGCTCTTGACGAACCTGGAGGAGAACGACGTCCTCTTTATCGACGAGATCCACCGTCTCAACCGGTCCGTGGAGGAGATCCTGTACCCGGCCATGGAGGACCGGCAGATCGACATCATCATCGGCCAGGGCCCGGCGGCCAGCAGCATCTGCATCGACCTGAAGCACTTCACCCTGGTGGGCGCCACCACCCGCTCCGGACAGTTGTCCTCGCCCCTGCGGGACAGGTTCGGCATCGACCTGAAGCTGGAGCTCTATAAGCCCGAGGAGCTAAGACGGATCATCTGCCGCTCCGCCGAGATCTTGAACGTGGAGATCGAGCCCGACGGGGCGCTGGAGATCGCCTCACGCTCCCGGGGCACGCCGCGCATCGCCAACCGGCTTTTGCGCCGGGTGCGGGACTTCGCGGAGGTCTACGGCGACGGCGTCATCACGAAGGACCTGGCGGACAAGGCCCTGCGGCTTCTGGACATCGACAAGTCCGGCCTTGACGCCATCGACCGGCGGCTCCTCATGAGCATCATCGAAAATTACGGCGGCGGCCCCGTGGGCCTGGACACCATCGCCGCCACCATCAACGAGGAGTCCGTCACCATCGAGGACGTGTACGAGCCGTACCTTCTCCAGCAGGGCTTCCTCACCCGCACCCCCCGCGGGCGGTGCGTCACCCGCCGCGCCTATGAGCATCTGGGGATCCCCTTCGCCGGAAATACCCCCGATCTGGGGGGCCAGACGTCCCTCCCTATGTGAAAAAACGAAAAAATTCACGAAATTTTAAAAAATTTCAGCAAAATAGCTTGACAAAGATTGCATCAATTCTTATAATGTGTGTATTCCTAACAGTGAAAAATTGGCATAGCTGACGAAAGGGGACCGCGCCGCCTGTCAGCTATGTGACCGGCGTGACAACAGCATGACAGACGAACAGCTATGGCAGAGGGCCGCGGCGGGCGATACCGTGGCCGAGGAACAACTTGTAAACCGCTACACCGTCACCGTGCGCATGTGCGCCAGGCCCTTTTTTCTGGCCGGGGGGGACAGTGAGGACCTCATTCAGGAGGGCATGTTTGGCCTGCTCTCCGCTCTCCGGCATTTCGACCCCGCGAAAGACGTAACCTTCAAGACCTACGCGGAGCGGTGCATCAACACTCGGCTCGTGACAGCCGTGCGCACCGCCGCCCGCTTCAAGCACAAACCCTTAAACGATTCCATCTCATTTGAATCCCCGCAGTTCGACGAAAGACAGATCCTGTCCCAAGGCAATTTGCGAGATCCCGAAGAAATGGTTATCACCAGGGAATTGACGGAGGAGCTTCAATCCGCTCTGGACACCGGCTTATCCAAGTTAGAGCGTCAGGTGCTGGATCAATATCTGGAGGGGCTCTCCTACACGGATATAGCCGAAAAATGCGGCATAAGTGTAAAATCCGTTGATAACGCCGTCCAGCGTATCAGGCGAAAGCTGGCGGCAGTCTCTATCTGGCGTTAACAGCTTTAAGCTGACGCAAATATAGCCCACAGGGCAGATTTGTCAAAAGGAAGGTCCAAAGAAACATGTACGAAGACAAGACATTGGTATGCAAAGAGTGCGGCAAGGAATTCGTCTTTACCGCCGGTGAGCAGGAGTTCTACGCTGAGCGCGGCTTCCAGAACGAGCCCCAGCGCTGCAAGGCCTGCCGTGACGCGCGCAAGAACGCTGCCCGCGGCCCCCGTGAGTATTTCACCGCCACCTGCGCTATGTGCGGCGGCGAGGCTAAGGTCCCCTTCGAGCCCAAGTCCGATCGGCCCGTTTACTGCAGCGAGTGCTTCGCCAAGATGAAGGAGCAGCAGGCGTAACAAAACCGGCGTGAAATGGCTTTGCCATTTCCCTGCCAAAAGAGAACGCGCAAAAAAAGATTCGGAAATGTCCGCGGACATTTCCGAATCTTTTTTGTTGCTGTCACGGGTTGCGGCGGTGGTCGGGGCGGGTCAATAGACGAAGGGCGGGTCGCCGAGACGGCGACCCCTACGGCGGTGGTCATAACCTACGGGTCATCGGGACGGCTCTGTCATCCCACCTTCGCTTCCCCCCTGCCCCCTCCTACGAGGAGGGGGCGAAAAAGGTTGCGGCTTCGCCGCGGATTTGGATTATCCGCTGCGGCGGGGACGGCCCTTCCGGCGCTTCGCGCCACCTCCCCCAGGGGGGAGGTTAACGGGCGGGTTTGGAACCCGCCCCTACAGTTTAAATTGCGTTCGATCAACGCCGTACGGGCCGCTGCCCACAGCGGCCCACGTTACAAGTTTCGGATTGCCCCCCCGTTAAACGCCGTAGGGGCGGCCTCTCTTGGCCGCCCGCGTTTCGATGACCTCTGGCGTCATTTATATGGTATAACCTTCCAAATTTCCTGTAGGGGCGGGTTCTAAACCCGCCCGTGCCACGTTGCGTGACGGAAACGGTTCCGATAAAACGAAAAATGGTGGTCAACCGGGGCAAGGGCCGCCGTGGGCCTGCGCCCGCAGGCGCGTTTCGTAGCGCAACCGCCGCGAAGCGGCGGCTCTTAGCGCGGAGATGCGGCCCGTACGGCGGTGGTCGGGGCGGGCCAATGGACGAAGGGCGGGTCGCCGAGGACGGCGACCCCTACGGCGGTGGTCATAACCTACGGGTCATCGGGACGGCTCTGTCATCCCACCTTCGCTTCCCCCCTGCCCCCTCCTACGAGGAGGGGGCGAAAAAGGTTGCGGCTTCGCCGCGGATTTGGATTATCCGCTGCGGCGGGGACGGCCCTTCCGGCGCTTCGCGCCACCTCCCCCAGGGGGGAGGTTAACGGGCGGGTTTGGAACCCGCCCCTACAGTTTAAATTGCGTTCGATCAACGCCGTACGGGCCGCTGCCCACAGCGGCCCACGTTACAAGTTTCGGATTGCCCCCCCGTTAAACGCCGTAGGGGCGGCCTCTCTTGGCCGCCCGCGTTTCGATGACCTCTGGCGTCATTTATATGGTATAACCTTCCAAATTTCCTGTAGGGGCGGGTTCTAAACCCGCCTGTGCCACGTTGCGGGACGGAACGGTTCCGATAAAACGAAAAATGCCGGTTACTCCGCCGCCTTCAGCGCGGCGGCGGGGTCGATGGAGCTCAGGCGGCGGAGCATGAAGAGGTCGACGAGGAGGGAGAAGAGGATGGTGAGGGCGGTGCTGGAAAGGTAGCTTATGGGGGCCACGCGGGGGGTGAAGTGGATCATGTCGAGCTCTATTTGCCCCACCACAAAGGCGTTGAGGGCCAGGCCTAAGGGGATGCCGGCGGCGGCGCCCAGGAGGGTGAGGAGGAGGTTTTCCCGGAGGACATAGAGGGCGGACTCGAAGTCGTAGAAGCCCAGGACCTTCACGGTGGCGATCTCCCGGAGGCGCTCCTGGATGTTGATGTTGGTGAGGTTGTAGATGACCACGAAGGCCAGGGCGGCGGCGCAGATGACGGTGAGGAGGACGATGTAGATGAGGCTTTCCATCATATTGCCGATGCGGTTGCGCATATCCTGGCTGGAGGAGGCGGCCAGGACGTTGTCCCGGCCCAGGATCGCCGCCAGGGCCTCGCCGGTGTCGGCCCCCTCGGCCTTGAGGGCCAGGGCGTAGTTTAATTCCGGCGTCCCGGGGAGGGTGTCCGCGCGGATGTAGACGGTGTTGTAGATGTAGTTATCGAAGACGCCGGAGACGGTGACGGACACCTCCGGCCCGTCCTCCAGGCGCAGGACCAGACGGTCGCCGGCCTTCACGCCCAGCGTCTCGGCCAGGGCGGAATTCAAAAGCGCCTCGTCCTTTTGGGGGAAGGGGAGGGCCCTGGCGCCGTCGTGGAAGTCCATGAACGCCGGGACGTTCTCCGCCTCGGCGGCGTCCACGGCGGAGAGCTGTACCTCCTTCTCCTCCCGCCCCGCCACGGCGGTGACGGTGGTCTCGTGGAGGAAGAGGGCGTCCCCGACGAATTTTGCGGTGTCCGCCATGAACGCCTCCCGGTCGGCCTCAGTCAGGGGATCTGCGAAGGTGACGGTGTAGTCGTAGAGGCTGATCTCCGTAAACTGGTAGTCCACCACATTTTTGATGGAGTCGTTGATGCCCATGCCCGTGAGCATCAGGGCGGTACAGCCCGCCACGCCTAAAACCATCATGGCGACCCGCAGCTTGTAGCGGAAAATGTTGCGCACCGTCACCTTCCAAAGGAAGCTGAGGCGGTTCCAGAGGAAGGGGACGCGCTCTAAGAGGACCCGCTTGCCGGCCTTGGGGGGCTTGGGGCGGATGACGTTGGCGGGGACGTCCCCCACCTCCTTCCGGCAGGAAAGCCACGTCACCGCCATCATGGCCGCGAGATACAGGGCGAAGGTCACGGCGGAGAGGGGGAGGTCGAAGGTAAACTCAATAGCGTCCGAGAAGGTATACATGATGTGGTACGCCTGCCAGACCACCAGAGGGATGAGCCAGGAGCCCAGGAGGATCCCGGAGACGCACCCGATGACCGTGGCCGTGCCGGCATAGATGAGGAACTTGCCCATGACCTTCATCCGGGAGTAGCCCAGGGCCATGAGCACCCCCAACTGGGAGCGCTGTTCCTCCACCATCCGGGAGACGGTGGTGACGCAGATGAGCGCCGCCACCAGGAAGAAGAACACGGGGAAGACGGAGGAGATGCTTCGGACGATGGAGGTGTCGTTTTCAAAGCACACGTAGCCCAGATTTGTCCGCCGGCTCATGAGGTAGGCGTCGGGGACCTCCAGCTCGTCGATGGCGGCCCGGGCGTCGTCAAGCTCGGCCTGGGCGTCGGCAAGCTGGGCCTCGGCGTCGGCAAATTCCCGGTCGGCCTCGGCGCGGGCGTCCTCGTATTCCCGCAGGCCGTCCTCGTATTCCTGAAGCCCGTCGGCGTACTGGGCCTTCGCGTCTTCAAGCTCCCGCGCGGCCTCCTCCAGAGCGGCCTTGCCGTCCTGAAATTCGCGCAGGCCGTCCTCATAGGCCCGGAGGCCGTCTTCGTAGCCGGCCTGACCGTCGGCGTACTGCGCTTCGGCGTCCCGGAGCTTTATAAGGGCGTCGTCCAGCTCGGCCTGCGAGGTCCGGACGGCCTCGTCAAATGCCGTCCGGGCGGCGTCATATGCGGAAAGCCCCTCCTGATAGTCCGCCCAGCCGGCGTCCAGCTCCGCGCGGCCCTCGTCCAGCTGGGCCTTGGCGTCGTCCAGCTCCGCGCGGGACTCGGCTAAAGCTTCCTCGCCCTCGGCAAGCGCCTGCCAGCCCTCGTCCAGCTCCCGGCGGGAGGCGGCCAGGGTGCTCCAAGACGCGTTCAGCTGCGCCCGGGCGCTGTCCAGCTGGGATTTGGCGGCGGCCAGGGTGGCCTCGCCGTCCTGAATGGCGGCCACGGCCTCGGTGACCGTGAGCTCAGAGGACATCATGGCGGCCAGGGTATCCAGGAGCTCCAGGGTCGCCTGGTCCACCGCGCCGGCCATGAGGGCGTCGTAGAGCTCGTCGGCGGAGGCGTATGTATCCCGGATGGCGGGGAAGGTGAAGAGCAGGGGGTTATTGAGGCCCTGCTTTAACTGGGTCTTCCCGGCCTCCAGCGTTTGAAGTCCCGCCTCATAATCGGCCTCGTTTTTGCGTAAAGCGGAGGCGTAGGCGTTGTAGGTTGCAAGGCCCGATGTGTATTGTGCCTCGCCGTCCTCCAGCGTCTTCCGGTTGGCCTCCAGCTCCGCCGCGCCCTGGGCGTACCGCGCCTCGCCGTTCTCGTAGAGCTTGCGGTTGTCCTCATAGGCCGCCTCGCCGTCGGTGAGCTCCCGGAGGGCGTCGTCAAGCTCGGCTTTGGCGTCGGCAAGCTCCTGTTCGGCCTCACAGCGCTCCGTTTCAAAAGCCGCGACGCCCTCGTCGTAGGCCTTTCGCCCGTCGGCGATCTCCCGGGCGGCGTCGTCCAGCTGCGCCTTGGCGTCGTCAAGCTCGGCTTTGGCGTCGGCAAGCCTGCCCTCGCTGTCCGCAAGCTCCTTTTGGCCGTCGGCGTATTCTGTTTGGCCGTCGGCGATCTTTTGGGCGGCGTCGTCCAGCTCACGCTTGGCGTCAGTGAGCTCGGCTTTGGCGTCGGAAAGCTCCTTTTCGGCGTCGGCGCGCTGGGTTATGTACTCATTATAGGCGTCGTCATATTCCTTCTGCCCGTCGGCAAGCTCCTTTTCGGCCTCCGCCACTAAACGGTCATACCGGGCCTGAGCGCGCTGGTTGGCGAGGTCCGTAAAGTGGTCCTCCAGCGCCTCGGCGCGGCCTTCGTAATCGTCATCGTAGGCCGCCGGCATATCGGGGACGCGCAGATAGACGGCGGTGAAATAGTCCGCGTCAAAGGCCCCCGGGGGCACGTAGCAGAAGGCCGTGACGGTCCCGGCGCCCAGGGAGGTACTGCCCCGCTCAAAATTGAGGTAGAGCGGCGAGGTGGCGACGCCCACCACGGTAAATTCCCGGACGGCGAAGAGGGAAAGGGTGTCCTCCTCGTTCTCCCCGGAGACGGTGACCCGGTCGCCCACGGAAAGATTGGTCCAGGAGTCGGCAAGGCACTCATCAGGGGCCTCGGGCAGGCGGCCTGCCACCAGGTCGGGGAGGTTCACCCGCTCCGGCAGGGAGTGGAAGGCGAAGACCTGGTCCGTGCTCCCGCCGAGATTCACCAGCGCGTCCGTCTCAAAGCTCCCCTCGGCGTCCAGGACCTGTGGGTCGGCGGCCAGGGCCTCCACGTCCTCATGGGTGAGGCCCAGAGTGGTGACTATAGAGAAGTCGTAAAAGGCGGTTTTATCAAGATAGGTATTGGCCGTCTCCTTCATGGCCTTCTGGGAGACGCGCAGGCCCACGAAAAAGCCGCTCCCCAGGACGATGATGGCGAGGATCGCCAAAAACCGCCCCGGCGAGCGCAGAATTTCCCGGTAGGTGTTTTTCGAAAGTGCTTTCATGGCTCACCACTCGATCTGGGAGATGGGGGTGGGGTGGGGGTTGAGGCGCATATCCCGCGCCTGGCCGCTGCGGACGGTGATGACCCGGTCGGCCATGGCGGTGAGGGCGGAATTGTGGGTGATGATGAGGACGGTCATGCCGCTCTTGCGGCTGGTGTCCTCCAGAAGCTGTAAAATCTGCTTGCCGGTGTTGTAGTCCAGCGCCCCGGTGGGCTCGTCGCAGAGAAGGAGCTTGGGGTTCTTGGCAAGGGCCCTGGCGATGGCGACCCGCTGCTGTTCCCCGCCGGACAGCTGGGAGGGGAAGTTGCCCAGCCGCTCCCCCAGGCCCACCGCCCGCAAGGTCTCGGCGGCGTCCAGAGGCGCGGGGCAGATCTGGGAGGCCAGCTCCACGTTCTCCAGCGCCGTCAGGTTCTCGATGAGGTTATAAAACTGGAAGACGAAGCCCACGTCCCGCCGGCGGTAGCCGATGAGCTTCCTGGGGGAGTAGGCGGAGATGTCCTCCCCGTCCAGGATGATGCGCCCCTCGGTGAGGCTGTCCATGCCGCCCAGGATGTTGAGGAGGGTGGTCTTCCCCGCGCCGGAGGGGCCCACGATGACGCAGATCTCCCCCCGCTCCACCTCAAAGCTCATGCCCCGCAGGGCCTCTATCCGGACCTCGCCGGAGCGGTAGACTTTTTTTACGTCGTGAAACTCGATGAAGGCCATAAACGCACCTCGAATTTTGTCGTCTCTTCTCTTATTATATCACAACAGGGGCCTGTGTTGTTAAGAATCAGTAAAAAAATCTTGCAAATTCTGGCGGGAGGATTTATTCTAAGAGTAAGAGAATACGACGGGAGGTACACATCATGGTACACATTTTTGAGATCGTCTCCTCGCTGCTTTTAGCGCTTCTGGCGCTGTCGGGCGTCTTCATGCAGGCGGAGCTCCACAAGGGGCGCTACAGGCTGGGGACCTTTTCCTACTACACAAATCTATCGAACCTCATCATCGGCCTCTGGCAGGCGATGCTCTTTGTCGGCACGCTGACCGGCGGGAGCTTTTACGACAAGCTCGCCGGAGCCGGGGTGCGCTACGCCCTGACGCTGATGATCTGGGTGACGCATCTGGTGTACCACTTCCTTCTGGTGCCGGACTTCAAAAAGCGGGACATGGAGAAGTTCAAGGGGGAGTACTACACCTACCAAAACCTCACCGTCCACTACGTGGTGCCGCTCCTGACGGTCTTGCAGTGGCTGGTGTGCGCGGATAAGGAGGTGCCGTTCCTGGCCGTCATCGCCTGGCTCGTCATCCCCGTGCTCTATCTGGGCTACGCCATGGGCCGTGCCATGTTCTTAGGGCCGGAGCCCAAGAGCGGCGTCTACCGCTACCCCTACGTCTTCATGGACCTGGATGTGCAGGGATGGAAAAACTGGATCAAAAACGTCTCCCTGGCCTTCGCCTTCTACGTGGCGCTGGGGCTGGTGCTCTATGGCGTGTCCTGGATCTTCCGGGCGTTTTGACCGTTGGGAGGACGTATGAAGCAAAAGAGCGTTTCTCTGAAATCGCTGCTCTATATCCTGGTGGGCAACCTGGGGCTGGCGCTGGCGCTGGACTGCTTTTTCACGGGCAACGCCATTGCCGCCGGGGGCTTCGGGGGCGTGGGCGTCATCGTCAACGCCCTGGTCCCGTCCCTCAGCGTGGGCTTTGTGGTGTTCGTCATCTCCATCCCGGTGTTTATCTGGTCCTACTTTGTCCAGGGCTGGGCGTATACGCTGTCGGCCCTGCTGTCCACCGTGGCCTTCTCCGGCCTTGCCGACCTTCTGGCGTTTTTGCCCAACCTCACGGAAAACCGGCTCCTGGCCGCCATTTGCGGCGGGGCCCTCTACGGCGTGGCCGGGGCCATATTGGTCCGGGGCTACGTGGCCGGGAGCGGCACGGACCTTTTGGCGAGGCTCCTCGTCACCAAATTCCGCCACGTCTCCCTGGGGACCTTCGTCTTTTTGTGCGACGCCGTGGTGGTGCTGGCCTCCGTCTTCGCCTTCGGGGACATCGAGTCCGGCATCTACGCCGGCGGGGCCATCGCCGTGTGCTCCTTCACCATGGACAAGGTCATCCACGGCTTTAATAAGGCCGTGGTCTTTGAGATCATCACCCCAGACGCCGAAACGGCGGATAAGCTCTCGGGCATCATCATGGAAAAGCTGGACCGCGGCGTCACCATGATCCCCGCCGTGGGGATGTACCAGCGCCGGGAGCGCAATATGCTCATGGTGGCCGTCAGCCCCAAGCAGATCTACGAGGTCAAGGACCTCATCCACGACCACGCCCCCGGCTCCTTCGCCGTCATGCTCCACGCCAACGAGGTCATCGGCGAGGGCTTCAAGGGGTTGGATGTCACCGTGCCGGTGAAGGATGTGGAGAAATAAAAAGCTTTCCGGAGGTGTTTCCATGACCGCCATCCTCATCATCCTGCTTGTTTTGGACCTGGGGTTTTTACTGCTGGAGCTCTTTTTCTTCGCCGCCGCCTTTGGGGGGCACACGGACGCGGACTTCACGCGGCACGATTTTGCCCTCAAAAAGGAGCTGCGGCCTTACGCGGACCTGATCCTTGCCGGGAAGCGCTACGTGGTGGAGACGCCCCACGAGAACGTGGTTATCCGCGGGCGGGACGGGACGCGGCTTTTCGGGCGGTTTTACGATAAGGAGGACCGCCGGGGCGTCGTCATCATGATGCACGGCTACCGGTCCATGGCGGAGAACGATTTTTCCTGCTCCTCGGAGTACGTCCACAACCAGGGCTTCGCCATGCTCCTTGTTGACCAGCGGGCCCACGGCAAAAGCGGGGGCCATGTCATGACCTTCGGCATCCGGGAGCGCTGGGACCTCCTCGATTGGGTCAACTACGTGGAAAAGCGCTTCCCCGGCGAGAAGATCATTGTGGAGGGGCTCAGTATGGGGGCCTCCACCGTGGTCATGGCGGCGGGGGAGGGGTTCCCCGAGAGCGTCCGGGGGCTCATCGCCGACTGCGGCTATACCTCCCCCAAAGAGATCATCACCTGCGTCATCAAAAGCTGGCGCCTGCCGGCGAAGGTCCTCTATCCGCTGGTGCGGCTGGCGGGGCTCATGTTCGGCGGCTTCGACTGCGAGGCGTGCTCGGCTAGGGAGGCGGCGGCCAGGGCGTCGGCGCCCGCCCTTTTCATCCACGGCGAGGGCGACACCTTCGTTCCCTGCGCCATGGGGCGGGCCAATTTCGACGCCTATGCCGGTCCCAAGCGCCTCGTCACCGTCCCCGGCGCGGACCACGGCCTGAGCTACGTGGTGGATATGCCCCGGTGCCAGCGGGAGCTCACGGGCTTCCTGGACGAGGTCCTGAGGGACTGAGAACTTTTTCATAATATTTTTCATTGCGCTCTTGACGAAACGGAAAGAATAGGGTAAAATATTATGTAAATTAGGGTCATCCTATCGCCAACCCAGATACAAGAGCCTATACGGGAGGGATAAACGTGTCACTGATACCTCAGGTCAAATGCGGCCGTTGCGACAGGACATATTCCGGACTTCGCAGCCGCTGCCCATATTGCGGGGCGCACAGACATAAAAAGGGAAAGAGAGTCTCCGACGGCGACAACGCCACCTGGAAGCTCATCATCGGCATCCTGCTCATCGTGGTGCTTATCGCCGCCGTGGTCGTCATTCTGGTCACCGGCTCCACCGACGACCCCGAGCAGTCCCGCGGCAAGCCCAACACGTCGGACGGCGTGAACGACCTGCCCGGCAACTCCGATCCCAGCACCAACCCCGCGGGCACCCAGCTCGCCGTGACGCTCTCCGACGGCTCCGCCGCCTCCTCCGTTACCGCCAAGGCCGGGGACGAGGTCCAGCTCACCGTCACCGTCACTCCCGATACCGTCACCGATAAGCCCGTCTGGACCACCAGCGACGAAGCTATCGTCAAGGTGGAGGCCGACGAGACCGGCATGACCGCCAAGCTCACCGCCGTGGCCGACGGCACCGCCGCCGTCACCGTTACGGTGGGCGACGCCAAGGTGGACATCCCCGTCACCGTCGGCGACAATTCCGGCACTACGCCGCCCACCACGAATCCCGGCGGCACAGCCGTGGCCTCCGCCATCGAGGTCTCCAGCCAGTATTCCAAGGGCAAGCCCATCACGGACAACACCCTTAAGGTCGGCGAGAAGGTCACCTACACCGCCAAGGTCACCCCCTCCACCGTCACCGGCAAGGTGACCTGGAGGTGTGACACCGAGGACGCCCTGGAGATCGTGGAGCTGGATGAAACGGGCCTCAAGGTCAAGATCACCTGCGTCGGCGCCAAGGGCTACGTCCACGTCACCGCCTCCGTCGACGGCGTCAGCTACGACTTCCGCATCCAGTGTGTGAAAGCCGCGTCATAAAAGCGGCCAAGCGGCCCCGAGATCTCGGGGCCGCGTTTTTGTGGGACCTCTTGTAGGGGCCGCCGTCCCCGGCGGCCCTTCCTTCATTTATTGACACGTCCCCAAAGTCAAGATGGGGCGAAATCCCTTCAAATTGACACCGGAGGTCATCGAAACGCGGGTCGCCGGGGACGGCGACCCCTACGGCGTTGATTGGAGGCAATTCAAGTAGGGGCGGGTTCTAAACCCGCCCGTCCCCGCCTTTTTTCGTTTTTTGAAAAAAACATTTGACAAGCACCGGGATATATGGTATTATCTTTAAGCCGTGTTGAGTAATGGATTCGCGGGTGTAGCACAACGGCTAGTGCACCAGCCTTCCAAGCTGGGGACGTGGGTTCGATTCCCATCACCCGCTCCAGCATGAAAGGGCGGAAACTACACGCGCCAATAGCTCAGCAGGATAGAGCAACTGCCTTCTAAGCAGTAGGCCGGGGGTTCGAGTCCCTCTTGGCGTGCCAACGTCGTCGCGGAAGTCGCGTTACTCCTCTCCCCACACGATTTTCAATCGTGCGGGGGCCCCAAAAATAAATATGGTGGGTGTAGCTCAGTTGGTTAGAGCACCGGATTGTGGTTCCGGGTGTCGAGGGTTCGAGTCCCTTCTCCCACCCCACGCGCTGACGCCACCAAATCTGATGGCGTCAGCGCCACATAAAGCCAAGTAGGGATGTCGCCAAGCGGTAAGGCACAGGACTTTGACTCCTGCATTCGTGGGTTCGAGTCCCGCCATCCCTGCCACGTCGTCGTCGCTGAACCCGCTTTACCTCGGGCTCCCTTCGGTCGCCCTCAGGCGCTGGGTTCGCTCATCTCCGGCCTAAGAGCCGCCGCTGCGCGGCGGTTGGCCTCCGAAACGCGCCTGCGGGCGCAGTCCTCTCCCCGCGCAATCTTTGATTGCGCGGGGACCCCGGAGAAATATAGTCTTGACTTGGTAGCTCAGCAGGCAGAGCACCTGCCTTTTAAGCAGGGTGTCCCGGGTTCGAATCCCGGCCAGGTCACCACGTCGTCGCGAAAGTCGCGATGGCTCAAAAAGAGGCGGGAGCCAATGGCTCCCGCCTCTTTTTTCGCTCGCTGACTTTGCTCCGACGTTCAAAACGCGACCCGCTGCACTGGGCTCGCGTTTTGTTGGCGGGCTTCTTTCTGTCGTAGTCGAGTAGAGGGCTTTTTACTGCCCCTTGTATTTCTTCCTTGTGGCCAGGCCGCCGCGGATGTGGCGTTGGGATTTGTTGAAGTCCAGGACGGACTTTACCTGTTGGTACAGTGTGTCATCCACGCGCTCCAGGCGCTCGCTGAGGTCCTTGTGGACGGTGCTTTTGGACACGCCGAAGTGTTTGGCGGCGGCGCGGACGGTGGCGCGGGTGTCTATGATGTAGTGGGCCAGCTCGACGGCCCGGTCCTCGATGTTTGATCTCAAGTTCACCACTCCCGAAAATGCACTGAACAGTAAACTGTATGTGCCGGGAGAGGCGATTATTCATCAGATGATGCCCCACTCGCGGGCCTGGAGGTGGAGGAGCTCGGTGAAGTCGTGGTCGTAGGGGTACTCCTCGGAGATGTGGTAGATCTGCTGGCTCAGGTCGGAGATATCCAGAAGGTAACTGCCGGATATCGTCTCCCGGTCCTCAGCTTCCAGCTTGTATCTGGCGACCAGGAGGACGTGTTCGCCGTAATCGTGGAGGACCTCCGTCTCCACCGTGGGGACATAGCCCTGGGTCTCCTCGGTCACAAGGGTCGTCACGTATTTCACGGCCCGGTCGCGCTCACGCTCCTTGTCCCGGTGGGTGAGGGTGATGAACACGCCCACCGTCACGGCGAGGGCGAGCACAAGGGCGATGATGAGCCACCCGGCCCAGCCCCGGCGGGATGAAAGCTTGCTTTTCATGGGAAAGCCCCCTCTCTTTTCTTCACTATACACGAAAAGACAGGAAAATACAAGGGTGAAATTTATTTGAATCCGTCGGGCCCTTGTGATATAATGGATAAAAACGGAGGTGGGGATATGTCCGAGCTTTTGGCGGGCCTGAACCGGGCGCAGCGGGAGGCGGTGACGGCGACGGAGGGGCCGGTGCGGGTCATCGCCGGGGCGGGGTCCGGGAAGACGAGAGCCCTGACCCACCGATTCGCGTATCTGGTGAACGAGCTGGGCATCCTGCCCTCCAACATCCTGTGCGTCACCTTTACCAACAAGGCCGCCTCCGAGATGCGCCAGCGCATCCACAACCTCACCGGCGACGACGACACGGGGCACATCAGCACCTTCCACGGCTTTTGCGTCACGGTGCTGCAGGAGGACATCAGCGCCGTGGGGTATCCCAAGAGCTTCCTGGTGCTGGACAACGCGGACATCAACCAGATGCTCCAGATCATCTACGAGGAGCGGGGCCTCACCCTCCGGGACATGACCTTCGCCAATGCCCGGGACATGATCGAGATCCAGAAGCTCTTCAAGCGCCCGGACTACTACGAGGACATGCTCAGCCTCTCCCTGGACGGCCTTAAGGAGAAGTACGACACCGCCACGTCCGCCCAGGACATCATCTTCTACGGCTACCTCTACCAGGAGAAGAAGTGCTTCGCCCTGGATTATAACGACCTCATCAAGTTCACGCTCTACATCTTCCGGGAGCACGGGGACCTGAGGCTCAAGTGGCAAAAGAGGCTTGAGTACATCATGATCGACGAGTTCCAGGACATCGACTCCCTCCAGTACGAGCTCATGGAGGTGCTGGCGGGCTACCACAAGAACCTCTTCATCGTGGGGGACCCGGACCAGACCATCTACACCTGGCGGGGCGCGGACGTCCGGTATCTCCTGGACTTCGACAAGAAATACCCCGGCGCGCGGACCGTCCTCATGACGGAAAATTACCGCTCTACCCCGGAAATTCTCGCCTGCGCCAACTCCCTCATCGACAAAAATACCGCCCGCGTGAAGAAGGACCTGACGGCGGCGCTTCCCTCCGGCCCCGGCGTGCTGGTCCACTGCGCCAAGACAAGCGAGGAGGAGGCCGCCTGGATGGCGGGGGAGATGACGCGGCTCCACGAGGAGGAGGGCACGCCCTACCGGGACATGGCGGTCCTCTACCGCTCCCATTTCGTGACCCGGCCCATCGAGGAGGTCCTCCAGCGGGCCCGTATCCCCTATGCCATCTACAGCGGCGTGCAGTTTTTCGACCGGCGGGAGATCAAGGACGCGCTTTCTTACCTGCGCATGGCGGCCTACCAGGACGACCTCTCCTTCCTGCGGGTGTGCAACACGCCCAAGCGGGACCTGGGCCGGCGGCGGCTGGAGTTTTTGCGGCAGTACGCCGCCGAGCACGGCTGCTCCCTCTACGCCGCGCTGAGGGCCAATCTGGATCAGGAGCTCATCAAGCCCACGAAGGCGCGGCAGTTCGTCTCCCTCATCGACGCCTACGCCGTCCAGTGCGGGGCGCGGCCCGTCTCGGAGCTGCTGTCCGCCATCCTCAACGACTCCGGCTACGAGCGGATGCTGCGGACCGAGGGAAGCCAGGAGCGCCTGGATAACCTGGCGGAGCTCAAGCAGTCGGTCTACGACTTCGAGGTCACCGGCGGGGAGGAGGGGACGCTGGAGAGCTACCTTGCCCACATCGCCCTCTTCACCAACCAGGACGCCGGGGACAGCGGGGACAAGGTGAAGCTCATGACCGTCCACGCCGCCAAGGGGCTGGAGTTCCCTTACGTCTTCCTGGCGGCCATGAACGAGGGGATCTTCCCCTCCAAGAAGACCAACACCCGGCCCAAGATGGAGGAGGAGCGCAGGCTTGCCTTCGTGGCGGTGACGCGGGCGGAAAAGCGGCTCTATCTCACCGAGGCCGAGGGGCGCAACCTGGACGGCTCGCCCCGGTATCCCTCCCGCTTCGTGCTGGATATCGCGCCGGAGCTCCTCACCTACACCCAGCCTCCCAGGGAGGGGCTCATCCGGGAGGCCAGGGAGTACATCCGCGCCGGGGAGGCGCGGCTTTCCGACGGACAGGCCCCCACGGGCCTTCCCGTGGGCGTCCGGGTCCGCCACGCCGTCTTCGGCGAGGGGACCGTCACCGGCGCGGACAGCGAGCGGGGAGCCAACATTATCAAATTTGACGGAATCGACACCCCCAGAGCCATTGCCTTTCGTGCGAAACTTGAAATTCTATAAAAAGTTGGGAAAAGGGGTGGATTTTTTCAAAAGCGGTGCTATAATACTGATTTGGAAAGCGAATCAGTATCATGTGAGACAGTTTTAGTGAGAGGGACGACCATCATGATCACATCGGATATCTATGGAAAGCTCCGGGACGGCCGCGAGGTCCGCAGGTTCACCATCGCCAACAAAAAGGGCGAGTACGTCCAGATCATCGAGTACGGCGCGATCCTCCACTCCGTCGTGGTGCAGGACCGCACCGGCGCGCTGGACGACGTGTGCCTGGGGTGTGCCAGCGGCGAGCGCATCGAGGACTTCGGCAGGGCCGGGCGCGTCATCGGCCGGGTGGCCAACCGCATCAAGCGGGGCAAATTCTCCATCGGGGGGAAGGAATTCAAGCTCGTCTGCAACGAGGGGAAGAACTTCCTCCACGGCGCGGGGGACGACTACGGCAAGAAGCTCTGGACCGGCCACATCGAGGGCGAGAGCGTGGTCCTGGACTACTTCGACGACTCCACCGTGGGCTTCGAGTGCGGCGCCCAGGCCAGGGTGCGCTACAGCTTTGACGATTTTTCGCGCCTGACCATCGAGTATGAGTTCACCGCCCAGGGCGACACGATCTTCAACCCCACCAACCACGCCTACTTCGACCTGTCCGGCACCGGCGACATCCGGGATCACGACCTGTGGATCGGCGCGTCCAACCGGGTCCACCGGGACGCGGAGGGCATCCCCGACGGCGGCCTCGTGCCCGTGCGGGGCACGGCGGCGGACTTTACGTACCTCCGGTGCATCCGCGAGGCCATGAAGTACGGCGGGGACTACTTCGGCGACGGCCCCGTGAGCTACGACGAATTTTACCTCCTCGATAAGCAGGAGTCCGGCAAGCCCGTGGCGGACCTCTACAGCTACAACGTGGGCCGCGGGATGCGGACCTACACCGACATGCCCGCCATGGTGCTCTACACCGACCCCGGCACGAAGGTCGAGACGGGCAAATTTGGCCGGGAGCTGGGCGCGTACTGCGGCCTTTGCCTGGAGACGGGCTTCGTCCCCAACGCCGTGAACCTTCCCGAGTTCGCCTCCCCCGTCTTCCTCCAGGGCGCGACCCTGAAATCCACCACGGTGTACGAGTTCTATACACGGTAAACCGGCTTTCAAAAAACGGACCCGCCGCGCGAAAAGCGCGGCGGATTTTTTTGTCAAAATTCCTTGACAAATCCATATTGAAATGATATTATTTTAATATCACGAAAAATAAGGGAGGGTTACCTGTGAAAACAGACATCAAAGAAAAAGAGCTCCATCCCAAGTCCGGCGGGCTTGTGCTGCTCCTGCTCATTTTAGGGTTCCTGGCGGGGACGGCGCTGTTCATCGTAGGGATCGTGTTGGTGGGCTGGGGAGAAATTATTGGGCTCATCATGGCCATCCCCGGCATCCTGTGCGGGTGGATTCTCTGCCCCGTGCTCCTGGCGGGCTTGAAGATCGTGAAGCCCAACGAGGCCCGGGTCTTCACACTGTTCGGCAAGTACTACGGTACGGTGAAGGAGAGCGGGTTTTATTATGTAAACCCCTTCGTCACCTCCTTCAGCCCCACTTATAACGCGGCCCTCAGCGCCGCTCAGGCCAAATCCAAGGAGATGCAGGCCGAGGGCAAGACTGCCGTGGTCTCCGTGGGCGTGGGCAAGGGCATTTCCCTCAAGACCCAGACCCTGGACAACCGCCGCCAGAAGGTCAACGACGTGCTGGGCAACCCCATCATCATCGGCGCGGTGGTCATCTGGCACGTGGAGAACCCGACGCTGGCGGCTTTCGCGGTGGAGAACTACCAGGAATTTTTGAACATCCAGACCGACTCCACCATCCGCAACATCGCGCGGCTCTACCCCTACGACGTCTTTGACGACGACGATGACGACGACGGCGTGAAGGAGAAGACCTTGCGCAGCTCCGCCATTGAGATCGCCGACATGATGCGCGAGGAGCTGCAAAAGCGCGTCACCGCCGCGGGCCTTGCCATCGAGGAGGTCCGCATCACCCACCTTGCCTACGCCGAGGAGATCGCCGCCGCCATGCTCCAGCGCCAGCAGGCCGTGGCCATCATCGCCGCGCGGCAGAAGATCGTGGACGGCGCCGTGGGCATGGTGAAAATGGCCATCGACCGGCTCAACGAGGACGAGGTCGTCAATCTCGACGAGGAGCGCAAGGCCGCCATGGTGTCCAACCTCCTGGTGGTCCTGTGCGGCAACAAGGACGCCCAGCCCATTGTCAACTCCGGGAGCATCTACTGATGGACCCCGAGAACCGTGAAAAAGCCCTGCGGGAGCGCTTAGAGCGCATCGACGCCCTGGAGCGGGAGCTGAAGGCCAAGGAGAGCGCCAAAAAGCAGGTGCCCCTGCGCCTTTCCAGCACCCTCTGGACGGAGATCGCCGCCTGGGCCGAGGAGGACTTCCGCTCCATCAACGGGCAGATCGAGTATATCCTGACGGAGGCGGTGAAGAAGCGGAAGGGGAGGGGAGGACCGTGAGAGCGCACAGGCGAAAAATGGTGGGCCCCATCGTGGCGGCGGGCTTGGTGATCCTCTATTACATCGTTTATTTTATCCTCCTGATCACACTGCTGGAGGGCGTCTGGCGGGTGGTGCTGGGCGTTGTGCCCCTGGCTTTCGCGGCCCTGACAGCCTGGGTGTGCGTGGAGAGAATCAAAGAAATAAGGAGCGGTGAAGAAGATGATCTTAGTCAATACTGAGTACATCAGCGGCAAAAATCTGGAGATGCTGGGCCTTGTCAAGGGGAGCACCATCCAGACGAAAAACATCGGGAGGGACATCTCCCAGAGCTTCAAGACCCTGGTGGGCGGGGAGCTCAAGGCGTACACCGAGATGATGAACGACGCCCGCGCCCTGGCCACCAAGCGCATGGTGGCGGAGGCCGAGTCCCTGGGCGCCGACGCCATCGTCAACATCCGCTACGCCTCCTCCGCCGTCATGCAGGGCGCCGCCGAGGTCATCGCCTACGGCACGGCGGTGAGGTTCGTGTAAAAAGAGGGCGGCACGGGCGGAGGGAAAAAGGTTGCGGCTTCGCCGCAGGTTTTGATTCCCCACCCGCCCGCCCCCGCCGCCGCGAAAACGGCTTGCAATCTTCGCCGTAGGGGTCGCCCTCTGGGCGACCCGCGTATCGACCATTGACCCGTCCCGAACACCGCCGTACGGGCCGCATCTCCGCGCTAAGAGCCGCCGCTGCGCGGCGGTTGCGCTCGTGATGCGCGCCTGCGGGCGCAGGCCCACAGCGGCCCTGCCCCGGTTGACCACCAATTTCCGTTTCATCGGAACCGTTCCCGTCACGCAACGTGGCACGGGCGGGTTTAGAACCCGCCCCTACGGGGAATATGGAAGGTTATCCCATTCAACCAACATTGAAGGTTATCGAAACGCGGGTCGCCGAGGACGGCGACCCCTACGGCGTTTATCGGGGGCAATCCGAAACCTGCAACGGGGGCCGCCGTAGGCGCTGCGCCCGCAGGCGCGCATCACGAGCGCAACCGCCGCGCAGCGGCGGCTCTTAGCGCGGAGATGCGGCCCGTACGGCGTTGATTGAACGCAATTTAAAACTGTAGGGGCGGGTTCTAAACCCGCCCGTCCCCCGTCCCCGCCGCGCGGGCAAATCCAAAACTGCGGCGCAGCCGCAACCTTTTTCGCCCCCTCCTCGTAGGAGGGGGGACAGGGGGGAAGCGAGCGTGGGATATGAGAGCGGTTCCGATGATCCGCACTCCCCCTGGGAGGGGTGGCCGAGCGAAGCGATGGCCGGGGTGGGTGCGTCTATCGAACCGCTCTAAACCCTCAACCTTCGATTCCTCAGTCGCTTCGCGACAGCTCGTCTCCGCGCTAAGAGCCGCCGCTGCGCGGCGGTTGCGCTCCGACACGCGCCTGCGGGCGCAGCCTTTACGAAAGGGAGCCTCAAAAAGGTTGCGGCGCTTCGCGCCGCGATTATAAAAAATTGCGCCGCAAAGCGGCGCATCCTTTTTCGCCCCCTCCTCGTAGGAGGGGGGACAGGGGGGAAGCGAGCGTGGGATGTCGGAGCGGTATCATTCCTCGCTCAACAGCTTCACCATCTTCTGGTACAGCTTCTCGGCGTTCTTATTAAAATTGGCCTCGATCTTCGCGGTCTGCTTTTCGTCGCCGGCGAGGAGCTGGAGGTCGAGGATGGGGCCGACGCCGTCGGACATGGTCAGGTGTACGGTGAAGCCGCCGCGGGAGCGGAGCTCGTGGGTGGCGCGGATCATGCCCCGGCGGCGCTGGACCTCCGCCAGGGCCGCGGCGGCCTTGTCGGCGCGGACGCGGACGGAGTAGGAGAGGGTGGATTCCATAGCCTCCCCGTTTTGCCGGCCCTTTTCGGTGACGGTATAGCCGGCGTCGCTCTTCTCGATGTGCTCCGTGCGCACCAGGTCCGCCACGCACTCGGAGAAGTCGAAGTACCCGATGCCGGAGTCGGCCAGGAGCGTGGTGTCCGTCAGCTCCTCCCAGGACGCGGCCTCCGGGAGGCGGCGGAGGATGTAGAGGATCAGGACCTTGAGGTCCATTTCCGTCTGAACAAAGCCCAATTGCCCTTCCATGCGGTTTCCCTCCCTTGCTTGATGGGCCCATTATACACGAAACGGTGATTTTTCTCAAGTGTTTTCTGTTATGAGTTGACATAACGGCAAAAATGATGTAAAATGGGACGATGTTCCTCAAAGCTTGCCACAAAGGAGGAAAAACCATGGCAACCGGAAAGCATCAATCCTCTGGGAAGGGGATCGACATTCAAAAGATCGTGATCATCGCCGCGGTCGCCGTCGCGGTCGTCGCGCTGGTGGTGCTGGCGGTGGTATTCATCAACGGCGGGGAGGAGGAGCCCCCCACCTCCGTGCCCTCGGGCAGCTTGGGCACGGTGCCTCCCGTCACCGCGCCGAAGGTCCAGGTGAGCGTGGTGGCCGCCGACGGGTCGGAGGCCAGGGACCTGGGCCTCATGGTGGGGGACACCCGGGAGCTCACCGCCATCATCGTGCCCAACGACACCAAGGACACGCCGGCCTGGACCACCAGCGACGCGGCCGTCGTGAGCATCACGCCGGAGGCGGACGACGCCCGGAAGGCGCGGCTGGTGTGCGAGGGCGCGGGCAGCGCCGTCGTCACCGTCACCGTGGGCGAGGGTACATACGCGTTTACCGTGACGGTCCAGGAGGAGACCGCCCCCACGGAGCCCGAGGACACGACGCCCCCGGAGCCTGCGTACTTAAATCCCCTCACGGGCCTTGCCTCGGAGCGGGATCTGACGGAGGCCCGGCCCTATGCCGTGATGATCAACAACATCCGCAAGGCCACGCCCCAGGCGGGCATCACCAGGGCGGACATGATCTTTGAGATCCCCGTGGAGGGCAACATCACCCGCCTCATGGGCATCTACCAGGATCTGACCGGCCTTGACGTCATCGGGAGCGTCCGCAGCGCCCGGCCCTACTTCATCGACATCGCCCGGGGCTTTGACGCCGTCTACATCCACGCCGGCGGCAGTGACGACGCCTACGCCGCCCTGAAGAGCACCGGCATCACCCACATCGACGGCACCAACGGCACCAACGCCACCTTCTTCCGGGATCAGGAGAGGGCGCAGACCATGGGCATGGAGCACAGCTGGATGCTGGACGTGCCCACCGTGGAGCCGTACCTCACCAAGCTGGGCGAGCGCCTCACCCACAACGACGGCTTCTCCGCCGGGTTCACCTTCGCGGAGACGGAGGGCCGGACGGGCGCCAGGGCCGAGAGGGCGGAGGCCAAGTTCAACAGCAGCAAGTCCACCTTCTTTGAGTACGACAGGACCACCGGCCTATACAAGGTCAGCCAGTACGACGCCCCCATGACCGACGAGAACACCGGCGAGCAGCTGGCCGTCCGGAACGTGGTGGCCCTGCGCGTCCGCGTTTCCCCCATCGCCGGCGACACCGAGGGCCGCCTCAGGGCCACCCTCACCGGCTCCGGCTCCGGCACGTACCTGGTGGACGGCGTCATGCAGACCATCAACTGGCTGCGCACCTCCGACGGCGCCCAGTTCACCTTCACCGACGAGGACGGAAACCCCCTTACCTTCGCCCCCGGCTCCACCTATTTCGCGATTCTCCCGATCTCTACGGGGAGCATACAGGTATCGTAAAGCTGGCTTGAAAGGGCTTTGCCCTTTCAATGCCACGGGAATACGTGCGAAAGCCCCGGCGTGAATTCTGCGGAATTCACGCCGGGGCTTTCTGCTGTTTTGCTCCGCGCACGGCCCCTTTGGGGCCGCACACTCCGCAAAACAAAAGGTATTTTTTCCGACGTACACGCCGCCGGAAAAATGATCGATGGGGGGGAGAATAAGGTTGCGGCGCTTTGCGCCGCATTTATAAAAATTGCGCCGCAAAGCGGCGCAAATCTTTTAAAAGCCCCCTCCTCGTAGGAAGGGGGCAGGGGGGGAAAACGAGCGTTGGAGGATAGGGCGGTATCGCTAAACCGCACCTGCCTCCGATTTGGAGCCCTCCCCGCAGGGCGGGGAGGGGGAGGGGTGAGGTGGGAGCCGAAGGGCTGCAACCGGTTGCGATGAACGGACCCACCTCATCCGGCGCCTGCGGGCGCCACCTTCCCCGCCCTGCGGGGAAGGCTAAGACGGGGGAAACCCTTCCGCCTCGCTTCGCTCGGCACCTCCCCCCAGGGGGGAGGTTTTTAAGCTCCCCCTTGGGGCTGCGCCCGCAGGCGCGTGTCGGAGGCCAACCGTCCCGCAGGGGCGGCTCTTAGGCCGGAGACGAGCTGGCACGGCCGAAGGCCGTGACTGAGGGGTCCCCCCGCCCCTTACAGCAGCGTCACCCCCGAGTACGCGCACTCCCTTATCGTGTCGTCGTCCCAGATGCTGGCCTGGACCTCGCCGACGTGGGCCTTTTGGAGGAGGAGCATGCACAGGCGGGACTGGCCGATGCCGCCGCCGATGGTGAGGGGGAGGCGGCCGTCCAGGAGGAGCTTGTGGAAGGTGAGCTTGCGCCGGTCGTCACAGCCGCGCTCGGTAAGCTGCCGGTCCAGGGACTCCGGGTCCACGCGGATGCCCATGGAGCTGACCTCGAAGGCACAGCCCAGAAGGTCGTTCCAGAACATGATGTCGCCGTTGAGGTCCCAGTCGTCGTAGTCCGGGGCGCGGCCGTCGTGGATCTTGCCGGATTTGAGCTTCTTGCCGATCTGCATGATGAACGCGGTGGGATGCTCCTTCAGGAAGGCGTTCTCCCGCTCCTTGGGGGTCAGATCGGGCCAGCGGTCCTCCAGCTCCTGGGTGGTGACGAAGGCCACGTCGGTGCTGATGTGGGCGGCGAGCTTGGGGAAGGCGGCCTTCAGCGCGTCGTTGGCCTCGGCGATGGCGGCGACGATGTCCCGGACGGTGGCCTTCAGGTAGTCCAGATTCCGGTCCTCCCGGGTGATGACCTTCTCCCAGTCCCACTGGTCCACGTAGATGGAGTGGAGGTTGTCCATGACCTCGTCCCGGCGGATGGCGTTCATGTCGGTGTAGAGCCCCGCGCCGGGGGCGAAGCCGTAGCGGTGGAGGGCCATGCGCTTCCACTTGGCCAGGGAGTGGACCACCTGCCCCTCCTTGTGCCCGTCGGGGATGTCAAAGCTGACGGGCCGCTCCACGCCGTTCAGGTCGTCGTTGAGCCCCGTGCTGGCCTCCACAAAAAGCGGCGCGGACACCCGCAAAAGGTTGAGCCGCCGGCTCAGCGCCTCCTCAAAGGCGTGCTTTAAGAGCGCGATGGCCCGCTGGGTGTCGTATATGCCGAGTACCGGCCTGTAGCCGGAGGGTATGTAAGCGTCCATGTCGGTTCACTCCCTTGAAAAAACTATGGGGTATTTTACTACGGTAATGGGAAGAAGTCAAGGGGAAACCGCCGCTTGTTGTTTCGGATCGCCCCCGTTCACCGCCGTAGGGGCCGCCCTCCCGGGCGGCCCGCGTTTCGATGACCTCCGGAACGTTGTTCGGGGCGGGTCAATGGTCGATGGGCGGGTCGCCCGGGAGGGCGACCCCTACAAGGTGAACGGGAATCGGGATGAGGAACCGCCCCCCTCTTAAAGGTTTGCAAAACGCCCCGCCATGTGGTATACTATCCCCAAACCGGGGAGGTGACGGGATGGATATGCTGGATCGGGAGATCAGCGAGCTTACGGGCCTGCGGATCGGGGAGCAGAGGCTGAAGGCGTTTCATAAGCTGGGGATCGTGACGCTGCGGGACCTGGTGACGGATTTTCCCCGGGCCTACGACGACCGGCGGGAGGCGCGGCTCATCTCCGAGGCCGTCCCCGGGGAGGCAAACTGCGTTCTGGCCACGGTGGGGGAGCCGCCGAGGCTCAGCCGCATCCGCAAGGGGCTGGACATCACCAAGACCTTCGTCTTTGACGGCATGGGGCGCATGGACGTGACCTTCTTCAACCAGCCCTACGTGAAAAACCTCCTGAAAACCGGGGAGACGTACTATTTCTACGGCCGGGTGGAGAGAAAGGGGACCTACCGCCCCCAGATGCAAAATCCCGTCTTCGAGCCGGAGGGGAGCGAGCCCGTGACGACCCGGCGGGTGGTGCCGCTCTACCGGCTCACCGCCGGCCTCAGCCAGAAGATGGTCATGAGCGCCGTCCGGCGGGCGCTGGAGCTTTGCGGGGACGAGCTTCCCGAGCAGCTGCCGGCGGCCGTGCGGGAGCGGTATCAGCTGGCGCAGACACGCTTTGCCTACGAGAACATCCACGCGCCCCGGGACCTGGAGAGCCTGGAGCTTGCCCGCCGGAGGCTCATCTTTGAAGAGCTCTTCGTCCTCTCGGCGACCCTTGCCTTCATGCGCTCCTGCCAGCGCAAAAAAAGCTCCTTCCGCGTCGAAAACGCGGACCTCACGGACTTCTACGCCGCCCTGCCCTTCCGGCTCACCGGCGCGCAGAGCCGCGCCGTCGCCGAGATCCTCCGGGACATGGCGGGGGACCACCCCATGTCGCGCCTTGTGCAGGGGGACGTGGGCTCCGGCAAGACGGCGGTGGCCGCCGCCGCGGCTTACGCCTGCGTGAAGGCCGGGTATCAGGCGGCGTTCATGGCCCCCACGGAGATCTTAGCCGAACAGCATTTTAAGAGCCTGGGGAAGCTCCTGGGCCCCCTGGGGGTCCGGGTGGACCTCCTCACCGGCGGGCTCACGCCCAAGGCCAAGCGGGAGGCCCAGGAGCGGCTGCGCCTTGGGCAGACCCAGCTTGTCATCGGCACCCACGCCCTCATCTCCGACAAGGTGGAGTTTGCAGACCTGGCCCTCATCATCGCCGACGAGCAGCACCGCTTCGGCGTCCAACAGCGGGCGGCCCTTTCGGACAAGGGCGACACGCCCCACGTGCTGGTCATGTCCGCCACGCCCATCCCCCGGACCATGGCCCTCATCGTCTACGGGGACCTGGACGTGTCCGTCATCGACGAGCTGCCCCCCGGCCGGCAGGAGATCGACACCATCCTGGTGGGGGAGGACAAGCGCCGGCGGGTCTACGACTTCATCCGCGCCCAGGTAGCCGAGGGGCGGCAGGCGTTCATCGTCTGCCCCGCCGTGGAGGAGAACGAGGAGGACCCCGGCGGGCTCAAGTCCGTAAAGGAGTACGCCCGGGAGCTCCAGGAGAAGATCTTCCCGGACCTCCGGGTGGCGCTGGTCCACGGCAAGCTGCGCCCGGCGGAGAAAAACGCCGCCATGGAGGACTTCGCCGCCGGGAGGACCGACATCCTGGTGGCCACCACGGTCATCGAGGTGGGCGTGGACGTGCCCAACGCTACGCTCATGGTGGTGGAGAACGCCGACCGGTTCGGCCTTTCGCAGCTCCACCAGCTGCGCGGGCGCGTGGGGCGCGGCGAGCACAAGTCCTACTGCGTGCTTTTTAAAGGCAACGCCGGCGAGACGGCGCTGGAGCGCCTCCGGGCCTTCCGCAAGACCCGGGACGGCTTCAAGATCGCCGAGGAGGACCTGGCCATCCGCGGCCCCGGCGACTTCTTCGGCTCCCGCCAGAGCGGCCTTCCCGACATGACCATCGCCAGCTTCACCGCCGACATAGCCCTCCTCAAAACCGCCCAGGAAGCCGCCCGGGAGCTCCTGACCGCCGACCCGGCCCTGGAAGACCCGGAAAACGCCGTGCTGCGGGAGAGCGTGATGCGGATGATCGAGAGGAATAAGGGGACGTTCAACTGAGGGGGGGAGGTGCGCGGCTTCGCCGCGTCACCACCCCTGCCGCTTCGCGGCTGTCCCCGACCTTGGAGGGGCAAGCGTGTCGAGGGTGGGTGCGGGTTATCAGAACCGCTCTATCGTCCAACGCTCGCTCCCCCCCTGCCCCCCTCCTACGAGGAGGGGGCCCTGAGACGGGGGCGGGTGCGATTGTTCGAAACAGTACCGTTATCGCACCCTCTCTTCTTGCCCCTCCTACGGAGGGGTGGCGCGAAGCGCCGGGGTGGTTCCGTTTATCCGACCGCTCAAATAATCGTACCCGCCTCCGATTCAGAGCCCTCCCCGCAGGGCGGCTGCGCCCGCAGGCGCGCATCACGAGCGCAACCGCCGCGCAGCGGCGGCTCTTAGCGCGGAGATGGAGGGGCAGGGGTGAGGTGGGAGCCGAAGGGCTGCAACCTGTTTCGATGAACGCACCCACCTCATCCGGCGCCTGCGGGCGCCACCTTCCCCGCCCTGCGGGGAAGGCTAAGACGGGGGAACCCTTCCGGCGCTCCCCAAAAAACTTCTCCATTTCCCTCCTTGACAACCGCGCCTCCTTATGCTACAATACCGTTAATTTAAATAAGCAAACCGTTGAAGCGGGAGTAAAGGCGGGTATGACCCCACAGAGAGTCCGGGGAGGTGGGAGCCGGATGGGACACAGGCCGTCAAATGGGCCGCTGAGGGCGCGGGGAAAGGGTGACCGAGTATGCCGCGACGTTTCGGCAGACGTGACTTGCCGGGGGATATGGACGTATCCCCGCGAAGGGCACGGGCCTGGCCCGTGAAATCAAGGTGGCACCGCGGATAAGCTTTTATTCGTCCTTGACAGAAGCCTGTCAGGGACATTTTTGTGCCCGGAACGGAGGAAAAGATGAACGTAAGACCGACCCTCGACGAGGTCCGCGCCCTGGCGGCGCGGGGGGAATACGACTGCGTGCCCGTGAGCGCGGAAATTTTATCCGACTTCACCACGCCCATCGAGGCCATGCGGGTGATGAAGAACGTCTCCGACCACTGCTACATGCTGGAGTCCGCCGCCCCGGATGAGCGGTGGGGGCGGTACACCTTCATGGGCTTCGACCCCCGGCTGGAGGTGGTCTGCGCCGGGGGCGAGATGCGGGTTGGGGAGCGGAGCTTTCACACCGACGACCCCTCCGGGGTTTTGCGGGACATTCTGAAGCGGCACCGAAGCCCTCGGCTTCCGGGACTCCCGCCCTTCACCGGGGGGCTGGTGGGGTATTTCAGCTACGATTACCTTGGCTACTCCGAGCCCACCGTCCGGCGGGAGGT
Organism: uncultured Oscillospiraceae bacterium; assembly: GCA_947588605.1. Lineage (GTDB taxonomy): Bacteria > Bacillota > Clostridia > Oscillospirales > Oscillospiraceae > RUG626. Next base: position 66,831 of record CANPYK010000009.1, read on the forward strand.
GGAGGACACGGAGAGCTTCAAGGACGTGGACCTGATGCTCTTCGACAAGGTGGTGGCCTTCGATAACCTCCGGCAGAAGATCGTCCTCATCGTCAACATGCCCCTCACCGACGTGGAGGCGGAATATGAAAAGGCCTCACGGGAGCTTGCGGGGCTTGCGGAGCTTCTGCGCCATGGGGCCAAGAGCGCGGAGCCGGCGGGGCGGCTCACGGGGGACGTGACGGCGCTTTTTGACCGGGACCGGTTTTGCCGGATGGTGGAGCGGGCGAAACGGCACATCCGGGAGGGGGACATCTTCCAGATCGTCCTCTCCAACCGCCTCAGCGCCCCCTTTGAGGGGAGCCTCTTGAACACCTACCGGGTCCTGCGGACCATCAACCCCTCGCCCTACATGTTCTACTTCGCCGGCACGGACGTGGAGGTGGCCGGGGCCTCGCCGGAGACGCTGGTGAAGCTGGAGGACGGCGTCCTCCACACCTTCCCCCTGGCGGGCACCCGCCCGAGGGGCAAAACCGACGAGGAGGACCGGGCGCTGGAGGCGGAGCTTCTCCGGGACGAGAAGGAGCTTGCCGAGCACAACATGCTGGTGGACTTAGGGCGCAACGATCTGGGGAAAATAAGCCGCTTCGGCACGGTGGAGGTGGAAAAGCTCCACTCCATCGAGCGCTACTCCCACGTGATGCACATCGGCTCCACCGTCCGGGGCCTTATTCGCCCGGATAAGGACGCCCTCAGTGCCATCGAGGCGGTCCTGCCCGCCGGGACCCTCTCCGGCGCGCCGAAGATCCGGGCCTGCCAGCTCATCGCCGAGCTTGAGAACAACAAGCGGGGCATCTACGGCGGGGCCATCGGGTACGTGGACTTCACCGGCAACATGGACACCTGCATCGCCATCCGCATCGCCTACAAGAAAAACGGGAAGGTCTTCGTCCGCTCGGGCGCGGGCATCGTGGCGGATTCCGTGCCGGAGAAGGAATTTCAGGAGTGTCTCAATAAGGCCAGGGCGTCCCTCCGGGCGCTGGAGCTGGCGGGGGAGGCGGACGCATGATCCTGCTCATCGACAATTACGACAGCTTTTCCTATAACCTCTACCAGCTGGTGGGGGAGCTGGAGCCGGATATCCGGGTCATTCGCAACAACGAGCTGACGGTGGAGGAGATCCGCGCGCTGGAGCCGGACCACATCATCCTCTCCCCCGGTCCCGGCCGGCCCGAGGACGCCGGCGTCACCGTGGAGGCGGCGCGGGTGCTGGGGCGGGAGATCCCCACCCTGGGCGTTTGCCTGGGCCACCAGGCCATTTGCGCGGCCTTCGGCGCGACGGTCACCTACGCCAAAAGGCTCATGCACGGCAAGCAGTCCACCGTGCGCTTCGATCTAACGTGCCCGCTCTTTAAAGACTGCCCGGAGACGGCCCCGGTGGCGCGGTATCACTCCCTGGCCGCGGACCCCGATACCATCCCGCCCTGCCTTGCGGTCACGGCGTGGACGGAGGACGGGGAGGTCATGGCCGTCCGGCACCGGGACTATCCCATCTTCGGCGTCCAGTTCCACCCGGAATCCATCCTCACCCCGGACGGGAGGACCATGCTGAGAAACTTTATCCAATTGGGAAAATCATCATAAAAAGGAGACGCGCCTTATGATCAAAGAAGCCATCGCCAAGATCGTCAGCAAGGGGGACCTCACCTACGACGAGGCCTACGCCGTCATGAACGAGATCATGAGCGGCGAGACCACCCCCACCCAGAACGCCGCCTTTCTGGCGGCTCTGTCCACCAAGAGCGCCAGGGCGGAGACCACCGACGAGATCGCCGGCTGCGCCGCCGCCATGCGCGACCACGCCCTGCGGCTTACCACCGACCTTCCCATTTTCGAGATCGTCGGCACCGGCGGCGACGGGGCCCACAGCTTCAATATCTCCACCACCTCGGCCCTCGTGGCCGCCGCCGGGGGGATGAAGGTGGCCAAGCACGGCAACCGCGCCGCCTCCTCGAAGTGCGGTACCGCCGACTGCCTGGAGGCGCTGGGCGTCAACATCGACCAAAGCCCGGAAAAGTGCGCGGAGCTTTTGGAGAAGGTGGGCATGTGCTTCTTCTTCGCCCAGAAGTACCACGCCAGCATGAAGTACGTGGGCGCTATCCGCAAGGAGCTGGGCTTCCGCACCGTCTTCAACATCCTGGGGCCCCTCACCAACCCCGGCAGTCCCAAGATGCAGCTGCTCGGCGTCTACGACGAATATCTGGTGGAGCCCCTGGCCCAGGTGCTCATCTCCCTGGGCGTCCGGCGGGGCATGGTGGTCTACGGACAGGATAAGCTGGACGAAATTTCCATGAGCGCCCCCACCAGCGTCTGCGAATTCAAGGACGGCTGGTTCAAGACCTACACGGTGAAGCCCGAGGACTTCGGCCTCACCAGGTGCCAAAAAGCCGACCTCGTCGGCGGCACGCCGGCGGAGAACGCCCAGATCACCCGCGATATCCTGAACGGTGTCAAGGGCCCCAAGCGGGACGCGGTCCTCATGAACGCCGGCGCGGCGCTCCTCATCGGCGGCAAGGCGGCCACCTGGGCCGAGGGCGTGAGGCTGGCCGGGGAGCTCATCGACTCCGGCGCCGCCGCGAGGACCTTGGACGCGCTCATCGACGTCTCCAACAGGGCGTGACCATGACCATCCTCGACGAGCTCGCCGCCCACGCCAGGGAGCGTGTGGCCGCGAAAAAGGAAGAATGTGACATCGAGGTCATGCGGGAGCTGGCCCTGCGGGGCGGTCCCGCCGACGGCGCGGCCTTCGAGCGCGCCCTTTCGAAGCCGGGGCTCTCCTTCATCTGCGAGGTCAAGCGCGCCTCCCCCTCTAAGGGACTCATCGCGCCGGCGTTTCCCTATCTTGACATCGCCCGGGCCTACGAGGACGCCGGCGCGGACGCCGTGAGCTGTCTTACCGAGCCCAAATGGTTCTTGGGCTCCGATAAGATCTTCCGGGACATCCGGCGGGAGATCGGCCTTCCCATGCTCCGCAAGGACTTCACCGTGGACCCCTACCAGCTCTATGAGGCGAAGACCATGGGGGCCAACGCGGTCCTGCTCATCTGCGCCCTGCTGGACACCGGGACGCTGGCCAAGTACCTGGAGCTTGCCGCCTCCCTGGGCCTTGCCGCCTTAGTGGAGGCCCACGACGAGACGGAGATACGCTCCGCCCTCAGCGCCGGGGCGAAGATCGTGGGCGTCAACAACCGGAACCTCCGGGACTTCACCGTGGACCTGGAGAACGCCGCGCGGCTCCGGGATCTCGTCCCGCCGGACCGGCTCTTCGTCTCCGAAAGCGGCGTAAAAGGCCCCGAGGACGCCGCGAAGCTCAAAATGATCGGCGCGGACGCGGTGCTCCTGGGCGAGGCGCTGATGCGCGCCCCCGACAAGGCCGCCCTTTTGCGGCGCATGCGGGAGGCGGCGGGATGACGAAGATCAAGATCTGCGGCCTCTACCGGCCGGAGGACGTGGCGTATGTCAACGAGGCCCGGCCCGATTTCGCCGGCTTCGTCATTGATTTTCCAAGAAGCCACAGGAGCGTCAGCCCCCATGTGGCCCACGAGCTCCGGCTGAGGCTCCACCACACCGTCACCCCCGTGGGCGTCTTTGTGGACGCGCCGGCGGACGTGATCGCGGACCTCTACTTCTCCGGCACGATCAAGATCGCCCAGCTCCACGGGCACGAGGATGAGGAGACGATCGCCGCTCTCCGCCGCGCCGCCCCCGGCCTTTCCGTCTGGAAGGCGTTCAAGGTGCGGGCGCCCGAGGACCTGGCACGCGCCGCCGCCTCCGGGGCGGACCTGGTGGTCCTGGACAACGGATACGGCACCGGGGAGCGCTTCGACTGGTCGCTTTTGCGGGACTTTCGCCGGCCCTACATCCTGGCCGGCGGCCTGACGCCGGAGACGATCCCGGCGGCCCTGGCGGCCCTTCACCCCTGGGGCGTGGACGTGAGCTCCGGCGTGGAGACGGACAAACGCAAGGACCTTACAAAAATCATGGCGGCGGTGACAGCCGCCCGAAAGGAATGAGTTTGATGGCGGGACGCTTTGGCATCCACGGCGGGCAGTACATCCCCGAGACGCTGATGAACGCCGTTTTGGAGCTGGAGGAGGCGTACGAGCGGTACAAAAACGACCCGGAATTTGACCGGGAGCTGACGGCGCTCCTCAACGATTACGCCGGCCGGCCCTCCCGGCTCTACTTCGCCGAGAAGATGACGGAGGACCTGGGCGGGGCGAAAATTTATTTAAAGCGGGAGGACCTCAACCACACCGGGGCGCATAAGATCAACAACGTCCTGGGGCAGGCGCTTTTGGCGAAAAAAATGGGCAAGACGCGGCTCATCGCCGAGACCGGCGCGGGCCAGCACGGCGTGGCCACCGCCACGGCGGCGGCGCTTTTCGGCATGGAGTGCGTGGTCTTCATGGGCGAGGAGGACACAAAGCGCCAGGCGCTGAACGTCTACCGGATGCGCTTACTGGGCGCCCAGGTCGTCCCCGTCACCACCGGCACCGCCACCCTCAAGGACGCGGTATCCGAGGCCATGCGGGAGTGGACCCGGCGCATCGCCGACACCCACTACTGCCTGGGGTCCGTCATGGGCCCGCACCCCTTCCCCACCATCGTCCGGGATTTCCAGGCGGTGATCTCCAAGGAGATCAAAGAGCAGCTTCAGGAAAAGGAGGGCCGCCTGCCCGACGCGATCCTGGCGTGCGTGGGCGGCGGGAGCAACGCCATCGGGTCCTTCTACCACTTCATCAATGACCCCACGGTGCGCCTCATCGGCTGTGAGGCCGCGGGAAGAGGTGTGGACACCTTCGAGACGGCGGCCACCATCGCCACGGGAAAATTGGGCATCTTCCACGGCATGAAGAGCTACTTCTGCCAGGACGAATTCGGCCAGATCGCCCCGGTCTACTCTATCTCCGCCGGTCTCGACTACCCCGGCGTGGGTCCGGAGCACGCCTGGCTCCACGACACGGGCCGGGCCGAGTATGTCCCCGTCACCGACGACGAGGCCGTCAACGCCTTTGAGTATCTGGCCCGCACCGAGGGCATCATCCCCGCCATCGAGTCGGCCCACGCCGTGGCCCACGCCATGAAGCTGGCCCCCACCATGGGCCGGGACAAGCTCCTCGTGATCACCGTCTCCGGCCGGGGCGACAAGGACTGCGCCGCCATCGCCCGGTACAGAGGGGAGGATCTCCATGAATAAGATTTCCACAGCCTTCCAAAACGGCAAAGCCTTCATCCCCTTCCTGACCTGCGGCGACCCGGACCTGGAGACGACGGAGAACTGCATCCGCGCCATGGTCGAGGCCGGCGCGGACCTCATCGAGCTGGGCATCCCCTTCTCCGACCCCACCGCCGAGGGACCGGTCATCCAGGAGGCCAACCTCCGGGCCCTCACCGGCGGCGTCACCACGGACAAGGTCTTCGACTTCGTCCGTAAGCTCCGCCGGGACGTGACGGCGCCCCTGGTCTTCATGACCTACGCCAACGTCGTCTTCAGCTACGGCGCCGAGCGGTTCATCGGCACCTGCGGGGAGCTGGGCGTGGACGGCCTCATCCTCCCGGACCTGCCCTTTGAGGAGAAGGGCGAGTTCGCCGACGTCTGCCGCCGCCACGGCGTGGCCCTCATCTCCATGATCGCCCCCACGTCGGAAAATCGCGTGGCGCGCATCGCCCGGGAGGCCGAGGGGTTCATCTACCTCGTCTCCAGCCTCGGCGTCACCGGCGTGAGAAGCGAGATAAAGACCGACCTTGCCTCCATCGTGAAGGTCATCCGGGAGAAAACCGACCTCCCCGTGGCGGTGGGCTTCGGCATCTCCACCCCGGACCAGGCCAAAAAAATGGCGTCCCTCTCCGACGGCGCTATCGTAGGGTCGGCCATCGTCAAGCTCCTGGCGCAGTACGGCAAGGACGCCCCGGCGGTCGTGGGGGCGTATGTAAAGGAAATGAAGGCCGCCGTGCGGGAGGCGTAGCGGGCGCGGTTTGCCGGAACCGCTCCGATATCGCAACCTCTCTTGCCCCTCCCAGGTCGGGGTGGCGCGAAGCGCCGGGGTGGTCGCGTCTCCTAACCTCCCCCGTGGGGGAGGTGCCGAGCACAGCGAGGCGGAAGGGTCTGCGCGGCGGCGGAAAAAGGTTTGCGGCTTCGCCGCATTCTTATATTTCCCACCCGCCCGCCCCCCGTCCCCGCCGCGGCGGATACCGGGTTTGAAGCCTTCACACGGTTCCGATAAATCGCACCCGCCCTCGATTCAGAGCCCTCCCCGCAGGGCGGGGAGGGGGAGGGGTGAGGTGGGAGCCGAAGGGCTGCAACCGGCCCCGATGAACGCACGCACCTCATCCGGCGCCTGCGGGCGCCACCTTCCCCACTTTGTGGGGAAGGCTAAGACGGGGGATACCCTTCCGCCTCGCTTCGCTCGGCACCTCCCCCAGGGGGGAGGTTAAAAAGGTTGCGGCGCTACGCGCCGCGTTTATAAAAAATTGCGCCGCTTTGCGGCGCAAAACCTTTTTTAAGCCCCCTCCTCGTAGGAGGGGGGCAGGGGGGAAGCGAGCGCGGGATGATAGGGTGGCCCCGATGACCCGCAGGTTATAAACACCGCCGTAGGGGTCGCCGTCCCCGGCGACCCGCCTCTCGACCATTGACACGTTCCAAACACCGCCGTACGGGCCGCTGCCCACAGCGGCCCATGCCCCCGATAACCGACATTTACCGTTTTATCGGACCCGTTTCCGTCCCGCAACGTGGCACGGGCGGGTTTGGAACCCGCCCCTACGGGGAATATGGAAGGTTATCCCATTCAACCAACATTGAAGGTCATCGAAACGCGGGTCGCCGAGACGGCGACCCCTACGGCGTTTATTGGAGGCGATCCGAACCCTGAACGTGGGCCGCTGTGGGCCTGCGCCCGCAGGCGCGCATCACAGCGCAACCGCCGCGCAGCGGCGGCTCTTAGCGCGGAGATGCGGCCCGTACGGCGGGGATGGAAGGTAAATTGAAAACTGTAGGGGCGGGTTCCAAACCCGCCCGTCTTTCGCCCCCCTCCTCGTAGGAGGGGGGCAGGGGGGAAGCGAACGTGGGATGACAGGGCGGTATCAAAATCTGTAACGGAGGACACATGGCGTGCCCTCCGTTTTTTCAAGACGCGCTTTTCGGGAGATGCACCTTGTCGCCAGAACAAGGCTTTGAACTCCTTCTGAGGCCGCTTTTGACCTTTCGTCCGCGTTACAGTCAGGGACCAGGCCCTTTCGGCTTTTCGGACACCGGTCTGATGGAAAGCGCCCCGCGCGTCTGAGGGTATTATGTGCGGGAGCGCTTGATTTATTTGAAGATATGTGGTATAATAAATTGCCAAAATCGGAAAATCGACACAATATCTTGTTTTTTCAGGTGATACCATGAGAAAGAACGCCAAGGCGGAATACGGAAACGACAGCATAAGCCAGCTCAAGGGCGCGGACCGGGTGCGCAAGCGGCCCGGGGTCATCTTCGGGTCCGACGGGCTGGAGGGGTGCGAGCACTCGGTCTTCGAGATCCTCTCCAACTCCATCGACGAGGCCCGGGAGGGCCACGGGGACCGGATCGTTCTCACCCGCTATACCGACGGCTCCATCGAGGTGGAGGACTTCGGGCGCGGGTGCCCGGTGGACTGGAACCCCAAGGAGGAGCGCTACAACTGGGAGCTGGTCTTCTGCGAGCTCTACGCCGGCGGGAAATATAAAAACGACAACGGCGGGGACTACGAATATTCCTTAGGGCTAAACGGCCTCGGCACCTGCGCCACCCAGTACAGCTCCGAGTACATGGACGTCACCGTCTGGCGGGACGGGAAGAAGTACAGCCTCCACTTCGAAAAGGGCGAGAACGTAGGCGGCCTTGTGAGCGAGCCCTACTCTGGCCGACGCACCGGGTCCCTCATGCGCTGGCGGCCCGACCGGGAGGTGTTCACCGACACCAACATCCCACGGGAATACTTCGAGGACGTGCTGAAAAAGCAGTCCGTGGTCAACCCCGGCGTCAAGTTCGTCTTCCGCTTCCAGACGGGGAGCAAGTTCGAGGAGACGGAATACTGCTACGAGCACGGCATCCTCGACTACGTCACGGAGCTTGCCGGCGAGGACCCCATCACCGCGCCCTACTTCATCGAGGGGGAGCGCCGCGGCCGGGACCGGGAGGACAAGCCGGAATACAAGGTGAAGCTCTCCGCCGCCTTCTGCTTCTCCAACGCCGTCCAGCTCATCGAATACTACCACAACTCAAGCTGGCTGGAGCACGGCGGCGCGCCGGACAAGGCCGCGAAAAGCGCCTTCGTCTCCGCCGTGGACGCGTATCTCCGGCAGACCAATAAATACCAGAAAAACGAGTCGAAGATCGGCTTTCAGGACATCGCCGACTGCCTCATCCTCGTCACCAACTGCTTCTCCACCCAGACCAGCTACGAAAACCAGACCAAGAAGGCCATTACGAATAAGTTCATCCAGACGGCCATGACGGAGTTCTTCCGCTCCCAGCTGGAGATTTACTTCATCGAGCACAAGGCCGAGGCCGACCGGGTCTGCGACCAGATCTTGGTGAATAAACGAAGCCGCGAGCAGGCCGAGCGGGCCCGGGTCACCATCAAAAAGAAGCTCTCCGGCAATCTGGATATCGCCAACCGGGTCCAGAAATTTGTCCCCTGCCGCTCCCACGACGCAACCAGGACCGAGCTCTACATCGTGGAGGGCGATTCGGCTCTGGGCAGCGTGAAGCTTTCCCGCGACGCGGAATTTCAGGGCGTCATGCCCGTGCGGGGGAAGATCCTCAACTGCCTCAAGGCCGACTACGCCCGCATCTTCAAAAGCGACATCATCACCGACCTTGTGAAGGTCCTGGGATGCGGTGTCTCCGTCCCCGTGAAGCTCAAAAGCGACCTCACCGCCTTCGACCTCGACTCCCTCCGGTGGAGCAAGGTCATCATCTGCACCGACGCCGACTATGACGGCTACCAGATCCGCACGCTGATCTTGACCATGATCTACCGCCTCATGCCCGCCCTCATCGACGAGGGGCGCGTCTTCATCGCCGAGTCGCCGCTTTACGAAATAAACTCCGGCGACAAGACCTGGTTTGCCTACACGGAGAAGGAGAAAGCGGACATCCTCCAGAAGCTGGAGGGCAAAAAGTACACCGTCGCCCGCAGTAAGGGCCTTGGCGAGAACGACCCGGAGATGATGTGGATGACCACCATGAACCCCCAGACCCGCCGCCTCATCAAGGTCCTCCCCACCGACGCCGAGGAGACGGCCCGGGTCTTCGACATGCTGTTGGGCGACAACATCCAGGCCCGCAAGGACCACATCGCCACGGACGGGTATAAGTATCTGGAATTAGCCGATATTTCTTGAAAACCGCTGAGAGGGGGAGCGCCTATGTCCATTTTCGACATCCTTGGCCCCGTGATGGTGGGGCCGTCCAGCTCGCACACCGCCGGGGCGGTGCGGATGGGGCAGATCGTCCGCCGTCTTGTGGGCGGGGAACCGGTGCGGGCGAAAATTTTGCTGGCCGGGTCCTTCGCCTCCACCGGCGCGGGGCACGGCACGCCCCGGGCGCTGGTGGCGGGGCTCATGGGCTTCGACCCCGACGACGAGCGCATCCCCAGGAGCTTTGAGATCGCGAAGGAGCGGGGCCTTGCCTTCGAGTTCGGCACCGTGGCCCTCCGGGACGCCCACCCCAATTCCGCCCTCATCACCGCCGTCAACGACCGGGGGGAGCAGGTGGAGGTGGGGGCGTCGTCCCCCGGCGGCGGGCGCATCCGGGTCTTCGAGGTGGACGGCCTGCCGGCGTCCTTCTCCGGCGAGGTGCCCACCCTCATCGTCCGCAGCGACGATATGCCCGGCTACGTCAGCCGCGTCACCGGCGTCATCGCCGCCCAGGGCATCAACATGTCCAAGCTCCAGGTGGAGCGCAATGCCCGGGGCGGCCGCGCCCTCATGGTCATCGAGTGCGACCAGCGCATCCCCTACCGGGTGAAAACGGCCATCACCGCCATCGAGGGCATCCACAAGGTCACGAGACTGAATCCGGGGGAGGAGTCCAAATGAGTACCTATTCGTCCATGGCCGAGCTTTTGGCGCTTTCCGAGAAAAACGGCACGCCGGTCTGGAAGACCGTGCAGCTTGCCGACTGCGCCGAACAGGATGTGACGCCGGAAAGCTCCTGGGAGACTATGAAAAATCTGCTCTCCGTCATGCGGGAGACAGACCGGGGCTACGACCGCCGCCAGCGCTCCCTCAGCGGCCTTTCCGGCGGGGATGCGGGGCTCATGGAGGACCGTATCGCCTCCGGAAAGTCCATCCTGGGCCCGCTGGTCTCCCGCGTGGCAGCCGCCGCGCTCCGGATGGGCGAGTGCAACGCCTGCATGAAGCGCATCGTCGCCGCCCCCACCGCCGGGGCCTGCGGCGTCCTCCCGGCGGTGCTTTTGACCGTCGCCGAGGAGCAACATATCCCCGACGACCGGGTGGTGGAGGCCCTCTACGTGGCCGCCGGCGTGGGCTCTGTCATCGCCCAAAGGGCCAGCATCTCCGGGGCCGAGTGCGGCTGTCAGGCGGAGATCGGCTCCGCCGCCTCCATGGCCGCCGCCGCGCTGGTGCACCTTCTTGGCGGCACCGGCGAGCAAATGTCCAACGCCGCCGCCCTGGCTCTCAAGTCCCTCCTGGGCCTGGTGTGCGACCCGGTAGGGGGCCTGGTGGAGGTCCCCTGCGTCAAGCGCAACGTCACCGGCGCCGTCACCGCCCTCACCTCCGCCGACCTCGCCCTCGCCGGCATCCAAAGCCGCATCCCCGCCGACGAGGTCTTCGACGCCATGCGCGAGGTGGGCGAAAAGATGGACCGCACCCTCCGCGAAACCGGCGAAGGCGGATTAGCCGCCACGCCGACGGCGAAGGGGAGGGAATGAACAATAGGCCCAAAGTTCCCGCACGGTTTCGATAACCCGCACCAACCCGGTCCCAGAGCCCTCCCCGCAAGGCGGGGAGGGGCAGGGGTGAGGTGGGAGCCGAAGGGCTTTGAGCAGTTTCGATGAACGAACCCTCCCACCTCATCCGGCGCTTCGCGCCACCTTCCCCGCCCTGCGGGGAAGGCTAAGACGGGGGAAACCCTTCCGCCTTTCGCCCCCCCTAAACCAACACAAAGGACACGATACCCATGCCTAAGAAAAAACACCCGGAAGAGAATCAGAAAAAAACCACCTCCCCCAACGTGCTCGGCCTGCACGCCGAGGTCCTGGACCAGGAGATCACGGACACGCTGGAGGTCAACTTCATGCCCTACGCCATGTCCGTCATCGTCTCCAGGGCCATCCCGGAGATCGACGGGTTCAAGCCGGCGCACCGGAAGCTCCTCTACACCATGTACAAGATGGGCCTTCTCACCGGCGGGCGGACGAAGTCGGCCAACATCGTGGGGCAGACCATGCGCCTCAATCCCCACGGGGACGCGGCCATTTATGAGACGATGGTCCGTCTTTCCAAGGGCTACGAGGCGCTGCTGACGCCCTTTGTGGACTCCAAGGGCAACTTCGGCAAGGTCTACTCCCGGGACCTGAGCTACGCCGCGTCCCGGTACACGGAGGCGAAGCTCGCCCCCGTCTGCGCCGAGCTTTTCCGGGACATCGACTCCGACACCGTGGATTTTGTGGACAACTACGACTCCACCATGCTGGAGCCCACCCTCCTGCCCACCACCTTCCCCAACGTGCTGGTGTCCGCCAACACGGGCATCGCCGTGGGCATGGCCTCCAACATCTGCTCCTTCAACCTGGAGGAGGTCTGCCGCGCGGAGATCGAGTACCTCTCCGACCCCGACTTCGACCTCTACTCCGTCCTGCGCGCGCCGGATTTCACCACCGGCGGGGAGGTCATCTATGAATCGGACGCCATCCGGGAGGTCTACGAGACGGGCAAGGGGAGCGTGAAGCTCCGGGCCCGGTGGCGGTTTGACAAAAAGGAGAACCTCATCGAGGTCTACGAGATCCCCTACACCACCACCGCCGAGGCCATCATGGACAAGGTGGAGGACCTGGTCAAGACCGGCAAGCTCCGGGAGATCAGCGACATGCGGGACGAGACGGACCTCTCGGGCCTCAAGCTCACCATCGACCTCAAGCGCGGGGTGGACCCGGAGAAGCTCATGGCCAAGATGTTCAAGCTCACGCCCCTCCAGGACGCTTTCGCCTGCAACTTCAACATCCTCATCGCCGGCACGCCCCGGGTCATGGGCATCCGGGAGATCCTGGCCGAGTGGACCGCCTGGCGGGAGGATTCCGTCCGCCGCCGGGTCTTCGCCGACCTTACCAAGAAAAAGGACCGCCTCCACCTCCTCAAGGGCCTGGGGAAGATTTTGCTGGACATCGACAAGGCCATCGCCATCATCCGCGGGACCGAGGAGGAGCGGGAGGTGGTGCCGAACCTGATGATCGGCTTCGGCATCGACGAGACGCAGGCGGAGTTCGTGGCGGAGATCAAGCTTCGCAACATCAACAAGGAGTACATCCTCAAGCGCCTGGAGGACATCGACAAGCTGGAGAGCGAGATCGCGGACCTGGAGGACATCCTGAAAAACCGCCGCCGGGTGCGGACCATCATCCGCCAGGAGCTGGAGAACGTGATCAAAAAGTACGCCGAGCCCCGGCGCACCGGCATCGTCTACCCCCACGAGATCGTGGAAAGCGCCGAGGAGCCGGAGGCGGAGGACTACCCCGTCACCGTCTTCTTCTCCCGTGGCGGGTACCTCAAGAAGATCACGCCCCAGTCCCTGCGGATGTCCGGCGAGCAGAAATTCAAGGAGGGCGACAGCCTGCTCACCACCTTCGAGGCGAAAAATTCCTCGGAGCTCCTGGTCTTCACCGACCGGTACCAGTGCTACAAGACCCGCCTTTCCGACATCCCCGACGCCAAGGCCTCCGCCCTGGGCGCGTATCTGCCCACACAGCTGAAGATGGACGAGGGGGAGAACGCCCTTTATATCTGCGACCCCGGCGACTACTCCGGGAGCCTCCTTTTGATGTTCGAAAACGGCAAGGCCGCCCGGATCTCCCTTGCCGGCTTCGAGACGAAGACCAACCGGAAAAAGCTCACCGGCGCCTACTCCGACAAGAGCCCCCTGGTGGGCTTCCTGCCCGCAAATGAGGACTTCGAGGCCGCGGCCGTGACCTCCGACGGCCGGTGCGTCGTCTTCTCCACCGCCCTCCTGGCCCCCAAGCCCACCAAAAATACCCAGGGCGTGGCGGTGGTGACCCTCAAAAAGAACCGCGCCGTCACCGCCCTTGCCCGCCTTGCGGACACGCCCATCCAAAACCCCGCCCGCTACCGCGTCCGCTCCATCCCCGCCGCCGGCGCGCTTTTAAAGGAGGAGGACCGGGGCGAGGAGCAGCTGACTCTCCTGGGCCAGTGAAAAAAATTCAAGTTTACCCTTGACAAACAGCGCCGGAGCGTTTATAATCAATCACGTTCCGCGCCGCGGCCTTAGCTCATCTGGTAGAGCGCCACCTTGCCAAGGTGGAGGTAGCGAGTTCGAGCCTCGTAGGCCGCTCCAGCAACACCGTCTCAAAAGAGGCGGTGTTTTTTTGCGCCCAAAACCTCCCCCTTGGGGGAGGTGGCGCGCAGCGCCGGAAGGGCGCGGCGGCATTTATCGGAACCGGTCTGTCATCCAACGTTCGCTTCCCCCCTGCCCCCCTCCTACGAGGAGGGGGATCCGAGACCGGGGGCGGGTGCGGGTTATCGGGACCGTTCCCGTCACGCAACGTGGCACGGGCGGGTTTGGAACCCGCCCCTACGGGGGATATGGAAGGTTATCCCATTTAACCGACATTTGA
>CANPYK010000010.1 GCA_947588605.1 uncultured Oscillospiraceae bacterium
AATGTGGTTATTTTTCCACACAAAAACAGGGGCTGTGAAAAGCCGAGCTTATATCTGCTCTTTTTTCACAGCCCCAATTTGCCTATAGGGGTTCACTGTTCGATCGCCGGAAGCTTCGCCAGGATCTGGGTGGGGTACTCGGCCAGGAGGAGGCGCGGGGGAGAGCTCAGGATATCCTCCGCGGTGATGCCGCTCATGGATGCGTCGAAGGCGCCGCCGTTGTCGGCGCGGATCAGGAACGGGAGGGTGAGCGCAAGCTCCTTTCCGCTGACGATGGCGAAATTGCTGCCGCCCTCCAGGACGGGGTTGAGGAACCCCAGCCCATCCATTTCCCAGCTGTACCAGACGTACCAGCAGTCTCCCACCAGCCTGAAATTGCTGAGAAAGACCGGCTTATGTTGCGGGTCCTCCTCGCCGTCGTACCAGAAGACCGCGTCCACCAGGAGGGTGAGAGTGCAATTGGGATCGACATCCTCCGTCTCAAAAAAGCTCTCGTCATAACCGTTTTCCCGGAGGAGGTCCACGGTGTTCACAAGACGCGCGCCGGTGACCCTCGCGTGGTAGCCTGTGAGGTCCGTATTGCCGGTGGGAAAGTCGGTGAAGACCAGGTCCGCCGTCTCCCCGGCCTCCACCACCACCGTCTCGCGCTTGATATACTCCACCACCGGGTCGTGGTTGACAGCATAGACACGCCAGCCCCAGAGGGCGGCGAGGGCCAGAAGGAAGGCCGCGATGGCTGTTTTCTTCACAGCGCCGCCTCCTTGAACTGCCCGGTTTCGTCCCGGACGAGCCGGTGGGCCAGTCTTCCGGCCACCATCTTATAGATCTCATCCGAGCACCCGGTCAGCAGGTCGTAGTCGTGGCAGGAGAGGATGATGAGCGCGCCGCGCTCCCGCTCCTCCCGGATGATTTGCACCGTGCGTTCCACCGCCGCCTCGTCCAGGGAGATGAAGGACTCGTCCAGCAATATAAGGTCGGGCCGCTCCATCACGGCGCAGGCGATGCCAAGCTTTTGCCGCATCCCCAGGGAGTATTTGCCGTACTTCTTGTCCGCGTTTTCCGCGAGGCCCACCCGCTCCAGGGCGCTTTGGACGCCGTTACCGTCGATCCTGCCCCGGATGGAGGCCAGCATCTCCAGATTTTTGCGCCCGGAGTAGCTCTTGAGGAAGGCCGGATTTTCGATGAGCAGGCCCATGCTCTCCGGGAAGCTGTTCTCGCCCACAAGAGCCTTGCCGTCCACACACACCTGCCCAGAGGTGGGGTGGATGAGCCCGGAGATGAGGCGCATGAGCATGGTCTTGCCGCAGCCGTTGATGCCCTGAAGGCCGTAGACACGCCCGGAGCGCATGGACATGGACACATCCTCGATGACGTTGGTTTGCGCAAAGGTTTTTGTCACGTTTTTAAGCTTTATTTCCATATCTCTCACCTACAGTATATCCGTTTTCGCGATCTTCCACCAGCCCGCCAGCACGGCGGCCGCCGACAGGGCCGCGCAAATGACGAGGCAGGAGAGGAAGTCGAAGTTGTAGACCCCGATGGCAGAGGAGCGCAGGGGCATGGCGAAGTTCCCGAGAAACGCCGGGGAGAGGACCAGCGTCCCGGCCGCCAGATACGCCGCCACGGCGATGAGGGCGTAGATGGGCTTTAAAAAGAGCGTCATGGACATCTCTACAAGGCACAGCGCCACGGTCACCAGTATTGGTTGGAGAATGAGGGCCGCGAAGAGGGCGGCCTTTGTGGTCTCGGAGGCCACGAAGGCCGCGCTCAGGCGGGTCGAGAAGACGGCCTCATTGGGTACGACGGAGGACCTAAAGCCCAGAAGCACGCAGACGAGCCACAAAAGGGCGTAGAGCGCCGCGTAGTAGAGGACCACCAGCGCCGCGCCGAGGGCGCACTTGGAAAGCCACCACCGGCCCCGTCCCCGGAGCCGGGACATGATCTGCACCCCTCCGGAGCTCAGATCGTCTGAGGCCAGGGTCAGCGTCATGGTGCAGGGGAACAGGACGGAGAGATACCAGAGGGTGGGGAAAACAAACTCCCTCAACTCGCCGCGCCCGAAATTTCCCCCCAGCCCGAGGACGATCATATCCCCCAGGGACACGCCCAGCGACCGAAAGCTCCAGAGCTCTCCCGTGAAGTATAGGGACAGGCTCACGAAATCGATATAGCAATTGACAAGCACCAGCGCCCCCATGCCGACGGCCAGAAGGAGCTTGCGCCACCCCTCCAGGACGCCGTAGCGCAGGTCGTATCGGATGACCTTATACAATGTCTCTCTTTCCTCCCTTCCAAAGCCCCAGCGCCAGGTTGGCGCCGACTAAGACCGCGAGCCACAAGCCGTATATCCAGGATCTCGACGCGCCGTACCGGCAGGCGCTGAGGATGTCCAGAGGGGAGATCTCCAGGTAGTTTATGTTCAGGAGAAGCCCCTTGGCCGCGTCCGCCAGCAGCAGGCAGATGTACGGGACCGCCAGCGCCGCCACGCGCTTTTCGCTCCTGAGGGCCACGGGGAGCGCAAGACAGGCGAAGAGCCCGCCGAAGACGAAATCCACGCCGATAAACGCCAGCGCGTACAGGAGCGGCCGGGAATAGGCGATGGAGGCGAATACGTCCCCCGCGCTGACCGTGTAATACTCGCTCAGATACGGCAGGGGCGTGAGGCCCGGGACAACGGCGGCGGTGAGGGCGAGGCTTGCGAGGAGCGGGACACTCACCGCCGCGCCGCCGGCCAGGAAGGACGCCAGGAGCTTGGCGGAGAAGTATTTCCTCCGGCCCACCAGGGGGACCACCGCCTTCACATACCCGCCGTTGATCTCCTCGGAAATGTTGTGCCCGCAGGGCAGAAGCGCCAGGAGGGGAAAGATCCTGTAAAAGACCGTGTGGGCGGTGGACTCGGAGAATCCGAGCCATGAATTATACAGCGTAAAACTCTCCGGGCTCGACCAGAAGGTGTTCCTTTCCATGCTCAGCTTGCAAATATAATACCAGCCGCCGGGCTTATAAAACATCCTGGCGCAGTCCCAGAGCTCCCACAGCGCGCAGGCAAGTCCGATGAGCACCGCCGACAAAAACCAGGGGCTTCGGAACGCCTTTTTGAGTTCGGTTTTCATGAGCCCTCTCATAGCAGTCCCTCCAGCTTCATTTTTTGCCAGATGTTTATTCCGTAGGTGAGCCAGATGCCGCCGGCGTCGCGCAGCTCCGCAAGCTCGCTGTCCCACAGCCCCCAGGCCAACGAGACATCGATGGATTCCCCGGCGGGCGGGAGATGGTAATAAAAATAATGATTTGGGTCGTTATCCGCAACGCCGCCAAGGTTGAACCACACGACCTCTCTCAACGGATAAAGCCGGCACATCAGGCCAAAGTTGTTGATGGTGTATTCTTCGGTGTCGGATATGTCCACATTTTTCACGGTCATGTCGACCTTGATATAGTGGTCGTAAGGCTCCCCACCCGAGGCGGCGTAGGATTCCTCGCTGATCCCCGCCTCCTCCAGGCTGTCGTAGAGCCCCGCGCCGGTCACCGTATAGAGGACCGTCCCCATTCCAAGCCCGGAGCGCGTATCCTCGAAGGTGCTGCCCTCGATCTCCACAAAATCGTTAAATCCATAAGGATCGTTGGGGTCCCAATCATCCAGCGTCGGCGGGTCCCAACCGTCTAAAGGACCTTGCGTGCCGTTGCCTGTAGAGGCTTGCGTGCCGCCGGCGGGCGCGGACCCGCCCTGACCGCCGCCGGGGAGCCGGTCCTCGTTGACCTTCCCCTGCCCGCAGGAGGCGAGAGAGAGCACCAGCGCGAAAGAAATGAATAGGATAAGTGTTCTTTTGATTCTTTTCATTACCTCCTTATTATGTTCTTCGCTCCTGACGAAGTACGCCGTCGATAATGCTGTAGGAAATCGGTGTACGCTGGGCTGCGGCGATGTTATGGGTCACGATGATGATGGTCATGCCGGAGGCGTTCAGGGCCTCGAAGAGGTCCATCAGTGAGCTTGTATTCCGGGAATCCAGCGCGCCGGTAGGCTCGTCCGCCAACAGCAGGCTGGCGTTCTGGACCAGCGCCCTGGCCACCGCCACACGCTGCCGCTGGCCGCCTGAGAGTTGGTTGACCCTTTTCTCCGCAAGCTCCGCTATGCCCACCTGTTCCAGAACGCTTTTCCCACGTTCCAGCGCCTGTTTCCGCCTCATTCCGCCGATGGTCAGGGGCAGACAGACGTTTTCAAGAGCGGTATCGTCTCCCAAAAGGCCAAAATCCTGCAAAATGATTCCGATCTGCCTGTTGCGCAGACCGCATTTCACCTTGTCGGAGGCCTTTGTTACGTCTATGTCCTTGAAAAAATAGGTGCCTGAGGTGGGCGCGTCCAGGCCGGCGAGAATGTGCAGGAGCGTGGATTTGCCCGACCCGGAGGGGCCGGTCACGGAGATGAAGTCCCCGTCTGCCACCTCTAAGTTGGCATCCCTCAGGGCCCGCACCTCGGTCTGCTTGCCTACGTTGTAATTCTTGCTGACATCCTTCAATGTGATCATTTTTCTCAGTCCCCCTTGTGATACAGTGTGATGGCGGCGGCATTTCTGTTTTGTATGAAGCTGGCGGTGAGGCTCATGAGAAGCGTTACCAGGAAAAGCCCTCCTGTACATAAGGTCCCCAAAAGCCCCGCGCCGGTATAGCTTTCCACATGCACAAAGCTCTTCGCCACCCATGGGGTCAGCACCCAGCCCACAGCGGCGGCCAGCAGATAGAGGACCACGTTGAAGAGCATATTCAGGGTAAACATCCGCTTTTTTGTCATGCCGGCGATGTAAAAGACGGCGAACTGCCGCTCCCGCTGGCGGATGGCAAGGAACAGGTACGCGCCATAGCCGAAAATGGCGATGAGCGCCAGCAGGAGGAACTTGAGCTGCTCCGGCAGGCTCTCCGAAAGCGTACTCGCCAGGACATTGCGCTCGATTTGGGCAAGATCGCGGACCTCGCCCCACGTGCCCAGCGCCTCCCCAAGGCGGGCCCTCAGGGCGTCCCGGTCGGCGTCCTTTTCAGGCACGATGATGGCGGGGTAGTCCCACGGAATCTCGCCAAAAAACGCGGGATCATAGACCGCGGCCACAAGTGGGGCGTCCTGCCAATACTCCGGGGCAAGCCCGATGGCGCCGAGGCTCTTATTGTCCACGCCGGCCCGTGGGAGCGCCCGTTCAGGGCTTAAGATGCCCGCTGCGACACACGGAACAGACAGCTCCTTCACGTCCTCATATGAGGTGAGGACCATTTCCAAATCGAACGCGGTCCCCACCGGAAGCATGTCCGCCGCCGCTGGGCTCACCATGACGGGCAGCCGACCCTCGGTTCCCTCCGCATTGCGCCCGGCCTCCGGCCAGGGCGGGATGTACGACGCGAAGCTTTGAGAATACAAGTACATTTGAAAATTGAAGGTCCCTCCGCCCTCCTGGCAGGAGGCCCCGCCGCTGTACATCTCCAGGACCGCCCTGACGCCGTCACAGTTTCGGATCGCCTCATGGACCTCGGGGTGATAGCTTCGCTCCTCGGTGAAGCCCATGGAGGAGAAGAGGAGGGAGTAGGACGGGTCGAAGTGGAGCGTTGACTCATAGTCCAAGGGGATGACGTCGCGGATCTGGCGGCGGGCGTTGAGAAACGTCTGGACAGGCTGTGTGATGATGTTTGTAAAGATCACCATTAAAGCCAATGTTACAAAGAGGAACAGATCCTTCCAATAAAACCTGGAACAAAGTTTTTTCAAAATTCTCAGTGTGTTCATACCGCTTCCCCCTTTGTGTGGAAGGTGAAAACGCGCAAAACCCCGGGCAGGGAACACAAGATCGACAGGAGGTACAGCACGCCCACAAGCAGAAGATACGCCCACCATTCCGGCATGACGCTGGCTTCGAAATATTGAAGGACCGGAAAGCTCAGGCGGTGCGCTCCCGCGCCGGCCGCCGCGCTCGCGGTGAGATAGATGAGCCATTGGCCGTAAACGATCAGCATACAGCGTCCGCGGGTGAGCCCGCACAGGTAATAGGTATAGAGCTCCTTTCGTAAAAGCCCGATCCACTGAAACATGAGCTGAAGGATGGTCACCCCGGCGATGAGACAGAGAAGCAGTCCCTCCCGCGCTCCGCGCAGGACCTTCCGGGTCAGGATCGGACTGGGGTCGTGATCAGGGAGATAAACCCGCGCCTCCGGCAGGCGCTCTTGAATCGCCTTTTGCGCGGCGCCTGCCTTACGTGTATCCAGCTTGTCAAAATGGATCAGGATCTGGACCGGCTTGAAAAGCTGGGAAAAAAGGCGGTAGGGGAGGATCCGGATCACGGGTCCCCGCCCTGTCCCGATACCGTCGTCGGAGGAAAATACCCGCGTGGGGGCTTCGCCGGAAATGCCGGTTTGGAAATGGAAGGGGAAAAACCCGCCGCGCCCGACGATCCTCAGCTCCCGCCCATTTAGCGTAAAGGTCTCGGCGTCGGATGCCCCGTCGTCATCCTGCATGAATATGACCTCCGCCCCGGCCTCCTCGTCTGTGAAAAAGCGTCCGGAGCTCATGGCGAACCAGCGAGAGGCCTGCGTTCCCTGCCAGCCTATATAGACGATGCCGGAGGAGTCTCTGCCGAGATACAGGACGTTGGCAACCGCGTCGCCGTATGTTTCGTCGATCCAGTCCGCCAAAGCGTCCATATCCTGAAATTCTCCGCCGCCCTGATCCACGGTCAGGGTGGCGTACTCGTTCCAGCCGGCGATCGTGTTAAATTCCTGCATGGCGTCCCCCTGGGCCACACTGAGGCAGAAGCACGCGATCGTCAGCCCCAGGAGCGAAAAGAATACGACGGCGAAGCTCTTGCGAACCTGCCGAAACATGGAGCGCATGAAAAAACGAAGCATGACAGGACCTCCTTCCTTTGCCAAGAAAATAACACACCGATTTCCCGGCTTCAAGACGGCGCGCAGAAAGGCAAGAAAAAGACGCAGAATTGCGGACTTCTACGGTCCTACGGCTCTTGATGAAGGGGCGCTGAGATGATAAAATAGACCTGCGAGCATCTCGCAGGCCTTGATGGGGGGAATCGGGTTGAAAATTTTGATTTGTGATGACGAGCGGCAATATCTGGACGCCCTGTCCGCCTATGTGCGGGCGTATATGGAAGAGCGCCTCATAAAGTACAGTATCGTTTCGGCGGCCTCCCCAAAGGAGGTCCTGGACGGGGACATGAGCTTCGACCTGGCTTTCCTGGATATTCAGATGGAGGACCTGGACGGCATTTCGCTTGCGAAAGAGCTCCGCGCCCGCAACAGCAAGATCGCCATCTTTTTTGTCACAAACCATGACGAGTACCAGGACGATGCCATGGATGTGAACGCCTTCCGCTTCTTCTCCAAGCCCTTTGATGTGAAGAGGCTCTATTCAGGGCTCGATAAGGCCATGGAATATATCGACGGGGCGTATGTGGACATCTTCCTCTACGGGGACACCGCCCAGCAGCGGGTGCTCATTGACGACATACTCTACATCACCCGGTCCGATCGAAAGGTCGTTTTGAAGACCGAACACGAAAGCTATACGATCCGCTGTACGTTCGATGAGCTGTGCGAAAAAATGCCCCCGCTGTTCTTCTATCAGGTACATAAGTCTTTCGTCGTCAATCTCCACTATGTACAGCAATACGCCTACACCGAGCTTATACTGACGGACGGCACAAGGATCCCCGTTGCCCCCAGAAAACAGGCCGCTTTTCATAAATACTGGTTTGAATACCTAAGGAGGCGGTAAAAAATGCGCGACCCTGTCGTTTCCTGCGTGGTTTACGCCTTTGATATGCTGATCGTCTATATCTTTTTCTCCCGGATCGTGGAAAAGAGATTTTCAACGGGAAAGTGCGTCCTTTTGGGGTTGATCCTTTTTGAACTGGGCTCCGCTGTCAACCTGGTGTTCCGGAATAACGCGCTGATCAATTCCGTTGTTTCCGCCGTTACCTACTTCTGCTTCGGCGTCTGGTGCTTCAAGCTCCGCCCCTTTCAGGCGGCAGGATACGCCGTCTGCCTTACGGTGCTCAATTTCGCGCTGGAGGTGGGGTCCATTTTGCTGTTTTCCGCTCTCACCCGCACAGAGCTGACGGCATACAACACAAATCTCGCCCTGCTGATCGTTGAGTGCTCCTCCTGCAAGGCTCTGTTGTTCCTGACGTGTCTCATTCTGTCCGGATTCTCCGTACCCAACGCCCGGTGGTCAAAGCACCAGCTCTCCCTTCTGCTTTTCCCGGTCTTGTCCAACATCTGCCTCGCGATCTTCTGGTATATCTGCCTACAGGACGGCATCACGCCCAGGATCCAATATTTGCTGGCGTTTGCCAGCCTGCTCTTTTTCGGCTCGACGGTCCTTCTGTTCATGATCTATCAGCATGAGATGGAAATAGACGGCGAGCGGATGCGGATGAAAAGCGAAAACGAACGACTTCTGACGGAGAAGTCCTATTATGACATTTTGGACCAACAAAACCAGCAGCTGATGGCCTACGCCCACGACGCAAAAAACCATCTCGCCGCGATCCAGTCTATCAACACCGATCCGGCCATAGAGAGATACATCGAGGCCCTGTCGGATCAGCTGAAGACCTATACCAGCAACTGCCACAGCGGGAATATGATGCTGGACGTGATGATCAATAAATACGTTTTGGAATGTGAGCGCCGGAGCATCCGGTTTGACTACTATGTCCGGTCCTGCAACCTAAAGGATGTGGAGGACATCGACCTTGTAGCGATCCTGGGAAATTTGATGGACAACGCCCTGACAGCGGCGGCACAGTCCGAAAAGCGTTTCGTCTCTCTGGAAACGACCATGCGCAACGGTTACAGCGTCATCGTCATCAGCAACGGCTGCGATACCGCGCCCGAGACACGCGAAGGCCGTCTGGTCACCGCCAAGGAGGACAAAAAGCTCCACGGATACGGGCTTAAAAGCGTCTACAAGACACTCAAAAGGTATCACGGTGATTACAGTTGGGAATATAGCGAACCGGAAAACACCTTTGTCGTCACTGTCATGATAGGAAGCCCACAGTAAGTTATTCGGTTATAAAAACATTTCCCCTCAAAAGAGTTTCAAGCCAGGCTCAGCAGCTCTCCCGTGACCGCGTCGAAGACATAGGAGACGTAAAACTGATAATCCGTCCCGTCAAAGATCTTCTCTGTCTTCACTATGTCAAAGCTCCACGCCGGCCTCATGACCATGCCGTCGCCGGAGGGGAGCTTCACATAGATGAGCTCCATTGTGACGGCGTTGTATTCGGTCCCGGAGATCACATCCGAGAGAAGACGCACGAGGGCCTCCACCGCCTCGCTGGGCGATATAAGGGAGACTGTTTCACCGGAGCCGGTCAATGAGACAAGGTTCCAAAAGCCCGCGTATTCGATGCCCCGGACCGTGTACCAGACCTCGCCGGATGTGCCGCCGCGCGGATATACGCTGCCGTTGACATTTTGCTCCCACTCAATATCCATGACCGGGATGCCGTCCACGACCTGGGCGAAGTTGAAATAATACCCCTCGTCGGCCTCGCTGAATCCAACCTCCGCGCCGCTCAGCTCCGCGTGGGCTTTTATGGTGGGGAGATCCATAAAATAGCAGGATCGCACCGTAAACTCCGGCGCCCCCGCGTTGGACAAGCGGCTTACAATGTCACGGAGAGCGGCGGAACGGTCCACACCCGCCAGTTCTCCGCTGGTGGAATAATCCTCCCGCGATGATCCGGGATTTGCCAGCGTTGACATGGACACCACGCGGTTTGAGGATATGACGCTCTGGAGCTTGTAGGCGGCCATGACGCCGTCCCGCTCCAGGTTGTAGTTGAACCCGCCGTCCGTGCCGCTTTGCGTCCCGAAGCTCTCCCCGTCGTCGTAGACCGTGAGATACTCGCGCTCTCCGCCGCTTTCCGAGCGGTACTGCATCCCCTCCGCGTAGGAGACGGTCTCCGAGACGCCGCCCGTCAGGAGGGCGGGGATCAGCTCGTCGGCGGAGAACCTCAGGGAAGCCGCGTCATACACCGTGGCGGTCTTCCTGGACACGACCTGGGCGGGGTCGAAGCTCAGCGTCAAATTGTCCGGGAGGGAGACGTCCGCCAGGTATTTCTCCAAAGACGCGTATTCCCTCGCGCTGGGAGCGGCGCAGGCGACTAAATGGAAACACGCGACGCACCCTACCATCACCAGCGCCGCCGCGAACACGCTGCCGCGCCGTCGCCGCCCGCCGCAGGCGTCCACAATGGCCCGGACCCGCTGTCCCACCAGCCTTTTGCGGGGCTCAAAGGACAGGGAGAGAGGGGACTTCGGAAAAACGGGTCTCATCACAACACTTCCTTTCTGTCTGCCGTACAGTTTTTGGGAACAATTCAGTCAAAATACAGGGAAAAGTCCGCCCCTTCAAAGTCGTGCCACTCCACATCGGGCTTGTTCCATTGTTCCTCTTCCACTTTGTTGTAGGCGGCTTCGGAGACGGGCTGGTGGTCGATGTAATAGGACGCGGTGCCGGTGTTAAAGTCGTAATCATCATAAAGAAAATCATCTATTTCAAGCTCAAACGAGTCCTCGTGGAAGGCGATGATCCGGGACCATCCGCCTCGGTAGGCCGCATCCATCCAGTAGAAGGTGCCATCGGCCTTGGGCTCTGCGAACGCCTTGGGGACCAGAGAGTAGTAACGGACCTCTCCGTTGTAGAGGTGAAGGATCTCGTATTCCGCGGGCCACTCGCCCACATAAATTTCCAGCACGGCCTCGTTGACGCCGTCGCCGTCCAGGTCCACTACCGCGAAACGGGAGATCCGCCCATACTCCCTTGCGGGTTCACCCTCCGCAAAAATGGAGGCGGCGATTTCCGAGATGTCCAGGTACTCATCGGTCGTTCTGCCCAAGATGGTATAGTGATTGTGAGCCTCCCCCTCGCCCGTCAGGACCTTCAAAATGGAGTCCCGGGGACGTTCCGGGGCGGCGGGTTCCGGTTTACTTATGGGGGCCGCCTCGACCTGTCCCGGCTGGGGTTCGGAGGGTTCCGGCTGGACGGCGGGGGAGAGGGTGTCCGACGAAGCGCCGGAGTCGGCCCGGACGGCGGCGCAGGAGACTAAATTCACACAGAGGAAGCACACCACCAGCGCCAGCGCCGCTGCGGACAGGCTCGTGCGTCCGCGCCGTCCGTTGGAGGCGTCCACAATGGCCCGGACCCTTGGCCTCATCTCATGTTTGCGGGGCTCCATGGGCAGAGAAAAACGTGTGTTCGGAAAATTGGACTTCATAATGATCCTCCATTCAATTTGATTTGTTGTTGGATGCAAGCTTTAAAAGGATGCTCCCGTAGGCCCGGTACTCCTCCGGCGGCAGGACGCGCAAAACGCGGTCGTCACAGGCAAGCTCCATGTCCCGCTCGACCCAGCGCACCAGAAGCCACATCAGCGGGTCAAACCAGTGGAGCACGTTGACCCAAAGCGTCAGGGCTCTCAGCCACAGGTCGCCTCTTCGGTAGTGAGTGAGCTCATGGAGGAGCGCAAAGCGCAGCTCCCTTGGCGGCATGGGCTCCTCCGGCAGGAGCAGGACGGGCCGCCAGATCCCCGCCAGCATGGGGGACCGCAGGCCTGGGCACCGCATGAGCCGGGGCCTGTGCTGCAGACCCAGCTCGTCCGCGAGGCGGTCAAAGCACGCCAAAGTCTCCGGGTCCTCCACGGGCTCGGCCCAGCGGCGGCGGTAACGCAGGAACCTGAGATGCCCGCCCAGCACCCACGCGCCCACAGCCGCCGCCCCGGCGGCCCAGACAAGAAAAACGATCCCCACGGCGGACACCCTGACCGCGCGTTTTTCCCCGGAGATGGGCTCCGGCGAGACCGGGGAAGCCTGTCCGCCCTCCGGGACAGTGGACCCGGAAACAGGGCGCGACTCAATGGGGAGCGTCGCCCCGCCCACGGGCGGCGCTGTGGTGTCTCCGCTGTTCCCGGAAACGGCCGGCGCGGTGGTCCCCACCGGGACATCAACCACCGGGACGGGGAGACGGATGAGCGCCGGGAATCCCAGGGACGCCGGGACGGCCAGCCGCAGACACAGCACCGCCCAGAGGACGCACCGCCACCCCGCGCCGATCCGCACGCGCTTCACCCGAGAGATCGCCGCCAAAAGCACCGCCGCCAGCCCGCCGCCCAGGCTCAGGGAGAGGAGCGTCGAGAGGAATTCACTCAAGAGGGTCCCCCTCCAAATCGTCCAGCAGGGCCCGCAGATCCTCCAGGTCCTCCCGCTCCAGCCCCTCCCGGGCCAGGGCGGCCAGGAAATTCCGGGGAGAGCCGTAGAGGCGGGAGATGACCTGCCGGCTGTCAAAGGCCAGATACGCCTCCCGGCTCACGAGGGCGGTGTAGAGGTTCGTCTTCTGCTCCCGGCGGATGGAGACGAAGCCCTTCTCCGCAAGGCGGGTAAGATAGGTGTTGATGGTGTTCGGCGCCCAGTGGAATTCCTCCAACGCCGCGCCCAGCTCGGCCCTCGGCGTGTCCGGCCCCCGGTCCCACAGGGCCTTCATGACCTCCAGCTCCGCGTCCGGCAGTCTTCTCAGCTTCATAGGTTGACCTCCTCTGAATTTCTACATATGTAGTGATTATCACTATACTACCTTTGTAGAAGTTCGTCAAGTTACAAAACGGTAACAAGACCCTCGCGCCTCATTGCGCGCCGTTTTTTCCCTCGGCGCGCAGGGGAGTGAGTACGCCTCCGTCCATCTCACACACTGTGTCGCAGAGAAGGTCGATGTCTCCCGCGATGTGGGAGGCCAGGAGAATCGTCTTGCCCCGCTCCCGCAGGGCGGCGAAAAGGGCGCGCATATCCTCGCAGCCCTGTTTGTCCAAACCGTTCATGGGCTCGTCCAGCAGCAAGATCGCCGGGTCCTCCATGATCGCCTGGGCGATGCCAAGGCGCTGGCGCATACCAAGGGAATACTTGCTCACCCATTTCCGGCTCCGGGGGTCCAGACCCACGGTGCCCATGGTCTCGGCGGCCTGCTCCTTGGTGATGACGCGCCGGATCTGGGCAAGGTCCCACAGGTTCCCGAGCCCCGACTTGTACGGCAGAAAGCCGGGCGTCTCGATGAGGATGCCGGTGTCCGGGGCGAAGTCGCAGTCGCGCCCCAACGTCTTCCCGCCCACGGTGATCGTCCCCGCCGTGGGGCGGAGAAGGCCGCACAGAAGCTTGAGAAAGACCGTCTTCCCCGAGCCGTTTTTCCCCACGATGCCGTGTATTTTGCCGGCCTCAAAGGAGACGGTGGTCTCTTTCAGCACAGTCTGGTCCTTGAAGGTCTTTGTGAGGCCGGTTACCTCGATGATGTTCATCTGTTTCCTCCTTTTCTGTCATAAAAGCGCACCAGCCGCCATCCCGCCGCCCATAGGACGAGCGCCAGCGCCGCCTCGACGCCCAGGGTCCAAAAAAGCGGGAATCCGTCCGGTTGGGCCAGGGCGCTCCGTGCCGCCATGCCCCAATTCCCCGGGAGGATCAGCTTCCACGCGCCGGGGAGGGCCTTTGAGACGAACAGGGACAGGAGCTGGGTCAAAATAAACGGCACAAAGCCGGCCGCGGCGGTGCCAAAAAGCGCGATCAAAAGGGACTGGACGCCGATCAGGACAAGCATATTGAGAGCCAGAATGCCGGCGGAGATCCATATGTGTTCCGCCGGGTCCGCGCTCCACCACAGGCTCAGCGCCAGCGCGGCGGCCAGCACAGGCAGCGCGGCCAGCCACGAGCGGCACAACATCAGCCGGACCCATTTTTTGTACCCGCACCGGGGCAGGTAAAACACCTTAGAGCGCCCCGCAAGGCCCGCCGCCGTCCGCCCTGCGGCGCAGTCCAGAAGCCCCAACAGCAAAAGATACCGCAGGAGAGCGATAGTCCCCGCCAGGGCCGGCTCCTCCGGCAATCCAGCCAGAGTCGTCGTCCATCTCATGCGCCGCCCCCTCCCGCGAGGTCTGCACGGCGCAGGACCCGGTAGGTCCAAAAGCCCAGGAGCCCGCAGGCGGCCAGGAAAAACGACACCCTATACGCCACCGACAGGGGGCTTACAAGCTCACTGCCCAGAGAGGCCAAGTTGCAGGGGGAGATGTTGCGCAGACGGACCAGCAGTCCGCTGTTGTCGATGAGAATTCGCAGGGTGACCAGCGCCGCTACCGTGAAGCACCCCACGCCGCTCCTCCACCGGGCGTTCAATGCCAGACAAACAAACGCGAAGAACGTAAAAAGGAGAGTGTCATAAAGAAGCGTCAGACCGAAAATAGGCCAGGGACCGCCGCTTTTCAGAATGTTCATGGGGAAATCCACGATCATATGGATACCGAGGACGGATGCCCCACCGGGAACGCGGCAGACAAGCTCCACAGGGAGGCTCCATTCGTTGCGGAAGGACACCCCGCGCCCGCTCATGGAGAGAAGCATCAGCTCCACCGCGAGGAGGTAGCCCACCACCGTGATAAGGCAGAAGAGGACCTGCCCCAGGAACCACTTTATCCGGCTGGAGCGCACCAGCCGCAGAGACATCCCCTCATGGAGGAAGGGCGCGTCGCCTAAAAGCAACAGGATGCCAAAGGTCATCATACACTGGGGGAGCCGGTTGGTGGAGGCAAAGATCATCAGCTCCAGCCCTTGAAGCGTCTGGCCTTTCTCCGCCAAGGCCCCGGCCACGCCCCCGAAGCACAGCCGCAGACAGGCGTAGACCACGAAAAGCGCCAGATACAGCCTCGGGGAGGTCAAAAGCCGCCGGAGGTTGTGCCAGGTAAACCGCCAGATCTCACCCATGACGAAGCCTCCTTGTCACGCTGAGGCTCCAGGCAAACCCGCAAAGAAGGATGACTGTGGCGCAATAGAGGAGCACATAGGGGATGCCGCCGCCGAAGGTCAGGCTCATCACGCCCTTTAAAAGGAGCTGAGCCGGATCGAGGAAGAAAAGCTGAAAGGACTGGGCAAAATAGCTCATCGCCACCCTGAGGACAAAGGGCGCGGCCAGAGCCAGATATTGATTGGATGTGAAAGACAGACAGGCCAGAGAGACAGCGGGCCACAAGGAGCCGTTCAGCGCGAAGACGCCGCCCATGGTCAGATAGAGCAGCGCCGGATGGGCGTTGAGCGTGGCGTAGATGGGGATTTTGGAAGAAAAGAACTCCGTCATGCCCCCTCCGAAATGCGCGCCGGGGGTGTAGACGGCGCAGAAGACGGTGAAGAGGACAAAGGCCCCCAGCGCCACCACCATGCCGGAGACCACCGCCCCCAGCACCGCCCCAAAGGAGAAGGAGCGGCGGCCGGAGCGCGCAAGGCACAGGCCCCGGATGCCGGCGTTCATCTGTCGCTCCAAAAGGCAGATGGGGAGCACCGTGGCCACCGGGAGGAAGAAGCCGGCGACGCCCAGGCCGATGGTGTACTCATAGCAATATAGGAGGTCCTCCGTAAAGAATGTACCCGCCAGCATCCCCAGCCACAGTCCCAGTATCCCCACCAGCGTGGCGGGGGAGAGGACGGTATTTTTCAGATAGAAGCGTACCATAAGCTCAGCCCCCTCTCATCATCTCGCCCGTCTGGGCGTCTATGAGGCTCCTTTTGATAAGCATGTGCATCGTTCCCTCCCGGTCCATAACGTACACCTTTCTGGTGACGATGTAGGCTGGCAGGAGCTTTTGAGTGTCCCCCTTCTTGTAGTACCTGAGCTCCGCGTCAACGAAGATTTCCACAGCGGGGCGGAGCTCCAGAAATTCCTGCAAATAGGCGGTACGCACCGCCTCGACGAGCTCCGGGTCTGTGAGATCCCCCGGCTCCAAGGTCCCCACGGCCTCCCCCAGAGAGAAGCTAACGTTGAAGCCCAGGTGCTTGCCTCCGTTGCGGCTGTACTCCGTCAGCTGAGGGTACCCCCCGTAATACTTCTCCGCCGTGAAATACCCTTCGTTGTCGATGAGAAGCCCGTCCACCTGGCAGCTGTAGTGCGTCTCATCCGGCAACTCGGCGATCGGGGTCTCCACCCAGGCCATCCCGGTGAGCTCCGCCAGCCTCACCAACAGGTCCTCCGGGTCCAGCGACGCCGGCCAGCCGTCTGTCTGGACGAAGCTGATGCCGCTTTGGGTGGCGGTGACGTCGCATTCCTGCCCGTCGATGACGGCCGTCATGTTGATCTCCAGTATCTCGTTGACCGAGTCCCAAAACTCCTCCTTGGAGAGGACCTGGGCGTCCGGGAACATCACATCCCACAGATACCCCTCATAGGGCTTTATTTCATAGATCGTGACGGGCTCCGACCGGCCGAAATCGTCCTCGTCCACCGCCCAGTAGATGCCGCCCCTGCCCTGCGTCAGCATAAAGCGGATCATTTCCTCCGACGGCGCGGCGGCGGCCTGCCCGCCGGTCTCCGCCGGCCAGTTCTCTCCGCCCACGACAGGTACGGATTCCTGCCCTCCCGTGCCGGGGGTACTCCCGCCAGCCCCCGTACCGGGCACGACCTCCCCGCCGTCCTGCCCGCAGGCGGACAGGAGCAGCGCGCAAACCAGACAAAGTAAAACTGCCTTTTTCATGTTATTGACCTCCTATCACCGGCCCATCCGTTCAGACACCGCGATCATACCGCCCCGCGCCATCAAAACGGCATCCCCGTTGCATCAAAACGGCCTCTTCGACAAATTTTAACCGGGAGCGGGGGAGCGTCAATACTCCTGATGCTCAAACGGGCTGAAGACGAAGCGCTCAAGGCCGAAGGTCTCCGTGCGTGTTTCGCCGTCCTCCAGGAAGGTGACGGTGAAGGCGCCTGTCTCCGGGTCGTAGCGCTCCTCGATGGCATTCTCCCCGTACTCGTCCGAAAAGCCCAGCTCGGACCGGTAAAAGTCCCTGTCCGGCGAGCCGCGCAAAAATGCGCCGTCCCGATATCGGAACACATGGACCCGCCGCGTCCCCGTTGTATACACGTCATTGGTGACAAGCTCCGGCACGCCGTCGCCGTCCAGGTCCACGCTGTAGGCGGCGAAGCCGTCCTCGAAGAAGAACACGTTTTCCGCCGCGCACTGTTCCTCGCCGTCCGCCGTCACCCAGCAGTGCCACGCGTATTGGTACGGCAAAAATTCCTCCAGCGTGACGCGGTAGTCCTCAAAGCCCAGGACGCTGTCAAAGGGCTTATTCGCCTCGCTCTCGGGGCCTTGCGGGGGAATGCCCATGACCGTGCGGAGATAGGCATAGATGTCGCCCGGCTCCCTGAGATGCACCGACATGGTGTAGAAGACCCCGTCGCAGACGAACGCGGCCTTGCAGGCGTAGTTATAGCGCTCCTCCCAATCCAAAAATTTCTCCAGCCGGAGATAGACCTCCACGCCGCCCACCTCCGCCGTGCCGGTGGGCTCCCAGGGCAGGTCGGGCTTCTCCGGCGGGTCAAAGGCACAGCTCACGTCTAACCGCTCGCCGTCCAGCTCCACGCGGAAGCTGAGCGACTCCCAGCCGGAGACGTCGGCCAGCGCCGTGTCCTCCCTGTGGGAGAGACGGATATCGGTGACGCGCGCACCGGCCTCGACCATGTTTTCCGCCAAAAGCGTCCCGTCATAGTACGCCGCCACACTCTCCAGACTGGGAAGCTCCTCCGTTGTGAGCCGGACCTCCGGCCTCCCGTCAAGCCGTCCCGGCAGCAGCAGCGCGGCCAGCACCGCCGCCGCGGCGGCCGCGGGGAGCAGAGCCGCCCAAATTCGTCTTCTGGAGCGCTCTCCCGACCGCTTGTCCGCCGCCAGGACCATCTCCCCGTCAAGCTCGCCGAGTTCGCCAATGGCGTCCAGAAGCTGTTCACTCAAGCTCATAGAAGCCCTCCTTGATCAAATAGTCTTTCAGCTTTTTCCTGGTCCTGTGGAGCATGGACCGCACCTTTGCCTCCGAAAAGCCGTACCGCCGCGCGATCTCGCCGACGGGCCTTACATACCAGTAGCGGCTTAAAAAGACGTTCCGCTCCGCCGCTTTGAGCTTCAAAAGGAAGGCGTGGACAGCGCGGCTCAGTTCCCGCTCGTCCAGCACCCTGTCGGGGTCGCGCCCGTCCGGCAGGACGTCGCCCAGCTCCTCCAGCGCCAACGCCGTCTCCCCGCCGCCGCGCTTGGCGGCGCGGTTGCTTCTCCATCTTCTCAGGCTCGCGCGGCGCACGACCGTGCCCACGAAGGCCGCCAGCGCCGCCGGCCTGTGGGGCGGGATGCTGTTCCAAAGGCCCATCAGCGCGTCGCTGACGCACTCCTCCGCGTCCCGGCGGTCCGACAGGATGTTGAAGGCGATGGCATAGCAGTATTTCCCGTACTTCTCCGCCGTCTCCGCGATCGCCCCCTGGTCCCGTGCCCAAAAGAGGTCCACGATCTCCCGGTCCTCCATGCTCCGCCTCCTTGTCATCTTTTTCGAGCGCTCTCACTATTAAAGTGCGCGAAAAGCCGGTTTCGTCGCGTTTTTCGAAAAATTTTTTGCAAGCCAAAGGTCTTCCCATTTTCGCCTCGACGCGGTAAAATAGGGGAAAGACGATTTGGAGGGCGCGAGATGGACGGTTTTGTAGTGCGGAAGGCGAGGGCCGAGGACGTCCCCGCGATCGCGGGGCTCTATGACCTGGCCAGGGTCGGGCTCCGGGAACGGGGCGTGGACCAGTGGCAGGACGGGACCCCCAACGGGGACTCGGCGCGGGAGGATGTGGAAAGCGGCATCAGCTGGGTCCTGGAGGAGGACGGCGCCGTGATGGCCACCGCCGCCGTCTACGTGGGCCACGAGCCCACCTACGACCTCATCTGGGACGGGACCTGGCGGGGGACGGGGGAGCGCTACGGCATCATCCACCGCCTGGCCGTATCGCCGGAGGCGCGGCGGCACGGCGCGGCCAGCGCCCTCATGGACCTGGGGGCGAGACTTACCCGGCAGGCGGGTCTGTCCGTCCTGCGGTGCGACACCCACCGGGACAATCTCCCCATGCGCCGGACGCTGGAGCGCAACGGCTTTGTCCTCCGGGGCGTCATCCGCCTCCGGTCCGGGGCCTTGCGGGTGGCCTACGAAAAGCTCCTATGATGTTCTTGCCAAACGGCGCGAGCTATGATATACTTTTCACAAAGTTACCTTGGGAGGAATGACTATGAGAAAAAGCGGGATCCTGATGCCGGCGGCATCCCTGCCGGGAAGATTCGGCGCCGGCTCCTTCGGGGCCGAGGCGTACAGATTCGTGGACCTTCTTCAAAGGGCGGGGGTGAGGGTCTGGCAGCTCCTCCCCTTAAACCCCCTGGGGTTCGGCAACTCCCCCTATCAGCCCCTGAGCTCCTACGCCGGGGACGAGCTCTACATAGACCTGGACCTGCTCTACGAGGACGGGCTTTTGCCTGAGCGCCTGGCGGGCTTCACCCCCGCCGAGAGCGACCGGATCGACTACACCGGCGTCCGGGCGTACAAGGAGCCCTTCTTGCGGGAGGCTTACCGGCGCTTCACCCCCGACGGGGCGTACCGGCGGTTTTGCGAGCTTTCCTGGGTGCGGCCCTACGCCGTCTTCGTGGCGCTGAAGGCGAAAAACGGTCAGCGCGCCTGGACCGAGTGGCCGAAGGAGGAGCAAAACTGGATCCTGGACGGGAAGTGCGACCTTTCGGCGCTGGAGGACGAGATCGGCTACCGGATGTTCGCCCAGTACGAATTCCACAAGCAGTGGATGGCGCTCAAGAAGTACGCCAACGCCAGGAGGATCGAGATCATGGGGGACATCCCCTTCTACGTGGGCCTCGATTCCCTGGACGTGTGGAGCGCCAGGGATCAGTTCCTCATCAATGGCGACGGGGAGCCGGACTTCATCGCCGGCGTGCCGCCGGACTACTTCAACGCCGACGGCCAGCGCTGGGGGAATCCCATTTACAACTGGGAGGTCCTGCGGCGCAACGGCTTTAAGTTCTGGATCGACCGCCTGCGCTACTCCTCCACGCTCTACGACATCCTGCGCATCGACCATTTCCGGGCCTTTGACACCTACTGGAAGATCCCCGCGTCCTGCCCCACCGCCAGGGAGGGGGCGTGGATCGAAGCGCCGGGGTACGAGCTCTTTGACGAGATCTTCCGGCAGATGCCGAAGATCAAGATCGTGGCGGAGGACCTGGGGGACCTGCGGCCCGAGGTGGGCGTTCTCCGGGACCACTACGGCCTCATGGGCATGAACGTGGCGGAGTTCACCTTCATGGACCCCAATCAGCCCATCTTGAAAAACCAGCTGGTCTACACCGGCACCCACGACAACCAGCCCGTCATGGGCTGGTACAAGGACAGGACCGCCAAAGAGCGCCGCGCCGTCAACCGGGCCCTGGCGTCCTACGGCAGCGGGCGGGAGAAGCTCTCCAAGCGCCTGACGCGGTATATCATGCTCTCCCGTGCCGATATGGCCATCGTCCCCATGGCGGACGTGCTGGGCCTGGACGACCGGGCGCGGCTCAACCTGCCGGGTACCGTGGGAAGCCCCAACTGGGAGTGGCGGCTCGACTCCTTCGCCCCCTTTGAGCGGAAAATACCGGAGCTGAGAAGGCTCCTTGTGGAGGCCAAGAGGGTATGATTATGGAAAAATGGCTGGAAAGCGTCTATTCCGACGGCACGGCGGCCTTCGTGAGCTCACCGTCCCCCAAAATGGGGGAGACGGTGACGGTGCGTCTGCGCCTTTTGGCGGACGCGCCGGCGACCGCCGTCTTTCTCCGCTCTCTCCACAACGGCTGTCAGGAGTTTACCCGGATGAAAAAAGCCGGGACCGCCCACGGCCTTGCCACTTTTGAGGCGAAGCTGAAGCTCACCGAGGCGCGTATCCGCTACCACTTCGTCCTGACCGACGGCCAGGGCGTCTACTACTACACCCAGCGTGGCGTCACTGCGTTCATCCCCGACGGGACGTACGATTTCTCCCTTCTCACGGACTACGTCCAGCCGGCGTGGGTGAAGGACGCGGTGTTCTACCAGATCTTCCCGGACCGCTTTTGCAACGGCGACCCGTCCAACGACGTGCGGGACGGGGAATACACCGTGGACGGGCACCCCACCATCAAAATGCCCTCCTGGGACAATGAGCCCCTGGACTACGCCCACGGCCGGTGTCTCGATTTCTACGGCGGGGACCTCCGGGGCATCGAGGAGAAGCTGTCCTATCTGCGGGAGCTTGGCGTCACGGCGCTCTACTTAAACCCCATCTTCGCCGCCCCCTCGGTGCACAAATATGACTGCGTGGACTTCTTCCACGTGGACCCCCACTTCGGCGGGGACGAGGCGCTGGCAAGTCTCACGAAGGCCGCCCATGAGCGGGGAATGCGGGTCATCCTGGACATCTCCATCAACCACACCGGCGCCGCCCACCGTTGGTTCAACCGGGACGGGGCCTTTTTCCCCAAGTCCGAGGGGGCGTTCAACAACCCGGAGAGCGTGGAGCGGAGCTACTACTTCTTCGACGCCAAGGGCCGGCCCCACTACTGGATGGGCGTGGAGAGCCTGCCCACGCTCAACTATACCTCCAATGCCTTGCGGGACATCATCTACCGTGGGCGGGACGCCGTCCTGCGCAAGTGGCTCAAGCCCCCCTACAGCATCGACGGCTGGCGCTTCGACGTGGCGGATACCTTCGCCCACCGGGACGACATCCAGCTGGCCCACGAGCTCTGGCCGGAGATCCGCCGCGCCATCCGGGAGGAAAACCCGGAGGGGTACGTTCTCGCGGAGGACTGGGGCGACTGCGCTGAGTATTTGCAGGGGAGCGAGTGGGATGCGCCCATGAACTACTTCGGCTGTGCCCGCCCCATCCGGTCCTTTTACGGCGAGCCGGACCACATGCAGGGCCGTGTGCCGGAGCTG
The DNA here is from genome assembly GCA_947588605.1 of uncultured Oscillospiraceae bacterium. Classification (GTDB taxonomy): domain Bacteria; phylum Bacillota; class Clostridia; order Oscillospirales; family Oscillospiraceae; genus RUG626. The sequence goes on from CANPYK010000010.1 coordinate 21,832, forward strand.
CGCTCCCTCGCGCCGAAAATGACGGCGGAGGAGCTGAAAGCGCGCGTCACCCAGCACCTTGCCAAGCTGCCCTGGGCCATCCAGGAGAACCAATTCAACCTCATCGACAGCCACGACATCCACCGCTTCCACAATAACCCCGCCATCACCCAGGAAAACTGGACCGCCGCCGCCGTCTTCCAGTTCATGCTCCCCGGCGCGGCCAGCATCTACTACGGCGACGAGGCGTCCGTCGGCGGGACCCTGGGCACCAACGAGGGGTGCCGCTGGCCCATGCCCTGGGGGCGGGACTTTACGAAGACGGAAAATTACCGCGTCTACCGCGCGCTTGCCCACCTGAAGGCCGAGCATCCGGCCCTCCGGCGCGGCGGGATGAAGTTCCTCGCCGCCCAGGGCGGCGTCCTGGTGCTGGCGCGCTTCACCCCCGACGAGGTCATCGCCGCCGCCCTTTCCAACGAGCCGGAGGACACGCGCTTGGACGTGGACTTTGCCCTTGTGGGCGCCAGGGGACCGGCCTCCGACCGGGACCTTCTGGGCCGGAGCATCGACTTTAACGACCGGGGTCTCCTTGTCCCGGCGGGCGGGTCGCTCCTTTTTTCCTGCGCGCTTGTGTGACGCCCGGGAATGCGCGGCATAGAATGATTTAGACGCCTTGCGCGTCAAAAGTTTGAGGAAGATGACCGTGCACACCTACACAGTGGGAAAAGGCGAGAGCGCCCAGTCGGTCAGCGAGAAATTCACCGTGAGCCTCGCCGCCCTCCTGAGGGAGAACCACACCCCCTTCTACGAGGGCCAGCAGATCACGGTCCCGGTGGGCATCCTGCATCTCCCCCCCAGCCCACCCCCCGCCGCCCGATTCTACCAGGTCCCGGACACCTCCATCCAGACCCGTCCGGACGCCGTCAATATAATTTTCCTATAACCCCAAGGAGCGGACGCCAGGCCCGCTCCTTTTTTGCCCCCTCCTCGCAGGAGGGGGGCAGGGGGGAAGCGAGCGCGGGATGACAGAGCAGTTGCGATTTTCCGCTATTTCCTCAAAAACCCCTTGACATCCCCCACTTCACAGGCTTAAAATACACTTCCTTTTCGCTTTTTGCGGGGAGAGGGTATCTTATTTTGCGCGGGCTGGGTCGTTGCCGCCCGCGCAGGTACGGATAAGACGCCTCCCGGCATCCTTAACGTCAAGAAGGTCCCCAATGCCTTCCGCTGACATGACCGAGACGGGACCATTCAGAAAAGGAGCGAAAACTATGATCGAAATGAAAGGTGTGAACAAGACTTACCGGGTCCGGCGGCGGGAGGCGGGCCTGGGGAACGCGGTGAAAAGCCTCTTCTCCCGCGCTTATACCGAGATCCCGGCCCTCCGGGACATGACCTTCACCATCCCCGACGGGCAGATCGTGGGCTACATCGGCCCCAACGGGGCGGGGAAGAGCACCACGGTGAAGATCCTCTCCGGCATCCTGCGGCCCGACAGCGGGACGTGCCTGGCGGACGGCCTCGTTCCCTGGGAGGACAGAAAGCGCCACGTGGCCCGGCTGGGGGTGGTATTCGGACAGCGAAGCCAGCTTTGGTGGGACGTGCCGGTCATTGATTCCTTCGAGCTTCTGCGGGACATCTACCGGGTGCCGGAGGCGCGATACCGGGAGAATCTGGACCGGCTGACGGAGCTTCTGGACCTTGCGGACCTTCTGAAAACCCCGGCGCGGATGCTCTCCCTGGGCCAGCGGATGCGGTGCGAGATCGCCTCCGCGCTTCTGCACTCGCCCCGGCTTCTCTTTCTGGACGAGCCCACCATCGGCCTCGACGCCGTGAGCAAGCTGAAGGTGCGGGAGTTCATTTTGGAGCAGAACCGGCAATGCGGCACCACGGTGATCCTCACCACCCACGACATGCAGGATGTGGACGCCCTGTGCTCCCGCGTCCTGCTCATCGGCAAGGGGCGGCTTCTGCTGGACGGCAGTACCGCCGAGATCCGCGCCATGGCGGGGGATAACCTCTCCACCGAGGAGTCAGTGGCGGACCTCTACCGCCGGTTCGGAATCTGAGGTGCGCCGATGAAAAAATATCTGACCTTTTTCAGGATCCGCCTCCTGGCGGGACTTCAATACCGCGCGGCGGCGCTGGCGGGGCTCAGCACGCAGTTCGTCTGGGGGACCATGGAGGTCCTTATCTACCGCGTCCTCTGGCGGGAGCACCCGGAGCGGTTCCCCATGGGGCCGGAGGCGCTGGCGGCGTACATATGGCTCCAGCAGGCGTTTTTATCGCTCTTCGCCCTCTGGAATTGGGAGTGGGAGCTCATCGACTCCGTCAAAACCGGCGTCGTGGCCTATGAGCTGACGCGCCCCGCGGACCTCTACGGGATGTGGCTGGTCCGGACGCTGGCCACGCGGCTGAGCCGGGGGCTTTTGCGGGCGGCGCCCGTGATGGTGCTGGGGGCGCTGATCCCCGCGCCCTGGGGACTGCGGCTGCGCGTCTCCCCGGCGGACTTCGGGCTCTTTCTTGTGTCCACGTGCCTCATGCTGTTGGTGGTCTGCGCGTACAACCTTCTGGTCTGCGCCCTCACGTTCCACCTGACGGACCCCAACGGGGTGATGGTGGTGTCGGTGGCGGCGGCGGACCTTCTGGGCGGCGCCATCGTGCCCCTGCCGTTCCTGCCGGAGGGCCTGCGGAAATTCGCGGAGCTCACGCCCTTCGGGGCCATGCAGAACGTGCCCCTTCGTCTGTTCGGCGGGGACCTCACGGGCGCGGCCGCCTATCGGGCCATGGGCCTGCAGGTCTTCTGGGCGGCGGTACTGATCGCCGTGGGCTACGCCCTCCTTCGCGCCGGACTGCGCCGGGTGAGCGTGGCGGGAGGTTGAGGGATGAGACTCTATTTTAAATTCCTGGCGATCCATTTAAAGAGCGCCATGACCTACAAAACCTCCTTCTTCCTCAGCTGCCTGGGGCATCTCTTCATCACGGGCAACACGTTCCTGGGGGTCGTTTTCCTCCTCCGGCGCTTTGACACGGTGGGCGGCTACACCCTGCCGGAGCTGGCGCTGTGCTACGCCACGGTCCTGGCGGCCACGTCCCTGGCGGAGTGCTTCGCCCGCGGGTTCGACGCCTTCCCCAAAATCCTGCGGGAGGCCCAGTTCGACCGCATCCTGGCGCGGCCCCGGTCCCTGGTGCTCCAGATTTTGTGCCAGGACTTGAGGCCCACCATGCTTTCGCGGCTTCTTCAGGCCGCGGCGATGCTTATCTGGGCTGTCCACGCCGGGGCGGCGGACTGGACGGTAGGGCGGGCCGCCGTGCTGGCGCTGATGATCCTCTGCGGGGCGGCGGTCTTCTTCGGGCTCTTTCTCGTCTACGCCGCCCTGTGCTTTTACACCCTGGAGGGGCTGGAGGTCATGAACATCTTCACCGACGGGGCGCGGGAGTACGGTAAGTACCCCTTCGGCGTCTACGGCAAGGGCGTTTTGTGGCTGCTGACACTGGCGGTGCCCCTGGCGCTCGTCCAGTATTGGCCCCTCCAGTACATTTTGGGCCGCGGCCCCGGCTGGTACGGCCTTTTGCCGCTGGTATCGCTGTTGTTTCTCGCGCCGTGCTTCTGTCTCTGGAGGCATGGCGTGCGGCATTATCGCTCCACCGGGTCTTGATTTCCTGCTAAAAACGTGGGATAATGGAAGAAAAAAACGGAGGCGATCCTATGCCGGATATCCATCCCATCGACGCTATGACCTGGTCCTTTGAGGAGGGCGGGGTCAGGTTTTTCCTGCTCACCGGCCGCCAGCGCGCCCTGCTCATTGACAGCGGCATGGAGACGCGCAACGCCCGGGAGCTGGCCGGGGGACTGACGGATCTACCCCTGGAGCTTCTCAACACCCACGCCGACCGGGACCACATCGGTTCCAACGGGGAGTTTGAGCGCGTCTACATGAGCCCCGCCGAGGCGGTGAATTACTATAAGGGTAACGGCGGGACGGGCGAGATCGCGCCCCTCTGGGACGGGGACGTCCTGGACCTGGGGGACAGGCCCCTCAAAATCGTCGCCCTGCCGGGTCACACGCCGGGGAGCGTCGCCGTGCTGGATGTGAAGTACCGCCGCCTCTTCTCCGGCGACCCGGTGCAGACAGGGCGCATCTTCATGTTCGGCCCCCAGCGGGAGATGCACGCCTACATCCACTCTCTCCGGCGTCTGGAGGCCATGGCGGGGGAATTTGACCTGATCTACCCTTCCCACGCGGCCTGTCCCGTGACGCCCGCCATCATCCCCCAACTCATCTCCGCCGCCGAAACTATCCTCTCCGGCCGCGCGGAGGGGAAAACGGAAACCGTCTTCGGCCGCCCCATCCGCGCCTACGATATGGGCGTCGCCACCTTCCTCTGCGACCCGGCATAAAATCCTCTTGCATGGGCAAAATAAGTGTTGCAATCTTATCACAACTATGATAAAATCATGTCCATAGGAGGTGAGACTATGACGAATATTCGACCTGTATCGGACCTGCGCAACAACTTCGCGGAGATCTCGCGTCTGGTACACGATGGCAACGGCCCGGTGTTCCTGACGAAAAACGGCTATGGCGACATGGTGGTCATGAGTGTGGAAGACTTTGATAACATTTCCCATGCGTATGAGGTCCATCATAAGATCGCGGCGGCCGAAAGGGAGGCAGAGAGAACAGAAAAGTGGTACACGCCCGAGGAGACGCTGAACGCCATGCGGGACGCGATGAGAGGTGACGCGGATGTATGAGGTGAAGATCCTTCCGTCCGCCCACAGGGACCTTACCAGGATCGTGGGATATATGGTAAATGAACTGAAAAATCCCATCGCGGCGGACAAATTCTTTCATTCCGTTGAAAAGGGCCTTGAGCTATTGAAGACATATCCCAGCTCAAACCCGGTTTTCAGCACGGTCAAGCCAACAAAAAATGAGATACGAAGTCAGCTGATCGGCAACTACCTGCTGCTTTACAGCATTGGAGAAGCCGAAAAGACGGTCAGTGTCATCGCGGTGGTCTACGCGAAAAGGGATATTGATAACATCCTCGGGATAGAAGATTAGCGCATGCCCGGCCCCATGTGGGCCGGGTTTTGACATTTCCCCCGATCTCGTGTATAATAGCATCATCTTTTCCCAACCTTCAAAGGAGGACATTATGTGGTTTGACGAGGCCATTGTGTATCAGATCTACCCCCTCGGCATGTGCGGGGCCATGGAGGGCGAGGGGGCGCGGTGCCTGCGGGTGCCGGACTGGATCCCCCACATCAAGGCCCTGGGGTGCGATACGGTGCTTTTTAATCCCGTGTTTGAGAGCGACTGGCACGGATACGACACCCGGGATTATTTCAAAATCGACCGCCGGCTGGGGTCCGAGGAGGACTTCCGGCGGGTGTGCGGCGCATTGCATGAAAACGGCATCCGCGTGATGCTGGACGCGGTCTTGAACCACGTGGGCCGGGGCTTCTGGGCCTTTCAGGACCTCCGGGAACGTAAGTGGGACAGCCCCTACAAGGACTGGTTCCAGGTGAGCTTCGACGGCAATACCGGCTGGAACGACGGCTTTTGGTACAAGGGCTGGGAGGGCCACCAGGAGCTTCCCGAGCTCAATCTCTGGAACAACGACGTGGTGGAGCACCAGTTTGCCGCCATCCGGAGCTGGGTGGAGCGCTTCGGCATCGACGGCCTCCGTTTAGACGTGGCCTACTGCCTGCCCCAGGAATACTTAAAGCGCCTGCGGCAGTTTGCCAACAGCTTAAAGCCGGACTTTGTCCTCATGGGCGAGACGCTCCACGGGGACTACAACCGCTGGATGGGGGAGGAGCTTTGCCACTCGGTGACGAACTATGAGTGCTACAAGGGCCTCTGGTCCAGCCTCAACGACATGAACCTCTTTGAGATCGGCCACTCCCTGGCCCGCCAGTTCGGACCGGAGCCCTGGACGCTCTACAAGGGCCGGCATATGCTGAGCTTCCTGGACAACCACGACGTGGAGCGCATCGCCACAAAGCTCCGGGACAAGCAGCAGCTCCCCGCCGCCTGGGGCCTTCTCTTCGGGATGCCGGGGGTGCCCTGTGTCTATTACGGCAGCGAATGGGGCCTCGAGGGGCGCAAATCTGACGGAGACCAGGCCCTCCGGCCCGACATCGCCGCGCCGGAGGAAAACGGGCTGACGGCCTTCATCGCAAAGCTCGCCGCCGCGCGGAAGGGAAGCCCCGCGCTTATCTACGGGACATACAGGAACCTGCAAATTCAAAATAAATATTTGGTTTTCGAAAGAGCCGTGGACGGCGAGCGCGTCATCGTGGCGGTCAACGCCTCCCCGGAGCCCCAGTGGGCCCACTTCGACGCCCGGGCGGGGCAGGGCGTGGACCTCATCACCGGGGAAATCCACGACTTCGGCGGCGGCAGTGAGCTTGCGCCGTACAGCGTACATTTCTGGAGGGCGCAGTGACATGAAGCGCGGGAGGATCTGGGCGCCGCTTCTGGCGGCGCTCCTGCTGGCGGCGGCGCTCACGGGATGCGGCGGGGGAGAGACGCCCGCCACTGTCCCCACCCCCACCGTCTCCGCGCCCACCGCGCCGCCGGAGCCCACGCAGGCACCGGAGGGCGGCGCCCTGCGGGTCCTCTCCTGCGTGTCCGGGTGCGAGGCGGGGGAGTCCGGACCGGAGCTTCTCGCCCTGGACGGGGGCAGGCTTCTGCTGGCTTACAGCCGCTACGATGTGGAGCGGGACATCTTCACCACCCGCCTGCAGGTGGTGGACGTTCTCGGCGACCGCGTTGCCGCCGAAACGCGTCTGGACGGCTCGCTGACGCCCGTCTTGGGCTTCGAGGGCGGCTTTATCCTGGAGGACTTTGACCAGACCGTCTACCGCTTCCTGGACGACGATCTCCGGGAGCTCTCCGCCTACGATCCCCCGGAGATGCCGGGGCTCTTCTCCCCGGACGGCAAGAGCTACTACTTCATCTCCGTGGGCAAGCTATGGGCCGCCGACGTGGACACCGGCGCGCTCACGTATCTCCCGTCGGAGTACTCCGTCCGCTACGGCCGCTATTTCCAGAGCGGGCCCACCGACGGCGGCTGGCTCTTCCTCAACGGCGACAGCGCCCTCGTCCCCGTGGAGGGGGTCACCCTCACGGGCGTGGACCTCAGTACGGGCAAGACGCGCCTTTTGTCCCAGAACATCTATGACGCCTCGGTTTGGGGAGACGAGCTCACCTTCCACATGACCACGGCGGAGGGGCAGATTGGGATGGATGACCCCTTTTACGCGGTGTCCCTCACGGAGGGGACCGCCGTGCGCTTCGCCCAGGACAGGTACGCCTTTTCCACCGTCAAAAACAGCGAATATCTTGTGTGCTTTGAGACGGACGACAGCTTCCGCCTCACCGGTATGTACGTGGGCGCCATCCGGGACAACGTCTGCGAGCTGTCCCTGGTGCCGGAGGAGAAGACCGCCTACACCTACGGCCCCTTCGCCTATATGGGCGATGAGGAGCTCATCGCCGTCTCCATGACAAGCGATGAGGGCCAGCGCCTGGGGATCGTGGACACCCGCCTTTTAAAGCCCGACAAGACGCTGACCGGCGAGAGCGTGGAGCTGCCGGAGCTCATCGACGCCGCCATTGCGGAGCGCTACGCCGCCGCCCAGACCCTCCCGGCGGTGCCGGAGCACCTCACGCGCCAACGCCGGCGGGCCGATGAGCTGGAGGAGCGCTACGGCATCACCATCTACCTGTCCGCCCAGTGCCGGGGCGTGGCCACGGCGTACAAGGACTACGTCTGCGCCGACGAATTTTTCGCCGACGACCCCGCCTGGGAGATCCAGCTCACGGACAGGGCCCTCAACGACCTGGAGGCAGGCTTAGCCAAATACCCCGAGGGGTTTTTCCGCCAGTTTCGCACCGTCACCGGCGACGCCGGCCTGCGCCTTTGCCTCACGGGGGAGATCACCGACGGCTACAGCGCCGCTTTCGCCTTCTCCACGGATGAGTGGTACGACATGGTCTTTGACATCCGCTACGACGTGGCCCCCAACCTCCCTCACGAGCTGTGGCACTGCATGGAGATCTTCATAAACCGCCAGGACAGCGCCCTCCTGTCGGATGAGGCGTGGCTTACCCTGGATCCGCCGGGCTTTACCTACACGGAGGACTACGAAAACTATCTTTACGACGACTACGAATACTGCTACCCCGCGGGGGAGTGGTATTTCTACGACACCTACAGCAAGGTCAACACCCGGGAGGATAAGGCCAGACTCATGGAGGTCGTCATGTCCCCGGACCGCTACGACTCCGCCCACTTCGTCTCCTCCCCCCACATCCAACAAAAGCTCACCCTCCTCTGCAAGGCCGTCCGCGCCGCCTTCGACACCACCGATTGGGGCGAGGTATATTGGGAACGGTTCCAGTGAGCATATTATACCACAAATTAAGCAATTTGTCAAGTAGTAATTAAGCATTCACAAATTATTTTTACCCAGCCGCCGCACACACCACCCCTGCCGCTTCGCGGCTGTTCCCTCCTTAGGAGGGGCTAAAAGGAGCGCGCAGGTAGTCCTGCCCCTCCTACGGAGGGGTGGCGCGAAGCGCCGGGGTGGTTCCGTCTATCCGACCGCCCAAATCATCGCACCCACCCCCCCGATTCAGAGCCCTCCCCGCTTAGGCGGGGAGGGGGAGGGGTGAGGTGGGAGCCGAAGGGCTGCAACCGGTTTCGATGAACGCACCGACCTCATCCGGCGCCTGCGGGCGCCACCTTCCCCACTTTGTGGGGAAGGCTAAGACGGGGGACGAGGACGGGGGGGACGAAGGCTCGAATACCCCGCCGCTGCGGCGGCACCCCTTTTTCCGAAAAAGGGGTCGGGGGAATAAGGTTGCGGCGCTTCGCGCCGCATTTATAAAAAATTGCGCCGCAACGCGGCGCATCCTTTTTAAGCCCCCTCCTCGTAGGAGGGGGGCAGGGGGGCAGCGAACGTAGGATGCCAGACCGGTCCCGATGAACCGCAGAGGTTATAACCACCGCCGTAGGGGTCGCCGTCCCCGGCGACCCGCCCCACAATCATTGACACGTTCCAATCACCGCCGTACGGGCCGCCGCCCACGGCGGCCCGCGTTGCGATGACCTCCGATGTCGGTTGAATAGGATTAACCTTCCACATTTTCTGTAGGGGCGGACCCATGTGTCCGCCCGTGACACGTTACATGACGGGAACGGTTCCGATAAAACGGGAAATGTCGGTCAACGGGGGCATGGGCCGCCGTGGGCGGCGACCCGTACGGCGTTGATTGAACGCAATTCAATACTGTAGTGACGGGTTCTACACCCGCCTGCCAATGACTTTTCAAATTTGTTACACCGTCGACAGGCGGGAAAGGAGAGAATTAATGTGGAACATAAAGGTACAAAGGAGCTGCGAACCAAGCGCCTTATCCTGCGCCCATGGAGGGAGAGCGACGCCGGGGAGGCGTTCGCCAACTGGATGAACGACCCGGACGTGACCAAATATCTGACATGGACGCCCCACGGCGACGTCTCGCTCACCCGCGCTCTTTTAAAGCTGCGTGAGGAGGAGTGCAAGCGGCCGGAGTGCTACCATTGGGCAATCGTCTTGAAGGAGGGGAATGTCCTCATCGGCGATATCGAGGCGGGGACTGTGGACGAGTACCAGGCGACGGGCTGTATCGGCTACTGCCTCGGCAAAGCCTGGTGGGGCAAAGGACTCATGACCGAGGCCCTCACGGAGGTCTTGCGCTACTGCTTTGAGGAAGTGGGATTTGATCGTATCAACGGCAGCCACGCGGCGGAGAACATCGGCTCATCCCGTGTGATGGAAAAATGCGGGTTTGTCTATGAGGGAACGCGCAGAAAAGCCTATCGTCTGCTCCAGACGGGCGAACGCGTGGATGTGATCGAACGCGGTATTCTGCGGGAGGATTATTGGCAGCATAAGCGCTCATAAAAATGACGACACCCCACCGCGAATGACCGGTGGGGTATCGTTTATATATACAACTTTAATCCATATACCCCTGCGCGCACAGAAGCTCGGCCAGGAGGATGGCGCCGCCGGCGGCGCCGCGGAGGGTGTTGTGGGAAAGGCAGACGAACTTATAATCATACTGGGTGTCCTCCCGGAGGCGGCCGACGGAGACGGCCATGCCGTTTTCCAGGTTGCGGTCCAGCTTTGTCTGGGGGCGGTTCTCCTCCTCAAAGTAGTGGAGGAACTGTTTGGGGGCGGAGGGGAGCTCCAGCTTCTGGGGCAGGGCGGAGAAGCTTGCCCAGCGGGCTTTTATCTCCTCCATGGTGGGCTTTTTGGAGAAGGAGGCGAACACGGCCGCCATGTGGCCGTCGCTGCAGGCCACGCGGAAGCACTGGGCGGTGATGGAGGGGGCGTCGGCCTTGACGATGACGCCGTTTTCCACCTTACCCCAGAGCTTCAACGGCTCTTGCTCGCTCTTTTCCTCCTCGCCGCCAATGAAGGGGATCACGTTGTCCACGATGTCGGGGAAGGTCTCGAAGGTCTTGCCCGCGCCGGAAATGGCCTGATAGGTGCACACCAGGGCGCGCTCAAGGCCGAACTCGTCCTTCAGGGGGTGCAGGGCGGGGACGTAGCTTTGCAAAGAGCAGTTGGACTTCACGGCGATGAAGCCCCGCTTTGTGCCGAGACGCTTGCGCTGGAAGGGGATGACCTCCAGGTGCTCCGGGTTTATTTCCGGCACCACCATGGGCACGTCGGGCGTCCAGCGGTGGGCGGAGTTGTTGGAGACGACGGGGCACTCGCGGCGGGCGTACGCCTCCTCCAGAGCCTGGATCTCGTTTTTCTTCATATCCACGGCGGAGAAGACGAAGTCCACATGGGCGCAGATCTCGTCAATATCCGTCTCGGCGCGCTTGACGGTGAGGTGCTTGGCACAGTCCGGCACGGGTTCGGCCATGAGCCACCGGCCCGCCACGGCCTCTTCATAGGTCCTGCCGGCGCTGCGGGCGCTGGCGGCCACCTCCGTGAGCTCAAACCAGGGGTGGCGGGCGATGAGGGTGACGAAGCGCTGACCCACCATGCCCGTGGCGCCGATGACGCCGACCTTGTATTTCTTCATACTTGATGCCTCCAGACAGAGATGTTCTCTCAAAAAATTGTTCAATTTGACAGCAAAAAATCCGGCGAAAGAGGTAGCCAAAACGGAAAAAACGGTGTATAATGGAGTTTACATAAATTAAACTGCCGTTTTCGGCGCCGCCGGACGCCTTGCCGACGCAGGTTCTTTTGTACTTTAACACAGGCAAGGGGCGGCTGTCAACGGCGAAATGACCAAGTTTTTGCCTGATCCGCGCGTTTTTTGAGCGCATAGGAGTATCGGACCTTTTTGGAGGACGCACATGAGACAAAAGATCAAACGGACCCTGGCTTTTGCCCTGGCGGCGGTGTTGGCGATCGCCGCCGTGCCCACGGGGGTGACGACCACGGCGGACGCCGCCGGGGAGTACACCGCGCCCTATACCACCCTGCGCGTGGGGCTCTATGTCTCCACCGCCAGCGACGGAAGCCCCACCCAGAAAAGCTTCCCCTCCGCCAACCTCATGAACGCCCGGGGCCTGGGCTCCGGCTATGAAATGGGGTATTTTGACAGCAACAGGGACTTCCACTCCCTGGGCGCGTTCTTCTCTGAGACGGAGATCACCATGCTCATGGACAGGACCATGGTCTACAACTCCGGCTCCAACTCCTACTCCGAGGGGACCGAGGGCAGCGTCGTGGTGGGGTGCGTCCATCTGAAGCTCAGCGGCAGCTACGACACCTATACCGCCGCCAAGGCCGTGGCCGACGGATATGAGGACGCCTTCGTCCGGTATGAAAACGGGAAATTTACCGTCCTGGTGGGCCAGTATGTCTCCTCCGCCAAGGCCGCCGAGGCCAAGGACAGCCGGGGCCTCAACGCCACGGTGGACAGCGGCACCAGCCACACGGTGACGGTGGTGAAGTCCCGGACCAACAAGATCCTCTTTGAGTACGACTGCGGCACCGCCTCGTCCCTGGCGGTGAAGCCCATGGCCCCGGAGGGCGTCAAGGCCCAGACGTGGTTCAAGGGGTGCAAGTATTACGGCGCCTTTGCCTACCTGCGCAACACCGGCGGGAACCTCACCGTGGTCAACTACGTGGACGTGGAGGACTACGTCAAGGGCGTGGTGCCCTATGAGATGAGCGCCTCCTGGCCCCGTGAGGCTTTGAAGGCCCAGGCCATCGCCGCCAGGACCTTCGTCATGGCCAACATCACCAAGCACCGCGGCTCCGGCTTCGACGTCTGCAACACCACCGACTGCCAGGCATACCACGGCACGGAGATAGACGGCGGCGCCAAGGCCACCTCCAATTCCGACGCCGCCGTGAACGAGACGCGCAGCCAGTACCTGGTCTACAAGGGCGCGCTGTGCGAGACGAGCTACTATTCCTCCAACGGCGGGGCCTCCGAGAATTGCGAGAACGTCTGGACGGCGAAGCTGGACTACCTCCGGGGCGTTCAGGACCCCTATGAGAAGAACATCGCCGGGAGCGTATCGGAGTACTACTGGACCAAGACCTTTACCCCCGCCTCCCTGGGCCAGCGCCTCAGGGACATGGGCCGCAACAGCGCCGACGTGGTGCGGGTGGAGCTGACCTTCACCGAGGTGGGCAACGTCTACTCCATCACCTTCACTGATGTGAACGGCCGGAAGAACACCGCATCCAAGAGCAGCGCCAAGTCCATCCTGGGCCTTCGGTCCCAGCGCTTCACCGTCAACGGCCTGGGGCCGGCGGCGGACGCGGGAGTGGTCTACGTCAACGGCGGCATCCCCCTGAATGACGGCCTGGACGGCGTGTACGCCGTGGGCGGCGCCGGCACGGCGGAGCTTCCCTCCGGGGACGTGTACGCCATCTCCGGCACCGGCACCGTGAACAAGGTGGACACGGCGGCGGTAACGCAGAAGGGCGGCGTGGGCGTCAATTCCGCCGGCAACTTCGTATTTTCCGGCTCCGGCTGGGGGCATAATGTGGGTATGAGCCAGTGGGGCGCGTACTCCATGGCCAAATATTACGGCAAGACCTATCTCGATATTCTCACCTTCTACTACACCGGCACCCAGGTGGTGACCTCCGCGCGTAAGCAGGAGCAGCAGTATTTCCCGGCCCCGGACGCCGGGAGTCTGCCCACCGAGCCGCCCGAGCCGCCCGAGCCCACGGACCCAGAAACGACAGGCCCGGAGAGCACAAACCCGGAGGGGACGGACGCCCCGCCGGAGTCCGCCGGACCGGAGGATGAGGGGGCCGGGGACGGCCCCGCCGGCGGCGAGACCGGGCCCGACCTTGCGGATATCGCCGTGGGCTGAAAGGATCGGACATTTTATGAAGACATCGGATTTTTTCTATGAGCTCCCGGAGGAACTGATCGCCCAGACGCCTCTGGAGCGGCGGGACTCCTCCCGGCTCATGGTTTTGGATAAGGTCACAGGCAAAACTGAGCACCGGCGGTTTTTTGAACTGCCGGAGCTTTTGCGTCCGGGGGACTGCCTGGTGCTCAACGACTCCCGCGTCCTGCCGGCACGGCTCATCGGCCGCCGGCCCACCGGCGGCGCGGTGGAGGTGCTGCTTTTGACCGACAAGGGGGAGCGGTGCTGGGAGTGCCTGGTGCGCCCCGGCAAAAAGGCCCGTCCCGGCGACACGGTGCTCTTCGGCGACGGGGAGCTCACCGCCCGTATCCTGGAGGTCCTGGAGGGCGGCAACCGCCTCATCCGCTTCGACTACGAGGGCATCTTTCTGGAGACGCTGGAAAAGCTGGGCCGTATGCCCCTGCCGCCCTACATCCACGAGGAGCTTCGGGACGCCGAGCGGTACCAGACGGTCTACTCCCGTGAGCTCGGTTCCGCGGCGGCCCCCACGGCGGGCCTCCACTTCACGCCGGAGCTTCTGGGCGCCATCCGGGCGAAGGGTGTGGAGACGGCCTTCGTCACCCTCCACGTGGGCCTGGGCACCTTCCGCCCGGTGAAGGAGGACAACATCGAGGACCACGACATGCACGCGGAGTTTTGCGTCATCCCCGAGGACGCGGCGGACATCGTCAACCGCGCGAAGGACCGTGGTGGCCGGGTGGTCTGCGTGGGCACCACGTCCCTGCGCACCGTGGAGTCCTTTGCCGACGAGAGCGGCCGCTTAAAGCCCTCCTCCGGCTGGACGGACATCTTCATCTACCCCGGCTATCGCTTCAAATGCGTGGACGCCTTGGTCACCAACTTCCACCTCCCTGAAAGCACCCTGGTCATGCTCGTCTCCGCCCTCGCCGGCCGCGACCACGTCCTCAACGCCTACGCCGAGGCCGTCCGGGAGAAGTACAGATTTTTCTCCTTTGGGGACGCCATGTTCATTCAATAGAAATCGACCTTTTTGCGCGGAATAACAGACCGAACATGTTGACAAAATAGGTCTATTGCGCTACTATAAAAGCGACCGAAATTTTCCGAGAAAGGGGACATTTCCATGACGCAGATATCCGTATCGGAGCTGAAGACCAACACCGGCAAATACGTGACCATGGCGAAGGACCAGGACATTTTCATCACGAAAAACGGCAAGGTGGTGGCGAAGATCGTGAGCGCCAAGCCGGACAAAAAGGCCGCCTGGAACCATTTGACCGAATTATTCAAGGGAGTCAATCTTTCTGATACCAACATAGACGCCTTAAGAGAGGAGCGGATCCTCGGAAAATGACAGTTGTATTTGATACCAACGTGATCATTGACGCCGCTATGGGCAGATCGGGCTCCGAAGACGCGCAAGAGCTTATTCGGATGGTCGTCAACGAGGAGATAACGGGACTTGTCACCGCCAACACCATCACCGACATCCACTACATCGTGAAAAAACATTGTGGGGAGAGCATGGCGAGGGAGGCGGTCGTGAATACCCTCTATGTCTTCGACATTGTCCCGGTGGACGGCGAGGTCTGCGCCATCGCCCTGAACGAGCCCATGGCCGATTACGAGGACGCGGTCCTGGCGGTCTGCGCCGCGCGGGAGGAGGCGGACTACATCGTCACCCGCGACCGGGCGTTCCTGACCGCCCCCACCCCCGTCCCGGCCATGACGTCGACAGACCTTCTGCGCATGATCGAGGGACAGGACGAACCATAAGAATCTGGACGCGGTAGTGTTGACTATCGCGTCCTTTTTTGATAAAATACGGCGTAACAGGATCACTCTTTCAAAACCAAAGGAGCGGAGGATAAAAATGGAATACAAGACCGACATTGAAATCGCCCAGAGCACGCAAATGGACCACATCACGGCCGTCGCCGACAAGTGCGGCATCGACCGGAAGTACGTGGAGCAGTACGGGAACTACAAGGCCAAAATCGACCTGAAGCTCCTTTCGGACTTGGCCGGCAGGCCGGACGGGAAGCTCATCCTGGTCACCGCCATCACCCCCACGCCGGCGGGGGAGGGGAAGACCACCACCACGGTGGGGCTGGGCGACGCCCTTCGGAAGATCGGCAAAAACTCCGTCATCGCCCTGCGGGAGCCGTCCCTCGGCCCTGTTTTCGGCGTTAAGGGCGGCGCGGCCGGCGGCGGATACGCCCAGGTGGTGCCCATGGAGGACATCAACCTCCACTTCACCGGCGATTTCCACGCCATCGGCGCGGCCAACAACCTGCTGGCGGCCATGCTGGACAACCACATCTATCAGGGCAACACTCTGAACATCGACCCCAAGACCATCACCTGGCGGCGGTGCGTGGATATGAATGACCGGCAGCTGCGGTTCGTGGTGGACGGCCTGGGCGGCAAGGTCAACGGCACGCCCCGTGAGGACGGGTACGACATCACCGTCGCCAGCGAGATCATGGCCGTCTTCTGCCTTGCCAAAGACATCACCGACCTCAAGGCCCGCCTCGGGCGGATCATCGTGGCCTACACCTACGACGGCGCGCCTGTCACCGCCGGCGATCTGAAGGCCGCCGGGGCCATGGCGGCGCTTTTGAAGGACGCCCTCAAGCCCAACCTGGTGCAGACGCTGGAGCACACCCCGGCCTTTGTCCACGGCGGGCCCTTCGCCAACATCGCCCACGGGTGCAACTCCATCGTCGCCACGCGCCTGGCCCTCAAGCTGGGGGATTACTGCGTCACGGAGGCCGGCTTCGGCGCGGACCTGGGCGCGGAGAAATTTTTAGACATCAAGTGCCGCATGGCGGGCCTCCGGCCTGACGCCGTGGTCATCGTCGCCACCGTCCGGGCCCTCAAGATGCACGGGGGCTTAGATAAAAAGGAGCTGGGCACGGAGGACCTGGAGGCCCTCAAGCGCGGCCTTCCCAACCTCCTCCAGCACGTGGAGAACATCACCCAGGTCTACAAGCTCCCCGCCGTCGTCGCCGTCAACCGCTTCCCCACGGACACGGAAGCCGAGCTCAAGCTGGTGGAGGACGAGTGCAAAAAACTGGGCGTCAACGTGGCCCTCAGCGAGGTCTGGGGCAAGGGCGGCGAAGGCGGCGTGGCCCTGGCCGAAGAGGTGGTGCGCCTTTGCGAGACGCCCAATGACTTTACCTTCTCCTACGACACGGAAAAGCCTATTGTGGAGAAGCTGGAGGAAATTTCCAAGAAAATCTACCATGCCGACGGCGTGGAGCTCACCGCCGGGGCGAAGAAGCAGGCGCGGCAGCTCACGCAGCTGGGCTTCGGCAATACCCCCATCTGCATGGCCAAGACGCAGTACAGCTTTTCCGACGACCCCAAGCTCCTGGGCGCGCCCCGCGGCTTCAAGATCACCGTCCGGAACCTCAAAGTCTCCGCCGGCGCGGGCTTCATCGTGGCCCTCACCGGCGATGTGATGACCATGCCCGGCCTTCCCAAGGTCCCGGCGGCGGAGAAGATCGACGTGGACGAGAACGGCGTCATCTCCGGGCTCTTTTAAGGAGAATTTTGATGGAAACATCCATGCGGGAAGCAAATTTGAACGATTTCACCGCCGTCCTCGCCTCCAAAGCCCCGGTCCCCGGCGGCGGGGGCGCGGCGGCGCTCAGTGGGGCGCTGGCCTCGGCGCTGGCGTCCATGGTCTGCGCCCTGACCACGGGAAAAAAGAAATACGCCGTCTACGAGGACGACCTTAAACGCGTCGCCGAGAGGGCCGAGGGCCTGCGGCTTGCGCTCCTGGCCGACATCGACGCCGACGCGGCGGCCTTCGAGCCGCTGTCAAAAGCCTACGCCATCCCCAAGGACGCCCCGGAGCGAGCCGAGGTCATGGAGAGCGCCCTGCGGGCGGCCTGCGAGGCGCCCATGGGCATCGCGAGGCGCTGCGGGGAGGCCATCGAGCTCCTTGCGGAGCTTGCCGACAAGGGCTGCGCCATCGCCGTCTCCGACGTGGGCGTAGGCGCCCAGCTTGCCCGCGCCTCCCTCCTCTCCGCCGGCCTCAACGTGCGCATCAACATAAAGTCCATGACCGACCGCCCCCACGCCGCCCACTGCGCCGCGGAGCTTGCGTCCCTGGAGACAAAATACCTCCCCCTGGCCGAGGAAACCTACCAAAAGGTCCTCGGACGGATCGGGTAAAGGGGGGAAAGGGAGATGAGCCGCGTCCTTTGCCGGTATGTCTGCGAAAGCTCCAGGCCCCTTCTCGCGGCCCTGGAGGAGCGTGGCGTCCGCTATGAGTGCCCCGAGCCCCTGCCGGGCGCGGCGCGGTGGGCGGTCTTTACCGTGGACCGGGCCCGGTTGGCGGACCGGGAGCTATTTGAGCTTGCGGAGGCGCACAAAATCAGCTGTCTGCTCACCAGACAGTACACAAAGCGGGAGATGGAGGACACCCGGTTTTTCACCGTCCGGTGCGATCTCAGGAAGCTTGCCGTCCGGGAGGACCCCCAGACGACCTGGGTGTATCCCTGCGGGCACGGAAACGGCGTCTTCTGCCGGCGCGTCCAGACGGGTCCCTTCGTGTGCGCAGGCCCGTTCCGCTGGATGGGCCAACACCACTGGGTCAGCGAGACAGGCTTCTCCCCACCGCTTTTCTGCGATACCGTGACCAGAGAGGCCCTGGAGGAGGCTGACCTTGCGGGCGTCCGTTTCCTCCCGGTTTTTGATAGGGACGGCGCGGAGCCTCTTCCGAACCTCCACCAGCTCCTGCCTGAGAAAATCCTGCCGCGGGAGGCCCTTGTCCTGCCGGAAAACGGCGAGGACTGCCGCCTGAAGCCCTGCCCCCTGTGCGGCGCGCCTCATTATCTCCTTACCGGCGCTTTCCAGCTCAAGGCGCGGGAAAAATACCTTGCGGAGGGCGACATCTTCGCCACCGAGGCGCTCTTCGGCGACCTGTACGCCAGGAGCATGATCATCGTCTCACAAACCTTCTTCCGGCTTTTGCGAGACAAGAAGCTGGATAAGAATTTACGGTTCGAGCCTGTCGCGCTGGAATCGGCATAAGAAGGTGCCCCCAAAATGCTTACGGAAGTTTGCCTGGGCGACTATCTCGTGGCAATAGACCGGGACGCGACGCGGGAGTGGTACGCGAAGGCGGAGGGGTGGAGCTGTTCCTGCGGGGACTGCCGGAATTTCCTGGCGCTGGCCAGGGCGGGGCGCCTGCCGGAGCCCGTTCTTTCCCTCCTTGATTCCATGGGGATACCGCCCCCTACGGAGCCCCCGGTTTCCCCAAACCGCATTTTGATTTGGGCTTCTAGTTTGTGTTCCCGTTTTAGATAGCTGGATAATATACACAATTGTGGTGTACCACGGCAGATCAGGGGCAAAGCACCGACAGAGAAATCTAGATAGTTGCAGGAAAATCAGTATGAAAATCAGCATAGATTTCGGACATCCATATTTTGATTCAAAAGATATTTTCAACCTGACGCTTAATGATTTGAATGACTTTTATGGGGATGAAAATGAGGTCAATCGACTTAACCTGTTCTTTGTATTAGAGGCGTCATTACACAGGTTTCAGAGAGAGAACAGTTTGAAAGCCGCCGCCCGCTGTGCGTTTTTCATGGCGTATTATCTCTTCATAGCATTGACACCTCCTGCATCTTGGGAGTTAGCAGAGTTTTATATTGACAGGGCATTAGAGTGGGATGAAACGCCGGAATACAGCCAATGGAAGAAAAACATAGATGAGGGAAATTGATCAATTCCCGTGTGGAGGTCCCTCTATACGGGAAAACAACGGAGATCGACAGAAAGGAGAAGGACTTCATGCGGAAACTCGCTTGGGTGGCCTTCTCCTTTGCGTTGGGGATCTTTGCCGCGCAATATTTTTTTCCGGCGCGGGTCCTGCCGCTGGCGGCGGCGGGCGTGATGGCGGCGGGGCTGGGGCTCTACGCGCTCATTCGGACCGACAAGCGCCGGGCGGCGGTGCTGGCGGCCTTCGGGCTGGCGGTGGGGTTTCTCTGGGACTTCGGGTATGACGCGCTCGTCTTCTCCCACGCCCGGGCGCTGGACGGCGCGACCGCGTCCGTCACCGCCACGGTGGCGGATTTCCCGGCGGAGACGGAGTACGGCGCTTACGTGGACGTGAAGGTCCGCGCCGGGGGACCGGTGCCCCTGGGCGGGCGGGTGTATGTCTACGACGGCTCCATGGACGGTCTCAGGCCGGGGGACGAGGTGCGCTTCACCGCCAAGATTGCCACCGCCGACAAGGTCCGAGACCGGACGATCACCGGTTATACCTCCCGGGGGACGTTCCTCTTCCTCCGGGGCGTCGAGGATCTGGAGGTCCTTGACTCTCCCGGCGTCACCTTTCGGAATTTCCCCGCCTACGCCGCCCGGTCCATCAAGGAGCACATCCGCCGGATCTTCCCTCTGAACGCGGACGGCTTCATGCTGGCCCTGCTCACCGGCGACCGGTCTGTTCTCAACACTGACGCCGCCGCCGTCAGCGATATGGAGCGGGCGGGCATCACCCACATCGTGGCGGTGTCCGGGATGCACGTGGCGATCCTGGCCGGGTTCCTCATAGCCGTGCTGGGAAAACGCCGCTGGACCATCCTTGTCATCGCGCCGGTGCTCCTTATGTTCATGGCCGTCTCCGGCGGCTCGCCGTCGGTGGTGCGGGCGGTGGTGATGCAGCTTTTTGTGCTGACGGCGCCTCTCGTCATGCGGGAGAGCGACAGCCTCACGAGCCTGTCAGCGGCGCTGATGCTCCTTTTGATGCTAAATCCCTACGCCGTGGCGGGGGTGGGCCTCCAGCTGTCCTTCGCCGCCACCTTGGGCATCATCCTCCTCTCCCCGCGCCTCCAGGCGCGGCTTGAAAAGCACGCGCCGGAGAAAAAGGGCTTCAAGCGCCGCGTTTATCTCACCGTGGCGCGGTCGATCTCCACCTCCCTCGGCGCGCTGGCGCTGACGATGCCCATCTCGGCGTGGACGTTTGAGAGCGTATCGCTGGTGGCGCCCCTTTCCAACCTTCTGATCCTCTGGGCGGTGTCGCCGGCCTTCCTCCTGGGGGCCGTGGCGGTGGGGCTTTCGTATGTGTGGCTCCCGCTGGGGCGGCTGGTGGGGTTTTATCCGGCGTTTGCGGCGCGGGCTATTCTGTTCGCGGCCAAGGTCCTGGCAAAGCCGCGCGCGGCCTGCGTCTACCTCACGGACCCGGCGATGCTGTGGGTGCTTATCGTCTTCTACGTCCTGTGCGCGGCGTTGGTGATCCGCAGAGCCCGCCTGCGCGCCTTCCTTCCGGTGGTGTGCGCCGGGACGGTGGCGGTGTGCGGCGTCCTGGTGTGGCGGGACCTGTCCGACCGGACACGGGCGGGCTACACCCTGACGGCGTTGGACGTGGGGCAGGGGCAGAGCCTGGTCATCACCAGCGCCGGACACACTGCCGTGGTGGACTGCGGCTCCTCCAGTGGTGTGAACGCCGGGGCCATTGCGGAGCGGACGATTCGTTCTCTTGGCCGGGACAGCCTGGACGCGCTGATCCTCACCCACTACCACGCCGACCACGCCGGGGGCGTGGAGAGGCTCCTTGCCACGCTGGGCGTAGCGGCCCTCATCGTCCCGGAGCCGGACTTTGCGGAGAGCGACCTGGACGAGACGGTCCTGGCCGCCGCCGAGAAAGCCGGCACGCAAATTGTTTTCGTCACGGACCTCACATCGCTTTCCCTGGGGGAGGCCGACATCACCCTCTACCCGCCCATCGGCGGGGAATCGGAAAACGAGCGGGGCCTCTTCGTCACGGTCTCGGCGGACGGGTTCGACACGCTGATCACCGGCGACGCGCCGGGGTATCTGGAGCGGCTCTTTCTGGCAAGCTATGCCGTGCCGGACATCGAGTGCCTCATCGTGGGGCACCACGGCTCGGCCAGCTCCACCACGGACTTCCTTTTGGATACCTTAAAGCCGGAGACGGCTGTCATCTCCGTGGGGGAGAACAGCTACGGGCATCCCACGCCCGAGGTCCTGGAGCGGCTTGAAAGCCGGGGCATCCCCGTCCTGCGCACGGACGTGGACGGCAATATCATGGTCACATCGAGGTGAGCACATGGCATACGGAAAAAAGGACCAGGAAAACGAGGCGTATCAGAAGCTCCGCGCCGATTTGAAGGCCGGCACGCCCGGGCGGCTCTACGTCTTCCGGGGCGAGGAGCGGTATCTTCTGGAAAACGCCGTCGCGACCCTGCGGGCCATGATCCCGGAGGAGACGCGGGAATTTAACCACCACCGGCTGGAGGGCCGGACGTTGGGCGCGGACGACCTCCAGGAGGCGGTGGACGCCCTGCCGGTGTTCGCCGAGCGCACGCTGACGGAGGTCTGGGACTACGACTTTTCCAAGATGGGGGAGGAGACGCGGCGGGATTTTACCCGCATCCTCTCGGACATCCCCGACTACGCCACCGTGGTCTTCGCCTTCGACACGGTGGAATATAAGCTGGACGGGCGGGTGAACGCCAACAAGGAGCTCAAAAGCCTCTTCACGGAGGTGGAGTTCACCGTCCAGTCCGACTATGACCTTACAAAATGGCTGGCAAAGCAGTTCGCCGCCGCCGGCAAAAGGCTGGACCGGGACGCCGCCGCGCGGCTCATCGAGATGACCGGCGGGCTCATGACGACCATGAAGACGGAGGCGGAGAAGCTCATAAGCTACGTCCCCGGCGATACGGTGACCGTCCGGGACGTGGAGGCGGTGGTGACGCCCACGCCGGACGCGGCGGTCTGGGAGCTGACGGACGCGCTTTTGGCCCGGAAAAACGACCTTGCCATGGAAAAGCTCACCGCCCTCATTTTGATGGACGAGGCGCCCCACAAGATCCTCTACACCGTCTCCCAAAAGCTCCGCCAGCTGTTGATCGCCAAGCTCTGCCAGGAAAACCGCACGGATCTGGAGGGCTTCATGAAGCTCGCCGACATGAAATACCGCTTCCAGGCCAAGGCCGTCTTCGACGCCGCCCGCCGCACGGACCTTCCCCGGTGCAGGGCCATGACCGAGCTTGCGGCGGACACGGCCTTAAAGCTCAACAGCACCTCCGGCGACGACCGGGCCCTGCTCACCGAGCTTGTGGCGAGGCTCCTCCTATGAAGAGAAAGATCCGCGAGGCCATCGTCGTGGAGGGCCGCTACGACAAAAACGCCGTGAGCCAGGCGGTGGACGCCCTCATTTTGGAGACGGAGGGCTTCGGCATCTTCCGGGACGCGGAGAAGCTGAAGCTCATCCGCGCCGTGGCGGAAAAGCGCGGCGTCATCCTGCTCACCGATCCGGACAGCGCGGGGTTCCTCATCCGCAATCACCTCAAGGGCGCGCTGGCGGGGGTATCCGTCAAGGAGGCGTACATCCCCGACGTTTTGGGCAAGGAGCGGCGCAAGGCCGCCCCCTCCCGGGAGGGGAAGCTGGGGGTGGAGGGCGTGCCGCCGGAGGTCATCTTGGAGGCCCTGCGCCGCGCCGGGGCGACCTTCGAGGATGAGGAAAGCTTCCCGGAGGTCCGGGGCGCCCTGACGAAGGCGGATTTTCTGGAGCTGGGCCTCACCGGCCCCGGCAGCCGCGCCAAACGGGCGGCACTCCTCAGGGCGCTGGACCTGCCCGAGCGGCTGACGGCCAACGCGCTTCTGGACGTTTTGAACATCCTCATGGACAAAACGGAGCTTGTCAGTCTCCTTTCATCTTTGCGTCCACAATGAGCGCCCCCAGGGACGCCACCAGCAGGACCCCCTGCGGGGCCCGGTAGAGATCGGCGGAGAGCCTGAGAATATGTACGTTTCGCGCCGTCAAGGGCCCGGCCCACACCGCCAGCATCAGCGACAGCGCCAGCAGGGCGCAGGAGAGGGCGAGGCAGGAGCGCAGGAGCCGCCGCGCCGGCGGGGAAATGTTCTCGCCGGCAAGAAGCCGGCGGAGCTTTTTTCGCATAGGACCACCCCCAGCCTTATTTTACGGTACCGGGGGAGCCGTTGCAAGGCAAAAAATCTGGGGCGTCTGTGTCGAATTTCCAAAAAAATTATAAAATTTGACTGTACAAGCCTTGGGGGATTTGATATAATTATAATTGAGTTAGTAACTAAAAGGGGGCTTTTCCATGAGGTGTCCGTACTGCGGCTTTACTGAGAGCAAGGTCATCGACTCCAGACCCACCGAGGACAACATCCGGCGCCGCCGGGAGTGCATGTCCTGCGGCAAGCGCTTCACCACCTACGAGTCCGTGGAGCGGATGCCCATCGTGGTGGTCAAAAAGGACGGGAGCCGCCAGGCCTTCGACCGGGTGAAGATCATCAACTCCATGCTCCACGCCTGCGAAAAGCGCACCGTGGGCCTTTCGGAGATCGAGGCCGTCGTCAGCGAGATCGAGCAGGAGGCCCAGAACTACCCCGAGCGTGAGATCCCCTCCAGCTACATCGGCGAGCTCGTCATGCGCCACTTAAAACAGCTCGACGAGGTCGCCTACGTCCGCTTCGCCTCCGTCTACCGCCAGTTCAAAGACATTAACACCTTCATGGAGGAGCTCAATAAGCTGCTGATGGAAAAGTGAACAGATAAAAAGGAGACAGTCCGCGGACGTCTCCTTTTTTGTTAGAAAATGCTCCCGAAATCAAAGCTCTCCATCCTCGCGATGGACTTGAGGTGCTCCCGCACCAGGGCGGAGGCGGCTTTTGTGGCGGCGGGGTCCCGGGTGTAGATGTGCTCGGTGAGCTCAAAAAAGTCGTCGGTCAGCGTCTCGATGTCCGTGTGGCGGAGGACGATGGCGGTGTAGCCCTCGTGCTTTTGCCAGAGGGCGATGGCGGATTCCAGCTTTCGCCGGCTGTCCGCCCAGTTTTCGTCCTCGGCGGCCTTGGCGGAGTCCCGGACCAGCGCCTCCAGGTCCCCGCAGAGACTGCCGATGGCGCGGGTATTGAGGACAGAGAAAACAAGGATGAGGGCCAGCAGGGCCACGGCGAAGAGCTCCTTTTTCACGACTTGCCCTCCTTTTCCGCGTAGTAGACCTTCCCGGCGGCGTCTACGGTCATGAGGTAGACGTGTTTGATGTCGATGCCGCCGTGCTGGGCGATCTGAGTGTTGATCCAAGCTTCATCCAGGCCCAGGAGCTTCAAATTGTCGCTCATGACCCGCCCCTCGCTGACCACTGTGACGGGAAGGCCGTTGTCCGGGGCGTCCAGTTGCATCTCCTCCGGCGTCACGGCGGAGAATTTGGCGTAGGGGAGTACCGAGAGGGTCCCGTCCGTCTCCAAAATGGCGTGGCGCACCGTGGAAATATCCGTGACGCCGTTGATGCGCAGCTCCACGTACAGCTCGTCCACGCTGATGCGGCATTTTTTCATCTCCGATTGGACGATCGCGCCGTTGTCGATGAGGATGCTGGGCTTGCCGGACACGAGCCGCCGGAAGCGCCCGTGCTTGACGCTGATGCCGGAGATGACCAGCTGACAGCAAAGGAGCGTCAGCACCGGCACGATGCCGTAGAGCAGGGGCGTGCCCGTGTCCTGGAGCGGTTGGGCGGCGAGATTGGAGATGAGCACCGCCGTCACCAGCTCCAAGGGCTCCAGCTCCCCCAGCTGGCGCTTGCCCATGATGCGGATGGCGACGATGAGCAGGAGAAAAACGATGACCGTCCTTACAAAGCTGACGCCCATGGGACACCTCCTTTTTGTGTCCTTTATTTTTACCGGAAAGGCGGGCAATATGCAAAAAGCGCCGCCGGAGCGTTTATTTTCTTGACACCGGGGGAAATCGGGAATAAACTAGTATAGAATCACATCCCGGGAGGCAGTTATGGGAAAGTATTTTGGTACGGACGGTTTCCGCGGCGAGGCGAATGTGGGCCTCACCGTGGACCACGCTTTTAAGATAGGCCGGTTTCTGGGCCGGTATTACGGCGGGGAGCACAAGTGCCGCGTGGTCATCGGCAAGGACACCCGGCGCTCCAGCTACATGTACGAGGCGGCGCTGACCGCCGGCCTCACGGCCTCGGGGGCGGACGTGTATCTTCTGCACGTCACCACCACGCCGTCGGTGAGCTACATAACCAGGATCGACGACTTCGATTGCGGCATCATGATCTCCGCCAGCCACAATCCATACTACGACAACGGCATCAAGCTCCTCAATTCCGCCGGCGAGAAGATGGACGAGGACGTGCTGGAGCTCATCGAGCGCTACCTTGACGGGGACCCCGAGGAGCTGGAGTACGCCACGCGCAGTGAGATCGGCCGCACCATCGACTACTCCGCCGGCCGCAACCGGTACATCGGCTACCTCATCAGCCTCGCCACCCACTCCTATAAGGGCAAGCGCGTGGGCTTAGACTGCGCCAACGGCTCCACCTCCATGATCGCCAAGAGCGTTTTCGACGCCCTGGGGGCGGACACCTACGTCATCAACAACAACCCCAACGGCCTGAACATCAACTTAAATTGCGGCTCCACCCACATCGAACAGCTCCAGCGCCTGGTGGTGGGCAACGACCTGGACGTGGGCTTCGCCTTTGACGGCGACGCCGACAGGTGCCTGGCGGTGGACGAGAAGGGGCGGCTCATCGACGGCGACCTCATCCTCTACATCTACGGCAAGCACATGAAGGAGCGGGGCAAGCTGGAGAACACCCACGTGGTCACCACCGTCATGTCCAACATCGGCCTTTATAAGGCGCTGGAGGCCGCCGGCATCGGCTTTGAGGTCACGGACGTGGGGGATAAGTACGTCTGGGAGAACATGCGCCGCACCGGCAACCGCATCGGCGGGGAGCAGTCGGGGCACATCATTTTCTCCAAATACGCCACCACCGGCGACGGCGTCCTCACCGCCATCAAGCTCATGCAGGCCATGCTGGACACCAAACAGCCCCTCTCGAAGCTGGCAGAGCCCGTCACCATCTATCCCCAGGTCCTGCGCAACCTCAGGGTCTTCGATAAGGAGGCCGCCATGAACGACTTGGACGTGCGGCAAGCCGAGCAGAAGGCCAAGGAGATCTTAGGCAATAACGGCCGGGTGCTCCTCCGGGCCAGCGGCACGGAGCCCTTAGTGCGCGTCATGGCCGAGGCCCCCACGGAAGAGGAGTGCAACGCCGTCATCGACATCATCGCCTCCGTCATCGAGGAGAAGGGGTACGTGGACCATGGTTGAGACAAAGGAGCTTCTGGACCTCACAAGGTCCCTGGCGGGCCCGTATCTGGCCGGATGCCAGTATCCCTGGCAGGCGCTGGACCGGATAGGGGAGTGGTGTATCGCCATCGGGGAGGCCCTTCCCGAGGCGGAATTTGAAAAGCGGGGGGAGAACGTCTGGGTCGCCCGGGACTCCGTTATTTACCCCACGGCGTGGATCGCGGGCCCCTGTATCATCGGCCACAGGACGGAGGTCCGCCACGGGGCCTTCATCCGGGGGAACGCCATCGTGGGGGACGACTGCGTGGTGGGCAACTCCGTGGAGCTTAAAAACGTCATCCTCTTCGACAACGTCCAGACGCCCCACTATAACTATGTTGGCGATTCGATTTTAGGCTACAGGTCCCACATGGGCGCGGGGTCCATCACCTCCAACGTCAAGTCCGACAAGACCTTAGTGGCGGTGAAGGCCGGCGGGGAGCGGCTGGAGACGGGCCGGAAGAAGTTCGGCGCGGTCCTCGGCGACTTCGTGGAGGTGGGGTGCAACAGCGTCCTCAACCCCGGCACGGTCCTGTGCCGTAAGGTCAGCGTCTATCCCACCAGCAGCGTCCGGGGCGTCGTCCCGGAAAATCACATCTACAAGGACCGGGACCACATCGTCCCGAGGATATAATAAAAAAGCGGCGGTCCGCTTTTGGCAGGCCGCCGCTTTGATAAAGAGCTTTTATTTGAGCATGGAGGGCTCCCAGCAGTCATAGGGCTTGAGCCCCAGGAGCTCCGCCACCGTGGGGGCCACGTTGGCAAGGCCGAAGGACGGGTCGTCCTTCATCTCGTGCCGGCAGTCCGGGTCGTAGATGATGAAGGGGACGGGGTTTAAGCTGTGGGCCGTGCGGACAGCCACGTTGCCCTTCTTGTCCTTCTCCAGCATCTGGTCGGCGTTGCCGTGGTCGGCGGTGACGATGAGGATCGCGCCGGCCTCCTCGGCGGCCTTCTTCACGCGGGCCAGGCACAGGTCCACGGTCTCCACGGCAATCTCCGTGGCCGGGCAGCTGCCCGTGTGGCCCACCATGTCGCCGTTGGGGTAGTTGCAGCGGATAAAGCCGTATTTGCCGCTCCGGAGGGCCGCCACCACAAGGTCGGTGATCTCCGTGCCCTTCATCCAGGGACACTCGTCAAAGGACCGCACGTCGGAGGGGACCTCCTCCCAGGTCTCCAGCTCCTCGGAGAACTTCTCGGACCGGTTGCCGTTCCAGAAGTAGGTGACGTGGCCGTATTTCTGCGTCTCGGAGCAGGCGTACTCGTTGACGCCGTTCTCCACCAGAAGCTCGGTGAGGGTGTGGCGGATCTCCGGGGGAGAGACAAGGTACTTTCTGGGGATGCACAGGTCCCCGTCGTACTGGAGCATCCCGGCGTAGAGGACGTCGGGCTTGACGCCCCGGTCAAAGGCGGTGAACTCGTCGCCGCCGTCAAAGGCCATGGAAAGCTCCAGCGCCCGGTCGCCCCGGAAGTTGAAGAGGATGACGCTGTCGCCGTCGCAGATCTTCCCCACGGGCTCGCCGTTCTCGGCGATGACGAAGGCGGGGAGGTCCTGGTCGATGGCGCCCGTCTCGGCACGGTATGTCTCGATAGCCTCGGCCGCGCTGGCAAACTGCCGGCCCTCGCCGTGGACATGCACGTCCCAGCCGGCCTTGACCATGCCCCAGTTGGCCTGGTAGCGGTCCATGGTGATCTTCATGCGGCCGCCGCCGGAGGCGATGCGCCCGTCAAAGGAGCCGTCATTGAGTTCAGAGAGCACCTTCTCGAGCTTGGCCACATATTCCGGCGCGGAGGTGGCGGGCACGTCGCGGCCGTCCAAGAGGATGTGGGCGCGGGCGCGCTTCACGCCCTCGGCCTTGGCCTCACGGAGCATGGCGATAAGGTGCCCGATGTTGGAGTGGACGTTGCCGTCGGACAAAAGGCCGATGAAGTGGAGGGCGCCGCCGGTGGCCTTCACGTTCTCCACCAGGGACTTCCACGTCTCGGAGGTGTAGATCTTGCCGGAGTCGATGGACTCGTTGACCAGCTTCGCTCCCTGAGAGTAGACCTGCCCACAGCCCAGGGCGTTGTGGCCCACCTCGGAGTTGCCCATGTCGCCGTCGGAGGGCAGGCCCACCGCCTCGCCGTGGGCGCGGATGGTCCGCCAGGGGTTATTCGCCTTCAGCTCGTCGAGGGTGGGGGTGTTGGCCTTCAGGACCATGTTCCCCAGCTCCACAGGCGTCTCGCCCACGCCGTCCATGACCACGAGTACAACAGGTTTGTTCATAGTTATCAACCGCCTTTACGTTTATTGCTGTGTGGTTCGCTGTATGTATAGAGTACCGCAAAGAACGAAAAAAGTCAATTCCCAAGCCGCCCTTCCCGGCGGCAAATTTCGAAAATCCAAATCCACAGCCAGAAAAGAGGGAACCGTATGCGCGTTGTCATCAAGGTCGGGTCGTCCACACTCAGCTATCCCACGGGGCGGATGAACATTCGCCGGGTGGAGGCGCTTGTCAGGGTCCTCAGCGACCTTAAAAACGCCGGGCACGAGGTCATTTTCGTCTCCTCCGGTGCCATCGCCATGGGCGTGGGCAAGCTGGGACTCGCGAAGCGCCCGGAGGACATCCCCGGCAAACAGGCCGCCGCGGCGGTGGGGCAGTGCGAGCTCATGTACACCTACGACAAGCTCTTCTCCGAATACTCCCACACCGTGGCGCAGATTTTGCTCACGGCGGCGGACATCGAGGACGAAAAGCGCCACGAGAACTTCAAAAACACCGTCCTGCGCCTTCTTGAGATCGGCGCCGTCCCTATCGTCAACGAAAACGACACCGTGGCTACGGAGGAGATCGTCATCGGCGACAACGACACCCTGGCCGCCGTGGTGGCCGTCAGCGTCAAGGCGGACCTCCTCATCCTCATGAGCGACATCGACGGCCTCTATACCGCGGACCCCAGAAGGGACGACCGGGCGGAGATCATCGAGACGGTGCGGGAGCTCACCCCCGCCGTCCTGGAGCTGGCCGGCGGCTCCGGCAGCGCCCTCGGCACCGGCGGGATGCGCACGAAGCTCCACGCGGCCCAAATTGCCACCGACGCCGGGGTGGACATGCTCATCATGAACGGCAGCAAGCCCGAACGCCTCTACGACGCCCTGGAGGGCAAGGCCGTGGGCACCAGATTTATCGGGAGGACCGTATGACCACACAGGACATTCTGAAAAAAGCCAAAGCCGCCGCCCCGTCGCTGTCAAACCTTTCGACGGACCGGAAAAACGCGGCCATCGAGGCCATGGCCGCGTCGCTGGAGGCCGCCGCGGAGGCGATTTTGGCGGCCAACCGGCTGGACATGGACGCCGCCCGGGGGCACATCTCCGACGTGATGCTGGACCGCCTGATGCTCACAGGCGCGCGCGTGCGCGCCATGGCCGACGGGATGCGGGACGTGGCGAAGCTCCCGGACCCCGTTTGGCGGACGCTGGAGAGCGTCATGCGGCCAGACGGGCTGAGGATCGACAAGGTCTCCGTGCCCCTGGGCGTCGTGGCCATCATCTACGAATCCCGCCCCAACGTCACCTCCGACGCCGCCGTGCTGGCCTTCAAATCCGGCAACGTATGCGTCCTCCGGTCCGGCAAGGAGGCGTGGCGAAGCGCCGCCGCCGTCACCGCCGCCCTGCGGGAGGGCCTGAAAAAGGCGGGGCTGTGTGAAGATTATGTTAACCTTATCGAGGATATCACTAGAAATTCCGCCAATGAATTAATGACGGCCACGGGGTATGTGGACCTGCTCATTCCGAGGGGCGGCGCGGGCCTCATCCGGGCCTGCGTGGAGAACGCCACGGTGCCGTGCCTCGAGACGGGCACGGGTATCTGCCACATCTACGTGGACGAGTACGCGGACCTTGAAAAGGCGGTTCGGATCATCGTCAACGCCAAGACAAGCCGCCCCTCGGTGTGCAACGCCGAGGAGGTGTGCCTTGTCCACGCCGCCGTGGCGGAGCGGTTCCTGCCCCTGCTGAAAAAGGCCCTGGTGGACGACCGGGAAAGGCCCGTGGAGCTGAGGCTGGATGAAAGGGCCATGGGCATCATTGACGGCACCCCCGCGGGGGAACGGGACTTCGACACGGAGTTTCTCGACTACATCCTGGCGGTGAAGGTGGTGGACAGCGTGGAGGAGGCCATTTCTCACATCGCCGCCCACTCCACCCACCACTCCGAGGCCATCGTCACGGAGAACGCGGAGAATCAGGAAAAATTCCTCCGCGCCGTGGACAGCGCGGCGGTGTATGTCAACGCCTCCACCCGCTTCACCGACGGCGGCGAGTTCGGCCTGGGGTGCGAGATGGGCATCTCCACCCAGAAGCTCCACGCCCGCGGCCCCGTGGGCCTTCGGGAGCTGACGACCTACAAATACGTGGTGGTCGGGAACGGCCACATACGATAAAAAGGAGATAGGACAATGTTTGACTTCGGATTCATCGGCGTGGGCCACATGGGCGCCACGCTGGCCAACGCCGTCATCGCCAAGGTGGGCGGGGAGCGGTGCGCCGCCTGTGACATCGACGCCGGCAAGGCCAAGCTCTACGCCGCCGGGAAGGGCTGTACGGCCCTCACGGTCCCGGAGACGGCGGAGCGGTGCCGCGTCATCTTCCTGGGGGTCAAGCCCCAGAATATGGCGGAGCTCCTGGAGCAGATCGCGCCCATTTTGCAAAGGCGCACAGACTACGCCCTGGTGACCATGGCCGCCGGCATCACCGTCGGGACCTTGCAAACCATGCTGGGCTTCCCCGCGCCGGTCCTGCGGATCATGCCCAACACCCCCGCCGCCGTGGGGGAGGGGTGTATGCTCTGGTGCGCCTCCCCGGAGCTTCCGGCGGACACCCGGGACGCGATCCTCGCCGCCCTGAGCCTCACAGGGCAGCTGGTGGAGACGCCGGAGGCGCTGATCGACGCCGGGTGCGCCGTCTCCGGCTGCGGCCCGGCCTTTGTCTATGAGTTCATCCTGGCCCTGGCAAAAGCGGGGGAGACCCTGGGTCTCGCCCCCGAGACGGCGTTGAAGCTGGCCGAGCAGACCGTCCTGGGCGCGGCGAAGCTGGCCGTGGAGTCCCGCGAGGACCCCCGCGCCCTCTGCGCCCAGGTCTGCTCTCCCGGCGGCTCCACCATCGAGGGCGTCAAGAGCCTGGAGACCGGCCCCTTTGCCGCCGAGGTGGAAAAGGCCGTCGCGGCCTCCTTCCGGCGCACCGTAGAGCTGGGGAAGGGGAGCTGACATGGAGCGGCTTCGTTTCGGCGTGGTGGGCGTGGGGACCATCGGCGCCAAGCACATAAGTCTCATCGGGGAGAAGGTGCCGGATGCCGCCGTCACGGGCGTGTGCATCCGCTCGCCGGAGCGCCGGGAGCGCTTTTGCGCCGAACACCCGGACATCGTTGCCTTCGAAACGGCGGAGGAGCTCTACCACAGCGGCCTTGTGGACGCGGCCTTGGTGTGTACCCCCCACGGTGACCACCCCGCGAAGGCCATCGCCGCCTTTGACGCGGGCCTGCACGTCCTGACGGAGAAGCCCGCGGGGATGTACACGGCCCAGGTGCTGGAGATGGACCGCGCCGCCGCGCGCTCCGGCAGGGTCTACGGCATCATGTACAACCAGCGCGCCGATCCGGTTTACCAAAAGATCCGGGAGATGGTGGGGAGCGGCGCCCTCGGCGGGCTCAAGCGCGTCACCTGGACCGTCACCGACTGGTACCGCTCTCAGGCTTATCACGACCAGAGCCCCTGGCACTCCACCTGGGCCGGGGAGGGCGGCGGCGTGGTCATCAACCAAAGCATCCATCAGCTGGACCTGTGGCAGTGGATGTTCGGTATGCCGGACACCGTCTGGGCCAGGGCATCCTTTGGGAAGTACCACCATATCGAGGTGGACGACGACGTGATGGCCCACTTCGAGTACAAAAACGGCCCCACCGGCCAATACATCACCTCCACCGGCGAGGCCCCCGGCACCAACCGGCTGGAGATCGCCTGCGATATGGGCAAGCTTGTGTGTGAGGACGGAAGGCTTACCTTTTATAAAAACTCCGTCTCCGAGCGGGAGTTTGAGCGGGAAAACCGGGAGCCCTTCGCCCGCCCCGGCTATGAGACGCTGGACGTCACCCCGGAGCCCTTGGGCCTTGCCGGACACGCCGCTATTTTGGAAAATTTCACCTCCTCCGTTCTCCGGGGCACGCCCCTGCTGGCGCCGGGGGAGGAGGGCATCCGCGCCGTGACCATGGCCAACGCCATCCTGCTCTCCGCCTGGACAGGGGAGACCGTGGACCTGACGCATTTCCCCCACGACCGCTACCTCCGGCTCCTGAAGGCCAGAATGTAACGGCGTTTTTGAAAAAACGGGTTACATGGCACGCTCATGCCATTTTCCTGAAGAAAACCTTATGGAGGCAGTAGAATGAAAAAGACACACATCAAGACTCCGGCGCTCCTTTTGGCGCTGGCGATGGCCCTTGCCATGCTCGCCGGGTGTTCCGGCCGGAGTGAAAATCCGGACAGCGCCGGCGCCGGGGGGAGTAATTCCGATGCCGCAAAGCCCGGCGACAGCGAGCCCGCGCCCGGTCCCGGGCCGGAGCTTCCCGCCCTTGGCCGGGAGTACGCCGGGGAGGCCGACCCCGCCGCGGCCATCGCGGCGAAGGCCGCGGAAATATTGGAGGGGCTTTCCGAGGGCGTCCGCCCGGCCTGGGATGACAAGTCCGTCACCGGCGGAGACCCGGCGGATACGGCGTTTAAGTATGGCGGCTTGAATTATTCCAATGAGGGCAGCACCGTCATGACCTTCAACGTGTCGTGGAGCGTTGAGGACAGCTCTCTCCGGCAGATCTCCATGACCGTCCGCAATACCGGCAGCGTGGACATCGAAGCCGTTCGGAACGCCGTGCTGTCCGACGCCCTCATGGAGGGCATGGAGGCGTTCAGGGAGAAGCTGTTCACCCAGGAGGCATGGAAGTCCATCGGGGAGACCGTGGCGCACAGCGCGGACGGTTATGTGCTGAGGGAGTCCGGCTTCACCGGCATATATCAGTTGGTCCTTACAAACGCGGGAGCGGATCTTCATAAGGACGGGCACTTCATCTACAGCGCGGACGGCGGTGAGGCCGCGGTATGCGGCCTCGTCGAGGACGACGGCCTGCCGCAAAACCTTATTATCCCCGAGTCCCTGGGCGGCTGCCCGGTGAAGACCGTGAGCTTTACCTTTATTATCGCCGAGAACGTGAGCAGCGGACAGCGCGCCGTCGCCATACCGAAAACGGCGGAGACCGTAGTGATGGACAACGCCCTTCCGGCCATTTTCATCCTGCCGGAGACGGTGAAGACGCTGAGCTTCCCAAACACGGTACCCATCCAGGCCTCCGCGCCCACGATCATGTGTACCGGCCGGGAGACGAAGCTGGAGGCGGGCCCGTTCATAGAGGGTGTGGTGAGCTTCACGGGCCGGAAGCCCACCGTCCTTGCGTTCTTCGGTTCCGAGCTTGCCGAGTACGCCCGGGAGCATGAGTGGAATGTAAGCTTGTTAGACGACATGGAGGACGGGGATCCTCAGGACCCGGAGGCCAGGGAACAGCTTGAAAAGCTCAAGGCCGGCGACTACTCCGTCCTGGAGAACGCCTGGAAGTTCAGCTCCGACTGATTTTATCCCAACTCAAAAAGGTCCCGGCCGTGTATGCCCGCGGCCGGGACCTTTTTTATACTAATATCTATTTAAAAGGAGACACCGAGCGGCGCGAAAAAGGCCGTCGCGAATGTCTTGTTTTAACTAGATATTAGTATTATACGCCAACTGTTGACAGGACCGCGTGGAAGTGGTATTATTACGCTATACGATATATCGCTACGCGATATAGTTGGGAGGGGTAGGCGTGGAGGACTCGGGGCCCATGACGGAGGCCATGTACTATGTGCTTTTGGCGCTTACGCGGCCGGACCACGGCTACGGGCTGATGCAGAGAATTCGGGAGCTCACCGGCGGCCGGGTGGTCATGGGGCCGGGGACGCTCTACGGCATCATCACCAGGCTCCGGCGGGAGAAGTACATCACTCTCAAGGAAGAGGACGGCCGGAGAAAGACCTACCTCATAACCAAAAAGGGCCGGGAGGCGCTCCTGGAGGAGTACCGGCGGCTCAGGAGATTGGTGGAGGACGGGAGGGAGCTTGAAAGTGAAAATTAGATACGCCTTTCACCCGGAGGACTACTGCGTGGGGGAAAACGAGCGCTTTTACACCGAAATGGCCGCCTGGGGCTGGGGACTTGTGAACCGCGGGCGCTGTCTGAGCCGCTTTGAGCGCCGGGAGCCGGCGGACGACGTCTACCGCGTCGAGGTGGACTACCGGGATTTTCCCGAGGACCGGCTGGAGCTCTACCGGGAGTGCGGCTGGGAGCTTGTGACCAAGCGGGGCTTTGTAAACGTCTTCCGCGCAGGCGCCGGGGCGGATGCGCCGGAGCTCTACGACCACCCCGCGGAGCAGGCGGAGACGATTCGGCGCATGAGACGCCGGAGCAGGCTCACAAATCTCCTGGCCCTGGCGCTGCTGCTGCCGTATTTGGCGGCGCTTGTCTCCCTGGGCGGGGGACCGGGTCAGCTGGCGGCGGAGATAGTCTATCTGGCGGTGAACCTGCCGGGGCTCCTGGCCTTGTATACGGTGCTGCTGGTGTATTCTATCCTCCTGGGAATCGACGGCTCGGTGCGCCTCCGCCGACTCATAAAGCGCCTGGAGGGCGGCCTGCCCCTGGACCACACGCCCAAAAGGCGCGGCACCGCCCATATCTGGGCGGTCATCGTCCTGGTGGCGCTGTGTCTGGGCTCCGTTGCGGCGGAGGTTGTCACCTACAGGAGAACCGAGCCTATGCCGGAAAAGTCCGACGGAGTTTACATAACGCTGGCGGACTTGGGCTTTGACGGGGAGCGCCGCGGCATCCTGAGCCCGGAGGACCGGTCGGGAGCGGAGAAGGTGTGGACGCCCATGGCGGACGTCACCCACGCCCGGGAGACCGTGGACCACGCCGGCGACTGGGTGAGCATGGACCAGGACATCTACCGCCTGCGGATACCGGCGCTGGCCGGCCCCATGGCCCGGGCGCTGATGGAGAGGTCCGACATCACCCGGGACACGGCGGAGTTTGAAAAGATCGACGTCCCCGGCTGGGACACGGCGCGGGCCGCCGAATTTGAGTGCGTCGCCACCCGCGGCGGCACGGCGGTGCGCGTATACCTTTTCCTGCCCCAGAACACCTCCCCGCCGGAGCGGGCGGAGGTATTCACCCGCATCCTGACCGAGATCGCCAAGCGCCTGGACGCCAATTCCTGAAATCATAGTGGAGTGATTAACGACGCGCTTTTGCGGGCGTGGAACACCATCATCGGCGATACGCGGATACCCGTTCCAAAAGAATAAAATCGCCCCGCCGGAAACCCGGCGGGGCAATCATTTACTCGGTGTAGCTTATTTCCTGCTCTGGGACTTTTTCCGGGACAGGAGGACGTTGGTGAGGATGCCGAGGATGAGGGCGCAGGCGACCTCGGTGATGGTGACCTTCCCGAAGGAGACGGCCATGCCGCCGACGCCGGCGATGAGGATGACGGACACCACGAAGAGGTTGTGGTTGTCGCCCAGGTCCACGTTCTGGATCATCTTGAGGCCGGAGACGGCGATGAAGCCGTAGAGCGCTATGCACACGCCGCCCATGACGCAGCTGGGGATGGTGGCGAGGAACGTGGCGAAGGGGCCGAAGAAGCTGATGACCATGGCGAGGATCGCGGTGTAGAGGATGGTGATGACGGAGGCGTTGCCAGAGATGGCCACGCAGCCGACGCTCTCACCGTAGGTGGTGTTGGGGCAGCCGCCGAAGATGGCGCCGGCGAAGGAGCCCACGCCGTCGCCCAGGAGGGTGTTGGAAAGGCCGGGGTCCTTCAGGAGGTCCTGACCGATGATGGAGGAGAGGTTCTTGTGGTCGGCGATGTGCTCGGCGAAGACCACGAAGGCCACGGGCACATAGGCCACGGCCAGGGTCGCCAGATACGTGGCGTTTACCTCCTTGAGGCCCTTGAAGGCGGTGAGGAAGGTGAAGTCAGGCACCCAGGTCATCTGGGAGAAGAGGTCAAGGTTGATGATGAGGAGCGCGGCGTTGTCGGTGGCGCGGCCGATGAGGGTGAACACCAGCGCCAGGGCGTAGCCGGCCAGGATGCCGATGATGAAGGGGATCATCTTCACCATCTTCTTGCCGTAGACGGAGCAGACCATGGTGACGGCCAGGGTCACGAGGCCGCAGAGAATGGCGAGATAGGGGGAGCACACCATCTGGCTGCCGGTGTTCTCCACGATGGTGGGGACGTTGTCGACGACCTCAACGGCGTACTCCACGACCTGCTTCGTGACGTTGCCGGTGGCCAGATCGCCGATGGCGTTGCCGGCCAGAGAAAGTCCGATGATGGCCACGGTAGGCCCGATGATCACGGGGGGCATGAGCTTGTCCACCCAACGGACGCCCACGGCCTTGATGACCAGGGCGATGACCACATAGACAAGGCCAGCCATCAAAGCGCCGATGACGAGGCCGGCAAAGCCCATCTGCGCGGTGAGGGCGCCGTCAAAGGCGGCGGTCATGGAGCCTAAGAACGCGAAGGAGCTTCCGAGAAACACGGGGCTTTTGAATTTGGTGAAGGCGAGGTACACCAGCGTACCCACGCCCGCGCCGAAGAGGGCGGCGGTCTGGCTCATGCCGTTGCCGACGATCCGCGGCACCGCGATGGTGGCGGCCATGATGGCTAAAAGCTGCTGGAGCGCGAAGACGAGGGTCTTTCCGAAGCCGGGCTTGTCCTTGATGTTGTAGATCAGGTTCATGCGATTGACCTCCTTTTTTCGTTTACGCTGTCCAAAATATAGCACTTTCGCGGCGAAGGTGTCAAGAGATTCGTCCAAACGTGTCCCTTTTTGTCGAAAAGAATAAAAAAGGCCGCCGGAGCCTTGCAAATTAGGTGTATTTTTCTTTGCGCTCAACGGTTGACATGGTCCGGGAAAAGGTTTAAAATAAAAGCTGTATTTTCCGCTTTGGAGGGATAAACCGATGAAGACCCCGTTCGCGTCCAAGGAGAAATTCGAGGAGATCGCCGCCCAATACGGCACGCCTATCCACATCTACGACGAGCGCGGCATCCGCGAGAACGCCCGCCGGCTCAACAAGGCGTTTTCCTGGAATCCCGGCTATAAGGAATATTTCGCCGTGAAGGCCACCCCCACGCCCAAGATCCTGAAGATCCTGAAGGAGGAGGGCTGCGGCGTGGACTGCTCCAGCCTCACGGAGCTCATGATGAGCGAGCGCTGCGGCTTTTCCGGCCACGACATCATGTTCTCCTCCAACGAGACGCCGGAGGCCGACATGAAGAAGGCCCGGGAGCTGGGGGCCTACATCAACCTGGACGACTACACCCACGTCAAGTTCCTCCAGGACCTGTGCGGCGTGCCGGAGACGGTCTGCTGCCGCTTCAACCCCGGCGGCGTTTTCTCCGTGGCCAACCAGATCATGGATAACCCCCGGGACGCCAAGTACGGCATGACCAGAGGGCAGATGAAAAGCGCCTACCGGGACCTCCAGGCCCTGGGGGCGAAGAACTTTGGCATCCACGCCTTTCTGGTGTCCAACGCCACCTTCAATGAGTATTACCCCATGATGGCCCGGCAGCTTTTCACCCTGGCGGTGGAGCTCCAGCGCGCCACCGGGGCGCATATTGAATTCGTGAACCTCTCCGGCGGCATCGGCATCCCTTACTATCCCGACCAGATCGCCCCCAACATCGAGCTCATCGCCGCCGGCGTCCGGGAGGCGTACAACGAGGTGCTGGTCCCCGCCGGGATGGGGGACGTGAAGATCTTCACGGAGCTGGGCCGCTATATGCTGGGGCCCTACGGGTGCCTGCTCACCCGCGCCATCCACGAAAAGCATATTTATAAGGAGTACATCGGCGTGGACGCCTGCGCCTGCAACCTGATGCGCCCGGCCATGTACGGGGCGTACCACCACATCACCGTCCTCGGCAAGGAGGACGCGCCCCACGACCACCTCTACGACGTGGTGGGCGGCCTGTGCGAAAATAACGACAAGTTCGCCATCGACCGGGAGCTTCCGGAGATCGACACCGGGGACCTCTTGGTCATCCACGACACCGGCGCCCACGGCCACGCTATGGGCTACAACTACAACGGCAAGCTGAGAAGCGCCGAGGTCCTCTTAAAGGAGGACGGCTCCACCGAGCTCATCCGCCGCGCCGAGACCCCGGACGATTATTTCGCCACCATGATCTTCTGAAGCCAGACGGGAAAGAAAAGGAATACCTTCAGGATCTTCCGGGAGGTATTCCTTTTCTTTTGCGTATTGATCCATAGAGCCTGTAGGACTGGGATACTTTAGCTTAATAAAATGTTCCACGTGGAACATTTTAGCATAATAAAGTATCGGAGTTCTTTTAAGCTGCGGAGACTTTATTATACTTGACAAATTGTCAAAAATATGATATAATACAAGTATCGTGAAGGGGTGTGGGGCAGGGGAGATGAACGGAGATCATGGGATGGGAAAAAATTGTGGGAATTTTGAAAAAAATCATATTTTGATGTGGCGCGAAGCGACAAGATGTGCTACAATATATCGTATCATATTATGACCTGACCGGAGGACGACTATGTCGAGCAGGATATTTACTTCAGAATCGGTGACGGAGGGGCATCCGGACAAGATCTGCGACCAGATCTCGGACGCCGTATTGGACTACATCCTCTCCCAGGACAAGCGCGCCAGGGTGGCGTGCGAGACGGTGTGCACCACGGGGATGGTGCTGGTGATGGGGGAGATCACAACGGACTGCTACGCGGACATCCCCGCCATTGCCCGCGAGACGATCAAGCGCATCGGCTACGACAAGCCGGAATACGGCTTTGACGGCAACTCCTGCGCGGTGCTCACCAGCATCGACGAGCAGTCGCCGGACATCGCTATGGGCGTCAACTCCGCCTATGACGACGCCGACGACGAGGGGGCCGGGGACCAGGGGATGATGTTCGGCTACGCCTGCGACGAGACGCCGGAGCTGATGCCCGCGCCCATTTCCCTGGCGCACAAGCTCTCAAGACGGTTGGCCGAGGCCCGCAAGACCGGGGAGCTCCCGTTTCTCCGGCCGGACGGGAAGACTCAGGTGACGGTGCGCTACGACGGGGAGGGGCGCGTGGAGTGCCTGCCCGCTATCGTCGTCTCCTCCCAGCACGCGCCGGATGTCTCCATTGAGACGCTGCGGGAGGCCATCGTGGAGACGGTGGTGAAGCCCGTCATCCCGAAAGCGTACATCACAAAGGACACGAAGCTCTTTGTCAACCCCACCGGGCGGTTCGTGGTGGGCGGGCCCTGCGGGGACTCCGGGCTCACCGGGCGGAAGATCATCGTGGACACCTACGGCGGCGTGGGCGGACACGGCGGCGGGTGCTTCTCCGGCAAGGACCCCAGCAAGGTGGACAGGTCCGGGGCCTACATGGCCCGGTATATCGCCAAGAACATCGTGGGGGCGGGGCTTGCGCGGCGGTGCCAGATCGAGATCGCCTACGCCATCGGCGTGGCCCGGCCTGTGAGCGTCCATATCGACACCATGGGCACCGGCGCCATGGAGGACGAGAGGCTGGCGGGGATCGTGCAGGAGCTTTTTGATATGCGCCCTGCCAGGATCATCGAGAGGCTGGGGCTGCTGGCCCCCATCTATCTGAAGACCGCCGCCTACGGCCATTTCGGCAGGACCGACGTGGACTTGCCCTGGGAGAGGCTGGATATGGTGGACGCGCTGAGGGCGTATAAATGAGTATGGACGGAAAGAAACAGTTTGACCGCCCTCCTAAAAGGGACCGGGAGCCCCGGGAGGAGCAGGAGCTGAGCCTCATCGAGGGGCGCAACGCCTTAAACGAGGCGCTGAAGGCCGGGAGGACCCTCAACAAGGTCTTCATCGCCGCCGGGGACACCGACGCGGGACTGCGGCGTCTTGCCGCCGAGGCCCGGAAGGCCGGGGCGGTGGTGGTGGAGACGGACCGGCGGAAGCTGGATGATATGTCCGTCACCGGGGCCCATCAGGGCGTCATCGCCAGCGTGGCGGTGAAGGAATACTGCTCCGTACAGGACATTCTGGACAACGCCAGGAGCCGGGGCGAGGCGCCGCTCATCGTCCTCTGCGACGAGGTGTCCGACGGGCACAACCTGGGGGCCATCATCCGCACCGCCGAGTGCGTTGGCGCCCACGGGGTCATCATCCCCAAGCGGCGCAGCGCCGCGCTGACGGCGGTGGTGGCCAAGACCTCCGCCGGGGCGGCGGAATATATGCCGGTGGCGCGGGTGCCCAATCTCACCGCCGCCATAAAGGAACTGAAGGACGCCGGCGTGTGGGTCTACGGCACGGCGGCGGACGCCAAGAGCGAGCTTTGGAAAACCGACCTTTCCGGGCCCATGGCGCTGGTCATCGGGTCCGAGGGGGACGGCATGGGGCGGCTCGTGGCGGAAAACTGCGATTTCACGCTGTCCATTCCCATGAAGGGGCATATCTCGTCCCTGAACGCCTCCGCCAGCGCGGCGATCGTCCTCTATGAGGCGCTGAGACAGAGGACAGAGAAATAAAGTTCACTGAGGGGGATCATCTTATGGCGAAGGATAAGAACATATTGGATGAGCTGGATATGGACCTCAGCGGCGATTACGGCGCGGGGGAGGAGGGCTTTTCCCTGGAGTCGATCCTGGCCGAGTATAAGGGCAGCGCCTTTATGGACGGGGACAGGAGGACGCCGGCGGAGGAGCTCCAGCGCAAGACCGACGAGATCCTCCGGGAGGCCATGGGCGGCGCGGCAAGGCCGGCGCCGGAGGTAACGGAGATGCCGCCGATTCCCCAGCCCGCGATGCCCGCGGCGCAGCCGCCGGAGGACGTGGAAGAGGAGGAGCGGCCCCGGAAGCGGCGCTTCTTCTCCCGCCGGGACCGCCGGGAGGAGGACGACTGGGAGGAGGCGGAGGAGCCGCCCCGGCCGGTTGGCCGTCACAGCGTGCCCGTGGAGCCGGTGGAGCCGGAACCGGAGCCGGCCTATGAGACGGCCCCGGAGATCGACCTTTCTGTGTTTGACGAGCCGGAGGAGCCCAAGAGCTCAGCCAGGGACGATTTTCTGGAATCCATCCGGCGGGAGCCCTTTGTC
Organism: uncultured Oscillospiraceae bacterium; assembly: GCA_947588605.1. Lineage (GTDB taxonomy): Bacteria > Bacillota > Clostridia > Oscillospirales > Oscillospiraceae > RUG626. The sequence goes on from CANPYK010000010.1 coordinate 63,599, forward strand.
ACCGACGTGTCCCCGGACCTGGGGGAGGACCTGTACGCCGCCCCCGGCGCATATGCCGCGTCCCAGGAAGGGCCGGAGGATGAGGAGCCGGAGGAGCCCGCCAAAAAGGGCTTTTTCGCCGGCCTCTTCGGCCGCCGCCGGGACGAGGAGGACGAGGACCTGGAGGACGAGCCGGAGGAGGGCTACCCCGGCACCTATGAGGAGCCCATGGAGGACTACGGGGACGAGGAGTATCTGGACGTAGAGCCCGACCCGGACTTCAAGGCCGAGGCGGCGCGGTACGCCTCTTACGTGCCCGTTTTGAGATTTCGCATCTGGGGCGTGACGGTGCTCACTGTCCTTGTGGCGCTGGTGACCTTCCTCTTCGCCGGGGGACGCCACCCCTTCGGCATCGAGCGGGACGCCACGGCGGTGGCCGTGGTGGCGATCCTGGAGCTGGTGGCCATGGGGCTGGGGCTGGACGTGCTCATCCGGGGCGCGGAGGATATCCTGAAGCTCTCTCCGGGGACGGAGTCGCTGGTGTTCGTCTCCTGCGCCATGAGCGTGGCGGACGCGCTGGTCATGCTGGCCGGCGGGAGCTTCGGCATGGGACTGCCCATGGCGCTTTTGTCTTGCGTGTCGCTGCTGGGGGCCATGAGCGCAAGGAAGTCCATGTACATGGCCTACTGCGATACTCTCAAGGCCGCGTCGGCCTCCGCCTCGGCTTACGGCGTCACGGTGGACACCGAGAGTATGGCCGGGAGCTCCGTCCTCAAGAAGGTCACCGGCGAGACGGAAGGGTTTTATACCAAGCTCACGACCCCCGACGCCGGGGAGAGCTTCTATGACGATATGGCGCCGCTTCTGGTGATCGTGGCCTTCGTGCTGTCGTTCCTGGCGACGGTGGGACACGGCAACGCGGCGGGGTTTGCCCACAGCTTCTCCATTCTGACCGCTGTGGCGGCGGCCTTCCCGGCGGCGCAGATCTTTGCCCTGCCCTTTAAGTTCGCGGCGTCCAACCTCAAGAAGGTGGGCGCGGCTATCGCCGGGTTCCGGGGGGCCGAGGACGTCTACTACGCCGACGGGGCGCTGATCACCGACCTTGACATCTTCCCCGTGGGGAGCGTGTCCATGAGCGGCGTGAAGATCTTCGAGGGCATGGACGCCCAGAAGGTCATCGGCTACACGGCGTCCCTGATCGTCGCCTCGGATTCCGGGCTTCGGAAGGTCTTCGAGGAGGTGCTGGTCAACCAGGGCCTCACGAGAAAGCGGGTGGACGACTTCGCCTGCTACGACGGCGGCGGCATCGGGGGACTGGTGGAGGGCCAGCGGGTGCTGGTGGGCACCGGGGCCTTCATGAGCCTCATGGGCCTGCGGGTGCCGGAGAATCTCAACGTCCAGGGGAGCGTCTTCGCCGCCGTCAACGACGAGCTGGCGGGCGTCTTCGCCCTCAACTACGTGCCCTCCAACTCCGTGCAGTCGGCGCTGGTGGCGCTTTTGGGGACCAGGACGAACCTGATGATGGCGGTGCGGGACTTCAACGTCACGCCCAACACCGTCACACAGAAGTTCAAGGTCTCCATGGACGGTGTGGGGTATCTGCCGGTGGAGACGACCTACGAGCTGTCCCAGGACCGGCTCTCACCGGGGGAGGGCGTGTCCGCCTTCCTGGCGCGCAGCGGGCTGGCGCCCTTCGCCGAGGTCATTACCAGGGGGAGGCTTTTGAAGATCGTGACAAGCGTCAATACCTGGGTCACAGGTCTCGGGACGGCCCTTGCCATGGTCATCATGTTCTTCCTTTGCTGGACCGGGGCCTTCGCCTCCGCCACGGCGGGGAACATCTTCCTCTTTATGTCCGTCATCGGCCTGGCGGTTTACATAATCAGCCAAGGGACGAGAAAACGGATGAAGTGAGGGTCCGACGGGGGACGGCCGGAAAAAATCCACAAAAATTCACAAAAACTTGTTGTGTTTTTTGGTAAAACATATTATAATGTACCCTTAGTACGGGTCTTTTTCCCAACCACACCAACAAAACTACGAGAGGATCATGAATTTTATGGGCTACGCTGCTGAAAAAATCCGCAATATCGCGCTCCTGGGACACGGCGGGAGCGGCAAGACGACGCTGGCCGAGAGTATGCTGTTCGTTGCCGGCGCGACCACCCGCCAGGGCACCGTTAGCGCGGGCAACACCGTCTCCGACTATGACGCGGAGGAGATCCGCCGCCAGACGAGTATCTCCGCCACCACCATGTTCGCGGAGTTCAAGGGCCACAAGATCAACATCATCGACACCCCGGGCTACTTCGACTTCGTGGGCGAGGTCTTTGAAGCCCTGCGCGTCGCGGACACCGCCGTCATCTGCGTGTCCGCCAAGGACCAGATGAACGTGGGCGCCGAGAAGGCGTGGAAATACGTAAACGAGCGGAACCTCCCCAGGGCCATCTACATTTCCAAGGTGGACGAGGAGCACGCCAGCTTCGAGAAGGCCTTCGATACCCTGCGCAACGCCTTCGGCTCCTCTGTCTGCGCTCTCGCCGAGCCCATCATGGAGGGAGAGAAGGTCGTCGGCATCGTGGACGTCCTGAAGAAGAAGGCCTACAAGTTCGTGGGCGGCAAGCGCCAGGAGGTCCCCATGCCCGCGGAGCTTCAGGGCAAGGTGGAGGAGCACTACTCCGAGCTCGTGGAGAACGCCGCCGGCACCAGCGAGGAACTGATGGAGAAGTACTTCGAGGAGGGGGACCTGGAGGAGCACGAGCTCTTCAACGCCCTGGGCCAGGGCATCGCGGCGGCTGAGATCTGCCCGGTGTTCTTCGGCTCCGCCGCCACGGGCATCGGCACCGAGGTCTTTATGGACAGCGTCCTGAGCCTCTTCCCCGCGCCCCGGGAGCAGGGCGAGGCCATCGACGCCAACGCCCCCACCAAGCTCATCATCTACAAGACCATTTCCGACCAGTTCGGTAAGTTCAGCCTCTTCAAGGTCGTCTCCGGAAAAGTCTCCGCCGACATGACGCTGACCAACGCCCGTAGCGGGTCCCAGGAGAAGCTGGGGCACATCTACACCATGCGGGGCAAGCAGAACATCGAGGTCACGGACCTGGCCCCCGGCGACATCGGGGCCGTCTCCAAGCTCAATGACACCAAGACCGGCGACACGCTGTGCGATCCCAGGGACGTGGAGGCCGTGCCCGGCATCGATTTCCCCGCGCCCTGCTACTCCATGGCCATCCGGCCCAAGGTCAAGGGCCAGGACGACAAGGTTGCCCAGGGCCTCAGCCGTCTTCGCGAGGAGGACGTGACCTTCACCGTTCAGAATAACGCGGAGACCCGGCAGATGGTCATTTCCGGCGCGGGCGACATGCAGCTGGATGTGCTTTGCTCAAAGCTGAAGAACAAGTTCGGCGTGGAGGTGGAGCTGGAGCCGGCCAAGGTGCCCTACCGCGAGAAGATCCGCAAAAAGATCGAGGCCCACGGCCGCCACAAGAAGCAGTCCGGCGGCCACGGCCAGTTCGGCGACGTGTGGATCCGCTTCGAGCCCCAGGAGGAGAGCGAGGAGCTCATCTTCGCCGAGGAGGTCTTCGGCGGCTCCGTCCCCAAGAACTTCTTCCCCGCCGTGGAAAAGGGCCTGCGGGAGTCTGTTGGCCGGGGCGTCCTGGCCGGGTATCCCATGGTCTATCTGAAGGCCACGCTGTACGACGGGTCCTACCACCCGGTGGACTCCTCCGAAATGGCCTTTAAGACGGCGGCCAACCTGGCCTTCAAGGAGCTGGTGAACGCAAGTCCCGCGCTTCTGGAGCCCATCGGGCTTTTGAAGGTCACCATTCCCGACGCCAACATGGGCGATATCATGTCCGATCTCTCCAAGCGCCGCGGCAGCCCCATGGGCATGTCCGTGGTGGACGGGATGCAGGTGGTGGAGGCCGAGGTCCCCATGGCTGAAATGGGTACCTACGCCATCGACCTCCGGTCCATGACCCAGGGCAGAGGGTCCTTCACCTTCGAGTTCGTCCGCTATGACGAGGCCCCGCTGAATGTCCAGCAGAAGGTCATCGAGGAGGCCAAGGCGGCGGGGGACGCCGAATAAACTGGCGAAAAATGGCTGCGCCATTTTCCTGCCAAAGGGGAACGTGCGAAAAAGATTTCGGAAATGTCTGCGGACATTTCCGAAATCTTTTTCTGCTGTTTTGCTGCGCGCGCCGCAAGCGGCACACTCCGCAAAACAAAAGGTATTTTTTCCGACGTACATGCCGCCGGAAAAAATGATCGATGAAGGGGAGTACATTGGAGGCGTTATGTTAACTTAGAAGAGCAGTTTACATAAATGTAGATTTACATAAGATTTTTAATTATGTTAACTATTAGATTATGTTAACTAATGGGACAAAAAATTGAGTGACTGTGGGTCACTCAATTTTTGGGGGCGAGGGGGTCTGTAAGCCGGGTTCTGTCGTGGACAGCCATTAATCTAGACCGGCGGTTGCCCGACGGTTCAAGCCGTTTGGGGGACGGACGGGCCGCCCTTGTGTCCCCGTAGTTGCTCCGGATAGAGTTTACAGCGGGGCCGTGTCTCCACGTCCCGGGTGAGCTCTTACCTCACCTTTCCACCATCGCCGGCGAAAGGCCGCCGGCAGTCTATTTCTGTTGCACTTGTCCGAGGGTCGCCCCTGGCGGGTGTTACCCGTTATCCTTGCCCTGTGGAGCCC
>CANPYK010000011.1 GCA_947588605.1 uncultured Oscillospiraceae bacterium
GACTACCATGACTACCGCCAAGACCAAGCACAGGGTCTTTTTCAGAGTCTTCATGTAGTGTTTCCTCCTTAATAAAAATTGTTGATGAAATTTTCGCCCGTTACATGAACCGGACTGTTTATTATGTAAACGCCGGACCGGAGCCGGTCGGCATATACACCGGGGTTTTCGCGTTACGCCCTTTTGACTTGGCGGCCGGGTCGTTTGTTCCCCTTTTATTCATGAAAAATTTTAGAAATTTTTCTAAAAGGAGGAGTACGGCGGAGATCCGCGGTTGGGCGGTTCCGAGAACCTCCGCCGTACACTTGCATAATGAAGACTGTCACCGCCCCGCGTGCTTTTCGGAGCGGATCTGTCCGACCCTGCCTGAATTTGCGGCCCCTTGGGCCTGTCCGGGGGCCCTCCCGGCTGAAAACCGGGCGCGCCTACCGAACGTTAGATACATTCTAGCACAGCGCGCGGCCAATGTCAACATTTTGGGGAAAATTAGTTACAAAATCGTAACCTGGCCGCAAGTGCCTGAAATGCTTAGAGCGCCAAGGGGTTTGGGGTTTGGCTCATTTTTCCTTGCGGAAAAATTTTAAAAAATGTAACAAAAAATATCAGAAATTTTTTGAAACACGTCGGATTTTCCCTTGTGAGACGAACCCCAATATAGCCATTTTACTCGATTTACACGAATTTGCAAGTCTTTTTTTCAAATTTTTTGGAGTTTTTTTATTTGAGGATATGGATGGCGCCGATGAGGGGCAGAGGCTTCTCCTCGCCGTTGATGGCGCTGACGAGGCCCAGGATGGCGAACACGAGGACCGCCACGCCGCCCAGGAACCCGACGATACCGCCCAGCACGGGGACGATCAGGGAGATGATGGTGGAGCCGATTGTGACGCAAAGCCCCGCCAGCCAGATAATGATGGCCTGATTGATGTGGAATTTGGAGGCGTTCATGTCGCCGGCGACGATGGCGACGATGAGGCCGATCCAGGTGATGTACGCGACGATGTCCGTGGTCTTCTTGTTCATGGTGATGCTCTCCTTTACATTATATAATGGTATTTTTTCGCGCCGGCGGCGCGGGGATTACCTCACCCCTACCCCTCCCCACAAGTGGGGAGGGCAAAGAGGTTGCGCCTGCGGCGCGTTTATCTCAGGACGGCGCCCAGCTCCCGTTCCAGGGCGGCGAGGACGGCCTTGACCGTCTCGTCGGCGTGGTCGTCGGTGAGGGTGCCCTCGTCCGAGCGGAGGACCAGGGAATAGGCGGTGGAGCGCTTGCCCTCCGGGATGCCGGGGCCCTCGTAGATGTCGAAGAGGGAGACGGATTTGAGGTATTGGCCGCCGTTTTCGCGGATGCACCGCTCGATCCGGCCGACGGTGACCTCGTGAGGCGCGATGAGCGCCAGGTCGCGGGTGACGGAGGGGTATTTGGGCAGGGGGCGGTACTCCGGGTCCGGGCCCTGGCTCAGGAGGAGCTGGCCGAAGTCCAGCTCGGCGCAATAGAGATCCGCGTCCACGCCGTAGTTTTTCGCCACGTTGGGGTGGATCTGGCCCAGGACGCCGATCACGCGGTCCCCGGCGCACACCGTGGCGCACCGGCCGGGATGGTAGGAGGGATTATCCGCGCAGGGCTCGAAAACCACATCCTCGGCGCGGATGCCCCGCAAAAGGGCCTCCACCGCGCCCTTCAGGTCGTAGAAGTCCACACCGTCGCCGTAAGCGCCCAGGGTGAGGACCCGGTTTTCCACCGCCAGATCGCTGTTGGGGTCGGGCAGGTACACGCGGCCCAGCTCGTAAAGGCGCACGTCCTTATTCCTATAATTATAGTTGCGGGCCAAAATCTCCAGCATGGACGGGAGGGCGGAGGTGCGCATGATGGAGGTATCCTCCCCCAGGGGGTTGAGAATCTTGAAGGACTGGCGGCGGGGGTCCTCGGCGGGCCAGCCGATCTTGTCGTAGGCGGTGGGGGAGATGAAGGAGTAGGTGATGATCTCGTCATAGCCGGCGTCGCGGCACAGCGCGCCCAGCTTGTTCTCCAGCTTCTGCTCCCGGTTGTAGCCGCCCCGGGTGGTCTGGCCGCGCATGAGGGTCACGGGGATGTTGTTATAGCCGTGGAAGCGGGCGACTTCTTCGGCCAGGTCCGCCATGCGGCGCACGTCGCCCCGGAAGCTGGGGACGGTGACGGTCCGGCCGTCCACCTCAAAGTCCAGCTTGCGAAGGATGCGGACCATCTCGGCCTCGGGAACGTCGGTGCCCAGGAGGGCGTTGATCTTCTCCGGCTCCAGCTCCATGCGGTAGGGCTCCATAGCGCGGTTGCGGATGTCGATGACGCCGTCCAGGACCTCGCCGGCGCCCAGAAGCTCCACCAGCTCGCAGGCGCGGTCCACGGCGGGGAGGGTGTTTTCGATGTCCAGGCCCTTTTCGAATTTGGCGGAAGCCTCGGTGCGCATCCCCAGGGCGAGGGCGCCCTTGCGGATGCAGGTGCCGTCAAAGTTGGCCGATTCGAAGACCACGTCGGCGGTGTCCGCCACGATCTCGCTGTTGAGCCCGCCCATGATGCCCGCGAGGCCCACGGCGCGGGTGTCGTCGGCGATGACCAGGTGGTTTTGGTTGAGCTTGCGCACATTGCCGTCCAGGGTGGTCAGCTCCTCGCCGGCTTTGGCGCGGCGGACGACGATCTTGCCGCCCTTGACGTAGCGGTAATCGAAGGCGTGCATGGGCTGGCCGTACTCCAGCATCACGTAGTTTGTAATGTCCACGATGTTGTTGATGGGCCGCACGCCCATGGAGCGAAGGCGCTCCCGCATCCACTTGGGGGAGGGGGCGATCTTCACATTGCGCACCATCCGGGCGGTGTAGCGCGGGCACAGGTCCGGGTCCGGCGTCTCCACCTTGAGAAGGTCGGTAAGGACGCCGGGGCCGCCGCCGCGAACAACGGGGGTGTGGAGCGTCAAAGGTTTGTCAAACGTCGCCGCCGCCTCCCGGGCGAGGCCGATGACGGAGAGGCAGTCCGGGCGGTTGGGGGTGATCTCGAACTCCACCACGCTGTCGTCGGCGTTGATGACGGGCCTGATGTCGTCGCCGGGCTTTATCCCCTCCTCGTGCAGGACGAAGATTCCGTCGGGGATGCAGTGGGGGAACTCCCGCTGCTCTGCGCGCAGGTCGGCGAGGGTGCAGACGGCGTTTGCTTTGGTATTGTAGGCCACCATGTCCCCGGCGTGGACGTTCTGGCAGGCGGTAGTCACCGTCGCGGCGGGGTCCAGCGTCAGGGTGAAGGCGCCGTCGGAGCTCACGGCGCAGTCGGCGACGCGCGCGGCGACGACCGGTCCAAACACCTTGTCCCCAGGCTTAATGTCGGCGGGGATGCTGGGCTTTGCGGGGTCGATGGGGTGGTAGTCGTTTAAAAGGGCGGCGGCGGTGATCACAGCGTAGGGGAAGTCCCGCTCGTCCAGGCCCAATTCTTTCAAGGAGCAGAGCATACCGTTGGACTTGACGCCCCGGAGGTTGCCCTTTTCGATTTTTTTGCCGCCGGGAAGGGTGGATTTATGGAGCGCCACGGGCACCAGATCGCCCACGTGGACGTTCCACGCGCCGGTGACGATCTGCACGGGCTCGTCCCGGCCCACGTCGAGCTTGCAGACCCACATATGGTCGGAGTTGGGGTGCTTTTCCATGGACACGATGCGGCCCACCACCACGTTGGAGATCTCCGCCCCCAGGTCCTCGGTAGTCTCCACCTTGGAGCCGGAGAGGGTCATGGCCTCGGCAAACTCCCGGTCGGAGGCGTCCACCTTAACGAACTCATTGAGCCATTTTCTACTTAAATTCATGGGAACACCTCCTTAAAACTGCTCCAAAAAGCGCACGTCGTTTTCAAAAATGAGCCGCAGGTCGTCGATCTTGAACCGCCGCATGGCGAGCCTCTCCAGCCCGAAGCCGAAGGCCCAGCCGGACCAGACATTGGGGTCGATGCCGGCCATTTCCAAGACATGCGGGTGGATCATTCCCGCGCCCAGAAGCTCGATCCAGCCCTCGCCCTTGCAGGTGGGACAGCCCGCGCCGCCGCACTTGTGGCACTGAACGTCCATCTCGCAGGAAGGCTCGGTGAAGGGGAAGTGGTGGGGGCGAAAGCGGGTCTTGGTGTCCTCGCCGTAGAGGCTCTTGACCACGGTGTTGAGGGTGCCCTTGAGGTCGGCCATGGTGACGCCCTTGTCGATGACCATGCCCTCCACCTGGTGGAACATGGGCGAGTGGGTGGCGTCCACCTCGTCCTTGCGGTAGACGCGGCCGGGGGCGACCATGCGGATGGGCAGAGGCAGGGTGTCCATGGCCCGGACCTGCATGGGGCTCGTCTGGGAGCGCAGCATGACCTTCTCCTCCCGGTCAAAGTAGAAGGTGTCGGACCAGTCGCGGCTGGGGTGGCCCTCCTCGGCGTTGAGGCGGTCGAAGTTGAGCTCCGCAAGCTCGATCTCCGGGCCGTCCACCACGGTAAAGCCCATGCCGATGAAGATCTCCTTCATCTCGTCGAGAGCGATGTACATGGGGTGCCGGTGGCCCACCTTCACGCTCTTGCCGGGGACGGTGACGTCCACGGCCTCGGCGCGCAGGCGAAGCTCCAGGGCGCGGGCCTCCACGTCACGCTTGGCCTCGGACAGCTTTTCCTCGATGGCGGCGCGGACCTCGTTGGCCAGCTGCCCCATTTTTGGCCGCTCCTCGGCGGGCAGGCCGCCCATCTGCTTCAAAATGGCGGTCATCTCGCCCTTCTTCCCCAAATACCGCACGCGAAGCTCCTCCAGCTCGGCGGAGCTCGTCACAGCGGAAAGCCTGGATAACGCCTCCTCGCGGATTTTTGCCAATTGTTCTCTCATGGTATCACTCCATATATAAATGTATAAGATTTGACAAACGATAATACTAATATCTATTTAAAAGGAGACACCGAGCGGCGAGGATTTTTCGTGTCAGGCAAGGAAGACGCCGCAGGGAATACTGTATGTATTCCCAAGGCGGCTGACGCAGCATGACGCGAAAAAGGCCGTCGCGAATGGCTTGTTTTAATTAGATATTAGTATAAGCTTGACATACCGTCAATCGTGAGCTTACAGCCGTTCTGCGATAAAATCCACGTTTTCCTCAACTGGCCGCGTCCCGTCCACACGCCTCACGGGGCAACTCAAATGGCGCAGCCATTTTTCGACTGTGTCCTCATCTCTGGAGCGGACGAGGGCAAAGAAGCGCTCCTCCCGCTCATATTGGTCCCCGCCGGGCAGCATCCTGCTCCCAAACCTCTGGAAGGAGCGGTTCCTGACCCGCTCCAACCGAAGCTCTCTGGGGACCTCCACCAACACGGCGACCTGAAAGAAGGGATAGACCGCCTCTCCGTAATCCCCCTTGACGGCCGCAAAAACGAAGCCCTCGTGCGCCCGGACCTCCTCCAGAAGGAGCTTTTCCACCTCCTCCTGAGTGCGCTGGACGGCATACGGATCGGCGGGGTCCGTCTTGGGAAAATACAGGTCCTCGACGTCAATAAAATGGACCTGTAATTTCCGCGCCAGGGCCTTTCCCAGCGTACTTTTTCCCGCGCCGTTCAGGCCGCACACAAGGATCCCCGTTCCCATTCCACACCCCTCAAGAAACCGTCACTCCGGAAACCGCTCGTTGATCTCATCCAGCAAATAAATCGTTTTGTAGACCTTATCGCAGCTCTTACACTGCCAATCGCAGGCGCTTTTCTTCGCCTTCCTGTGCAAAAGCTCGAGGAGACCCCCGCATATCGGACATGCCGCCCCTTGCTGTCCCCACAGCTTTTTCAGGAACGCCAGCGCCTCGTCTCTGGTTTTGAAGGGCAGCTCCTTTAACACGGCTCTTTCCATGGATACCCCCGTCAAATCAAAAGCTCCCCCATCCCGCCATGGGACGGAAGGAGCTTCCGCGGTACCACCCAAATTCGCGCTTTCGCGCGCGCTCGACGCCCTTAACGCGGGCCGACGCCGGGGATTGGCCGGGGCTCGGAGGCGAACCAGGCGGGGCTTTTCCGGGGGGCTTTCAGCCGCGGCCTCCCCTCTCTGACGGAACGCTTTCCGCTATTTTCCTCTTCAACGCCATACTTCCCTGTCAGTTTATCACACTCTCCCGGAATACGCAAGGATTTTTTCGCCGGGTGCCGGGAATTTGCGTTGCGAAGGGCGGGGGAAAATGGTATACTCTCTAGAAAAAGCACACAGGAGGCGCAAGATGATCAAGGCTGAGCTGTTGGCCCCCGCCGGGGACATGGAGAGCCTGCGGGCGGCGGTGCGGTTTGGCGCGGACGCGGTGTATGTGGGCGGCGAGGCACTGCAGCTGCGCGCGAAAGCCGCCGGCTTCGACCGGGCGGGGCTTTTGAGGGCCGCGCAGACGCTCCACGCCGCCGGGAAGAGGCTCTACGTGGCGGTCAATTCCCTGGCCCGCAACGGGGAGATCGACGCCCTTTCCGACTACGCCCGGTTCCTGCGCGACGCGGGGGCGGACGCGGTCATCGCCTCGGACCTGGGGGTCATCGACACCGTGAAAAAGGCCGCGCCGGCGCTGGAAATTCACCTTTCCACCCAGGCCAGCTGCATGAACTACGCCGCCGCCCGGGTCTACCGGGACATGGGCGTGCGGCGGATCGTGCTGGCGCGGGAGATGGAGCTTGCGGAGATTGCCCGCCTGCGGGCCGAGACGCCGGAGGACCTGGAGCTGGAGGCCTTCGTCCACGGGGCCATGTGCATGGCCGTCTCCGGGCGGTGCCTTTTGAGCTCGGTTCTCACCGGCCGCAGCGGCAACCGGGGCGAGTGCGCCCAGCCCTGCCGGTGGAGTTACGCTCTCACCGAGGAGAAGCGGCCCGGGGAGTATTTCCCGATTTTTGAGGAGGACGGCTATACCGCCATCCTCAGCTCCCACGACCTTTGCTGTATCGACCTGCTGGACGAGCTGTCCTCCGCCGGCGTCACGTCCTTCAAAATCGAGGGCCGCATGAAGACCGCCTACTACGTGGCCAGCGTGGTCCGGGCCTACCGGGCGGCCATGGACGGGACGGCGAGCGTGGAAGCCTGCCGGGCCGAGCTGGAGCTTGTGAAGCACCGGCCCTACTCCGACGGGTTCTACCACGGCTACTTGCGGGACAACCACGCCAATTCCGGGCGCTACGAGCACGGGGCGGTGTTCGTGGGGACCGTGGTGGGCTGGGAAAACGGCCTCCTGACCGTCCGCCAGCGAAACCCCTTCCGGGTGGGCCAGACGCTGGAGCTCATGTCCCCCCGCGAGCCCATCCGGTCCTTCCCGGTGGAGACGCTCACCACCCAGGCCGGCGAACGGCGCGACGACGCGCCCCACCCCAACGAGCTTTTGACGCTCCCCTGCCCTTACCCGGCGGCGGAGGGGGACTTTTTGCGGAGGAGGGAGACGGATGGTTGAGGTGCTGGCCCCCGCCGGGGGCGAGGAACAGCTCATCGCCGCCGTGCGGTGCGGCGCGGACGCGGTGTACCTGGGCGCCGGGGGCTTCAACGCCCGCCGGAACGCCGAAAATTTCGGGGGCGGCAGGCTCGCGGACGCCGTGCGCTGCGCCCACGTGCGCGGGGTGAAGGTCCACGTCACGGTGAACACCCTGGTGATGGACGCGGAGCTGGACGAGCTGGACGACACCGTCCGGGAGATCGCCCGCGCCGGCGCGGACGCGGTGATCGTCCAGGACCTGGCGGTGAACGCCGCCTTCCGGGACACGGTCCCGGCCCTCCCCCGCCACGCCTCCACCCAGATGACGGTCCACAACCTGGACGGGGCCAAGCTGGCCGCCGACCTGGGCTTTTCCCGGGTGGTGCTGGCGCGGGAGCTGACACTCAAAGAGATCGAGTTCATCACCGCCCGGTGCGGCATCGAGACGGAGGTCTTCATCCACGGGGCGCTGTGCATGTGCGCCTCCGGCCAGTGCGAGCTCAGCGCCATACTGGGGGGCCGCAGCGGCAACCGGGGCCTGTGCGCCCAGCCCTGCCGGCTGGATTTTCACAACGGCGAGCGGGCCTACGCCCTGTCGCTGAAGGACATGTCCCACCTGAAATACGCACAAGAATTAGCGGACGCCGGGGTGGCGTCCTTCAAGATCGAGGGGCGCATGAAGCGCCCGGAATACGTGGCGGCGGCGGTGACGGCGACGCGGGCGGCCCTGCGGGGCGAGCCCTATGACGAGGAGGCCCTGCGGGCCGTCTTCTCCCGGAGCGGCTTCACCGACGGCTACCTCACGGGAAAACGGGACACGTCCATGTTCGGCGCCCGGGAAAAGGAGGACGTGACCGCCGCCTCCGCCGTGCTGGGAAAGCTCGCCGCGCTCTACCGGGCCGAGCGGCAGAGCGTCCCCGTATCCATGGACTTCGCCCTCTCCCCCGCCGGCTCGTCCCTCGCCCTCACCGACGGGACCCACACGGTATCCGTCGCCGGCCCCGCGCCGGAGCCGGCGGTCAACCGCCCCCTGGACGGGGACGCGGCCCGGCGGAGCCTCACAAAGACCGGCGGGACGCCCTACGCCGTGGAGCGCTTCGACGCCCGCCTGACGCCCGGGCTGACCCTCCCCGTCTCGTCCCTCAACGCCCTGCGCCGGGAGGCCGTAGACCGCCTCACCGAGGCCCGCTCCCAAATCATAAGCTGGGAAATTGTAGGCAACCGTTCCCCCATCCCCGCCGGCCGCGCCGACCGCGCCGGGGTCCTGCGGGGCCGGTTCGAGAAGCTCACCCAGGTCTGCTGTACAGACGCCCTGGAAAAGGTCATCCTCCCGCTGACAGAGGTGGAAAAGCACCCCGAGGTTGTGGAAAATCTTGGGGATAAGTTGGTCGTGGAACTTCCTTCGCTCTTTTTCGACAGAGAATCCGGGGGGATCTCCGGGAGACTTGCCAAAATTTCCGCCCTGGGCGTGAAAAATGTCCTGTGCGAAACGCTCTACGCCGTGAAGGCGGCGGGGGATCTCGGCTTCACGCTCCACGGCGGCGCGGGGCTGAACGTCCTAAACTCCGTGGCGCTGGAGGAGCTGAGAAGGCTGGGCCTTGCCGACGCCACCGTGTCCTTCGAGCTTTCCATGTCCAAGATCGCCGCCCTGGGCGGCACGCTCCCCCGTGGGATTTTAGCCTACGGATACCTCCCCCTGATGCGTTTTCGCGCCTGTCCCCTCAAAAAGCGCGCCGGGTGCGGCGACTGCCCCGGCTTCGGGAAGCTCACCGACCGCAGGGGGGCCGCCTTTCCGGTCCTGTGCGCCGGAAAAGAATACGGGACGCTCCTCAACAGCGTCCCCCTGCACATCGCCGATAAGCCCGTCTCCGGCGTGGACTTCAAGACCCTCCGGTTCACCTTCGAGACGCCCCCGCAGGTCCGCGCCGTGGTGGAGCAGTACCAAAAGTCTCTCCCCTCCCCCGCCCCCCGCACCGGCGCCCTCTACTACCGCCGGCTCCTCTGAAAAGAGACCCCAAATTGCTCCCAAGGACCTACACCCAAATCGCTCCCAAGGACACCCAAATTGCTCCCAAGGACTTCCTTGACAAAGCGCCGGAGATGTGATAGACTTGATATTTGAATTGTGGTGTTGAGATCGCATGAGAAAAGGCTTTGGATTTTTGAAAAATATCGTCTGGCTCACGCAGCTGGGCCTCGGGATCGCGGCGCCTATCGTGCTGTGCGTGCTGGGGTCCGTGTGGCTCCGGGACCGGTTCGGCCTGGGCGGCTGGGTGGTGGCCGTGGGGGTGCTCCTCGGCGTGGGGGGCGCTTTCGCCAGCCTCTGGCAGAGCCTGCGGGAGATGGACCGTCAGGCCCGGGCGGACGACCGGGACGCCGGGACGGGCTTCAACGAACACAAGTGACCGGGAGGCGGTTTGATGCTTCATAACGACGCCGCCATACGGCAGTTTTTCAAGGTGGCCCTGGGCGTGGCGGTGCTGACGGCCATAGAGCTGGGCGTCTACGCCCTCCTCGGGCGGTTCAGCCTCCCCGTGCTCCTGGGGGCGGTCTTCGGCATGGTCGTCTCCTGCGCCAACTTCCTGGCGCTGACCGTAACGGTCTCCCGCGCCGCCGACCGGGCGGAGGGCGGGGACCCTAACAAGGCCAAGGCGGCGGTGCAGGGCTCCTCGGTGGTGCGGCTGCTCGCCTTGCTCGCCATTTACATCCTGGTCCTCAAGACCACGAGCCTGGACCCGCTGGCGTCGGTCCTGCCGCTGGTCTTCGTCCAGCTGAGCCTCTATGGCATCGAGTTTTTCCGCAGGGACGGTGAGAAAAAGTGAACGGTCCGAAAATCTATTTACAAATCGGCGGCCAGAACGTCATCACCCAGACGGCGGTGTCCTCCTTCACGGTGATGGTGCTCCTGTGCGTCGCGGGATACTTTCTGGGGCGGAACCTGAAAAAGCGCCCCGGGCGTATGCAGGTCCTCACCGAGAAGGGCGTCGCCATGCTCTACAATCTGGTGGAGGACACCATGGGCAAGCACAACTCCTACTGGACGCCTTACATCGGCGCGCTGTTCCTCTCCTCCCTCGGCGGGTCCCTCATCGGCATGACGGGCATCCTCCGCTCCACCACCTCGGACATCTCCACCACCCTCACCTGGGCGCTGATGACCAGCTTCCTCGTCTGGGGCTGCACCATCAAAAACAGCGGCCTCAAGACCTTCCTCAAGGGCTACATAAACCCCATGAACATCATCTCCGACATCGCCCAGCCAGTCTCCATGGCCTTCCGTCACTTCGGCAACATCATGGGCGGCGGCGTCCTCATGAGCCTCCTCTATCAGGCTCTGGCCGCCGGGAGCGCCCTGGTGCTGGACCTCATCCGCTCCAACGGTCTTTCGGTGATCGTCGCCGTGGCGGTCCTGGGGGTCATCGTCTTCCTCTCCGGGCTTAAAAAGAACAAGCTCCTTTTGAAGATCATAGGCATCGCGCTCTTCGTCCTGGCCGCGGCGGCGGCGCTGGAATACTTCGGCGCCTTCAAGGAGATCCCCATCCTGGAGGTGGGCCTTCCCGGCGTCCTGAGCCTCTACTTCGACGTCTTCTCCGGCGGCGTCCAGGCGCTGGTGTTCTCGCTGCTGACCATGGTATACGTAGGTATGGCTTGTCCTCCCAAAGAGGAGAAGCAGAAATAAGACATTAGCCGTTTTACGCGGTTAAGTATAAAAAAGAGTCATTATTACATTCAGGAGGTAACTTTTATGGGTATCGCTCAAGCCATCAGAGAGGCCGCTGTCGCCATCGGCGCCGGTCTGTGCATGGGCATCGGGGCCATCGGCCCGGCCTTCGGTGAAGGAAACGCCGTGGGCAAGGCGCTGGAGGGCATGGCCCGTCAGCCCGAGTCCGCCGGCACGCTCCGGACCAACATGATCCTGGGCTGCGCCATCACGGAGTCCACGGGTATCTACTCGCTGGTCGTGGCGCTGCTGCTGCTGTTCCTCTATTGAGTACCCCCGCCGTCTTTTGGGCGGCTTACGGGAGTGATTTCAGACGAAAGGAGCGGTCGACATGACCGGGTTTGAACAGATCATCGGTATAAACCCCTGGACCGCGCTCTTTACCTTCTGCAACATGATCATCACCTTCCTTCTCTTGAAGAAGTTCCTCTTCAAGCCGGTGAAGAAGATGATCGACGCCCGGCAGAAGGAGATCGACGACATGTACGCCCAGGCCGAGAGCTCCAAGGCCGAGGCGGCGAAGCTTCAGGCCGACTATGAGGAGCACCTCTCCTCCGCCCGCGCCGAGCGGGACGAGATCTTGGCGGACGCCGTGTCCCGCGCCCAAAAGCGGGAGGCGGAGATCATCGCCGAGGCCAAGTCCGACGCCGCCGCCATCCGCGTGAAGGCGGAGGCCGACATCGCCCAGGAGAAAAAGCGCGCCCTCAACGAGGTGAAAAACGAGATCTCGTCCATCTCCATCTCCATCGCCCAAGAGGTGGTGGAGCGGGAGATCACCGCCGCCGACCACGAGCGGCTGGTGAGCGAGTTCATCGGGAGGCTTGGTGAGGACTATGACTGACCGGGCCAGGGTCTACGGGCTGGCGCTCTATGAGCTTGCCCGGGAGGAGGGCCTTGGAAAGGCGCTCCTGCCCCAGCTCGAGGGCTGCGATAAGCTCTTCGCCGAGAACCCCGACTATGTGCGCCTCCTCTCCGCCCCCTCCCTCTCCAAGGAGGAGCGGCGGGAGACGGTGGACAAGGCCCTGGATGGGCGCGTTCACACGTATATCGTGAGCTTTTTGAAGCTCCTCATCGACCGGGACGCGGTGCGGGAGTTCCCCGGCTGTGTCCGGGCGTACCGGGAGCGGTACTACGAGGACAACGGCATCCTGGAGGTCACCGCCACCACCGCCGCGGCGCTGTCGGAGGCCGTGCGGGCAAGGCTCATAGAGCGCCTGGGCACGGTCTTCGGGAAGAATATCCTCCTCGTCACCCGCGTGGACCCCTCGGTCCTCGGGGGGATGCGCCTGGAGTGCGCCGGGAAGAGATATGACGGGACCGTGCGGGACCGGCTCGACCGCATCGAGAAGGGCCTGCGGGATACGGTCCTCTAAGAAGTTATGTAGGAGAGGCATACCATGGATCTGAAACCAGAGGAGATCACCAAAATCATAAAGGCGCAGATCAAGAACTACTCCAGGCAGATCGAGGAGAGCGAGACGGGCACCGTCATTCTCGTCGGCGACGGCATCGCCCGGGCCTCGGGGCTGGAGAAGTGCCTGATGAACGAGCTCATCGAATTCCCCAACGGCGAGTACGGCATGGCGCAGAATCTGGAGGAGAATTCCGTCTCCATCGTCATCCTGGGCTCCGACGCCGGCATCCGGGAGGGCGACCAGGTCCGGCGCACCGGCCGCGTCGTCTCCGTCCCCGTGGGCGAGGCGCTCATCGGCCGGGTGGTGGACGCGCTGGGCGCGCCCATCGACGGCAAGGGGGAGATCGACGCCGTACGTTTTGACCCCATCGAGGCTCCCGCCCCCGGCATCATCGAGCGCAAGAGCGTCTCCGTGCCGCTGCAAACGGGCATCAAGGCCATCGACTCCATGATCCCCATTGGCCGCGGCCAGCGGGAGCTCATCATCGGGGACCGCCAGACGGGCAAATCCACCATCGCCATTGACACCATCATCAACCAGAAGGGCAAGGACTGCATCTGCGTCTACGTGGCCATCGGCCAAAAGCGCTCCACCGTCGCCCAGGTGGTGAGCACTCTGGAGGCCGCCGGGGCCATGGACTACACCATCGTGGTGTCCGCCACCGCCTCGGAGCTGGCCCCCATGCAGTACATCGCGCCCTATTCCGGCTGTACCATGGGCGAATATTTCATGAAGCAGGGCAAGGACGTCTTAGTGGTCTACGACGACCTCAGTAAGCACGCCGTGGCCTACCGGGCCATTTCTCTGCTCATCCGCCGGCCCCCCGGACGGGAGGCGTACCCCGGCGACGTCTTCTACCTCCACTCCCGCTTACTGGAGCGCGCCGCGCGCATGGCCCCGGAGTACGGCGGCGGGTCCCTCACCGCTCTGCCGGTGATCGAGACGCAGGCCGGCGACGTGTCGGCGTACATCCCAACAAATGTCATTTCTATTACGGACGGCCAGATCTTCCTGGAGACGGAGCTTTTCCACTCCGGCATCATGCCCGCCGTGAACCCCGGCATCTCGGTCTCCCGCGTGGGCGGCTCGGCCCAGATCAAGGCCATGAAGAAGGTGGCGGGCTCCTTAAAGCTCATCTACTCCCAGTACCGGGAGCTCCAGTCCTTCGCCCAGTTCGGCTCGGACCTCGATCAGGACACCAAGGACCGCCTGGCCCAGGGCGAGCGCATCGTGGAGGTCCTGAAGCAGAAAAACGGCGCCCCCGTGGAGGTGGCCCACCAGGTCTGTATCTTCTACGCCGCCACAAACGGCTATCTCAAGGCCATTGAGACATCGAAAATTTCGGAATTTGAGCAGGGCCTCTACAACTACATGGACGAGCACGGCTACGACGTGCTGAAGGCCATCCGCGACACCGGCAAGCTGGAGCCGGAGACGGAGGAGGAGCTCAAGTCCTGCATCACCAGGTATATCGAGATCTTCACTAAGTAGTAAGGGAGGTGTGCGCCTATGGCCGGCGTGTCCATGAAGGGGATCAAGCTGCGCATCCGCAGCATGGAGAGCACGAAGCAGATCACGAAGGCCATGGAGATGGTGGCCGCCTCCAAGCTCAGACGGGCCCAGGACAACGTGACCCGCTCCAGGCCCTATTTTGAGACGCTTTATTCCACCGTCTGCGAGATCGCCGGGTCCACCGGGTCCTTCACCTCCCCCTATCTGGAGGAGCGGCCCGTCCAAAAGGCCCTCTACGTGGTCATCGCCGGGGACCGGGGACTGGCCGGGGGCTACAACCACAACGTCCTGAAGCTGGCGGAGGCCGAGATGGCCGGGAAAAACGTCACCGTCCTGCCCATCGGCAAGCGGTGCGTGGAGAATTTCCGCGCCCACCGGTATGAGATCCTCTCCGACGCCTGGGGCGAGGCGGGGGCGCTGTCGGTGTCCGACTGCTTCACCCTGGCCAAGGACGTCTGCCGGCGGTTCCTGGAGGGGGAGTTTGACGAGGTGGACCTTGTTTACACCAACTTCGTCTCCATCCTCGTCCAGCAGCCCTCCGTCTTGAAGCTCCTGCCCCTCCACGGCTCGGGGGAGCCGTCGGAGGACAAGTCCGAGACGCTCTACGAGCCGGACAGCGAGACGCTCTTCGCCGCCATCGTCCCGGAATACCTGGGCGGCCTTCTCTACGGGGCCCTGTGCGAGAGCGTAGCCAGCGAGCAGGGCGCGCGCCGCACCGCCATGGATTCGGCCACGAAAAACGCCGAGGACATGATCGCCGACCTGAGTCTCAAGTATAACCGCGCCCGCCAGGGAGCCATCACCCAGGAGATCACGGAGATTGTGGCGGGAGCCAATACCTGATTTCGCTTTTTCCACTTTTTCATCCTTTCCAATAAGGAGTTGATTCATTTGGCAACAACACATAAGGGCACGGTGGCCCAGATCATGGGGCCGGTGCTGGACATCCGCTTCAAGGACGGGGAGCTGCCGGAGCTTTTGAACGCCATCAAGATCGAGGCAAACGGCCGGGTGCTCACCCTGGAGGTGGCCCAGCACATCGGGGACAACATCGCCCGGTGCGTGGCCATGGGCTCCACCGACGGCCTCTCCCGGGGCCTGGAGGCCCTGGATACCGGCGCGCCCATCAGTGTCCCCGTAGGCGAGGAATGCCTGGGGCGCGTCTTCAACCTCCTGGGCGACCCGGTGGACAACATGCCCGCGCCCGAGACGAAGGAGCGCTGGCCCATCCACCGCCCCGCCCCCAGCTACGACGAGCAGGAGGGCGCCACGGAGATCTTTGAGACGGGCATCAAGGTGGTGGACCTCATCTGCCCCTACGCCAAGGGCGGCAAGATCGGCCTTTTCGGCGGCGCCGGCGTGGGCAAGACCGTCCTCATCATGGAGCTCATCCACAACATCGCCACCCAGCACGGCGGGCTTTCCGTCTTCACCGGCGTGGGCGAGCGCACCCGCGAGGGCAACGACCTCTATAACGAGATGAAGGAGTCCGGGGTCCTGGCCAAGACCGCCTTAGTCTACGGCCAGATGAACGAGCCCCCCGGAGCCCGTATGCGCGTGGGCCTTTCGGGCCTCACCATGGCCGAGTACTTCCGGGACGAGAAGCACCAGGACGTGCTCCTCTTCATCGACAACATTTTCCGCTTCACCCAGGCCGGGTCCGAGGTATCGGCGCTTTTAGGCCGGATGCCCTCCGCCGTGGGCTACCAGCCCACGCTGGCCACGGAGATGGGCGCCTTGCAGGAGCGTATCACCTCCACCAAAAAGGGCTCCATCACCTCCGTCCAGGCGGTGTACGTCCCCGCCGACGACCTCACCGACCCCGCGCCGGCCACCACCTTCGCGCACCTGGACGCCACCACGGTCCTGGACCGCTCCATCGCCAGCCTCGGTATCTACCCCGCCGTGGACCCGCTGGACTCCACCAGCCGCATCCTGACGCCGGAGATCGTGGGCCATGAGCACTACGAGGTGGCCCGGGCCGTCCAGCAGATGCTCCAGCGGTACAAGGAGCTCCAGGACATCATCGCCATCATGGGCATGGACGAGCTTTCCGAGGCCGACAAGCTCACCGTGGCCCGCGCCCGGAAGATCCAACGCTTCCTCTCCCAGCCCTTCTCCGTGGCCGAGCAGTTCACGGGCATGGAGGGCCGGTACGTGCCTCTTGCCGAGACGATCCGGGGCTTTAAGGAGATCATTGAGGGCAAGCACGACGACCTCCCCGAGTCCGCCTTCCTCTTCGCCGGGTCCATCGACGACGTGGTGAAGAAAGCGAGAGGGTGAGCCCATGGCGAGCTTCATGCTGCGGATCGTCACCCCCGACGGGCTCATGTTCTCCGGCGAGGCCCAAAGCATCACCGTCCGGACGGTGGAGGGCGACGTGGGCATCCTGCCCAACCACATAAACTTCCTCACCGCTCTCGGCATGGGCGAGGCGAAGATCGTCGCCGGCGGCCAGACCCGCCGCGCCGCCTGCATCGGCGGGATGCTCTCCGTCCGGGACAACGAGGTCAACCTGGTCCCCACCACCTTCGAGTGGGCGGACGACATCGACCTCCCCCGCGCCCAGCACGCCCGCGAGGCCGCCGAGGAACGCCTTGCTCACCGCGCCGACCTCTCCTCCCAGGAGATCGCCATCGCCGAAGCCAAGCTCAAGCGCGCCCTGGTCCGCTCCGGCGTCGCCGGAAGGAAAAATATTTAACACCCCCCAAACGCACGGCCAAGGCCGTGCGTTTTTTTCGGAACCGGTCTATCATCCCACCTTCGCTTCCCCCCCTGCCCCCCTCCTACGAGGAGGGGGCTCCGAGACGGGGGCGGGTGCGTTTTGTCGGAACCGGTCCCGTCTCTCCACGTGGCACGGGCGGGTTTGGAACCCGCCCCTACAGGGGATATGGAAGGTTATCCCATTCAACCGACATGGGAAATCATCGAAACGCGGGCCGCCAGGAGTGGCGGCCCCTACGGCGTTTATCGGGGGCAATCCAAGCCCTGCAACGGGGGGCCGCCGTGGGCGGCGGCCCGTACGGCGTTGAAGGAAGGTGAATTGGAAAATGTAGGGGCGGGTTCTAAACCCGCCCGTCCCCCGTCCCCGCCGCGGCGGATAATCCAAAACTGCGCCGAAGGCGCATCCTTTTTCGCCCCCTCCTCGTAGGAGGGGGGCAGGGGGGCAGCGAGCGCGGGAGGACAGGGCGGGTTTGGGGCCCGCTTCTACTTTATTATACTAAAATGTTCCACGTGGAACATTTTAGTATAATAAAGTATTCTGTTCCCCTCCCCTTTCGGTCCGAAAAACTTGGCTTGCCGGGGTTGCATAACCGGGCGGGGGGTGGTAAAATAAATTGATTACGGATTTTTTGGGAGGTGCTCCGATGAAGCTTGTGGCGGTGGACGGGAACAGCATTGTGAACCGGGCGTTTTTTGGGGTGCGGATGCTCAACGCCCCGGACGGGACGCCCACCAACGCGATCTTCGGGTTCCTCAACATCCTCCGGCGCATCGAGGCCGAGGAGGCGCCGGACGCTGTCTGCGTGACCTTCGACCTGCCGGCCCCCACCTTCCGGCATTTGCGGTATGAGGGCTACAAGGCCACGCGTCATGGGATGCCCGACGAGCTGGCGGCCCAGATGCCCATTCTGAAGGAGACGCTGGACGCCATGAACATCCGGCGCTACGAGCTTTCCGGCTGGGAGGCGGACGACCTTCTGGGGACCATCTCGAAAAAATGTACCGAGGCCGGGTGGGAGTGCGTGGTCTGCACCGGGGACAAGGACTCCCTCCAGCTGGTCTCCGACGCCGTCACCGTGCGGCTCGTCACCACCCGCATGGGCCAGACCACCACCCGTGCCGTGACGCCGGAGGTCTTCCGGGAGGAGTACGGCTTCGACCCCATTCACATGATCGACTTAAAGGCCCTGATGGGCGACGCCTCCGACAACATCCCCGGCGTGCGGGGCGTGGGGGAGAAGACGGCCCTGGGGCTCATACAGCTCTACGGCTCGGTGGAGCGGCTTTACGAACAGATGCCGGGCATCTGCCAGGCGCCGGACAAGCCGGCCAGTCCCAGCCTAATCCGCAAGCTCACGGAGGGCCGGGAGCAGGCCATGATGTCCAAGGATCTGGCCACCATCCGGTGTGAAGCGCCGCTGGCGTTCACGCCGGAGGAGAACCGGGTCAGGGCCGTGGACAACGACGCCCTCTACCGGATCTTCGACCGGCTGGGCTTTGCGCGGCTCATGGAGCAGTATAAGCTCACCCCGCCGGTGCGGGAGGCGGACGAGGCCCCGGTCTTCGAGGCCGAGTGCGTCACCGTGGAGGTGACGGATGCCGAAACGCTGGCGGAATTTCAAAAGGCCATTGCCGCCGCCCCGGTGGCGGTGCGGTTTTCCGAGGACATGGCCACGTGCTGTGTCAACGTGGAGTCTGACGGGCCCGAGGGCCTGGGGTTCATCCTGCGGGAGGGGACCCCGGTGTGGCGTCAGGCTCTGGAGGCTTTGTGTGCTGACAGCATACAAAAGGAGGGCCACGAGGTCAAGGACACCCTCCGTAAGCTCATGGATATGGGCTTGGGAACCGGCGGCTGGGTCTTCGACGCGGCCCTGGCGGCGTATCTCATCGACCCCACGGCGGGGAGCTTTGAGCTGGGGACCCTCTGCCGGCGCTGGTGCGGCTTTACGCCCATGGACGGGGCGGCGGAGGACGGGCAGTTCTCCCTCCTGGACGACGGCGTGAAGGCCGCGGCGCGGCTCCTCTCCGAGGCGGCGGCGGTTTCGGCCCTGCGGGAGACGCTGGAGCCCAAGCTGGAGGCGTATGGCCTCACCTTCCTCTTCCGGGAGGTGGAGCTGCCCCTGTGCCCGGTGCTGGCGCGGATGGAGCGGGCTGGGTTCCTGGTGGACCGGCAGGCGCTGACGGCCTTCGGCAAGCTCCTGGGGGCGCAGATCGACACCGTGTCGGCGGAAATTTACGCGCTCACGGGGAAGGAGTTCAACATCAACTCCCCCAAGCAGCTGGGCGAGGTACTTTTTGACGACCTGGGCCTGCCCGCGCCCAAGAAGACGGCCCGGGGGTATTCCACCAGCGCCGACGTGCTGGAAAAGCTCCGCTCCCGCCACCCCGTGGTGGGGCTGGTGTTGGAGTACCGGGAGCTTGCCAAGCTCAAATCCACCTACGCCGACGGCCTTGCCAAGGTCATCGGTCCCGACGGGCGCATCCACACAAGCTTCCAGATGACCGCCACGGCCACGGGGCGGCTAAGCTCCACCGAGCCCAATTTGCAGAACATCCCCGTCCGGCGGGAGCTGGGCGGCGAGATCCGGAAGATGTTCGTCGCCCCCGAGGGCCGGGTCCTGGTGGACGCCGACTACAGCCAGATCGAGCTGCGCATCCTCGCCCACATCTCCGGGGACGAGCAAATGCGCAAGGCGTATCTCGCGGGGGAGGACATCCACCGGGCGACGGCGGCGCAGGTGCTGGGCATCGACCCCGAGGAGGTCACCCATGAGCAGAGAAGCCGCGCCAAGGCGGTGAATTTCGGCATCGTCTACGGCATCTCCGCCTTCTCCCTGGCCGACGACATCCACGTCTCCGTGGCGGAGGCGCGGGAGTATATCAACACCTACATGGCCACGTATAAGGGCGTGGCGGCGTATATGGACCGGGTGGTGAAAGAGGCCAAAGAGACCGGCGTGGCCGCCACGCTTTACGGCCGCCGGCGGCCCATGCCGGAGCTGAAGGCCCAGAACTTCAACGTCCGCTCCTTCGGCGAACGGGTGGCGCGGAACATGCCCATCCAGGGCACGGCGGCGGACATCATGAAGATCGCCATGGTCCGGGCGGACCGGGCGCTTATGGACTCCGGGCTGGACGCGCGGCTTTTGCTGCAGGTCCACGACGAGCTCATCGTGGAGTGCGCCGCCGGGGACGCCCAGGCCGTCCGGGCGCTTTTGGTGGACGCCATGGAGGGGGCGGCGGCGCTCACCGTGCCCCTGACGGCGGAGGCCCACGTGGGCCGCAACTGGTACGAGGCCAAGTGATGGAGATCGTAAGGGCCACATACGAACACTTAGACGCCATTATGGAGATCGAGCGCTCCAGCTTCCCCGACCCCTGGAGCCGGGGCGGCGTGGAGGCGTACCTCCGGGGCGGCTGCGGGGAGATCCTGGCGGCGGTGGAGGACGGGACGGTGGCGGGCTTCGCCATTTACCTCGTGGCCGCCGACGAGGGGGAGCTTCTGAGCCTGGCCGTCCGGGCGGACCTGCGGCGGCGGGGCGCAGGCGCGGCGCTCCTCCGGGAGGTCCTGCGCCGCGCCAAAAAGCGGGGCGCGAAAAAAATCTTTTTGGAGGTCCGCAAGTCCAATCTCGCCGCCAGGGCGCTTTACAAAAGCGCGGGCTTCGCGGTGTGCGGCGAGCGGCGGGGGTACTATCAGGCCCCCACGGAGGACGCGATTTTGATGGATCGGGAGCTTGGAGCAGATGAACATATTGGCCATTGAATCCTCCTGCGACGAGACCGCCGCGGCGGTGGTCCGGGACGGCAGGACGGTGCTTTCAAACGAGATCTTTTCCCAGGCGGACATGCACGCCCTCTACGGCGGCGTGGTGCCGGAGATCGCCTCCCGCAGCCACATCACGGTGATCTCACGCCTCGCCGACGAGGCGGTGCGCAAGGTGGGACTTTTAAAATCGGACTTGGACGCCGTGGCCGTCACCGCCGCGCCGGGGCTCATCGGGGCTTTGCTGGTGGGGGTGAACTTCGCCAAGGGCGCGGCGCTGGCGCTGGGGGTCCCCCTCATCCCGGTCCACCACGTCCGGGGGCACATCGCCGCCAACTACCTGGCCTTCCCGGAGCTGGAGCCGCCCTTCCTGTGCCTTGCCATCTCCGGCGGGAACACCGCCATTGTGGATGTGCGGGGGTATACGGACATGTCCATCGTGGGCGCCACCGTGGACGACGCGGCGGGCGAGTGCTTCGACAAGGCCGCGCGGGTGCTGGGTCTCCCCTACCCCGGCGGACTGCCCCTCCAGCGTCTGGCGGAGGGCGGCGACGATACCGCCTTCAAGCTCCCCCACGCCCACGTGGAGGGACACCCCTACGACATGTCCTTCTCGGGCCTCAAGACAGCCGTGGTGAACGCCGCACACACGGCGGCGCAAAAGGGCGGGGACCTCAATAGGGCCGGCCTCGCGGCCTCCTTCCAGCGGGCCGTCAGCGAGACGCTGGTCCCCCGGACCATGGACGCGGCCAGGGACTTAGGCTATGATACCGTGGTGGTGGCCGGGGGCGTGGCGGCCAACGCGCGCATCCGCGCCGATTTTGAGGCGGCCTGCCGGCGGGAGGGCCGGCGGCTCTTCGTGCCGCCGCTGAGGCTGTGCGGGGACAACGCCGCCATGATCGGCTGTCAGGGGTATTACGAATACCTCGCCGGCGTCACGGCGGGGCAGGAGCTCAACGCCTACGCCACCATGGACATCGACAAGGTCAGGTTTTGACCGAAAGTTATGTCCTCTCCCGGTGCAAAAATGGCGTTTTCTTCAAGGGAAACCGAAAATTTGGGCGTTATGTCAAACGCGGGACCTGTGGAGGTTTTCCACAACCCCGCGGTCCGGGAATCGGCAGTTCCTGGTAAATATCGGCCCATTCTTAGGGAAAACGGGCTTTTTGCCTGTGGAAAACCCGGTGGAGAATGTGAATAACTTCTTGTAAAGGCCGTTCCGGGGGCCCGTTACCGTCAACCGGAAGGGCGGCGGGCGACGAAATTTTCGGCGGGAGAAGTCCGCGAAAGGCGGGGCTTTCGTGAAAAAGCCGGAACGCGCCGTCCGGGCGGCGGTGATAAAAAAATGAGCCCGCTTGCAGGAACCGATTCATTATTACGATTTGTAATCATGGCAGGGAGGAGGACGCGCCGTGGAATTCAAATTACACGCCCCCTACAAGCCCACGGGGGACCAGCCGGAGGCCATCGACGCGCTGTGCCGGGGGCTGGAGCTGGGGCTGGACGAGCAGGTGCTCCTCGGCGTCACAGGCTCCGGCAAGACCTTCACCATGGCCAACGTCATCGCCCGGATGGGCCGGCCTACGCTGGTGCTGGCCCACAACAAGACGCTGGCGGCCCAGCTTTTCGAGGAGTTCAAGGAGTTCTTCCCGGAAAACGCGGTGGAGTACTTCGTCAGCTACTACGACTACTACCAGCCGGAGGCGTACATCCCCCACACGGACACGTATATCGAAAAGGACAGCTCCGTCAACGACGAGATCGACCGGCTCCGGCTCTCGGCTACCGCCTCCCTTCTCGAGCGCCGGGACGTGGTGGTGGTGAGCTCCGTGAGCTGTATCTACGGCCTGGGCGAGCCCGACGACTTTGAGGCCATGATGGTGCCCATCCGGGTGGGGATGGAGATCCGCATCCCCGACCTTCTCAAAAAATTCGCGGACATCCGCTATGAGCGCAACGACCTTTCCTGGGAGCGGAACATGTTCCGCGTCCGGGGGGACACGGTGGAGGTCTGGCCGGCCTACTGGAAGGACACGGCGCTGAGGATCGAGTTTTTCGGCGACGAGGTGGACCGGATCAGCGAGATCAACACCGTCACCGGCGCGGTGGTGCGGCGGCTCACCAACATCCCCATCTGGCCCGCCACCCACTACGTGACGCCCCGGGACAAGATGGACCGGGCCATTCAGGAAATTTTGCGGGAGTGCGACGAGCGGGTCGCCTGGTTCAAGGACCATGACAAGCTCATCGAGGCCCAGCGCATCCGCCAGCGGACCATGTACGACGTGGAGATGCTCCAGGAGCTGGGCTACTGCTCCGGCATCGAGAACTACTCCCGCATCATCTCGGGCCGGCCCGTGGGGTCCGCGCCCATGACGCTCCTCGATTACTTCCCCAAGGATTTCATCCTCTTTGTGGACGAGAGCCACGTCACCCTGCCCCAGGTCCGGGCCATGTACCGGGGGGACCGGGCGCGGAAGGAGGCGCTGGTGGAGTACGGCTTTCGCCTCCCCTCGGCCTACGACAACAGGCCGCTCCAGTTTGACGAATTTAACGAGCGTATCCACCAGGCCATTTACGTCTCCGCCACGCCGGCGGAGTATGAGCGCTCACGCGCCGGCCAGATCGCCGAGCAGATCATCCGGCCCACGGGCCTTCTGGACCCCAAAGTGGAGGTCCGGCCCGTGAACGGCCAGATCGACGACCTCATCGGGGAGATCAACGCCCGCACGGCAAAGCATGAGCGGGTGCTGGTCACCACCCTCACCAAGCGCATGGCGGAGGACCTGACGGCGTACCTCCAAAAGGCGGGCATCAAGGTCCGCTATATGCACCACGACATCGACGCCATCGAGCGCATGGAGATCATCCGGGACCTGAGACTGGGGACCTTCGACGTCTTAGTGGGCATCAACCTCCTCCGGGAGGGCCTGGACCTGCCCGAGGTGAGTTTAGTGGCCATTCTGGACGCGGACAAGGAGGGCTTCTTGCGCAGTGAAACAAGCCTCATCCAGACCATCGGCCGCGCCGCCCGGAACGCGGAGGGCCTCGTTATCCTCTACGCCGACACGGTGACCCCCTCCATGAAGGCGGCCATGGACGAGACGGACCGCCGCCGGAAAAAGCAGGACGCCTACAACAAGGCCCACGGCATTGTGCCCAAGACCATCGTCAAGGACATCCGCTCGGTGCTGGAGCACGAGGAGGAAAAGCCCGCCCGGGGCGTCACCGACGACGACGGGAAGTACCTCACAAAGCGCGAGCGGGAGGAGGCCATCGCCAAGCTCGAGAAGGAGATGCGCAAGGCCAGCCAGATGCTGGAATTTGAGTACGCGGCGGTCCTGCGCGACAGGATCATCAAGCTGCGGGGGGAAAAATAAGCTTTTTTACATTTCACACCCCGCCGTCCCGGCGCATACTGTGGGCTGGGGGTGGAGCTATGGTCGTGGAGACATTGTTGGGGATCGCCATCGCGGTGGGGGTCATCGGGGTCATTCTGATACTGGACTGCCTGCTGGGCCGGGTACGGGTGGAGACAACCGACGTGGCCTGCGTGACGGTGCTGGTGTGCCGTGGCGAGGCCGGCGGGCTGGAGGGGCGCCTGCGGGACGGGCGTGCCGGGAAGGGCGCGGTCATCCTGGACGCCGGTATGAGCCCGGAGGCGCTGAAGCGGGCGCGGCTTCTGGCCCTGCGCTTCGGCGCGGCGCTGACAGATGAGAAAGCTTTGACAGAAGAATTGAGACGGTATTTGTAGAAGGAGGACCCATGGACGAAGTCGAGCTTGTGGCCATCGAGGGGGACGTGAGGGCCGTTATTTTTCAAAATCCGGAAAACGGCTACACTGTCCTGCGCCTCGGCGCGGGGGACGAGACGGTCACCTGCGTGGGGACCCTCCCGGGGGTGGCTCCGGGGGAGAAGCTGCGGCTCTACGGCTCCTGGACCAGCCACGCCTCCTACGGCCAGCAGTTCAAGGCCGAGCACGCCGAGAGCTTCCTTCCCGAGGGGAGCGCCGCTATTTACGATTACCTGGCCTCCGGGGCCATTCGCGGCGTGGGGGCGAAGCTGGCGCGGGCCATTGTGGACGAATTCGGGAAGCGGTCCCTGGAGGTCATTGAGAATTCCCCGGAGGAGCTGACGCGCGTCAAGGGCATCACGGAGAAGAAGGCCGCCGCCATCTCCCAGCGCTTCCGGGAGCAGACGGGGATGCGGCGGCTCATGGAGTTCCTGGCGGACAACGGCGTCAAGCCCGTGGCCGCCGTGCGCCTCTGGCGGCTCTATGGGGACGAGGCGGAGAGCGCCGTCACGGAGAACCCCTACATACTGGCCGGCGAGGAGCTGGGCCTTGATTTCTTCACCGCCGACGAGCTGGCCCGGAAGCTGGGCTTCGCCCCGGACTGCGTGGAGCGGGTCCGCGCGGCGCTCATCTTCGAGCTCCGGCACAACGAGGGGAACGGGCATGTGTTCCTC
This sequence comes from uncultured Oscillospiraceae bacterium, assembly GCA_947588605.1. Classification (GTDB taxonomy): domain Bacteria; phylum Bacillota; class Clostridia; order Oscillospirales; family Oscillospiraceae; genus RUG626. The sequence continues at coordinate 25,049 of CANPYK010000011.1, forward strand.
CCCCGGGACAAGCTGGTCGCCGCCACGGCGCAGCTTCTCGGCATCGACCCGGACAGCGTCCGGGCGGCGGCGGAGGATATGGCGCGGCTGGGGGAGCTGGTCTCCCAGCGGGTCACCACCGTGGACGCCCTCTATATGCGCGACCTCTTTGAGGCCGAGGAGCTGGTGGCCCGGCGGCTTTCGCAGATGACGAAGACGCCCGTGGACAAGGTCCAGGGCTTACAGATTTTGATGGAGCGGTCGGAGTACGCCTGCGGCATCCGGTTCGCGGACAAGCAGCGCGCGGCGCTGGAGCTGGCGGCGAACCGCCGGGTGCTGGTGCTCACCGGCGGCCCCGGCACCGGCAAGACCACCACCGTCCGGGGCATTTTGAACCTTTTTGACGAGATGGGCCTCACCACCCTGCTCACCGCTCCCACCGGCCGGGCGGCCAAGCGCCTTTCGGAGCTCACCGGCCGGGAGGCCCAGACGGTCCACCGGCTTTTAGGGGCCGGGATGCCGGAGGCGGGCGAACGGGAGTTTGAAAAGTGCGCCGCCGACCCATTAGAGTGCGACGCCGTGGTGCTGGACGAGACGAGCATGGTGGATATCCGCCTGATGGCGGCGCTATTGGACGCCATGCCGGCGGATACGCGGCTGGTGCTGGTGGGGGACGCCGACCAGCTTCCCTCCGTGGGGCCGGGGAACGTCTTCGGGGACATCATCCGCAGCGGCGTCGCGCCGGTCATCGCCCTCACGGACATCTTCCGTCAGGCCAGCCTCAGCGACATCGTGAAAAACGCCCACAAGATCAACGCCGGCGAGGTGCCCTGCCTCAAGAATACCGGCGGGGACTTCTTCTTTTTAAAGCGCTCAGACCCCGAGAGCGTCACCGCCACGGTGACGGAGCTTATCTCCAAGCGCCTGCCGGGCAAGATGGGCATTCCGGCCAGGGAGATCCAGGTCCTGGCCCCCTCCCGCCGGTACGGCGGCGGCGTGAACGCCCTGAATCTGGCCATCCAGGAGGCGCTGAACCCCGCCGCGCCGGGGAAAAAGGAAAAGGCCGTGGGGTCCGTCACCTTCCGCGTAGGCGACCGGGTGATGCAGACCAGAAACAACTACGACATCCTATGGACACGGGAGATCGGCGACAGGGAGGACGCCCGCTCCGAGCCCGGATACGGCATCTTCAACGGCGACGTGGGGTACATCGAGGACATGGACGAGAGCGCCGGGACGGCCTCCGTCCGGTTTGACGAGCGGCTGGTCCCCTACCCCTTCGAGCAGATGGGGGAGCTGGAGCTGGCATACGCCGTGACGGTCCACAAGTCCCAGGGCAGCGAATATAGGGCGGTCATCCTGGCCCTGCCCAAGTGCCCGCCGGGGCTCGTGACCCGGGGCGTCCTCTACACCGCCGTCACCAGGGCCCGGGAGCTGCTGGTCATCGCCGGCGGGCCGGACGTTCTCTCCGCCATGGTGGCCAACGACCGCCGGGCCCGGCGCTACTCCGGCCTGCGCGCCCGCCTTTGCGGGGAGGTCGGCTGATGGGCCTTGTAAAGCGCCTCACGGCGCTCCTCTTCCCGCCGCGGTGCATGTTCTGCCGGAGGATCGTGGACGAGGGGGACATCTGCGCTTCCTGCCGGGACAGGCTCCCCCGCTGCGGGCCGGTGAAGGGGCGGGGGGAATTCTTCTCCCAATGCGCCGCCGCGCTCTACTACGTGGACGACGTGCGGCGGGCGCTGCTGCTCTTTAAATTCCGTGGCCGCCAGGCGTTCGCCGTGGGGCTGGGTTCGCTCATGGCCGAGACGGTCCGGGAGCACCTTGCCGGGACCTACGACCTCATCACCTGGGCGCCGGTGAGCGATAAGCGACGGCGAAAGCGGGGGTACGACCAGTCGGAGCTTCTCTGCCGGGAGATGGCGAAAAGCCTGGGCGAGACTTACGTGCGCACCCTCAAAAAGGTCCGCCACACCGCCGCCAACTCCACCATCGACACCCCGGAGGCCCGCGCCGCCAACGTGCTGGGGGCCTACGAGGCGGCGGACCCGGAGGTCGTGCGGGATAAGAGGGTCCTGCTGGTGGACGACATCTACACCACCGGGGCCACCCTCTCCGAGTGCGCCAGGATGCTCCTGATGGCCGGGGCGGAGGACGTGGTCTGCTGTACCGCCGCCGCGCGGCCCTCCGCCAAGAAGAGGAAGAATTAACCAGAGAAATGGGTATACTATAAGATAACTCATCCCATCGGAGGTACGACTATGCTTTTTGGACGCGACATTGGCATCGACCTGGGCACCGCCACGGTGGCGGTGGCCGTGCGGGGCAAGGGGATCGTCACCCGGGAGCCCTCGGTGGTGGCCATGGACAAGAATACGGGAAGGCTCCTGAAGGTGGGCGCGGCCGCCCAGCGGATGCTGGGGCGCACGCCGGGAAACATCGTGGCTATCCACCCTTTGCAGGGGGGCGTCATCTCGGACTTTGACATGACGGAGCGGATGATCCGGGAGCTTCTGCGCAAGGTCATCTCCTTCAGCCTCTTAAAACCGCGCCTGGTGGTCTCCGTACCCTCGGGCATCACGGAGGTGGAGGAGCGGGCGGTCATCGACGCCGGCATCCGCGCCGGGGCGCGGAAGGTGTACCTGGTGGAGTCGCCGGTGGCGGCGGCGCTGGGGGCCGGGGTGGATATCTCCAAGGCCGAGGGCCACATGGTGGCGGACGTGGGCGCGGGGACCACGGATATCGCGGTGATCTCCCTCTCCGGCGTTGTGCGGTCGGAGTCCATCAAGACCGCCGGGGACGCCTTTGACGAGGCGCTTATCAAGTACATCCGCCGCAAGCATAACCTCCTCATCGGCAAGAACACCGCCGAGGAGCTGAAAAAGTCCATCGGCTGCGTCTTCCCCCGCAGCGATGAGATGAGCGTGGAGGTGAAGGGCCGGTGCCTGATGACGGGGCTTCCCCGGATGGTGTCGGTGAGCTCCACCGAGACCATCGAGGCCTTTGACGAGGTGTCCCGGCAGATTTTGGAGTCCATCCACAACGTGCTGGAGAACACCCCGCCGGAGCTGGTGGCGGATATTTCCGAAAACGGCATCGTCATCACCGGCGGCGGGGCGCTGCTGTGGGGCTTTGACCGGCTCATCGAGAGCTCCACCAGCATCCAGACCCGCATCGCCGACGACGCGGACATGTGCGTGGCCTATGGCCTGGGGAAGTCCCTGGAGCTCATCGGCCAGATGCAGGAGGGGCCGCTGAACCTCTCCCGCCGGAGGCAGCTGCGGTGACGGCGGTCATCTGGGACCTGGACGGGACGCTTCTCGACTCCTACAGGGTCATTGTGGAGAGCGTCCTCCAGGTGATGGAGGAGGCCGGCGTCCGGCTTGACTACGGCAAGACCCACGCCGCCCTGATCGCCGGGTCCACCAAGACCTTTTTGGCCCGATACCCGGAGGGCGACAGGCTTTGGACCCGGTATGTGGAGGTCAGCACCGCCCGGGACGGGGAGGTGCGCCTCATGGACGGGGCGCGGGAGGCGCTGGAGACGCTCCGGGCCAAAGGCGCGGCGCAGTTTGTCTACTCCCACAAGGCCAGGACCGCCACACGCGTCCTGGACGAGCTGGGGATCGGGACATGCTTCACCTACGTGCTCACCTCCGACGAGGGCCTTCCCCGCAAGCCCGCGCCGGACGGCATCGAGTGGCTCGTCCGGCGGTTCGATTTGGACAAACGCCGGACCTTTTACATAGGGGACAGGCCCATCGACGTGGAATGCGCCGAACGCGCCGGGGTGCGCCGCGTCCTCTTCCTCCCCGGCGGCAGTCCCGCCGTTCCCACGGGGCGGGAGGACATCACCGTATCCGATTTACGCCGGATCCCCGACGAGATAGAAAGGTGGGAGGCACGATGAAAAAATTTTTCTCCAAGCTCTTTGACGGCGTGACCAGGTTCCTCGGCAAGATCCCCGTCTTTTTCCGGAAGGCGCGGGATTTCTGGCGGCGGCATAAGCATCTGCGCCGGACGGTGATCGCCCTTTTGCTCATCGCCCTGGGGCTGTGGCTCTTTGTGCGCTTCTGGCCGCCCTTCAGCGCCCGTATCAGCGGCGTCAGCAAGCTCTGGTACGTCTCCCGCGCCGTGAATTACGACGGCGAGACGTTCTTCAACATGGGCTCCGACGAGCTCTACACCGACGACACGGACCCCTACGCCGGCCGCACCACCGGCAAGGACGATAAGCCGGAGGGGGACCTGCCCACCGTAGAACCGTCGCTTCTCGCCGATCCGGGGCCGGAGGACCTCACCGTCACCTGGTTCGGGCACTCCACGGTGCTTTTGCAGATGAGCGGGAAGAATATCCTCTTCGACCCGGTGTTCACGGACCTCGCCTCCCCCGTGCCGCTCATCGGGTCCCACCGGTACAGCGAGCTTGTCTGGGAGGTGGAGGACCTGCCGCACATCGACTACGTGATCGTCACCCACGACCACTACGACCACCTGGACATGGGCACCATTCAGGCCCTGAAGGACAAGACGGACTGCTTCATCGTCCCCCTGGGCATCGAGAACGACCTTAAAAAGTGGGACATCCCCGCGGGACAGATCCTCACCATGGCCTGGTGGGAGGAGGAGGACCTGGGCGACGGCCTCACCCTGGTCTGCACCCCGGCCCAGCACTACTCCGGGCGGAACATCATCGACAAGAACATGACCCTCTGGGCCGGGTATCTGCTGATGAACGACACCTATACGGTCTTTGAAAGCGGCGACACCGGCTTCGGCGAACATTTTGAGGAGATTTACCGCCGGTACGGCGAGGCGGATCTGGCGCTGGTGGACTGCGCCCAGTATAATACCCGCTGGCACAACGTCCACATGTTCCCCGAGGAGGCCGTGGAGGCCGCCAAGGCCCTGGGCGCGGACACCGTCATGCCCATCCACTGGGGCGCCTTCTCCCTTTCCGACCACGCCTGGGACGACCCGCCCCACCGCCTCACCCGGTACGCCGCGGAGCAGGGCCTCCGGTCCCTGACCCCCAGGCTCGGCGAGACTGTCGCCTGGGCCGACCGGGCACAGTACGCCGAAGCATGGTGGGAGGAGATCGGGTAAAGGCGGACAGTACCCAAACGCTGGCGGGTCCCAACCCGCCCGTTCCCCTTTCCCCGCCCCGGGGTCAAAAAATTCTTGTTGCTATTTTCTCAAAGCTGTATTATAATAATCCATACGTTGTGATGTGTCGCCGAGCCGCGCTAGTCGGGGAGATAGCGGTGCCCTGTTGCCCGCGATCCGCTACAGCGGGGATGAAGTCCTGTCCCAGGCCGCGTGATGTGCCGCCGGCCGCGGCGGCCCGCGCGTTGATGAGTCGGTCTTGCGCAACGCCGGACTGTGAACCATGTCAGGCGGGGAACCGAGCAGCATTAAGCGGAACCCGGTGTGTGCCGTAAGGCCGCCGGCTCTGAGCGCGGACGCCGCAAAGCGGGTATAGCGCGTCGGTCAAAGACAGGTGCGCGGCTCCGCGACACACCACAACAAAAAAGCCCCGGTCACGGGGCTTTTTCGGTATGGAGACAGGTCATGAAGGGAGGCGCGGACCTTGTATCAGGCGCTCTATCGGAAATACCGGCCGCGGACCTTTGAGGACGTGGTGGGGCAGGAGCACATCACCAACACCCTCCGCCGCCAGGTGGAGACGGGGCGCACCAGCCACGCCTACCTTTTCGTGGGCACCCGTGGCACGGGCAAGACCACCTGCGCCAAAATTTTGGCCCGGGCCCTCAACTGCGAGCACCCGGTGAACGGCGACCCCTGCAACGAGTGCGCCTCCTGCCGGGGCATCGAGTCCGGGGCTATCCTGGACGTAGCGGAGATCGACGCGGCCTCCAACAACGGCGTGGACAACATCCGCGCCATCCGGGACGAGGCCGTCTACTCCCCGGCCCAGGTGCGAAAGCGCGTCTACATCATCGACGAGGTCCACATGCTCTCCACCTCCGCCTTCAACGCGCTTTTGAAGATCCTGGAGGAGCCGCCGGAGCATCTGGTGTTCATCCTGGCCACCACGGAGCTGGGCAAGGTCCCCGCCACGATTTTATCCCGGTGCCAGCACTTCGCCTTCCACCGCATCCCGCCGGAGATCATCGCCGGCCGCCTCAAGCTCGTGGCCCGGCGGGAGGACTTCACCCTCACCGAGGGCGCGGCGGCGCTTTTATCGCGCCTGGCGGACGGATCCATGCGGGACGCGCTGTCGCTTCTCGATCAGTGCGTGTCCTCGGACACGGTGGACGAGGCGGCGGTCATGCGGTCCGTTGGCCTCATGGGCGCGGAAAACACCGCCAGACTCTGGGAGCTTGCGCGGTCCGGCGACGCCGCCGGGGCGCTGGCGCTTTTTGATAAGCTCTACTTCGGCGGGGCCGAGCCGGTGTCCGTGGTCAACGACCTTCTGGGCCTTGCACGGGATATGCTCATGGTCCGGGTGGCCCCCAAGGGCGGCGCGGCGCTCCTCACCGGCGCCTTTGACGCGCGGCGGCTTGCGGAGCTGGCCGGGTCCCTGCCCGCCGGGACGATCTTGGCCGCCGCCCAGCTTTTGCAGGACGCGGCGGACACCATGAAGGACGCCCGTGACAAGCGCACCAAGACGGAGCTTGCGCTTTTGAAGCTTAAGGGCCTCCTCACCGGGGAGGACGCGGCGGCGGAGGTCCCCGCGGCCCGCCCCGTGTCCAAGCCCGCGCCGGTTCCCAAATCCGCGCCCGCGCCGCGTCCTGAACCGGCCCCCGCGCCGGCCTACGACGACGCGCCGCCCCCCTGGGAGGACGCGGACGCCCCACCGGAGGCCGGGGACTTCGTCCCGGAGCTTCCCCCGGAGGAGGCCGCCAGGCCCGCCCCCGCGTCGGCCCCCACGCCGAAGCCCGCGCCGCAGCCGGCCCCGGTCCAGGCGTCCGACTGGTGGGAGGCGGTGCTGGCAGACTGCGCGGAGGAGCTGGGCGGCGCCGGGAGCTTCCTCAAAAACCGGGACAACACGGTGCCGGAGCTCACCGGCGGCACGCTGGTCCTCCACACCCGCAACGGCTTTGTGCGCATGATGCTGGACACCGCCGCCGTCAAGAACGCGGTGGCCCGCGCCGCCTCGGCGAGATTGGGCAAAAGCGTCTCCTGCACGGTCTCCGAGGGCATCCCGGAGACGCCGGCCCCGGCGGGGCAGGAGCGGGATAAGCTGGACGACCTGTTGAAATTCGACGGCATTGTGAAATTCAAATAAATCTATCATCAACTCAGGAGGTACAACATGGCAAAGGGCGGATTCCCCGGCGGGCGCATGACCGGCGGGATGAACATGAACATGCTGAAGCAGGCCCAGCGGATGCAACAGGAGATGCTTCGCCAGCAGCAGGAGGTGGAGGAGAAGACCTTCACCGCCACCGCCGGCGGCGGGATGGTGGAGGCCACCGTCAACGGCAAGCGGGAGCTTCTGAAGCTCACCATCGACCCGGACGCCGTCATCGACGCCCAGGAGCCGGAGGACGCGGAGATGCTCGCCGACGCGGTCCTGGCCGCCGTCAACGAGGCCCTGAGCAAGGCCGCCGAGGAGATGGCCGCCAGCATGAGCAAGCTTACAGGGGGACTGGGCCTTAATTTCTGACCTTCAAAATGCCTCTTTTCCCCGTCTGCCGCGCTTCGCAACCGCCGGTTGCGAAGCTTCAAGCCGTGGGTGGTGGACCGCAACCTGACAGTTGTGGTAGGATAGACCCATCCAAAGGAAGGAGGCGTAGCCCATGACGCTCGCTGAGAAGATACAGTACATGAGAAAAAAGGCCGGCCTCTCCCAGGAGGCGCTGGCGGAGATCCTGGGGGTCTCCCGGCAGGCCGTCTCCAAATGGGAGACGGGCGAGGCCGCGCCCGAGGCGGGGAAGGTGTTCGCGCTCTCCCGCGCCTTCGGCGTCACCGCCGACTGGCTGCTCTCCAACGAGGGCCTGCCGGAGCGCAAGCTGGAGCCGGAGGCCGGGAAGACCGGTGAGGAATCGGAAAACGCCGCCTCCGCGCCCAACTGGGTGGAGTCGATCCCCGGCGTGCTGGGGCGGCTTCTGCGCCGTTGGGGGTGGCTCTTCGGCGTGTACACGGCCATCGTCGGCGCGGCGTTCGCCCTCTTCGGCGTCCTGACGCGTGTCCTGCTGAACGGCTTTGAGCGGTCCGTAGCCAATTCAATGCCCGGCTGGGAGTTCGGCGGCGCTTTCCCCATGGATATGTCGTCCCCCGTCAGCGCCGGCGACCCCTTCTCCGCCTTCGGCACCGTCTTCATCGTCCTGGGCGTCGTCCTCATCGTCACAGGCGTCGTCCTGGCTGTCATCCTGAAAAAGAAAAGCGGCCGGAAGTGACCTCCCGACCGCGTCAAAGCCCCTCCCGGAGGGAGGGGTGGCCGCGCGCAGCGCCGGCCAGGGTGGATGCGTCTATCGAAACCGCTCAAAAACCTCAACCTTCGCTTTCCCCCTGCCCCCCTCCTGCGAGGAGGGGGCTTTTAAAAGGTTTGCGCCGCTTTGCGGCGCTTTTTTTATAAAGGCGGCGCGAAGCGCCGCAACCTTATACTAATATCTAATTAAAACAAGCCATTCGCGACGGTCTTTTTCGCGTCGTCGTCGCTCGAGCCGCTTTACCTCGGGCTCCCTTTGGTCTCCCTCAGGCGCTGGCTCGGCTCCTCCTCTCCCCAGCGGGCTTTGCCCGCCGGGGACCCCCGGAGGCGTCAGCCGCCTTGGGAATACCAAAGGGTATTCCCAAGGCGTCTTCCTTGCCTGACGCGAAAAATCCTCGCCGCTCGGTGTCTCCTTTTAAATAGATATTAGTATTATTCCCCTTGACCCCTTTTTCGGAAAAAGGGGTGCCGCCGCAGCGGCGGGGTATTCGATCCCGTGGAGCGTAACTGATGCTTCCGATAATCGGATTGCCGCACCACCCCGGCCTAGGAGGGGCAAATCCCCTCCATCGATCATTTTTTCCGGCGGCGTGTACGTCGGAAAAAATACCTTTTGTCGCCCAGGTGTGCCCCGCAGGGGCGCGCGCAGGGCGACAGCAGAAAACCCCCGCTCGAATTCCGCAGAATTCGAGCGGGGGTTTCCGCACGTTCCCTCTGGTGGGAAAGGCCGCAGGCCTTTTTCGCCAGAGGCGTTTCCCCTTGGCATTTGAAGGCCGCAAAGCGGCCTTCAAAGCCAGTCTCAGTCGCTTTCTATCAGTCCGTACCCGCCGTTTTTGCGCTTGTAAACGACGGCAAACTTGTCCTCCTCGTCCTGGTTCTTGAAGACGAAGAACTCGTGGTCCAGGAGGTTCATCTGCAAGATGGCCTCCTCCACGGTCATGGGCTTGATGGAGAAGCGCTTGGTGCGCACCACCGAGAAGTCCTCCGGCTCGTCGTCCTCCGGGGCGAGGACGGCGGGCTTGATCTCCCGCTCGAAGGCGCCTTCCCTGAGACGCTTTTCCAGGCGCGTCTTATTTTTGCGTATCTGCCGCTCGATGGAGGCGGCGGCGGAATCAATTGAGGCGTACATATCCCCCGTTGTCTCCGTGACCCGGTAGATCATGCCCCCGGCCCGGATGGTGGCCTCGACGATGAAGCGCCCGCGCTCCATGGAGAAGGTGACCGCCGCGTCCGCTTCACTGCGGAATAGCCTGTCCAGCTTCCCCAGCTTGCGCTCGGCGTAGGCCCTCACGTCCTCGGAGACCTGCAGCTTCTTCTCGGCAAAAGTAAACCTCATTGTCGTCACTCCTTTCTGTATGCGGAGGCCAAGGCCCCCGTACCAGCATTATACCATAGCCCGTGTGAAAAATGAACAAAAACTTTCGTAAAATTTGAAAAATTTTTTGAAGATTGCCCAAACCGCCCGCTTCACAGCGTCGCCGTGGCGTGGCGGGTGACGTGACAGCCGATGTTGACGACGCAGGCCGTGCCGGCGATGTGGGCGGCGTAGGCATTGATGTTCACCGCCAGGGCCGTGGTGCGGCCGCCGAAGCCCTGGGGGCCGATGCCGAGGCGGTTTATCTTCTCCAGGGTCCGGCGCTCCATGGCGGCGTAAAATTCGTCCTCGTTTCGCCGGTCGATGGGGCGGGTGAGGGCGAGCTTGGCCATCATGGCGGCCTTCTCCACGGTGCCGCCGATGCCGACGCCCACGATCACCGGCGGGCAGGGGTCCGCGCCGGCGACGCTGACCGTCTCGGCGATGAAGTCCTCAAACTCCTCGATCTTGGCGGAGGGGAGGAACATCTTCATCCGGCTCTTGTTCTCGCTCCCGAAGCCCTTGGGGGCCACGGTGAGGGTGAGAGCGTCTCCGGGGACAAGGCGCGTCCAGAGGACCGGCGGGGTGTTGTCCTGCGTGTTCACCCGGCGGAAGGGGTCGGCCACCACGGATTTGCGCAGATACCCGTTCACGTACCCCCGACGGACGCCCTCGGCGACGGCGGCCTCAAAGTCGCCGCCCGCGATGTGGACGTCCTGGCCCACGTCGGCAAACACCACCGCCATGCCGGTGTCCTGGCAGATGGGCAGGCCGTTCTCGGCGGCGCATTTGAAATTCTCTACCATATCACAAAGGGCGGCGCGGCCGGCCTCGCTGGGCTCGGCCTCGGCGGCGCGCTCCAGCGCCCGGGCGATATCCGGCGTCAGCACCGTGGCGGCGCGGACACAAAGCTTCTCCACGGTATCGGTGATCTGGGAGCAGTCGATCTCTCTCATAGCGGTTCTCCTTCGGTGTTGATAAAATAAGTATACCATATGAGGGCGCGTTGTGGTATAATGAATTTAAAAGTTTTCAGGGGGCGCGTATGTTTTATCGTTTCAGGGATCAGGACGAGCGCAGGGCCTTCGGAGGCGGGGATTTTTACGAGCTGCAATTTTGCCGCCGCCCCGCCGGGACGCCTGTGAAGCGGATCGTGGACAAGGTGGAGTTCTGGCGGGACGACTCCCTCTACATTCCCGGGGACGATACGGCGCTTTTTGACCGGGAGTACGGCGGCATCTTCACCGGCGGGACGTACCAGAACCTCCAAACCGGCCCCTGGGACGAGTACGGGATCAACTACTACGATCCCGGTCTGACGGAGCGGATCATCGCGGACATTCTGGAGAAAAAGCCCGCGGAGCACGAAACGCTCCTCAAGTGGCTCTACGAGGCGCGGGGCTGCAACGGATTTTACCTTCTGGGAGTTTGAGAGGCGACAGCGATGCTGGAGGAAATGGCGGCGTTTTTTGAAAAGAGGCTGGACGGGTACGACGAGCACATGAGGACAGAGATCGAGGGCAGCGGGGAATTTTATCCCTTCACCGCCTCGCTTCTGCCGGAAAATGCCGGCTGCCGGGTGCTGGACCTGGGTTGCGGCACAGGGCTGGAGCTGGAGGCGTATTTCAGGCTGAACCCCGGCGCCCTGGTCACGGGCATCGACCTCTCCCCCAGGATGCTGGAGGCCCTCCGGCGCAAATTCCCCGGCCGGGAGGGGCTGGAGCTCGTCTGTGGCTCCTATTTCGAGGCGCCCCTGGGGGAGGACTACGACGCGGCGGTGTCGGTGGAGTCCCTGCACCACTTTACGGCGGAGGCGAAGCTGGGCCTCTATCGGCGGCTGCGGGCGGCGCTCAAACCGGAGGGGGTTTTCATCCTCACGGACTACTTCGCCGAGAGCGAGGCGCTGGAAAAACAGTATTTTGAGGACCTGCGCCGCCTGAGACAGGCGGAGGGCCTGCCGGCTGGGTCCTACCATTACGACACGCCTCTGACGGCGGAGCATGAGCTGGATATTTTGCGCAAGGCCGGCTTTTCCCGGGCGGAGATCGTGGCCCGCTGGGGCAATACCCGCACGGTCCGGGCCGAGGTTTAGGAGGAGCTATGGCGAGAGAGCTGACCCGCCGCGAGGAGATCGAGCGGAGCATCATCAAAAAATACCGCAAGGAGCTGTGGAATCCCTTCACCTACGCCGTCAACCACTACGAGCTCCTGAAGCCGGGGGACCGGGTGGCGGCGTGCATCTCCGGGGGAAAGGACTCCATGCTCCTGGCAAAGCTCCTGCAGGAACTCTGCCGGCACTCGGCCTACCCCTTTGAGGTGAAGTACCTCGTCATGGACCCTGGCTACAACCAGGAGAACCGGCGGAAAATCGAGGAGAATTTGGCGCTGCTGGGCCTCCCGGCGGTGATCTTCGAAAGCGACATCTTTGAGGCGGCGGACAGCACGGAGAAAAACCCCTGCTATCTCTGCGCCCGGATGCGCCGGGGGGCGCTGTACGCCAAGGCGCGGGAGTTGGGGTGCAACAAGATCGCCCTGGGGCACCACTTCAACGACGTCATCGAGACGACGCTGATGGCGCTTTTGTTCGGGGCGCAGCTCCAGGGGATGATGCCCAAGCTCCACAGCACCAATTTTCCCGGCATGGAGCTCATCAGGCCCCTCTACTGCGTCCACGAGGAGGACATCGTCGCCTGGGCGCGGTATAACGGGCTCACCTTCATCCGCTGTGCCTGCCGGCTCACCGCCGGCATCGAATCCGGGGAGCTCACCGGCAAGCGCCGGGAGACGAAGGAGCTCATCGCGCAGATCAAGAAAACAAGCCCCAACGTGGAAAAATCCATCTTCAACGCCATCCATGAGCTGTCGCTGGACACCTTCCCCGCCTACAAGACCGGGGGCGTGGAGCACAGCTTCCTGGAGCGGTACGATACCATAGAAAAGGAGTGACGCATATGCTGAACATCGGCTGTCATCTGTCCGTCTCCAAGGGGTACGTCGCCCTGGCGGGGGACGCCCTCTATACCGGGTCCTCCTGCTTCCAGTTCTTCACCCGCAACCCCCGGGGCGGCGGGGCCAAGCCCATCGACGAGGGGGACATCGCGGAGTTTCACCAAATCGCGGCGGAGCACGGCCTCAACTCGTACCTCGCCCACGCGCCCTATACCATCAACCCCTGCGCGGCCAAGCCGGAGACGCTGGAGTTCGCCCGCCAGACCATGGCCGACGACTTAGAGCGCATGGAGTGGCTGCCGGGGAACTACTATAACTTCCACCCCGGCTCCCACGTGGGCCAGGGCGTGGAGCGGGGCATCGAGCTCATCGCCGAGACGCTGAATTTGACCCTGAAGCCCCACCACCGCACCACGGTCCTGCTGGAGACCATGGCGGGCAAGGGCTCCGAGGTCGGCGGGCGGTTTGAGGAGCTTCGGGAGATCATGGACCGGACGGAGCTTTCGGACAAGCTGGGCGTGTGCCTGGACACCTGCCACGTCCACGACGCCGGCTACGACGTGGTGAACGATCTCGACGGGGTGCTCACGGAGTTCGACCGGGTCATCGGCCTTTCAAGGCTCAAATGCGTCCACCTCAACGACAGCAAGAACCCCTTCGCCAGCCACAAGGACCGCCACGAGGTCATCGGCGGCGGCTCCCTGGGCCTGGAGGCCATCGCCCGCATCATCAACCACCCGGCCTTGCGCCGCCTCCCCTTCTATCTGGAGACCCCCAACGAGCTGGAGGGGTATAAGCGGGAGATCGAGATGCTGAGGGGGTTGTATCGGGAGTAAGAGGGAACCACGACCCAGCCTTCCCCACAAAGTGGGGAAGGTGGCGCCCGCAGGCGCCGGATGAGGTGGGCGCGTTCATCGGGGCCGCTCTATTATCCGACCCTCGCTTCCCCCCTGCCCCCCTCCTACGAGGAGGGGGCAAAAAAGGTTGCGGCTTCGCCGCGGTTTTGGATTTACCCCCGCGGCGGACAATCGTAAAATTCCCTTGCATATGGGGCTTTGGAGTGGTAAAATATTCTCATCCAATAAAAATACGGAGGTAGATACCCATGGAAATGATAGACAATCTCAAGAAAAAGCTCCTGGGCGCCGGGCGGCGCATCGTGTTCACCGAGGGCACCGACGCCCGCATCCTCTCGGCTACCGACAGGCTCGTGAAGGAGGGCCTTTTGAAGGTCGTCCTGGTGGGCGATCCCGACGAGGTGAAGGCCGCGGCGGCCAAGGGCGGCTTTGACATCGGCGAAAGCCAGATCGTGGATCCCGCCAATTACCCCGACATGGACAAGATGGTGGAGACGATGGTCGCCCTCAGAAAGGGTAAGATGACCGAGGACGAGTGCCGCGCGGCCCTCAAGAAGGGCAACTACTTCGGCACCATGCTGGTGAAGATGGGCGTGGCCGACTGCCTCCTGGGCGGCGCCACCTACTCCACCGCCGACACCGTGCGCCCCGCCCTTCAGCTCATCAAGACAAAGCCCGGCGCGCACCTTGTTTCTTCCGCCTTCATCCTCACCCGCGACCTCGGGGAGGAGAATCTGAGGGCCATCTGCATGGGCGACTGCGCCATCAACCTCTCCTACGAGGACACCCTGGACAAGGAGGGCAACGTGGCCGTCTCCGGCGCCCAGAAGCTGGCCGAGGTGGCCGTGGAGACCGCCAAGACCGCCAAGCTCTTCGGCATCGACCCCAAGGTGGCGCTCCTGAGCTTCTCCACCAAGGGCTCCGGCAAGGGCGGCACCGTGGCGCTCTCCGCCGAGGCCACGAAGCTGGCGAAGGAGATGGCCCCGGACCTGGCCATCGACGGCGAGATGCAGTTCGACGCCGCCGTCAGCCCCACCGTGGGACAGCTGAAGTTCCCCGGCTCCTCCGTGGCCGGCTACGCCAACACCTTCATCTTCCCCCTCATCGAGGCCGGCAACATCGGCTACAAGATCGCCCAGCGCCTGGGCGGCTACGACGCCTACGGCCCCATCCTCCAGGGCCTCAACGCCCCCATCAACGACCTCAGCCGCGGCTGCAACGCCGACGAGGTCTACACCATGGCCATCATCACCGCCGCGCTGGATTGAGCAGGATTATGTGACAAAAAATCCCCACGTTTGTGGGGATTTTTTTGCGTGTGTGGGAACCCCTCAGTCACGACCTTCGGCCGTGCCAGCTCCCCCGTGGGGGAGGTGGCGCGAAGCGCCGGAAGGGTGGCACCTCCTACGAGGAGCGGGCGAAAAAGGTTGCGCCTGCCGCAGTTTCGATTATCCGCGCGGCGGGGACGGGGGCTCGAATCCCCCCTACCCCCCTTTCCCGGAAAGGGGGGCAAAAAGGAGCGGCTTCGCCGCAGCTCGATTTTATTGCGCCGCAGCGGCGGGGTATTCGAGCCCGTGGAGCGTAACTGATGCTTCCGGTAAACGAATCACATCACCACCCCGGCGCTTCGCGCCACCCCTCCGCAGGAGGGGCTATGGCGCAACCGCGTGCCGTTTTATTCGCTGACCCGGGTGCCGCAGCTGGGGCAGAAGTTCATGGCGGCGAGCTCCGGGGAGAAGACGAAGCCGCAGGAGGGGCAGGTTTTGGGCTGGGGGCGTTTTTTGCCGCACTGGGGGCAGAAGGCCATGGTGTTGACCATGCCGCAGGAGCACGTCCAGGTCTCCGGAGGCGTCTCCGGCTTGGACGGGGCGGGGGCCGGGGGGACCGGGCGCATCAGCTCCGCCACGTCGATGGGGGCGGCGGCGCGCGCCATACCCATGCCCATGAAGCCGTTCACCGCGCCGGAGGGGTTCTCCGCCGCCGATTCCATGGCGTTGGCGGAGGCCGCGCCCACTCGGGCGCCCAGCATGGCGCGGCTTTCGGAGTACACCCGGGATTCCTGGAGGTCCCGGACCTTGTCGAAGCTCTCGTCGTCCGGGAGGATGCTCCCGAAGGTGACGGTCATGAGCTCCACGCCCCGCTCGCCATGCCATTTGGGGCCAAGCTTCTCCTTCAGGAGCTCCAGGATCGCCGCGCTTTCCATGGGCAGGCGGTCGTAGCGCAGGCCGCGCTGGGAAAGCTCACCCAGGATGGGCAGCAGCTCATTCTGGAGCTCGGCCTTGAGCTGGGCGTTGAGCTCCGCCTTGCCGTATTTGTCCGCCACGTTGCCGCAGACGTTCTCGTAAAACGCCATGGGGTCCGTCACGCGGAAGCTGTAGACCCCATAGCCCTGGAGGGTGATGGAGAGGTTGAACTCGCTGTCCCGGTAGGGCACGCGGCCGAAGCCGAAACGGTTGTCCAGGATCTCCTTGGTGTTGACGAAGTACACCCGCTGGTCGTTGCCGGGGATGCCGCCGAATTTGAGCCGCTCCCGGATACGCTCCGCCGCCGCGTCCAGGGACGCGCCCAGGTCGCCCCGGAACATAGTGGGCTCCGTGGCGCTCCTGTACTCGTATCCGCCGGGCTCGGCGGTGAAATCGGTCACCCGGCCGTTCTCCACCACGATGAGGGCCTGGCCGGCGTTGACGGCGACACGGCTGCCCTCGGTGATCACATTCTCGTCGGCGCGATTGCCGCCGGGGGAGCGGCGCTTGCGGCCGCGGCTCACCAGCACGTCGCCGGGGAGGGCGTCGCAGTAGATGTAATCCTCCCACATATCGCCCAGGACGCCCAGCACACTGCCGGTAAACGCTTTGATCAGTCCCATAACTCCACCTCCGAAGCACTATTTGCGTGAGGGCAAACGATTAAGTCCCAGGGTCCGGACGTTCACCCGCGCCGATGTTCCGTTAAAGGTCGTAAAAACGATCTCCTCGCCGTCTACGCGCAGGAGCACGCAGACGTCCTCCCGGCCCAGCGCCTGACGGAGGCTCCACACCTCCCGGCCGTCCCCGTCGAGGATGAAGAGGTTGTCCGTCGGGAGCTTTGCCGCGTCGCGCTCGTTTTCGTCGAAGAGCCAGACGACGGTGCGCCCGCCCACGGGGTAAAGCCTCCGGCCGTCCTGGCCGTACAGTTCCGCGCCCGTCACCATTTCCTGTGGAACCACCGGCAATAGTCGCCGGCGGTAGTGCTTTTGTTGAAATAGGCGCACTTTTGTGCTCCGGCGGAATAGTATGTGCAGTCGATACAGGTCGAGCTGTTTCCACCGCCCCCGCCTCCGCCTCCGCTATACTGCGGCGGGCGATACGAAGCCCCCCAGCGCCTCCAATATTCGCGGTCGGCCTCTCCCTTGCGCCGGATGGCCTCCATTTCGCGCTCATGCTGCTCGTTCCTTATCCTCCGACGTTCTTCCTCCTGCTTCTCCCGCTTCTCGTTCCATACCTTCGCCGATTCCGGTTCCACCTTGTTCATGGTCACCGCCATCATGTACTCCGAAAGCGACATCGCGTTGATCTCCGCCCCGTGCTCAAGCTGTTCCAGCGTCATCGTATAGAGATCGGGGATATTCGGAAGCAGCATGGCAAAGGTCACCCGGAGAATAAGGTCGCCCGCCTCCTCGGCGTCGTGCTGGAGCTGCTTTATCTGCGTCTCGATCACCGGCGGATAGAGGTTCCACACCTCCACCGCGCGGCGGCGCATGAGGCGTCTGAGCTCCTCTTGATTTGTCGGAAGATCAAGCGACACCGCCCCCTCGGGGTACTCCGTGCCGCAGTAGGAGCAGGCGATCTCCCCCGGCTCGTAGGGCGCGCCGCAGAAGGCGCATTTGTCGAATTTTTTGGCGTTTCGCAGCTCGGGGACCATGAGCGCCTTTTCCATCTGGCGCACCTCGTCGATGCCCTTGTAGACCTTCTCCTGGGCGGCGGCGCAGGCCGCGCAGCGCTCGTCGTCGATCCAGCAGGTCGCGTAACAAAGCTTCCCGGGCTTCGGGCGCTCCGCAAGCTTTTTTGAGCGCTCCTCCAGCTGTTTTTTGAGCTTCTCGCCGCCCCGGTCCAGCGTCTCCAGGTAGGTCCGGAACGTCCAGTTGTCCACGCCGGGGACGGCCTGGTACGGCAGCATGGTGATCCCGCTGTAATCCTGCATCGATACCCCTCCTTACTGCTGTGGCCCGCCGCCGAAGATATCCTTCAGCTTTTTGATACCCTTGTTGATGCCGTTGGCGAAGTACTCGATCCTGTCGGACGGGGTCGTGTCCGAAGAGATAAGCACGTCCAGCAGGCCCCGGCTCATGAGGTCCCGCTTGTAGAGCTTCGCCACGGCGTCCCGTGCCGTAGCGGCGTCCGCGCCGGTCGCGCGGCGGTAGTATTGGACCGCCTCCAGCCGCTCGTACTGGGAGAAATTGGCGAGGATGTCCTCCTCCAGGGGGGTGTAGGTCTTCGGCGCCTCCGGCGCGGGGGCGAGCCTCACGCCGCATCCGGGGCAGTAGGTCTGCGTGGGCGGCACGTCCGTCACGTCCCGGCCGCAGGTGGGGCACAGCCGCCGCACCGCCAGGGCGCGCTTGGCGGCGATGAGCCGGGAAACGCTCTCGTCGTCCGGGCAGAGGGCGGTGAAGCAGATGCTCTTCAGCGTCGGCGCGCCCTCCGGCAGAACGCCCGCCATGGCCTTGACCAGGAGGTCCGTGGCGCCGGCGCTGTCCTGGGCCAGGGAAAAGTAGGGGATGCCGGCCTCGGCGCAGACGTCGAACAGCTCCGGCAGGATCGCCGTCATGGCCTCCCGGAAGGCGTCCGCCCGCTCCTCGTCCTCCGCCTCCACACGGCACCGCGCCGCGCCGGAAAGGACGAGCTCGACCCCGTCCGCGCCGTGCCAGCCGATGTTGGAAAACGCGAGATCCCTGGTATATTCCATGGCAATATTCCTCCCTTTCAGGGACATTTCCCGAACCCGCCGCATTTTTCCGCTGTATAAGAGTATCTTATACCATCGCCCCCCGGAAATCAACACCTTTTGCATAAATGCCCCGGCAAAAAACGGCCCCCTCCCGCGAGGAGGGGGCTCTGAAAGGTTTGCGGCGGGGGCAGGCGGAAAATCAGTTCACGAACATATTCGCGCGTTTTTGGAAGTAGGTGCGCTCCAGGAGCAGGATGATGACGGTACTGGCGACGGAGCTTATGACGCCGCTGAAATTGACCGTCTCCGCGGCGATCATCACCAGCAGGGAGTACCCCGCGCTGGCGCCTCCCAGAAGGCCGCAGAGCCAGTAGAGGGTCGTGGGCCCGTTGGCCTTGAAGTGGGCCAGCCGGCTCCTGACGTAAAACGCGTAAACGCTCAGGCCTATCAGGACGATCGCGTAGAGGATGTCGATGACCCGGAGCGCGGGCAGCGCGGAATAGATCTCCTCCGCGCTGGAGCCATACATCGTGTAGGGTACTCCCGTGAGGAAGGTGATGGCGGTGATGAGATTCCCCACGGCGCCGGCCCACAGGGCGAAGTAGATGAGGAATTTAAACCATTTCAGGGGCAGGGCCTGGGGGGCCGGGGCGACCGGGGCGTTCCATACGGGCTGGCCGAAGTTGACCGGGGGCTGAACGGGCGCCTGGGCCGGGCTTTGGCCGGTGAGGCTCGCGGCGCACCTGGGGCAAAAATTCGAGTTGTCCGGGATCTGGGACCCGCATCTCGGGCAGAACATAGGTATCTCTCCCATCTTATTTTTTGAAAATACCCGCCCCAAGGGTAAATGGGGCGGGGAAAGGGGCGCTTACGCTTATTTGAAATACCGCTCCAGAAGTCCCTTGAGGGCCTTGCCGTGGCGGGCCTCGTCGCGGGCCATTTCGTGGACGGTGTCGTGAATGGCGTCCAGGCCGTTCTTCTTGGCGCAGGCGGCCAGGTCGAACTTGCCCTGGGTGGCGCCGAACTCGCAGTCCACGCGCCAGGCCAGGTTCTTCTTGGTGCTGTCGGTCATGTTGGGCTCCAGGTCGCTGCCCAAAAGCTCGGCGAACTTGGCGGCGTGCTCGGCCTCCTCGAAGGCGGCCTTCTCCCAGTAAAGGCCGATCTCCGGATAGCCCTCGCGGTGGGCGATGCGGGCCATGCACAGATACATGCCCACCTCGGAGCACTCGCCGTTGAAGTTGGCCATGAGCTGCTCGTGGATGTACTTCTTGTCCTCGTCGCTGATGTCGGGATTGTTCTTCACCGTCTTGGCATAGATGCCGAACTCGTGCTCGGCGGCGAGCTTCGCGTCCTCCTTCATCTCGGTGAACTTGCTGCCGGGGACCTTGCACACGGGGCAGGCCTCGGGGGGATTCTCGCCCTCATAGACATAGCCGCAGACGGGGCAGACCCATTTTTTCATAATAAAACCCTCCAAAATGTAAAATAATGTATATAAGGGCTTTTCTCAGGCCCGTATATCCAGGCATTTGGCGCAGAGGCCGTAGGCGGTGGTCTCCACGCCCTGGACGCGCCCGCCGGTGAGGCGCTCCACGTCCCGGTGAAAGCTCCGGCCGCCTTTAAGCGGCACGTCCGTCACCGCGCCGCAGCGCCGGCACACGAAGTGGCCGTGGGGGGCGGTGTTCCCGTCGAACCGCTCCTGGCCGCCGATGACGCCCACGCTGACGATGAGGCCCTCGTCCGTGAGCTGCCGGAGGTTCCGGTAGACGGTGCCCAGGCTCAGGTCCGGGAAGTCGGTCAGAAGCCGCGCGTGGAGCCATTCGGCGCTGGGGTGGCAGGTCACCGAGCGCAGAAGGGCCAAAATGGCCTCCCGCTTGACGCTCCTGCGCGCGATCGCCATGGGGCCCCCTCCTATCAAGAATGATTCCTATTAGAGGATATCACATCGTGAACGTTTTGTAAAGAGAAAAGACGCCGGTTGACACATCTTTTTAGACATGGTATGATGGTTATGGGAAAACCCAAATTTATGAAAAGGAGGACGGAATCATGTTGAAAAAAGCTTTTGCCCTGGCCCTGGCGCTGGCGGTGCTTTGTGTGTCCCTCGCTTCCTGCGCCAAAGAGGACGCCGGGACTCCGCGGGCCCCGGCCCAGGCGGATACCCGGCTGTCGGAACAGCTTTCCGGCACAGGCGGGACGGTAGCCCCGGAGACATCCGCGCCGCCGGAGGAGACGAAGGCCCCGGAGACGTCGGAACCGGAGACGACCCGGGCCCCGGCGCTCCCCGACGATTACGGCAAGGGGGACCCCCCTCTGCCGGAGGTCCCGCCCTACAACGGCCCCTTTGCCCCGGAGGCGTACAGGGAGTTTTTGAGCGAGGCCCTGGGGAAGGACATCCCCCTCTGGGGCCGGTTCCCCTTCAGCGCCGTTTTTATCTACCTTCCGGAGATCGACCCCTCGCTGGAGGGCTGGACGGTCTATATTGCCCAGCCCAGCGCCCGGAATCTCGAGGAAATGTCGGCGGAGAACATGACGCCCCTGGCCCAGACGCTGGTTTTACCGGGGGATATCAACTTTGACGCCGCCAAACCCGTCGCCGTGGCCTCCGGCGGCGGCAGCGGCGAGCTGGAGGTCATCGTGGCGCTTGTATACCACGACAAGACGACCTACGTCTCCTGGGACAACTTCACCTACACCAACGAGGACGACGCCCTCACCCTCGTCTACCGCGGCCCCCTCTCGGAGGAGCGGTTGGCGGGACTGCGTGAGGAGGGGTTGATCCCCTAAGGGCGGTCTGAAGAGCGCAATTTGTCAAAAAACTCAAATCGAGCATTTTTTCCGGCGGCATGTACGTCGGAAAAAATACCTTTTGTCACGCAAGTGTGCCGCTTGCGGCGCGCGCAGCGTGACAGCAGAAACCCCCGGTCTGATACTAATATCTAATTAAAAGGAGCCATTCGCGACGGTCTTTTTCGCGTCAAGCTGCGTCAGCCGCCTTGGAAATACCAATGGGTATTCCCTGCGGCGTCTTCCTTGCCTGACGCGAAAAATCCTCGCCGCTCGGTGTCTCCTTTTAAATAGATATTAGTATGAATTCCGCAGAATTCAGACCGGGGGTTTCGCACGTTCCCCTTTGTCGGAAAAGGCCGCAGGCCTTTTCCGACAGGGTCTCACAGGCCGAAGTACCGGACGGCGTTTTTGTAGCTGATGCCCTCCACGATCTTCTTGAGGGAGGCGTCGATGTTGGGGTACTCGCCGTTCTCCACCCACTGGCCGATGAGGTTGCACATGATGCGGCGGAAGTAGTCGTGCCGCGCGTAGCTCAGGAAGCTGCGGGAATCCGTCAGCATCCCCACGAAGTTGCCGAGAAGGCCGAGGTTGGCAAGGGAACGCATCTGGTCCTCCATGCCGGACTTGGTGTCGTTGAACCACCAGGCGGAGCCGTGCTGGATCTTGCCGGGGACCTCGTCGGACTGGAAGCAGCCCAGGATGGTGCCGATCTGCTCGTTGTCGGCGGGGTTCAGGCTGTAGAGGATGGTCTTGGGGCACTCGTTCGTCTCGTCAAGCGCCGCCAGCAGGTCGGCGATGGCGCCGCCGCAGGTGTTCTGGGCGATCATATCCACGCCGGTGTCCGGACCCAGCTTCTTATAGAGCCTGGTATTGGCGTTGCGCTTGCAGCTGTAGTGGAGCTGCATGGCGATGCCAAGGCGGTGATACTCCTTGCCTAAGTGCATGAGGATGGCGGTCTGGTACTTCTCGGCCTCCTCCACCGTGATCTCCTCCCCGGCCATGACCTTCTTATAGATCTCGTTGACGCACTTGGGGCAGGCGGGACGGTAGGGGATGTAGTCAAGGCCGTGGTCGCTGGCGCGGCAGCCGAGCTTGGCGAAGAACTCCAGCCTCTCGGTGAGGGCGGCGCAGACGTCCTCCACGGTGTCCAGGGATTCCTTGCCCACGCTCTTGGCCAGCTTGCCGATATACTCGGCAAAGCCGGGCTTGTTGATGTTGATGGCCTTGTCGGGGCGGTAGGAGGGGGCCACCTTCACCTTGATGGTGGGGTCGGCGGCGATCTTCTCATGCCACTCAAGGGTGTCAACGGGGTCGTCGGTGGTGCCGATGAAGGCCACGTTGGCCTTCTCGATGATGCCGCGCACGGTGAGAGAGGGGTCGTGCTGGAGCTTGTCGTTGACGAAGTCCCAGCAGTCCTTGGCGTTCTCCACCGTGAGGGGCTTATCGTAGCCAAAGAACTGCCGCAGCTCTAAATTGCACCAGTGGTACATGGGGTTGCCGATAGCCATCTCCAGGGACTCCACGAACTTCAAAAACCGCTCGTACCCCGGCTTGTGGCCGGTGACGTACTCCTCCGGCACGCCGTTGGAGCGCATGACGCGCCACTTGTAGTGGTCGCCGAAGTAGGTCCCGTCCGGGTTCTCGCCGCCCAGCCAGACCTCCACGATGTCGTTGAAGCGCCGGTTCTCGTAGATCTCCTTGGGGGAGATGTGGCAGTGGTAGTCCACCAGCGGCTGGTGCTCGGCGTAGTCGTGGAAGAGGTGCTTGGCGGTTTCCGTCTCCAGAAGGAAGTCCTTATCCATAAATTCTTTCATAGAAAATCAACTCCTTATAAAATGTGCGCCCGTCCCGTTTTCACGAGACGGGCGCCGGTAGTCAACGCTTAATGTCGTAGTTCATGTTCATGAGGTTGCGGATGCTCTCCACGTCGTCGGTGATGTTGCCGTCGCCGTGGATGGTGTGCTTGATGACGGAGCTGGCCACGGCGAAGTTGATCATATCCATGGGCTTGTAGTTCATCATCATGGCGTAGATGAGGCCGCTGGCAAAGGCGTCGCCGCCGCCCACGCGGTCTAAGATGTTGAAGGTGAAGAGCTTACTTTCAAAGGTGTGGCCCTGATACCACATGTAGGCCATGAGGCTGTTCTCCGAGCCCGAGTGGGCGTAGCGGACGTGCCGGGCGATGCACTTGATGTTGGGGTAGGCCGCCACGAACGCCTGGTTGATCTCGTCCTGCTCCTCCCAGCTGGGCTGGCGGGAGATGCCGTCCTTCACGTCGCCCTTTGTGGGGTCGGCGGGGTCCTTGTAGAGGTGGTAGGGCTCCACGCCGAAGAGCACGTCCACATAGGGCAGGCACTTGGTGCAGTAGTCCCGGGCCTCCTCCCAGCTCCAGAGAAGCGAGCGGAAATTGCCGTCGAAGCTGACGGTCATGCCCTTCTCCTTGGCCGCCTTCATCAGCGTCAGGATGAAGTCCCCGCAGGACTGGCTCAGCGCCGGCGTGATACCGCTCAGGTGCAGCCAGTCAAACCCGTCCAGCAGGTAATTGACGTCCACCTTGGAGAAGTCGAATTCCGAGATCGCCGAGTGCTTCCGGTCGTAGGTGACCTTGCTGGGCCGGATCCCGTAGCCCGTCTCCAGGTAATAGGTCCCCAGCCGGTGGGTGGGGGTCTCCTCGGGGGTGGAGAGGATGACGGGCGTGCAGTGGACGTCGTTGGACCGGAGCATCCTGACGGCGCTCTTGCCCAGGGAGTTGTTGGGCACCACGGAGAAGAAGGTGCTGTCCACGCCCAGGTTTGCCAGCGCCAGGGCGATGTTGGCCTCGGACCCGCCGTAGCTTGCCTCAAACTCGTTGGCGGCCCGGATCTTTTCGTAGTTCGGGGGTGTGAGGCGGAGCATGATCTCGCCAAAGGTGATGAACTTCTGTCCGCCCTTGTTGCCCTTGGTTAAGGGGTTGGAATGCTCCATCTCAGGCCCTCCTTACCGCTGGACGCGTCCGGAGGCGTCGCCGCCGGCCAGCTTCTCCACCTCGGGGACGGTGGCAAAGTTGTAGTCGCCCTCGATGGAGTGCTTCAGCGCGGAGGCCGCCACGGCGAACTCCACGGCGCTCTGGGTGTTGTGGCCGGTGAGCAGGGCGTAGATGAGCCCGCCGCCGAAGCTGTCGCCGCCGCCGATGCGGTCGATGATGTGGAGGTGATAGAGCTTGGAGAAGCAGTACTCGTCGGTCTTCACGTCGTAGAGCATGGCGCTCCAGTCGTTGTCAAAGGCGCTCTTGCTCTCCCGGAGGGTGATGGCGACCTTCTCAAAGCCAAACTTGTCCGCCAGCTGACGGGCCACGGACTTGTAGCCCTCCTTATTGAGGGTCCCGGCGGTGATGTCGGTGGCCTCGGCCTCGATGCCGAAGACGTCCTTGGCGTCCTCCTCGTTGGAGATGCACACGTCCACGTACTTGCAAAGCTCGGTCATGGCGGCGCGGGCCTGATCCCGGGTCCACAGCTTGCCCCGGTAGTTGAGGTCGCAGGAGATCTTGACGCCCCGCTCCTTGGCGGCCTTGCAGGCGTCCAGGCAGGCGGCGACCATGTTGGGCCCCAGGGCCGGGGTGATGCCGGTGAAGTGGAACCAGTCCGCGCCCTCGAAGATGTCGTCCCAGTTGAATTCCGCGGGGTCCGCCTCCTGAATGGCGGAGTGGGCGCGGTCGTAGATGCAGACGCTGGGCCTCTGGGAGGCGCCCTTCTCGTTGAAGTAGATGCCCACCCGGTCGCCGCCGCGGACGATCTTGGTGGTGTCCACGCCGTAGCGGCGCAGGGAGTTGACCGCCGCCTGGCCGATGGCGTGGGCGGGGAGCTTGGTGACGAACACGGCGTGGGCGCCATAGTTGGCCAGGGACACGGCCACGTTGGCCTCGCCGCCGCCGAAGGTGAACTCCAGGTGGTCGGCCTGGACAAAACGCTCGTAGTTATAGGGCTGGAGCCGGATCATGAGCTCGCCGAAGGTCACAACTTTCATAGGGGGTGTTTCTCCTTTTTAAATAAATTTCGTTTTTTAGCGTGGCAGGTTTATTTTTTCATGACGTGGATGGCGAAGCCGCCGATCTCGCCCTTGAGGTAAATGTTCTTCACCTGGCCCTTGTCGTTGTAGGAGGCGGAGCTTTCGTCGAACTCCACGCCCTGGCGGCTCAGGTGATAGATGGCCCGGTCCACGCTGTTGGCGCCGATGCCGATGTGGCCGTTCTTGCCCCGGCCGGGCTTCTTCATGCACTCCACGATGGTCCCGGCAAAGTCGGAGCTGTTCCCCGCCTTGTAGGGGAGGTCAAAGAGCGCGCAGAACTGCTTGGCGACGTGCTCTGCCTCCTCGGGATCGGCGCAATTGACGCCCACGTGCATGAGCTGGAGGCCCAGCATGGTCTTCACGGCCTCCTTGCAGATGGCGGTGATCTCGTCCCAGCGCTCGTTGTCGATGAGGTCGGCCTTGACCATCCAGGTGCCGCCGCAGGCCACGATCTGGTCGAAGGAGAGGTAGTCCATCAGGTTCTTGGTGGTGACGCCGCCGGTGGGCATCCATTTAAGCTTCTTGTAGGGGCCGGCCAGGGCTTTGATCTTGGCAATGCCGCCGTTTTGCTCGGCGGGGAAGAACTTCACCACGTCGAGCCCCAGGGCCATGGCCTGCTCCATCTCGCCGCCGGTGGCGGTGCCGGGGAGCATCAGCGCGCCCTTGGAAAGGCCGTACTTGACCATCTCGGGGTTGAAGCCGGGGGAGACGATGAACTTGCTGCCGGCGTCCAGGGCCCGGTCCAGCTGCTCGGGGGTGAGGACGGTGCCGGCGCCTACCAGCATCTCCGGGACCTCGGCGGTGATGGCCCGCATGGCGTCCTCGGCGGCGGCGGTGCGGAAGGTCACCTCGGCGGTGGGCAGGCCGCCGGCCACCAGGGCCTTTGCCAGGGGCACGGCCTTGCTGGCGTCGTTGATGGCCACCACGGGCACGATGCCGATGTTGGAAATGGTTTTCAAGATCTCATTCATGGTTGGTTCCCTCCTGATAGTATTCATTCTCGCCGGCGCTGGGCGCGCCGAAATTTACCACTCTTTATTATACGGTTAATCTGCCGGTAAGTCAAGCTCGCGGACATGGAATTTTCGTCAAAAAAACCGATTCACGCGGACATTCCCGGATGGTCACAGCACCACGCCGTCCTTGAAGATGGAGATCTCCCGGAACCCCTTCTTCTCGGCCCAGGTCTTCTTCCCGGAGGCCACCTCCAGCACCAGGTCCATGAGGTCCCGGGCCGCCTCGTCGATGGTGCGCGTCCCGTCGGCTACCACGCCGGCGTTGAAGTCGATCCACGTGGCCTTCTTGGTGGCCAGGGGCGTGTTGGTGGCCAGCTTCATGGTGGGGGCCGGCGCGCCGAAGGGCGTGCCCCGGCCGGTGGTGAAGAGGATGAGATGCGCCCCCGCGGCGGTGAGGGCCGTGGCGGACACCAGGTCGTTGCCGGGGCCGTAGAGCATGTTGAGGCCCTTGGTGGTCACGGGGTCGCCGTAGCCGATGACGTCCATGATGGGCGCGGAGCCGCCCTTCTGGACACAGCCGCAGGATTTGTCCTCTAAGGTGGTGATGCCGCCGGCTTTGTTGCCGGGGCTGGGGTTATCGTAGACCACCTCGTTGTGGCGGATGAAGTAGTCCTTGAAGCCGTTGATCATGTGGACGGCCTTCTCAAAGACCTCCTCATTGACGCACCGGTCCAGCAAAAATCCCTCGGCGCCGAACATCTCCGGCACCTCGGTGAGCACCGTGGAGCCGCCCATGGCCCCCAGCATGTCGGAAAAGCGCCCCACGGTGGGGTTGGCGGTGATGCCGGAAAGGCCGTCAGACCCGCCGCACTTCATGCCGACGACCAGCTCGCTTGCCGGGATGGGCTCGCGCTTGAACTGCCCCGCGTAGGCCGCCAGCTCCTCCAGAATGGGCCGCGCGGCGACAAGCTCGTCCTCCACGTCCTGGCAGGTGAGGAATTTCACCCGGTCGGGGTCGTAGTCGCCAAGCTCTGTCAAAAATTGTTCATGTGTCAGGTTCTCGCACCCTAGGCTCAGCACCAGCACCGCCCCGGCGTTGGGGTGGCGGGTGAGCGCCGCCAGGAGCTTGCGGGTCTGTGCGTGGTCGTGGCCTGTCTGGGAGCACCCGAAGGGGTGGGTGAAGGTGTAGAGCCCGTCGATGGAGCCGGTCACCAGGTCCTGGTTGTCCCGGACCATGGCCTTGGCCGCGTCGTTGACGCACCCCACGGTGGGGATGATCCAGATCTCATTCCGGATGGCGGCCCGCCCGTCCTTTCGGCGGTAGCCCATAAAGGTGGGGGCCGGGAGCTTCTCCGGGAAATGGATGTTGGGGTGGTAGGTATACTCCAGCTCCCCCTCCAGATTGGTACGCATATTGTGGGTGTGGATCCACTCCCCCGCGCCCACGTTTTCCGTGGCGTGGCCGATGGAGAAGCCGTACTTGACGACCTGGTCCCCCTCTTTAAGGGCCTTCAGGGTCATCTTGTGCCCCTGGGGGATGTCCGTGGCGGCGGCGACGCAGTAGCCGTCGCCCTCATAGACCGTGCCCTTTTGGATGGGGTGGAGGGCCACCACCACGTTGTCCTTGGGATTGATGTGGATGAAATCGGTCATGACGTCACCTCACTTCACCGCGTCGGCGTACACCGCCAGCGTGCCCTCGGCGCGGATCTTCCCAAGGAGCTCCGCCACGGCCGTCTCAAAGCCGGGGACGGCGGTGAGGTCCTGGCCCCACATCTGCTCGTTGGTCATGACGGCGTGGACTAAGGCCGCGTCGTCGTCATTGCGGTGCTCCCAGTAAAACTCCAGCGCCCAGCGGTCGTCGGAGCAGACGTAGGTGTTGCCCTTCGCGCGCTTGCAGACGAGGCCCTTGTCGGTAAGCTCCTGGATGTTTGTGGAGTAGAAGGCGATGTAGGCGGCGAAGGAGGCGGTGAGGCACTTTGGCAGCTCATGCTTCAGCTCCACGTACTCCAGGAAGCTGGGCATATTGCGCGCCCGCCACTTGGAGGTGGAGTTGAGGGAGATGCTCATGAGCTCGTGGTTGACGAAGGGGTTGTTGAACCGGTCCTGCACCGCGGCGGCGAAGTCCGTGAGGTCCTTCTTGTCCAGCGGCAGGGTGGGGATGACCTCGTCGTAGAGCATCTTGTTCATGAAATCGCGGACCGTGTCGTCCTCCATGCACTCCCGGACGATGTCGAACCCCGCCAGATACGCGCCCAGCACAAAGCCGGTGTGGGCGCCGTTGAGAATGCGGACCTTCCGCTTTTTATAGGGCGTCACGTCCGGCACCACCGGGCAGTTGAGGCCGGCCTTTTTAAAGGGCAGCTTCTCCTCCAGCCACTCCGGTCCCTCGATGTTCCAGACGCCGAAGACCTCGCCCACGTCGATGAGCTCGTCGTGGTAGCCGTTCTCCGCCTCCAGGCGCGCCACCTCGGCGGCGTCCCGGATGCGCCCCGGCACGATGCGGTCCACCAGCGTGGAGCAGAAGGTGCAGTCGCCGTTCACATACGCCCGGAAGCCCTCCTCCAGGCCCCACTGGTCGATGTACTGGTTGACGCACTTTAAAAGCTCCTTGCCGTTGTTGTCGATGAGCTCGCAGGAGAGGATGACGAGGCCGCCCTGGCCCGCCTGCCAGCGCCTGTAGAGCACCTGGGTGAGCTTGCCGGGGAAGGAGGAGCAGGGCTCGTCGGCAAGCTCACAGGCCGGGTCGTAGACGATGCCGGCCTCGGTGGTGTTGGAGACGACGTACTCCAGATCGGGGCTGACAGCCAGCTCCATGAGGGCGTCGAAGCCCTCCTTCTCGTAGGGGTTGAGGCACCGGGACACGGAGGAGATGACTCGCTTGCGGTCGATCTTCTGTCCGCCCTCGTTGCCCCGGAGATAGAGGGTGTACAGCCCCTCCTGCTCGTTCATGAGCTTGGTGAGGCCCATGGCGATGGGCTGGACCAGCACGCACTTGCCGTTCCACCCGGCCTTCTCGTTGGCCACATCGAACCAATAGTTGGCAAACGCCCGGAGGAAGTTGCCCTCGCCGAACTGCATGACCTTCTCGGGGGCGTCCCTCAGTATGTAGCCGGTATAGCCGGATTTCGCAAGGACCTCGTAATTTAACCTTTCCATAAGCCGCTCCTCCTGTAAAATGAATTTTTTATGTTGTTTGCCCAAGATGAGGCAGTATACTAAGGTACAGTATAGCAGAAGCGCACAAAGATTGCTAGGGGATTTTGAAAAATTCTGTGAAATATTATACATCCCCGCGCCGGCGGCAACAAGCCCCCGATTGCGGACATAGTTTGCGAAAGTTGCGCCGATTTTCATTGACTTTTCCCCGCCCCTGTCTTAAACTGAAATCAAAGAAAGAGAGGTGGGTCCCATGCCCCTGGCACCCGACGCCTTTGACACCCGCCAGAAGATGCGGCGGCCTGACTTTGAGCTCCAGTATAAGCGTGACTGCTACCTCAAGAAGGTGGACCTCCACCACCACGACTTTTACGAGATCTACTTCCTCCTCTCCGGCGACGTGACCTACACCATCGAGAGCAAGCTTTACAAGGTCGTCCCCGGCGACATCCTCCTCATCTCCCCCCGGGAGCTCCACCAGCTCCACATCAAGGCCGAGCGGGAGGTCTACGAGCGCTACGTCCTCTGGGTGGACCCCCGGACCGTCCGGCGGCTGTCCACCTGCCGCACGGACCTCATGCTGTGCCTCGACCCCTCCTGCCCGCGCTACCGCAACCAGCTCCACATGACGCCGGAGGACCAGCGCCGCATCTACGAGCTGGTGGGCAAGCTCCACGCCGAGCTCCAGGAGGGCGGCTTCGGCGGCGAGCTGATGCCCGAGTGCCTGCTCACCCAGCTTTTGGTGGAGATCAACCGCGTCGCCCAGAGGAGCGCCCCGGAAGAGACGGAGACGCGCGGCGCTCAGGTGGTCTCGGAGGTGGTGGACTACATAGGCACGCACTACGGCGAGGCGCTGACCCTGGAGGCCCTGGCGGATAAATTCTACGTCAGCAAATACCACCTGAGCCACGAGTTTGCCCGGGTGGTGGGCACCAGCGTCCACCGGTATCTGACCAAAAAGCGCCTTCTCATCGCCCGCCAGCTCATGGCCCAGGGGATGCCCCCCAGTCGTGTCTGGTCCGAGGTAGGCTTCGGCGACTACACCGGCTTCTACCGCGCCTTCAAGTCCGAATACGGCCTCACTCCGCGGGAATACGCCCGGGAGACGGCGGCGGAGGGTTCATAACATAAAAAGGAGGATCTCCCATGCGTCCTATTAAAATCGCCTACATCGGCGGCGGGTCCAAGCTTTGGGCGCGGTCGTTTATGCAGGACCTGGCCCTGGCGCCGGATCTCACCGGGGAGGTGGCGCTTTACGACATCGACGTCCCCGCCGCCGTCCGGAATCAAAAGATCGCCGCGCGGCTCAACGCCCTGCCCGGCGTCACCTCCCATTTTGCCTACACCGTGGCGGAGGACCTGAGGACAGCCCTCACGGGGGCGGACTTCGTTCTCATCTCCATCCTTCCCGGCACCTTCAAGGAGATGCGCTCCGACGTCCACGCCCCGGAAAAATACGGCGTATACCAGTCCGTGGGGGACACCGCCGGCCCCGGCGGGGTCCTGCGGGCCATGCGCACCAACCCCATCTACGAGGGCTTCGCCGCCGCCATCCGGGACTTTTGCCCCACGGCCTGGGTCCTGAACCTCACCAACCCCATGAGCGCCTGCGTCAAGGTGCTCTACCAGACCTTCCCGGAGATAAAAGCCTTCGGCTGCTGCCACGAGGTCTTCCACACCCAGGAGTTCCTCTGCCGGGTCCTCAGGGAGATGACGGGCATCGACGCTTCCCGCCGGGACATCTACACCGACGCCTCCGGCGTCAACCACTTCACCTGGATCACCTCCGCCCACTACCGGGACATCGACATCATGGCCCTCCTGCCGGATTTCGTGGACCGGTACTTCGAGTCCGGCTACAACGAGTACGGCAACCATGAGGCGTGGAAGACGGACACCTTCTCCTACAACAACCGTGTGAAGATGGACCTGTGGCGGCGCTACGGGGCTCTGGCCGCCGCCGGGGACCGGCATCTGGTGGAGTTTGTGAACAACACCTGGTATCTTAAAGACCCGGAGACGGTGAGGAAGTGGAAGTTCGGCCTCACCACCGTGGATTTTCGGGAGGCCAACCAGGCTCGCCAGATCGCGGAGAGCGTGGAGATGGCCGAGGGACGCCGTCCCGTTCCCCTGAAGCCCTCCGGCGAGGAGCTGGTCCGCCTTCTCCGGGGCATCCTGGGGCTGGAAACGGTGGTCTCCAACGTGAATATGCCCAACCGGGGCCAGATGAAGGGCATCCCGGAGGGCTCCATCGTGGAGACCAACTGCGTCTTCACCCACGACCGCGTCATCCCCCTGACCGCCGACCCCCTCCCCTCCGGGGCCCTGGCCCTGGTACGCCGCTGCTCCGACAACATCGACCTCACCTGCGAGGGCATCCGTGAGCGTGACATGGACAAGCTCTTCAACGCCTTCCTCCACCAGCCCCTCTGCTCCACCCTCACGGTGGACGACGCGCGGGCCCTCTTTGGCGAGATGTGCCGGAATACCCGGGAGTATTTGGAGCCGTATTATACGATGTGAAAACGGGTGCGGCTTGTCGGAAACGCTCTGTCATCCCACGCTCGCTGCCCCCCCTGCCCCCCTCCTACGAGGAGGGGGCGAAAAAGGTTGCGGCTTCGCCGCGGATTTTGATTTGCCCGCGCGGCGGGGACGGGGGCTCGAATCCCCCCTACCCCCTTTGCCCCAAAGGGGGTCAAAAAGGTTTTGCGCCGCTTTGCGGCGCAATTTTTTATAAACACGGCGTGAAGCGCCGCAACCTTATTCCCCCCGACCCCTTTTTCGGAAAAAGGGGTGCCGCCGCAGCGGCGGGGTATTCGAGCTCTCGTCCCCCGTCTTAGCCTTCCCCGCAGGGCGGGGAAGGTGGCGCCCGCAGGCGCCGGATGAGGTGCGTGCGTTCATCGCAGCCGGTTGCAACCCTTCGGCTCCCACCTCACCCCTCCCCCTCCCCGCCCTGCGGGGAGGGCTCTAAGACGCAGCGGGTGCTATGATTCGAAAGCTTTTCCGCAACATCTCCCCATCGATCCATTTTTTCCGGCGGCACGTACGTCGGAAAAAATACCTTTTGTTTTGCGGAGTGTGCGGTCCCGAAGGGACCGTGCGCGCAGCAAAACAGCAGAAAAAAGATTCGGAAATGTCCGCAGACATTTCTGAATCTTTTTTCGCACGTTTCCCCTTGGCATTTGAAGGCCGCTTTGCGGGCTTCAAATGCCAGTTCAGTTTTCCATCTGCTTCCCCAAAAATCCCGCTACGGTCTGGGCGAGCTTGTATTCCACCTCGCCGACGGTGCTGTCGCCCTCGGCGAAGAAGAGGACGCAGCCCATGACGTCGCCCTCGGTGAGGATGGGGGCGGCTACGGTGACGGCGTACTTCTCCGCGCCGTCGGCGGGGCTCATGGCCTTCTCGCCCTGGCCCCGGTGGTAGACCTGGCGGCCCTCCATGACGGCCTCCAGCTCGGGGCTGACGGCCTTGCCGTAGAGCTCACGGCGGTTGACGCCGCACACGGCGATGACCGTGTCCCGGTCGCAGATGGCCGCCGGCAGGCCCGTGGACTTGCTCAGCGTCTCGCACATCTGTCCCGCGAAGTCGCTGAGCTCTCCCATGGGGGAGTATTTCTTGAAAATGACCTCCCCGTCCTTCTCCGTGTATATCTCCAAGGGGTCGCCGTCGCGGATGCGCAGGGTGCGGCGGATCTCCTTGGGGATGACGACCCTTCCCAGGTCGTCGATCCTGCGAACGATTCCAGTTGCCTTCATATGAAGTCCTCCTGTCTCTATTTGTATCGACAGGAATTAGTATCCGCCGATTCTTCCCCAATATGCACCTGCCTCAATTTGCCAACGCGGCGGTTTTCGGCCCCGCGCGGCACGCAAGCGCGTCGTTTGCGGGAAATGTCCCGCTCCTCGCGCTTCTTTTTCTTGCTTTTTTTACTGTATCGGTTGTATACTGGATATCGGCTGGGGCGCGCGCTTTTCGGGCCCTTTTCCCGGCGGCCATAGCCTTTGGAAACGAACGATATTTTGCGGAGGCGGCTCGATGACAGAGAAAGGATCGTTTATCCTCCAGCTGTATTTAGATCACTACGAGTACCTGAGATCCACAGCCATCACGTATCGGGTGGCGCCGGACGACATAGATGACCGTATTCACGATACCTTTGAGATCGCGATGAAAAAAGTCGATGAGCTCATGACGTATACAGACCCCAGGGTGTGGCTGGCTAAAACATTGAAAAACTGCGTCAACAATCACAACCGGCTCCACGCCAACAGGTACAACCGTTCTCTGGAGGACTACGGCGATCTCCCCGCGCCGGAGGGAGGCGAGCCGCTTTCGCACCTCCTGCCGGCCCGGCTCTCCGACAGCGAGAAGCAGATCCTGATCTGGCGCTTTGAGCAGAGGATCGGCTACGAGGAGATAAGCGGGAGGTTGGGCATCACCGAGACATACTGCCGCGTAAAGGTATGCAGGGCCATCAAAAAATGCCGGAAGCTGATGGAAAAATGATAAAATTTATTTTCCGTGATAACATTACGCTGTTTTCAACACAGATATATACAGAGGAGAAAGGGGTGAGCCCATGGACGCTGCTATAGGTCCCGGTGAGAACATATCAAATCG
This sequence comes from uncultured Oscillospiraceae bacterium, assembly GCA_947588605.1. GTDB lineage: Bacteria > Bacillota > Clostridia > Oscillospirales > Oscillospiraceae > RUG626. Next base: position 59,075 of record CANPYK010000011.1, read on the forward strand.
CCCTCACGATATGGACGAGCTGGCAAAAGAGCTGGACGCCATGTCTGTTGAGGATCTCAGGGAGGAGTTTGATATACTTCTGTCCGAGATGGACGAGAATTCCTCCTGCGGTGAGCTTCTGGATCTGTATCTGGATGCCATTTCCCGCAAGGAGCCTCAACCGCGGCACATGGATGCCCGGACGTCGTATGAGCTCTTCCTGAAGCGGATGAAGGCCAAGGACAAGAAGCGCCGCGGCTCCCGCACTCTCGTGAAGGTTTGTATCGCCGCCGCGGTGATCGCCGCGTTCCTGGCGGCCTCCGTGGCCGTGGCCTACGCCAGGGGGTTCGACCTGTTCGACCGGATCGCCCAGTGGACGGCGGAGACATTTGGACTCACTTCGGCGGGGACATCGGGGAAAAACAGCGAAGAGGTGCCGCCGCAGCTGCAGGGGATGAAGGATGCTATGGAACAGTACAACGTCAGTTCCAGCTATCTCCCCTCCTATTGGCCGGAGGGGTATGAAAAATCAAGAATAACTTCTTTGGATGGCCCTGAGTCAAACATGATTTTTGGCGTTTTTGAGGAAAACGGGAATTACATTGTTTTATCCTACGTTCAATTACTGTCCGAAATGCCTGAGAATTCATACAACATCGATGATCAGCCGCTTGAAGTTTATGAGCACAACGGAATTGAGTTTCACATTATGACAAACACAGAAAAATTTCTCGCGGTATGGACATCAGATAATGTTGAATGCCGTTTATCAGGCTTGGACTCATACGAAGATTTTATCAAAATACTTGATTCGATTGGAGGTTGATAGTTTTGAAAAAAAGCATAAAATACCTTGTCTTGGTAGTTTTGGTCGTTGCTGTTCTCAGCCCATCCGCCTTGGCGCTGGAACAGACCAACGCGTATATTTCCTCAGGCGGTGCCTACATCCACAGATGGGGCGCCGGGGATATCTCTGTTGAATATAACGTTGTTGGGACAGGCATTATGGACACCATTGGAGCGCATAGAGTTACCGTTTACAAGATGCTGGGCGATACCCCGAATTCTGGAAAAGATGAAATTGTTGCGACATACTGGTACGAGGATTACCCTGAAATGATGACCACCGACGATTTCGTTTTTGGCGATTCCATCAGGCTCAAGGTGGCGTCTGGTCATCAATACTACGCCGTGCTCGTCTTTTATGCCAGCCTTAACGGCGGTGGAGCCATCATGCCTTTCAGCACAAAACCCGTCTGGGCATGACCCCCTCACAACAAAAGAAGACCGAGAGGCCGCGCCTCCCGGTCTTTTCTATTGTGTATCGGATCCATTTACTCAAACACAGATATAAGGAGAACATACATTATGAAAAAACAGAATCACATCGTGTCTATCATAACAAACAAGCGGCTTAAGGATCCCCGGTCGAAGGCTCACGAGGACCTCGAAGCGGACGCCATCGAGCTCCTGGCGCAGGGCATGAGGATGACCCCCTTGCAGATGGCCTCCGGGGGAAACGCGCCCGTGGAGACCGCCTTTGCCCTCATCAGCGGCATGGTGGACTGCCTGCACCCGGCGGCACAGCGCTCCGCCAGGGGCCTTTTGGAGGAGCTGCGCCGGCTCTTTCAAAGGTCGGAGGAGCTCTACGCCCAGCGCGCCTGCTGGCAGTACGCCGTCACCGAGCCCCGCCCCTCCCGTTACGCCCTCAAAGCGGCGGAGAGGACAGGCGGAGGCTGGCTGATCACCCCCGTGGAATCCGAACCCTTCACCGACGACCGCGCCGTCGCCGAATCCGCCGCCGAGCTCTTCACCCGCTGCTCCCTCTCTCCCATCCACCTCGACGAAGCCCTCAAGGATTTCCTGACCACCCTCTGATCTCTCTGCCCCCGGCCCCTCCCGGCCCGGGGGCTTTTGGGCGGCAAAATATGGAGGCGCGGCAAATACGCTCCTACCGGTCCAGCTGCGAATACGGGATAAACGCCTCCGGCTCGCCGTCGTCCTCGCGGAGGATCTTCTGCATGTAGACGATGTCCACCCAGCGGCCCAGCTTATAGGCGCATTTGGTGAACCGGGCCACGCGCTCGAAGTCGAGGCAGGAGTGGAACTTGACGCTCTCCCGGTTGGGGCGGGAGATGCAGGCGGCCATGCTGGCCACGTTCTGGCGGCGCAAGATCTCCTCCAGCATGGTATAGAGCGTCCGGCCGATGCTGCGCCGGTGCATATCCGGGCGGACGTAGACGCTGACCTCGGCGCTCCAGATGTACGCCGCCCGTTCCCGGAAGGGGCCGGCGTAGGCGTAGCCCACCACCTCCCCATGAGCCTCCGCCACGAGGTAGGGGTAGTTCACGAGCGTCCTGCGGATGCGCTCCTGGAATTCCGCCACCGTGGGCACGGTGTACTCAAAGGTGACGGTGGTGTGCTCCACGAAGGGGGCGTAGATCTTCAGGATCTGTTCCGCGTCCTCCGGGCGGGCGGCGCGGTAGGTGATCTCTTCCGGCATGGCTGTCCCTCTACGATCGTATTTGTTACAAGTATACATGAAAAAAAGCAGGAGAAAAAGCGCCAATTCCCCTAAAGTCTCCTGCCGGTGGGAGTAAAATTTTGTTGACTTGATGACGAAGTGCCGCTATACTAGAGGATATCAAGCCAGACCGGCGGGGAGGTGGGGACATGCGTGTGGTCCGGTTTTTTGAGATCCTGGTAGCATTCGCGCTCATGCTCATCTTTGCCGCCGCCCTGGTGGGCGGGGTCTTCCGGTGGCCCTTTTTCATCCTGGCCGCCGTGGCGCTGGGGCTTTACTTCGTGTGGGAATTGTTGTGCCTGCGGTGCCCCTGGTGCGGGTCCGCCATGGAGCCCAGCCGGCTTGCGCGGGGCCTTCGGCGGCCCTGCCACTGCCCCTCCTGCGGCCATGAGATCACCGTCGTCTGGCGGGTGAACAAGCGCGTCCCCGAGCACGGCCCGGACGACGGCGAGGAGGAAGACGCCGAAATGCCCGGCCCCGCGCCGGAGACAAAAACAAATTTATAAGAAAGGGAGCATCACCATGAAGGATCCGAATTGCGGCTACTGCGTCGGAGGCGCGCCCCTGGCGGCCTTCGGCATCAAGATCTGCGACCTCACCGTCTCCCAGCTCATCCTCTTCAAGGAGCAGTCCCACCCCGGCCGGTGCATCGTGGCCTATAAGGACCACGTCAGCGAGATCGTGAACATCACGGACGCCGAGCGCGACGCCTTCTTCGCCGACGTTAATCGCGCCGCGAAGGCCATCCACGCCGCCTTCCACCCCGACAAGCTCAACTACGGCGCCTACGGCGACACCGGCTGCCACCTCCACATGCACCTGGTCCCCAAATACAAGGACGGCTGCGAGTGGGGCGGCGTCTTCGCCATGAACCCCGGCCAGACCTTCCTCACCGACGAGGAATACGCGGAAATGATCGAGAAGATCAAGGCAAATCTGTGAAGGACCCCCCGCCGCGAGGCGGGGGATTTCTTTGTCCCACGGCGGCGGGAAAAGGTTTGCGGCTTGCGCCGCATTCTTTAAATTTCCCACCCGCCCGCCCCCGCCGCCGCGTCAAAAGCCCCTCCCTCCGGGAGGGGTGCCCGAGGGTCGCGACGGGCAGGGTGGGTGCGGTTTATAGGAGCCGCTCTGTCATCCAACGCTCGCTTCCCCCCCTGCCCCCCTCCTACGAGGAGGGGGCTCCGAGACGGGGGCGGGTGCGATTTGGCGGAACCGTTCCCGTCACGAAACCGCCCACGGGCGGGTTTGGAACCCGCCCCTACAGGGGATATGGAAGGGTATTCCATTCAACCAGCCCCGAAGGTCATCGAAACACGGGCCGCCAAGAGAGGCGGCCCCTACGGCGTTGGTTGAAGGTGAATTGGAAACTGTAGGGGCGGGTTCCAAACCCGCCCGTCCCCCGTCCTTCGTCCCCCGTCCCCGCCGCAGCGGATAATCCAAAACAGCGGCGAAGCCGCAACCTTTTTAAGCCCCCTCCTCGTAGGAGGGGGGCAGGGGGGCAGCGAGCGTGGGAGGACAGGGTGGCCCCAATGACCCGCAGGGTATAAACACCGCCGTAGGGGTCGCCGTCCCCGGCGACCCGCCCTTCGACCATTGACCAGTCCCGAACACCGTCGTACGGGCCGCATCTCCGCGCTAAGAGCCGCCGCTTCGCGGCGGTTGCGCTGTGATGCGCGCCTGCGGGCGCAGGCCCACGGCGGCCCTTGCCCGGTTGACCACCATTTTCGTTTTATCGGACCCGTTCCCGTCACGCAACGTGGCACGGGCGGACACATCGGTCCGCCCCTACGGAGAATGGGGAAAGTTATCCCATTTAACCGACACCGGAGGTCATCGAAACGCGGGCGGCCAAGAGAGGCCGCCCCTACGGCGTGGATTGGAAACATTCCAAAAACTGTAGGGGCGGGTTCTAAACCCGCCCGTCCCCCGTCCTTCGTCCCCCGTCCCCGCCGCGCGGGCAAATCAAATCTGCGGCGAAGCCGCAACCATTTTCGCCCCCCTCCTCGTAGGAGGGGGGGAAGGGGGCAGCGGACGTGGGAGGATGGAGCGGTATCGGCAAAACGCACCCACCCCCTGCCCCCTCCCCAAGGGAGGGGCTTTGGTATTGGGCCTTGCGCTTTCCCATTTTCGCCGGAATCTCCCGCAAAAGGGCTTGCGATTTGGCGAAAGTCACAGTTGAAAAGGGAAAGCTTTGGTGGTATTATATGATGGGTCGGGATTGGAGAATCCCGGGTTGAATGAACCATTTTATCCCTGACGGAGGTAAAACTTTCATGAAAAGGGTCCAGTTTACTGAAACGGTGCTGCGGGACGCGAACCAGTCGCTGATGGCGACGCGCCTGCCCTACGCCGACTATGAGAAGATCCTGTCCACCATGGACAAGGCCGGGTACTACTCCGTGGAGTGCTGGGGCGGCGCGACCTTTGACTCCTGCCTGCGCTACCTCAATGAGGACCCCTGGGAGCGGCTGCGGAAGATCCGGGAGCGGATGCCGAACACCCGGCTCCAGATGCTCCTCCGGGGCCAGAACCTTCTGGGCTACAAGCACTACCACGACGACGTGGTGGAGAAGTTCGTGGAGCTCTCCATCAAAAACGGCATCGACGTCATCCGCATTTTCGACGCCCTCAACGATTTCCGCAACATCAAGACCGCCCTGGAGGCGACGAAGAAGTACGCCACCGCCCGCACCGTGGCGTCCGGGTGCATCAGCTACACCCAGAGCCCCGTCCACACCGTCCAGAAGTATGTGGAGATGTGCAAGGAGCTCAAGCACATGGGCTTTGACACCATCTGCCTCAAGGACATGGCCGGCACCATGTCCCCCGCCGAGGCCGAAGGCCTCATCAAGGGCATCAAGGACGAGGTGGGCGACATTCCCCTCATCCTCCACACCCACTGCACCACCGGCATGGCGTATATGACGCTCCTGAAGGCAGTGGAGTCCGGCGTGGACGTCATCGATACCGCCACCTCCTGCTTCTCAAACGGCACCAGCCAAGCCGCCACGGAGACGCTTTACTACGCCCTGACGCAGATGGGGTATGAGACGGGCCTTGACGAGGCCGTGCTCAACAAGGTCAACGATTTCTTCAAGCCTGTGAAGCAGAAGTACATCGACTCCGGCCTCATCAGCCCCAAGTCCATGGGCACCGACTCCCAGGCGCTGGTCTACAAGGTCCCCGGCGGGATGCTCTCCAACATGATCGCCAACCTCAAGGACATGAACGCCATGGACAAGTTCGACGAGGCGCTGGTCGAGATCCCCAACGTACGAAAGGACCTGGGCTATCCCCCGCTGGTGACGCCCCTTTCCCAGATGGTGGGCAACCAGGCGGTGGTCAACGTCCTCATGGGCGAGCGGTATAAGCAGATCTCCAACGAGATCAAAAACTACTTCCGTGGCGAGTACGGCATCGCCCCCGCGCCGGTAAGTAAGGCTCTCCAGGACAAGATCATCGGCGCGGGCAACGAGCCCGCCGACTGCCGCGTCGAGGACGCCAGGCGCACGGGGCAGGAGTTCCGGGACGCCCAGGCGGCTCTCGGAAATCTTGCCAGGAGCGAGGAGGACCTGATGAGCTGGATCTGCTACCCCGACCAGACGGTGAAGTTCCTGCAAAGCCGCCGGGAGGAAGAGGAGCACCACGTGAAGTACACCATCGTGGAGGAGTGAGCGCCATGAAAATGAAGCTGTCCGAGGCGCTCATCGACGCCGTCATGGGCTACGCCATCGTCTTTCTGGGCATCGCCCTTCTGGTGCTCGTGGTGGTGCTGGTGGGCAAGGCCATGAGCCTCAAAAAGGCCGCCCACCCGCTGCCCATCCCGGAGGCGAAGGCCCCCGCCGCTCCCGCGCCCAAGCCCGAGGGGCCCAAGGCCCCCGGCTCGGCGGGAGAGCTGAAGCTCTACGACACGCCCGACCGGGACGCGGCCATGATCATGGCCATCGTGGCCGACGAGCTTAAAATGCCCATCAACGAATTGCGCTTCATCTCGATCAGGGAGGTCAGGAAGAAATGAAATATCTGGTAACTTTGAACGGAAAGACCTATGAGGTCGAGGTGGAGCACGGCGAGGCCATGCTCCTCAGTGAGTACGACGCGGCGGCTCCCGCCCCCGCCGTCTCCGCCGCGCCCGCCGCTCCGGCGGCCCCCGCGCCGGCCCCCGCCGCTCCCGCGCCCGCGCCCGCCGTGGCCGGGGGAGAGCCCGTCAACGCCCCCATGCCCGGGACCATCGTGAAGGTCAACGTGGCGGCGGGCCAGGCGGTGAAGTCCGGCGACGTGCTGGTGGTCCTGGAGGCCATGAAGATGGAGAACGAGATCATGGCGCCCCGCGACGGCACCGTGTCCCAGGTGGTCATCCAGAAGGGCGCGAAGGTGGAGACCGGTTCGCCCCTGGTGGTCCTGGCGTAAGGGGGCGTAGACCATGGGAAAAATTCTGGAGACCCTGAAGGGTCTTTGGATGGACTCCGGCTTCAACGCCTTTTTCCTGGCCGGCGGCTGGAAGTCCCTCCTCATGATCGCGGTGGCCCTGGTGCTTTTGTACCTGGGCATCAAGAAAAAATTTGAGCCCCTTTTGCTGGTGGGCATCGCCTTCGGGACGCTCCTCACCAACCTCCCCGGCGCGGGGCTCTACCATATGGGCATGTGGGACGCCTACGTCCACGAGTGCCCCTACGACGTGGTCAACGACTACGCCCTCTACAACAACACCGCCGAGCGCGTCTACACCCAGGACGAGTATTACTACTATCTGGCGGCCCGGGCCTGCGGCAGGACCTCCGGCGAGATCGAGGCGTATTTTGCCGACGAGACAAAGACCGGCGACGTCCTTTACGCCGACGTCCAGGCGCTGGTGGCCTCCCCGGAGTTTGACGAGACCGTGGTCACGGACATCGACGGGAAGATAGACGCGGAGCTGAGCTTCACCGACATCGCCCACTACGGCGGGCTTCTGGACATCCTCTATATCGGCGTGAAGGCCGGCATCTACCCCTGCCTCATCTTCATCGGCGTGGGGGCCATGACGGACTTCGGGCCCCTCATCGCCAACCCCAAGAGCTTCTTCCTGGGCGCGGCGGCCCAGTTCGGCGTGTTCTTCGCCTTCTTCGGGGCCATCCTGCTGGGCTTTACCGGCAATCAGGCCGCCTCCATCGGCATCATCGGCGGCGCGGACGGGCCAACGGCCATTTTGACGTGTATGCTGTTAGCCCCGGCGCTTCTTGGCCCCATCGCCATCGCCGCCTACTCCTACATGGCCCTCATCCCCATGATCCAGCCGCCCATCATGCGGGCGCTGACCACCGAGAAGGAGCGGTCCGTCAAGATGGAGCAGCTGCGGGAGGTCAGCAAGACCGAGAAGATCGTCTTCCCCATCGTGGTGGCCGGCTTCGTCATCCTGCTCCTGCCCTCCACAGCGCCCCTCATCGGATGCCTCATGTTCGGCAACCTCCTGCGGGAGACCGGCGTCACCGAGCGCCTTTCCGACGTGGCGCAAAATGCCCTCATGAACATCGTCACGCTCTTTTTGGGCATCAGCGTGGGCGCCACCACCGTGGCGGCGCGGTTCCTGACGCTGAACACCCTGAAGATCGTGCTTCTGGGCCTCATCGCCTTCTGCTTCTCCACGGTGGGCGGGCTTCTCGTGGGCAAGCTCATGTATAAGCTCTCCGGCGGGAAGATCAACCCCCTCATCGGCGCGGCGGGCGTCTCCGCCGTCCCCATGGCCGCCCGCGTGGCCCAGGTGGAGGGCCAGAAGGCCAACCCCTCCAACTTCCTCCTGATGCACGCCATGGGCCCCAACGTCGCCGGCGTCATCGGCTCCGCCATTGCCGCGGGGTTCCTGATCAAGGTGTTCGGTTAAAGCTGGCTTGAAAGGGCTTCGCCCTTTCAATGCCAAGGGGATACGTGCGAAAAAAGGGGCTGTGAAAAAAGTCTCGTAAAAAAGGAAGAGAGTTACCAAGGATTCCTTGGCAACTCTCTTCTTTTT